>JBJMTX010000044.1:0-141203 GCA_045811485.1 Allosphingosinicella sp.
GCCTTCGCGTCTTCCAGCGTCAGGTTCTTCGCCTGGGTGCGAGGGCCCGTATTCTGCTGCTGCGCCCCGGCACCACCGCCGCCGAAGCCGCCGCCACCGCCGCCGCCGAAACCGCCTCCTCCGCCGCCGCCGCCGCCGCCGAAGCGATCGCCGCCGCCGCCGCCGAATCGGTCACCGCCGCCGGCGCCGCGATATCCGCCGCCACCGCCGCCGAAGCCGCCTCTGTCCTCGAATCCGCCGCCGCCACCGCCGCTACCGTAGATGTCGTCGCCACCGAAACCGTCGCGCTTGTCTCTGCCGCGCCCGCCGCGCTCGCCGCGGCGCCCTCTGTCGAAACCCATGCCCTCAAATACTTTCCGTCGCCCCTGTCTTCACTGAAAACCACCGCGCCGGGCAGGGCACGAACGGTTTCATGCGCCTCGAATACGGCGCACCGCCGACTCACATAGCTCAAAAAGCGCTCGGCGGCGAGCGCTTTTGGCCGGCGGGGTGGCGAGGGCGCTCAAAGTCGTGCAAGGGCGGCCGTCTCGGCGTCAGCGGCGGATAGGGGAAATGAACGAAATCGCGGCCCTCCTGGGCGACCCGGCGGCCTGGGCGGCGCTCGTCACGCTCATCGTGATGGAGGTCGTGCTCGGAATCGACAACCTCATCTTCATCTCGATCCTTTCGAACAAGCTTCCCGAGGACCAGCGCGCCCGGGTCCGCCGGATCGGCATCAGCCTCGCGCTGGTGATGAGGCTCGTCCTGCTCTCCGCAATCGCCTGGCTGGTCGGGCTGAAGGCGCCGGTCTTCGATCTCGGGATCGCCGGGCCCGCCGGTCCGCACGGCGAGCCTTCCTTCGAGACGGCCTTCTCCTGGCGCGACCTCATCCTCATCGCCGGCGGCCTGTTCCTGGTGTGGAAGGCGACCAAGGAGATCCACCACAATGTCGATCCGGGCGACGAGGACGACGTCTTCGACACGTCGCGCGCGATGCTCGGAGTCGGCGCCGCGATCGTCCAGATCCTTCTTCTCGACATCGTCTTCTCGATCGATTCGATCCTGACCGCGGTGGGGATGACCGAGCATCTGCCGATCATGATCGTGGCGGTGATCGTGGCCGTGGGCGTGATGCTGTTCGCCGCCGATCCGCTCGCCAATTTCATCAACCGCAACCCGACGGTGGTGATGCTGGCCTTGGGCTTCCTGCTGATGATCGGCGCCGTGCTGATCGCCGACGGCTTCGGGGTCCATGTCCCCAAGGGCTATATCTACGCCGCCATGGCCTTCTCGGCCGGAGTCGAATCGCTCAACATCGTCGCAAGGCGGAGGCGCAAGGCGAAGGCGAAGGGGGCGGAGTAGCGCCAACCGTCATTGCGAGGAGCGAAGCGACGCGGCAATCCAGCGGGCGTCCGAGGCCGGACTGGATTGCTTCGCTTCGCTCGCAATGACGGAGCCGCGAGAGATTGAGCGTTAGGCCGCTTCCGCCTATGCCTTCGGCCATGACTGTCCATTTCCACGAAGAGGACCTGCCCGAGGGCGTGCTCGCGCCGGGGCCGGTCGCCGTCGATACCGAGGCGATGGGCCTGTATCCAGGCCGCGACCGGCTGTGCCTCGTCCAGATCTCCGACGGCGGCGGCGACGAGCATCTCGTCCGCTTCGGGCCGAAGAGCGACTATTCCGCGCCCAACCTCAAGGCGGTTCTCGCCGATCCCGCCCGGCTCAAGCTCTATCATTTCGCCCGCTTCGATCTGGCGGTGATGAAGGCCTATCTCGGCGTGATGGCCGGCCCGGTCTATTGCACCAAGACCGCCTCGCGGCTGATCCGCACCTATACCGACCGCCACGGCCTCAAGGAGCTGATCAAGGAGCTGCTCCAGATCGACATCTCAAAGCAGCAGCAGACGTCGGACTGGGGGGCGCCCGAGCTCTCCGACGCCCAGAAGGATTATGCCGCCTCGGACGTCCGCTACCTCCACCAGATGAAGGAGAAGCTGGACGAAAGGCTCGAGCGCGAGGGGCGGACGGCGCTGGCCAGGGCCTGCTTCGACTTCCTTCCGCACCGGGCTCTGCTCGATCTTGCCGGCTGGGCCGAGGTCGACATCTTCGCCCATGTCTGAGCTCACCGAGCGCCGGCGCCTCGCCAAGCGCGGCTGGGCGGCGCCGGGCGGCTATCACGACTGGCTGATGCGGCTTTTGAAGATCGTGCTCCCGGTCGGGGTCGGGATCCTCCTCGCTTACCTCCTTCTCTCGCCGCTCTCCAAGGAGAAGGAGATCAGCTTCCTTCTCGACAAGAACAAGGTCGACACGGCGCGCGAGCGGCTCAAGACGCAGACCGCGGAATATCGCGGCCTGGACGATAAAGGCCGGCCCTTCTCGATCCGCGCCGAGCAGGCGGTCCAGGCCAAATCGAGCGTTCCGGTGGTCGACATCAGCGGCATGGCCGCGCAGATCCAGCTCGACGAGGGGCCGGCCCGGATCACCGCCGACAAGGCTCGCTACAACATGGACAAGCAGACGGTCGACGTGCTCGGCCCGATCCTGTTCACCGCCGCCGACGGCTACCGCCTCGAGACGAGCGACGTCGATATCGACCTCAACAAGCACACCGCCGCCGGGACCGGCGGAGTCGCGGGGCAGATGCGGCTGGGGCGGTTCACGGCGCAGAACATGTCGGTCGATCTGAAGAACCGCCAGGTCGTCCTCACCGGGCGCCCGCGCTTGCATATTGAGCAGGGGGCGGTCAGATGAGCGGCATGAAGCGCCTTATCCCCCTGATGCTGCTGGCCGTGCTCGGGCCCGCCTCCGCTTACGGCCAGGTCTCGGCGCTCAAGGGCCACAATAGCGACGCCCCGATCGACGTCGCGTCCGACCGGATCGAGGTCCAGGACCGCGCCGACCGGGCGATATTCTCGGGCAACGTGGTCGTCCGCCAAGGCGATCTCACCCTGACCGCGCCGCGCATCACCGTCGCTTATTCGAGCGCCGGCGGAATCCAGGTGCGGCGGGTCGACGCCAGCGGCGGAGTCACCGTCAAAAGCCCGTCGGAGACCGCCAGCGGCAATGTCGGCATCTACGACACCGAGGCGCGTCTCATCACCCTCATCGGGGACGTCAGGCTCGTCCAGAAGGACGCGAAGGTGAATGGCGGCCGCCTCACCATCGACCTCGACAGCGGCCGCGCCGTCATGGACGGCGGCGGCCCGCCGGGCACGACCCGCCAGGGCGGCCGGGTCACCGGCACCTTCACCATGCCGCCGAGGAAGACCAGCTGACGCTCCCCGGCGGAGGCCGGAGCCAGTTTCACCGCCGTAGGGCTGGACCCCGGCCTTCGCCGGGGAACAATTTTTCCTTCATGCACGAAGCCTGCCAGTTGAGACGTTAACCGGCTTCCCCTAAGTCTCATCGGGGATGAACGACGCCGCCACCCTTCCGCGCGCCAACGAGGCGCAGGTCTTCGCCGAGCTGTCGCGGGGGCTTTCGGTCGTCTCGATCGCCAAATCCTACGATCGCAAGACCGTGCTCAAGGACGTCTCGCTCCATGTCGAGCGCGGCGAGGTGCTCGGGCTGCTCGGCCCCAACGGCGCCGGCAAGACGACCTGCTTCTATTCGATCATGGGCCTGGTGAAGCCCGACAGCGGCCGGATCCTGCTCGACGGCCAGGACATTACCGGCCTTCCCATGTACCGCCGCGCCGTGCTCGGCCTCGGCTACCTGCCGCAGGAGACGTCGATCTTCCGCGGCCTCACCGTCGCCCAGAACATCATGGCGGTGCTCGAGGTCGCCGAAAGCGACAAGGCGGTGCGCCGCGAGCGGCTCGAGCAATTGCTCGGCGAGTTCCACATCGCCCATCTCCGCGACGCTCCGGCCATGGCGCTTTCGGGCGGCGAGCGGCGGCGCTGCGAGATTGCCCGCGCGCTCGCCGCCGAGCCTTCGATCATGCTCCTCGACGAGCCGTTCGCCGGGATCGACCCGATCTCGATCTCCGACATCCGCGACCTCGTCATCGAATTGAAGAAGCGCGACATCGGAGTGCTGATCACCGACCATAATGTGCGCGAGACGCTCGACATCGTCGACCGCGCCTGCATCATCTACGACGGCCAGGTCCTCTTCGCCGGAAGCCCGGCCGAGCTGGTCGCCGACCCCGACGTCCGCCGCCTCTATCTGGGCGAAAGCTTCGAGCTGTAGTTATGGCCAGCCACCGCCGTCATTGCGAGCGAAGCGAAGCAATCCAGTCTGCGGCGGTTCGAGCGGGTAGATGGCTTCGTCGCTACGCTCCTCGCAATGACGGGTCGGTGCGCTGATGAGTCTCGGCCCGCGCCTCGACCTTCGCCAGAGCCAGTCGCTGGTGATGACGCCCCAGCTCCAGCAGGCGATCCGGCTGCTGGCTCTGTCGAACCTCGAGATAGAAAGCTTCATCGCCGAGGAGATCGAGCGCAATCCGCTGCTCGAAGCCGGGGCCGGCGAGGAGGCGCCCGCCGCGGAGGCGCCGGCCGAGGCGCCCGAGGAGCCGCCGGGCGCGGACAGCTTCGAAGCCGGCGATCCGGCGCTCGATCTCGACCTCAACGACGAGAATCTCCACCAGGACAGCGCCTCCGACCGGGCCCTCGACGGCGGCCTCGGGCTGGAGGGGCTCTCGACCGGCGGCTGGGACGGCGAGGGGCCCGATTTCGACGCCTTCGCCGCCGAGGGCGTCTCGCTCCACGAGTATCTCCTCGCCCAGGCGGGCGAGCGGCTTTCGGGGCCTGACCTGGTCATCGCCGGCCAGATCATAGAGCAGATAGACGAGACCGGCTATCTATCCGTCTCCGCGCTCGAGCTTGCCGGGCGGCTCGGCGCTCCGCTCGCCGAGGTCGAGCGGGTGCTCGCCATCGTCCAGACCTTCGATCCGGCCGGGATCGCCGCCCGCTCGCTCTCCGAATGCCTCGCTTTGCAGGCCAAGGACGCCGACCGCTACGACCCTGCCATGGCCCGGCTGATCGACAATCTCGATTATCTCGCCAAGGGCAATCTCGCGGCCTTGAAGCGCATCTGCGGAGTCGACGACGAGGACATGGCGGACATGATCCGCGAGCTTCGCGCCTACGACCCCAAGCCCGGCTGCCGATTCTCGGGCGGCGATCGGGTCGAGGCGGTCGTCCCCGACGTCTTCGTCGCCCGCCGCGGCTTCGGCTGGGCGATCGAATTGAACAGCGCGACCTTGCCGCGCCTGCTCGTCAACCGCCGCTATTATACGGAGCTCACCGACGGCGCCGACCGCCGCTCCAAGGCCTGGCTCAGCGAATGCCTCGCCAGCGCCGGCTGGCTGGTCAAGGCGCTCGACCAGCGCGCCCGGACGATCGTCAAGGTGGTCAACGAGATCGTGAAATTGCAGGACGGCTTCTTCCGCCACGGCGTCACGCATTTGCGGCCCCTGACGCTTCGCCAGGTGGCCGAGGCCATCGGGATGCACGAATCGACGGTGAGCCGCGTCACCTCGAACAAATATCTGTCCTGCGACCGAGGGCTCTACGAGCTCAAATATTTCTTCACGTCGGGCATCCAGTCGTCGGACGGCGGCGACGCCGTCTCCGCCGAGGCGGTGAAGAGCCACATCCGAGCGCTGATCGCCGCCGAGGATCCCCGCGCCATCCTGTCCGACGACCAGCTCGTCGACCTGCTCCGCGCCAAGGGCTTCGACATCGCCCGCCGGACCGTCGCCAAGTACCGGGAGGCGATCGGCCTCGGTTCCTCCGTCCAGCGCCGCCGCCAGAAGGCGATGGAGGGCCGGGCGGCGTGAGGCCTAGCGGCGGGGCCGCTCCATTGCGCCGCCGGCCCTGAACGGATATCGCCGCCAGCGCCTGCCCAAGACGTGCAGAAAAAGGTTTCCCTATGTCCCCCCCTCGAATCCTCGTCCTCGCCGGACGCCGCTCGGCCACGCCCGATCCGCTCGCCGTCGCCGCCGGAGTCAGCCACAAGGCGCTGGTGCCGGTCGCGGGCGAGGCGATGATCGGGCGGGTGCTGCGAATCGCCGACGAGGCGTTCCCGGATTCCCCGCTCTTCGTCGCGGTCGAGGATTTCGCGATCATCGCCGCCGAGCCGACCGTCGCCCGGCTCCATGCGGCGGGCCGCCTCACCCCCGTCGGCGCGGAGGACCATATCGTCGACAGCGTCGTCGAGGCGAGCCGGACGACCGGCTTCCCGCTCGTCCTCACCACCGCCGACAACGTCCTGATGAGCGTCGAGGGCTTCCGCTCGATCGCCGAGGCCGGCGCCGCCGGAGGAGTCGACGGGATCGTGATGATGGCGGAGAAAGCGGACATCCTCGCCGCCCATCCCGACGGCCAGCGCCGCTTCTACAAGTTCCTCGGGGGCGCCTATTCGAACTGCAACCTGTTCTGGATCGGCAATGCCCACGCCTTCGACGCGATCGAGACCTTTCGCTACGGCGGCCAGTTCGCCAAGCGCAAGGGCGACGCGGTTCGGGCGCTCGGGCTGACCGCCATTCTCCTCTACGCGTCCGGGCTGGTCACGCTGGAGGGCATGTTCCGCCACTTCTCGCGCCGCTTCGGAGTTCGCGTCCGGCCGCTGGTGGCCAGGGACGGCCGCCTCGCCATCGACGTCGACAACGACCGCACCCGCCGGGTCGCGGAGGAGATATTGGCGAGAATGAATCCTCCCCATCTATCGATGGGGAGGATTTGAAAAGGGCTCCGGCGGGGGATGTACCGCCGGAGCCCTCAGTCTCCCTTGGGAGAAGGAGACTTAGAAGTTGACGCCGAGGCCGAGGAGCACCTGGTGGCGGCTGACGCCGCTCTCATAGTTCGAGTAGCGATACTCGACCTTGCCGTAGGTGTTCTTGCCGAAGCCCTGCTGGTAGCCGGCGCCGAGGCGGAAGCCGTCGAGGTTGCCGCTGCTGCCGACGGTGTTCGTCGCAGGCGCGGTGTAGTCGAACCGGAAGCGGGCGTTGGTGTAGCCGGCGAGGCCGTAGATCGTGCCGCGCTCGCTCACCTTGTAGCCGAGGCGGACGGCGGCGGCGAGATCGCGGCGGGCGCGGATGCAGGCGACGTCGTTGGCGACGATCCCGGCGGGCTCGCAATCCTTGAGCGAGCTCAAGTCGGCGCTGAGATCGATGCCGATCTCGGCCTTCGGGCCGATCGCGACGTCATAGCCGGCGCCGAGGCCGTAGACGATTCCGCTGTCGCCTTCGCCGTTGGCGCGGGCATGGTCCCAGCCGCCGTGGATCTCGGCGCGGAAACCTTCCGCCGAAGCCGGAGCGGCGGCGGCGGTGAGTGCGGCCACGGAGGCCAAAGCGTACAGATAGGTCTTCATTTCATGCTCCTTGGTCGCGTCGGAAGGCCCGGCGCGAAATGTCCGGTTGTTGTTGGTCTTGGCCGGCGGCTAGCCGGCACCCAGGCTGAAGGCCGTCAGCATCCCGCTGAGGACGCTGGCGGCGCAGCCGGCGACGAGTGCGGCGATGAGGATCAGGCGAAGTCTCGCCAGCCGGTACAGATACACGATCCGTCTCCCCATCGCCCCGGCCGTCGCGGCTGGTGAGAAGCGATTTGGAGGCGCGCTGTGGCGGGAAAATGGCGCCGCAACCTGAATTTGGTTTCAATTGTGGCAGTTATCGAATTTCCTCCCCGAGCTCGCTCGGAGGATAAAAAAGGCCCCGGCGATTTCGCGCCGGGGCCAGTCGTCTCCCACAAGATGGGAGAGGGGACTTGTCAGGCCAGGCGTCCGACCATCTGGATCGGCTGGGCCATGTTGAAGTAATTGGGCGAGGTCGCCATCACCGCCTGGTGGATTTCCTCGAACTGCTCGCGGCTTCCGTCGCCTTCGAGGAAGACGGTGTAGCTGATCCGGCGGTAGCCGGCGGGGACATTCTCGTCGATGCCAAGGAAGCCGCGAAGATCGAGCTCGCCTTCGGTCTCGATCCGGCAGCCGTCGAGCGTGATCCCGCGGACCGACGCCTGGGCGACGTAGCCGACCATCATGCAGGCATTGACCGCCGACATCAGCAGCTCCTGCGGGTTGGGCGCGGCGTTCGTCCCGAGCAGCTCGTGCGGCTCGTCGGCGACGATGGTGAAGCTGCGCGGGATGACCTCGCCGGCCAGGGTGTAGGAATCGACCGTCGATTCCGACTTGCACTGGCCTTTCCATTCGGTCTTCACCCGGAAGGCGACCTGGCCGAGCCGGGAATCGGCGCTGACGGCGGCGACGGTGTCTTCGAGAGCCGCGACGTCGAGGCCGTTGACCGGCGGGCGGGTGGTGATGTCGAGCATTCCAGTATCTCCTTGGGTGATCAGCTGAAGGCCGGCGCGACGGCGGCGATTCGCTCGCCGGCGGCCGGGGAAAGCGACTTGAGCGTCGCCACGAACTTGGGATGGACCATTCCCGAGCCGAGATAGGTCCAGCGAAGCGCCTGATGCTGCTGGGGCTCGATCACGGCACGCTCCGCGGTCAGCAGCGGCCGGTCGAGGGCCCGCTCGAACGCGTCGAGATTGAACCCGACCTGGGCCTTGAGCCCGCCGTCGAGGAAGGCGCCGATCTCGAGATAGCCGTCGACCGCGGACTGGATCCCGGCCTCGTCGCGGCCGTCGGCCAGAGCCTCGACCATCAATGTGTCGAGCTTGGCGTGCTGGGCTTCCTCCATCCAGTGGTGGCGGAGCAGGCTCTTGAACAGAGGGTCGAGCTCACCGTCGTCGCGGACGCTGTCGAGATAGTGGCTCTGGGTCATCCACTCGAGCTGGAGGATGACCAGGGCGACCGCCAGCGGATCGTGGCGAAGCACTTCGGCGGCGATCGCCTCGGCCGGGCCGATCGCCTCGCAGGGCGTTCCGAACGCCTCGGTGAAACGGCTGTGGAAGAGCCGGAAAAGCTGGATGTGCTTGGCTTCCTCGCCGGCGAAGTTGAGCAGTGCGCGGACCCGATAATCGTCGCCGTTCAATTGCGGGCGGGCATGATCGAGCACGAAGGGGAGGATGAACTCCTCGACGAGGCCGAACAGGCTCAGATATTCGTGGCCGCGAATCTGGTTGAGCACGCGCCGTTCGTCGTCGCTGAGGAAAGCGATCGAATCGGTGCGGGCGAGGGCTTCGGGCATGAAGCGGCGCTTGAAGTCGAGCTGAGCGCCTTCGGGCAGGACGTCCTCGACCCGCCAGGCCGCTTTGGCCGAGCTGGCGAGGACGTCGCTGAAGTTGAAATTGTGGAACATTAAGGATCCTTCCAGAATCGCCCGCTCAGGCGAGCGTGGCGATTTGGCCGGGCTGCTGCTGAACCGCGAGGGCGGTCACCGCGCCGCTGAGGACGGCGGAGCTCGAACCCAAGGCGGCCGCGGCAAGAAGCACCAGCTGAAGGCGCCCTTTCCTGCTGTTGGTCGTGGTCATTGTCATTCTCCTGAAATCCGCCGGGCATACGTCGTCCGGCGAGGGCCCTTCTGGCCGCCGCGCATGTCGGCCCAATGCCGCGCAAGCCGGAAAATGGTTTCGATTGTGACAGAGCGCGGGGGCGGGAGGGTGGCGAGAGGATTTCCCTCTCCCGCTTTCCGCGGGAGAGGAGGGGCCCAAGCGAAGCTTCGGGCCCGGCGGCTGGGTTGGAAGTTTCGCTCTCAGCACAGCATCGGGCCGTTCGTCGCCGACTTTGTCTGCCTCAAGCGGAAGCTGATCATCGAGGCGGATGGCGGCCAGCACAATGCGGCAGCGGACAGACCTCGAACGGCCTATCTGAGGAAGCGCGGCTTTCGAGTCCTGCGTTTCTGGAACAACGATATCCTGCAGAATATCGAGGGCGTGCTGGCGGCAATACTCCTTATCCTGGACGGTAAGGAGGATCCGCGCGGCTGAACCCCTCTCCCGCTTTCCGCGGGAGAGGAGGGGCCATCGCCCAGCGATGGGAGGTGAGGGTCTGTACGCCAGACTCAGCAAGACCCTCTCCTCCCAGGCCTTCGGCTTGGGCCCCTCCTCTCCCGTGAAGGACGGGAGTGGGATTCCTCCCCTCCGTGTCCGTTCCGTGCCGCCTCCCGCTGAAAATGGTTTCGATTGTGTCGGATTAGCGATTTGTGCGTGCGTAGGGCGCGATGCTATGCTTGAGGGCCGCGCGATGCGGACCAGTGGGTGGGAAACGGACATGGCGGAAGCGGAAGAAATTCCCTGCGTGCTGGCGACGGTGATCGGCTCGTCGCTCAACTGCATCCTGTTGCTCGACGAGAACGGGGCGGTGCTCGATTTCAACGCTCCGGCCCAGGAGGCCCACGGCTATCCGCGCGAGGAGATGATCGGCCGGCCGATCTTCGACTTCATCGTGCCCAATTACGCGCGCGTGGAGGACGAGGCGGCGCTCGAGCGCTTCATCCGCGACGGCGACGGCACCGGCGCCTTGCGGGCGATCGTCGACGCTCGGATGAAATATGGCGCGGTCCTTCCGCTCGAGGTCACCGTCACCGCCCTCATCCTCGACGGCAAGCGCCGCTTCATGTTCAACCTTCGCGATCTTTCCGAGCAGCAGCTGACCGACGTCGAGCTGCGCACCTCGCGCAAGCGGCTCGAGCTCGCCGTCGAAGGCGCCAATCTCGGCACCTGGACCTACGACCTGCGCAAGGGCCGCACCTGGTATTCGGACCGCTCCAAGGAGATGTACGGGCTCCCGCTCGACACCGAGATGACGGCCGAGACCATCCAGGCCGCCGTCCACCCGGACGATTGGGAGGCCGTTTCCGATCCCTATTTCAACGGCTTCCGCGAGGACCGGGTCGGAGTCGAATATCGGGTCGTCCGCCCGGACGGATCGATCCGCTGGGTCTATTCGCTCGGCGCGCTCGATCGCGACGAGAGCGGAGTCGCCCGGAGCGTCAACGGAATCCATTTCGACATCACCGACCGCAAGCAGGCCGAGGCCGACCTCGCCCGCTCGCGCGAGGCGCTCCACCAGTCGGAGAAGCTGGCGGCGCTGGGCTCGCTGCTCGCCGGAGTCAGCCACGAGCTCAACAATCCGCTCGCCGCCATCGTCGGCCAGGCCGAGATGCTCCAGGAGGACGGAGTCGGGACGGCGTTCGAGATCCGGGCGAAGAAGATCGCCGCCGCCGCCGAGCGCTGCTCGAGGATCGTCCAGACCTTCCTCGCCATGGCGCGGCAGAAGGAAACCCAGCGCAGCCTGATCGACCTCAACGAGGTCGTCGCCTCCTCGCTCGAGATCACCGAATACGGCCTTCGCACCGCCGGGATCGCCGTCCGCGTGACGCTCGGTACCCTTCTTCCCAAGGTGCTCGGCGACCGCGACCAGCTCCACCAGGTGCTGGTCAACCTCATCGTCAACGCCCAGCAGGCGATGGAAGGCGGCGAGACCTTCGACAAGACCCTGACCGTCCGGACCTCGGTCAGCCAGAGCGGCGCCGTCCTGCTCGACGTCAGCGACACCGGGCCGGGAGTCGCCGACAAGCATAAGGGCCGGATCTTCGAGCCCTTCTTCACCACCAAGCCGCAGGGCGTCGGAACCGGGGTCGGCCTCTCCTTCTCGCTCGGGATCGTCGAGGCCCATGGCGGCACCGTCGCGCTCGAGCCGAGCCGGCGCGGCGCGCATTTCCGGGTCGCTCTTCCGCCCGCCGCCGAGACCGAGCTGATCGCCGTCCCGATCGATTCGGGCACGGCCGCCGGGACTCCGATCGGCGCGACGGCTCTCGTCGTCGAGGACGAGGACGACGTCGCCGACACGCTTCGCGAGCTGCTCGAGCGCGAGGGCTATGCGGTGACGGTCGCCTGCGACGGCGCGGCCGCTTTGATGGCGATCGACCGCGGCGAATATGATCTCATCCTGTCCGATCTTCGAATGCCCGGCGTCAGCGGTCCCGATCTCCACGCCAGGCTCGCCGAGACCAAGCCCCATCTTCTCGACCGGATGGGCTTCGTCACCGGCGACACGCTCGGCTCGAGCATGGACGAATTCCTCCGCAGCTGCGGCCGGCCGGTGCTCGAAAAGCCGTTCACCAAGGTCGGCGTGCGCTGCCTGATCGCCTCGATCATGCAGGCGGAGGCGGCGGAATGAACGACGTCGCCGCCCATATCGTCGTCGTCGACGACGACGAGGACGTCCGCTCCACCGTCGCCGAATATCTGCGCCGAAACGGCCTTTCGGTCAGCGAGGCGGACGGCGGCGCCTCGCTTCGGGCGCTGATGGCGCAGCGGCCGATCGACCTCGCTCTGCTCGACATCAACATGCCCGGCGACGACGGCCTCACCCTCGCCCGCGAGATCCGAGCCTCGGGCAAGGCGGGGATCATCATGCTCACCGCCCGGGCCGACGACGTCGACCGGATCGTCGGCCTCGAGATCGGCGCCGACGATTACGTCACCAAGCCGTTCAACCCGCGCGAGCTGCTCGCCCGGGTGCGCTCGGTGCTCCGCCGCGCCAGCAAGGGCGGCGAGAGCCCGGCGACGATGGGCCGCGAGGTCCAGATGGGCAAATGCCGGCTCAATCTCGACACCCGCAAATTGTTCGAGGCCGACGGCGAGGAAGTGCCGATCACGGCGATGGAGTTCGACCTCTTGAAATGCTTCGCCGAGCATCCGCGCCGGGTGCTCAGCCGCGACCAGCTGCTCGACCTTGCCCACAACAAGGAGATGGAGGCGTTCGACCGGTCGATCGACACTCGCATCACCCGGATCCGCCGAAAGATCGAGCGCGATCCGGCCAAGCCCGAATGCCTGAAGACGGTCCGGGCCGTCGGCTACGTCTTCAACCCGGATTGCTGAGCCGCATCGGGATGCCCGAAGCGGCGGCCAGGCCTTCCGCCCACTCGACCGCCGCCTTGATCTCCTCGCCATAAGCGAATTTCGCCATCGCGTCCTCGCGGCGGCGCGCCGCGGGGTCGAAATCGCGGTCGGCGAGCTTGGCCTCGCGGGCGAAGGCCGGGCCGGAGGCGATCGCCGCCGCCTCGTCGGAGCCGAGGCCGAGCCCGAACCATCGCGCCGCCTTCTCGAGCGTTCCGGCGGGATCGGCGAACAGCGCCTCCGCCTCGATCGCGGCGACCCGATCGGGAAGCTCGCTCAGCAGGCGGGCAAAAGTCGCCTGGTGCTGGAGCCAGCCGAGCGCGGCGACCTGTAGGTCGGCGATCTCGCCGGCGGGCGGGACCTCCGCCTCGAGCCGGTATTCGGGCAGCCGGGCGAAGCGCGAGACGTGCTTTCGCGCCCACAGCCGCCCGCTTTGGCCGCGCCTCACCACGGAGAGCAGGAATTGGGGGAGCGGCCGATAAAGCAGGACCGCCTTCGCCTGCGGCCGGAGCGCGAGCATCGAAGCGGCGAGCGGGTTGGCGCCGTCCGAAGGCTTGATGAGGATCGTCTCGCCGGGCTCGAACGGCCGCTCGAGCAGCGCCAGAACCGTTGCGAGCGGCCGCTCGACCGCCCCGGCCGATCCCGCCGCCGCCGCCTGCTGAAGCAGGCTGCCGAGGATGTTTGGCTCCTTGAGCGCGAGGGTCCGCCCCTCGATGTCGAGCGCGCGGGCGAGCAGGGTCGAGCCGCAAAAGGCCGAATGGAAGATGAAGTGGCAGCGCGCGCCCTCGGCCGGCGCGAAGGCGAGGGCGTCGAGCGGCGCCGTCGCCCGCTCCAGCTCCGGCCCGATCCTTCGCCCGTCGAGGAAGGGCAGAGCGCGCCTCGCCGCCCGCTCCAGCCGGACGAAGCGGAGCGTCTCGCTCGCCGGGTCGAAGCCGTGCGGGAGCCAGGCCGGATCGGCGGCGAGGGCGGCGGGATCGGGCGCGCTCTTCATCCTTCCTCCCTACGCAAGCCGCCCCATCCGGCCAAGCCGCCGCCGGAGCGCGCCGGGCCGAGTGCAACCAAAGCGAGGTCCGGTCTGTTCTCGACTCAGGTTTAACCAGGCGCCGGGGCAGGAATAGGAGCCCGCATGTTGCGTTACGTGATGGCAGCCCTTCTCGCCGCGGCCCCCGTCGCCGCGGCCCAGGCGCAGATCGGCCAGGCGCAGAGCGGAGAGCCCGGCGGCTGGGCGCTCGCCCCCATGCAGGGCGGCTGCATGGTCCAGGCGGTGTCGCCGCAGGGGACGATGCTTTCCATCTGGGGCCTGGCCGGCGACGAGAAGCTCGGCTTCCTCCTCCAGAATCGCGGCTGGCACTTCAAGGACGGCGAGAAGACCCCGCTCTCGGTCGAGTTCGCCGGAACCCGCGCCTGGCCGGTCGAGGCGGTCGCCCGAGCCGAGATCGACTCCGACGGCCCCGGCCTCTACTTCACCGTCGAGCCCGGCGGCGAGAGCGGCTTCCTCACCGCCTTCACCAGCGCCGACGGAATGAGCATCAGCAAGGACGGCCGAAGCGTCGACACGCTCCCGCTCGCCGGAAGCCGGACCGCGATCGCCGGCCTCGCCCGCTGCCTTTCCGAGCGCTGGAACCAGGCCGCTCCGGCGCCCGAGGCGGAAGATGCCCACCCCGCGCCGGACTCCATCTGAGCCCTATTTGAAGTAGCTCGGCCCCGGCCTCGGCGCCGGCGGCTGCTTCTCGGGCTTGGGCTTGGGCGGCGCCCGCCGCTCGGCCCGGGCCGCCGCCTCGGCGCCGTGGCTGGCGAGCTTGAGGTAAGCGCCGTGAGCGCGCCTCAGCCGGGCCCGCTCGGATTCGCTCTTGGCTTCGGCGAGCTGAGCGAGCGCCTCGTCGGCCTTGGCCTGATATTCCTCGGCCGTGCTCATCGCTTGCGTTCCTTTCGGGGATAGGCCTTGGGCGTGGGCGCTTTGCCCGCCCGGGGCAAGCACAATCGCCTCTACGGGCAGGCCTGGAGCTGGGCGAGCCGGGCGTCGAGCCAGCGCTGCCGCTCGATCATCGCCTCGACATTGGGGCCGGGCTGGGCCTCGCGCTTCTTGCCCGAGCGCGCCGCCGCGCGCGCCCCCGCGCTGAGCAGGGCGCCGATCCCGAACGGCAGAAGCACCGAGGCCGCCGTCCCCGCCACCGCGCCGGCAACCTCCCCCCCGCTCGGCTTGCGCCGCTTCGCCGGCCGCCCGAGCGCGATGTCGCCGATCTGCCGCCTCAGCGCGAGCCGCTCCGCCTCGAGCGCCGAACGCTGGCTCGCCGCCCCTTCGCACAGCAGGGGAGTCTCGGCAGGCACGGCGGCCGGCGGCGCGGGCGGCGGCTGAGGGGCGGGCACGCTGGCCAGCGCCGCCGCGAGGGCCAGGAGATGATTCGCCGTCATTCCACCCCTCTGCCCTTTTCGCGCCGCCGCCGCCACTTCGGATGGTTTTCCGTTTGCAATGTTGGAAAGCGTTCTTTTTATGTTCTACATTATGACCCAGTCGATTCGTCCCGAACCCGACCCGATCCCCGTCGTCTGCGACCTTTGCCGCGCCGAAGGCCAGGCCGGCGAGGACCCGTTCGCCGCGTTCGGCGCCCTGCTCGATTTCGAGCCCGTCCCGCGCAAGAAGAACCGGGTCGACGGCTGGGACCCCGAAACCCAGCGCGCCTTCATCGCCGCGCTCTCGCTGACCGGCTCGATCCGCCAGGCCGCCCGGGCGGTCGGCAAGGCCCAGTTCGGCGCCGAGCAGCTCTTCCGCGCCGAGGGCAATGAAAGCTTCCTCGCCACCGCTAAGCAGGCCCTGGCGATGGCCGCCGACGATCGCGGCCGCCGCCTCGCCGAGGGCGTCCGCGCCGTCGCCGCCGAGCGGACCGGCCGCCGGATCGCCCCGCCGCCGTGGAGCCGGGCCGCCAGCCGCCGCCTCCCCGCGCCCGAGCCGCAGGCGGCCGAGGACGGCCCCGCTCCGGACGAGGACGACCTCACGAAGCATCTCAGCACCGAGCAGCTCCAGGTCATCGTCTCCATCGTCAACAAATATTACATGAAGCTGGAGGCGGAGCGAAGCTGCCGCCTCGAAGGCCGGATCGCCGAGGCCGATTTCTATCTTCGCCAGATCACCATGCTCGAAGTCGCGGCCGACGTCGTCAGCGGCGACGGCATGGCGGTCCTCAAGCGCGCCCGCCTCGGCGATCACGATTTGCTCCACATCGCCGAGACCGACATGTCGGTCTTCCTCGACGGCGCCCGCCGCAAATTCTGGGACGAAGCGGGCGATCCGCCCCGCCCCGAATACCCACCCCGCCACCTGCTCGAGCAGCACGACGGCCATGCCACCGAGCCGCTGACCACCTCCCAATTCTTCCACGGCGGGGGCGCGTCGGGGAAGCGCGCCGAGATCGAAGCCCAATGCGCCCGCGACGCGAGGGCCCAGGTCGAGTGGGAAGCCGAAGCCCGCCGCGATTATGAACGCCGACGCGACAGCGACGCCGCGAATGATCAAGAGCCGGGCTCGGCCGGCGGGCCTGCGCCCGAAGGGCGACAGGACTGAGCCGAAGACGACCGCAGGTCACCTCACGAAGCCGCCTTCGTGACGGCCCACCGCGCCAGCCGCCTCGCATCCCCCTTGATCGCCGCCAATACCTCCGCATCCACTGAGTGCGGCTCCAGCTCGTGCCGGAAGAACAGCTCCAGCTTCACCAGGAGCGCCACCAGATGAGGCGCCGGCACCAGCAACAGCCGCCCAAGCGCCGCCTCCATCGCCTCGCAGGCGGCCTCATGCGCCGGAAGCAGCGCCGCCTCGTCCTCGAAGCCGTACCCCGCCGTCGCCGCCTCGATCTGGCGAACCGCCCCCTCGGCGGCCTCGAAAGCGACCAGCGCCGCCTCCCATTCCTCCCCCGAACCGGACGGATGGACGGGAACCTCCGCCGGCCCGCCGCTCATCCTGAGTAGCCGGTGAGCCTGTCGAACCGGCGTATCGAAGGAAAACCCCACCGCCGCGCCTAGCAGCGCGCGCCGCGACGGGTTATGCTGCGCAGCAGCCATCCTTCGCCTCCTCGACAAAGGCGTGCGGTGGTCAGAGCCGGAGCAAGGCAGCCGCCTTGCTCCGGTTCGAATAGTAGATAGCTATTATTCAGGGATGGGTCAATACCGGATAGCAAAAAAAGAGGCCGCGGGCGCCCGAAGACCGGAATCGGCCGGACGATCGGTCTGCGGCTCTACAGGGAGGAGGAGGAGGCTCTGGACGCGTGGATCGCAGAGCAGCCGGAGCCGAGGCCGTCGCGACCGGAGGCGATCAGACGCATTCTTCGGACAGTGCTTGGCCAAACCACGTCTGGGACGGGCTAAGCACAGAGGTCGATTTGCTAAGGTTTTTCTCCTGCGCCACACCAGTTTCTGAGCGGAGTACGGAATGGTCACCTCTACGATCGCAAATCAGACTATAGCGGATTACTGCGACGCGCTCGAGCGCAACGCAATTACGGTAAACCGAGACTATCAACGGAGCGACGAGGTCTGGCCTGAGGTGGCACGATCATTCCTTATCGAGTCATTACTACTGGGCTATCCGATGCCGAAGATATATCTACACTCGTACACGGACTTAAAGACGCGTAAGACACGAAAGGAGATAGTGGACGGGCAGCAGAGAAGCAGAACGATCCTAGACTTCTACAGAGACCGTCTTTTGCTTTCCAAGACATCCGAGATCGAAGAGATACGCGGGCTAAAATACTCGGAGCTACCGCCGGAGTGGCAGGAACGATTTATATCATATCATATGTCGATTGACCAGTTTGTAGGTGCGCAAGCTTCTGAGGTGCGACAGATCTTTCGGCGCATGAACTCCTATACGGTACCCTTGAACCCGGAGGAGATGCGGAATGCGGAATTTCAAGGTAAGCTGAAATGGTTTTTGTATGGAGAGGCTCAGAAGTACGGCGCCGTGATTTCTTCTCTAGGGATATACTCTGAGAAGCAGCTCGTCCGCATGCAGGACCTGAAGCTTCTTGCGGAGATCACTCACGCGATGAAACTTGGTGTGTCGACGACCAACGCCCTCACTCTGAAGAACTTCTACAGAGATAACGATGCCCGTTTTCCCGAGGAGAAGACTTTCACGAAGGCGCTCACATACGCCTTCGGACAGCTGTCAAAGATGACGTTTATCGATGGCACGAATCTAGCGAAACCGTATATGGTTTACAGCTTGGCGCTTGCACTTGTCCATCAGGTGCATACCATTCCGAAGCTGCGCAAGTCCGCTCCCAAGCCACCGCTAGATATTGCTGCCGTGGAGAGAAGTCTAATGACGCTCTCAGCATCGCTTGATTTGTCGGATGCTGCAGCAAAGCGGTCTCCTCACCGAAAGTTCATCGCAGCGTCAGCAAAGGGTACAAACGTCAAGGAGGCTCGGTTGCAGCGCATAGGCGCATTCCTCGACGCACTTGGCGCGAAGTAAGACTGATTAGAAGATGCGGCGCTCCCGAAGCCTGGTCAATTTGCGTGACGCACTGTGGCGGCGTAATGATCGGCTCTCGGCACTGGCTTCGTCCGTAGCGGGTCAGTCTGACGCCGCAGCTCGCCGCGTAGCTGCTTTCGTGTCGATCGAAGCGTACACTGGGTGGGTGAACTTTGAGCGCGAATTCTACCTATCGTGCGCCTACTTAAAGGCGAGACAGATAGGGGGTGGATACGTGACCCACGCCTCGAAACTGGTCCGCGATGAGCAAAGTGCCCTGAGGCACGCAATCCCTGTCGCGAAGGGGTCGCGAGCGAAGGTGCCAAGAGTAGGGCGTCCAATTAGGCCTGCGGATGAACCAGACTGGAGCCGGCGGGACGTGCTGCTTTCGCTCTCAGTTGACCTAAGCAACCGAGCAGAGATTCAGAACGGGCTCAGCCTGCAAACGACCTTTTTTCGGGACTTACCTACGGTCAGAATATTCTATGCCCATCGGACCAAGACAACAGCCGATAAGGTAAAGGCTTTGGGCCTTCGTGAATATGCTGTCACCGACTTAGCGCACCCTCATCAATTCATAAACGCAGTATTGCCTGGGAGGACTGACACGCTCCTAGTCGAGTGGCTCGCCGATATGCAGCTTATTGCGGAGGGAATCTGCGCGTGAAGGATACCTGGGCCGAGTCTTAGCCGATATAAGCCGGTGGCGGGAGAGATGTAGGTCTAGCGCTCGAAAACGATGACTGCCTCGGTGGCTGGTCGACCAGCCTTGTAGTCGGCTCGGTGCTTGTGGACATCTGCCAAAGATCGATCGACAGGGAAGTCCCGTCGCTTAATCAGAGAAAGCCCCTCTCGTTCACAAAAATCACTTAAAATCGCCGGAACATCATTGTGCACGTCCTTATACCAAGAGTCTTGGATTACTAGCACAAGCTTCCCTCCTAGCTTGAGCGAGCGGCATGCGCTTCGAAGTGAGCGAGACATCTTGTTATAGTAATCGACATGCGACTTGTAGTAGTATCCGGCAGAAGCTCTCGATCTGTGACTTCTGACGGCGTCCAGCAAGCGATTACACCGGTCGCCTAACAGCGGAAGCCGGCGGGGGGGGGCTCTTTCGGTCAGAGTGGTGCCGGTAAACGAGCGTCGAAAAGCGGTATACCCTTCTGCAAGATAAGGATCCAGCACGGCGAGTTCCAGTCGGGTTAGGTGAGCATAATCGAGCCGTGTGCAATAGGGCGGAGAAGTTAGAATAAGCCCGTATTTCCCTGCAACATTCTGGCTAGCGTCGCCTCTAATTAGCTCGGGGGTATTCTGCTTCTCTTCAAGTCCATGAGCGAACGCATGTGAGGTGGCGGATATTAGCGCCTCTAAAAAGCTCGCGTGCAACTCTTCGCGATCGACGTGAATTTTGTCTTCGATGCAACTGGGTATTCTAATCCAAGTGGGATTAGAGGTCCTTAGCGCCGCCAGTGCACCTTTGCAGGCAGAGAAAAGGGCGACGTACATGACTGCGGTTGGGCCCGAGATTTCGCCCCTTCCGGCGAGGCCGAGCCGGGCTAGGCCACCAGTTGTGTTGAACCGAATTGAATTGGCGAGCGCACGGATCTCGCGAGCCGAATCTCGGTCGAACCAATCGAGAAGCGGCTCCTCGGTCCGGCAGTTGCGTTCCGCAGACTTGGCCAGCAGCTCTCCCAGTGGGAAGAGAATGTCTGCATCTTCTCGGGCCACTGCCCTAGCTCGCGCTACGACGTTCATGACCGGATTGATGTCCACGCCTACGCCTGCGGCACCAGCTTGCGCGGCTGCCAAGGTTGTGGTTCCCGCACCATTCCAAGGGTCTAACACCCCTTGTCGTGCGGATTCAGGGCACGCTAGCATTACCGAGTCGGCAAAGTTTTTTGAGAACCCGGCGTAGTAGGGAAAGAGGCTCTCCCACTCGCCCGTTTTCCCTGCCCGAAGCTTCGGATTTGGGAGGTCGTCAACGTCCATGCTTGCATCCCCCGAGCCAGTCTGGCGCGTGCTTTGCCGCGCCGCAAGCGCGTTCACTCCTCCCCCATCGGGGTGCGGGGATTAAGGCCTCTTGCGGGATGGAGACGCTGCCATATTCCCGCATCCCTCTCTTCCCCTCCTTCTGTTTTTCAAGAAGCTTCCGCTTCCGCGTCCCATCCCCCCATAGCATCTGGCCACTAAGAGCAAAGCCATACTGCCTGCCATAAACGAACTTCGCATCCGCCCGCCCGCTCCCTTGTGTCGCCGTCGACCGAGGCCTAATTTCCACCTCCGCCAGAGGAGCCCGAGATGACCGCGCGCCCGCACGAGAAAGACGGCGGGCCGGTCCCCGGCCCCCTCACCGAAGCCGAGTGGGACCGCATCCTGCCGCCGATCGACGAGGACGATCCCGAATGGCAGGCCTACGTCCGGAAGAAAGTACGGGAAGCGCTCGACGACCCCCGTCCGGACATTCCCGCCGAAGAAGCCTTCGCCCAGGTTCGCGCCCACATCGCCGAATATAAGGCGAAGCGTGGGCTTTGAGCTTCGCTTCCTTGCCATAGTGCAACCATTGCACTAAAATGCCTCGGCTGCAGCGTTTCTCCGCCTGCGAGATCGCGATGTACTTCGCCGATCATCCGCCGCCGCACTTCCATGTGCTGGGGCGCGACGGATCGACGCAGGTGCGGATCGATACGCTGGAGATTGTTGCCTCGAGCGGGCGGATCGACCTTCGCGAGGCGCTCGAATGGGCGGCGGAGAACCGCGAACTGCTCGAGGCGAAATGGCGGGAGCTGAGCGAATGAGCATTGGCAAGATCGAAAGCGTCGCAATGCAGGCGCCGTCCACGCTGGTCGTGGGCTGGGACGACGGCCGCTGCGCGGAGATCGATCTTGCGCCGATCATCGACGCGCATCCAAAGCTGGCCCCTCTCGCCGAGCCGGATGCCTTCCCGGTCCGCTCCGAGGACGGCTGGTCGGTCGAATGGCCGGTTTGCGGGATCGACTTCGGCTCGGCGCAGCTCCGGCGATGGGCGGACGAGCAGGCGGGCGAGGCGATGCCGGCCGCGGCGTTCCGGGCCTGGATGGAGCGGCACGGCCTGACCCTCGATTCCGCCGGCGAGGCGCTCGGCCTGTCGCGCCGGACGGTCGCTTATTACCTCAGCGGGGAGCAACCGGTGCCGAAAACGGTGATGTTGGCGACCGAAGGCTTCGACAAGAGGCGCGCGGCCTGACCCGAGGGGGTCCCCGTCAAAGTACCACTTTGATGGGATATCCTCATTCCTCCCCCATCCGCAGCGCCGCGATGAACGCCTCCTGCGGTATGCTCACCTGGTGATATTCCCGCATCCGCGCCTTGCCGGCCTTCTGCTTCTCGAGCAGCTTTCGCTTCCGCGTCGCATCCCCGCCATAGCATTTGGCCACCAAGAGCAAAGCCATACTGCCCGCCATAAACGAACTTCGCATCTGCCCGCACCCTACCTTGTGCCGTCTTCTGGCGAGGCCTAGTTTCTTCCCAGCCAAAGGAGCCGCGGAACATGACCGCACGCGCCAACAAGAAAGATGATGATGCGCAGCCCGCATCGGAGCCCCTCGACCAGGCGTTCGTCGACCGCTGCCGCGAATCTCTCGCCGATCCGAGACCCGACATCTCCGCCGCCGAGGTACGTGCGCATTTGAGAGCGCTGCATGAGGAACGGTCGAAGCGCGGTGCGTGAGCTGGTCTACCGCCGGTTGGCGCGGGAGGATCTGGCTGAAATCTATCTGAGACGCGCTGAGCTGGATGGTGTCGACTCTGCCGAAGCGCTGGTGTCGGCGATTCAGGAGCGCTGCGAAGGTCTGACGAGCTTTTCCGAACGCGGCACGCCTCGTCCCGAAATCGGGCCCGGCGTCCGCTCCGTCCCGTTCAGGCGCAAGGCCGTCATCGCTTATCTGGTCCGTCCGGATGCGGTCGTGATCATCGGCGTCATGTATGGCGGCCGCGACCTCTCCGCCCTCAGGGAGCCAGGGCGACTGCCCTGATCCTACTCCTCCCCCATCCGAAGCGCCGCGATGAACGCCTCCTGCTGTATGCTCACCGACCCATATTCCCGCATCCGCTTCTTCCCCTCCTTCTGCTTGTCGAGCAGCTTCCGCTCCCGCGTCGCATCCCCGCCATAGCATCGGGCCACTGAGAGCAAAGCCATACTGCCTGCCATAAACGAACTTCGCATCCGCCCGCCCTCGCTCTTGTACGACCTTCCCGCACGGCCTAATTTCCACTTCCGCAGCAGGAGGCGCGGAGAATGACCGCACGCCCGTACGAAAAAGACGAAGACCCGCCAGCCGCGGCAGAGCCGCTGGACCCAGAAACGGTGCGGATGATACGCAAATCGCTGGACGATCCACGACCCAGCATCTCAGCCGAAGAGGCGTTTGCCCGAGTCGACGCGCGCATCGCGGCCTACAAAGCGAAGCATGGCCTTTGAGGTCCGCTTCTCACAGGAAGCCACCGACGACCTCTTCGACATCTGGCTACACATCGCACGGGATTCAGGCGCGGATCGTGCGAACGCTGTCGAGAGCCGCCTTCGAGCGACCTGCCTGAAGCTCGCTGATTTTCCGGCACGTGGCTCCCCGCATCACGAACTCGAGCCCGGCTTGCGGAGCATTCCGTTCGAGCGGCGAGCGACGATCTATTATCGAGCGGCTCAAGGCAGCGTGGAAATCGTGCGAATCCGTTACGCAGGCCGTGACGTCGGCAGCGTTTTCAGCACCTGATCCGGAGCGAAGTACCACTTCGATCCGACATCATTCCTCCCCCATCCGAAGCGCGGCGATGAACGCCTCCTGCGGAATGCTCACCGACCCATATTCCCGCATCCGAGCCTTGCCCGCCTTCTGCTTCTCGAGCAGCTTGCGCTTCCGCGTCGCGTCGCCGCCATAGCATTTCGCCGTCACGTCCTTCCTCAGCGCCGCGATCGTCTCCCGCGCGATGATGCGCCCCCCGATCGCCGCCTGGATGGGTATCTTGAACAAATGCCTCGGAATTAGATCCTTGAGCCGCTCGCACAGCTGCCGCCCCCGCGCCTCCGCCGCCGCCCGGTGGACGATCATGCTCAGTGCATCGACCGGCTCGGCGTTGACGAGGATGTTCATCTTGACGAGGTCGCCCTCGCGGTGGCCGATCTGGTGGTAGTCGAAGCTCGCATAGCCGCGCGAGATGCTCTTCAGGCGGTCGTAGAAGTCGAACACCACTTCGTTGAGCGGAAGCTCGTAGGTGAGCTGGGCGCGTCCCGCGACGTAGGTCAGGTTCTTCTGGATCCCGCGGCGGTCCTGGCAGAGCTTGAGGACCGAGCCCAAATGCTCGTCGGGGACGTAGATGGTCGCCTCGATCCAGGGCTCGTCGACGGTAACGATATGGTTGGGGTCGGGCCAGTCGGCGGGGTTGTGGATCTCGCTTGTGTCGCCGTTCGACAATTGCACGTGGTAGACGACGCTCGGCGCGGTGGTGATGAGGTCGAGATCATATTCGCGGGTGAGGCGCTCCTGGATGATCTCGAGGTGGAGAAGCCCGAGGAAGCCGCAGCGGAAGCCGAAGCCGAGTGCCGCCGACGTCTCCATCTCGAAGCTGAAGCTGGCGTCGTTCAGGCGGAGCTTGGAGATCGACTCGCGGAGCTTCTCGAAATCGGCGGCGTCGGCGGGGAAGAGGCCGCAGAAGACGACCGGCTGGACCTCCTTGAAGCCCGGCAGCGGCGCCGCGGCGGGCTTCCTCGCGTCGGTGATGGTGTCGCCGACGCGGGTCTCGGCGACGTCCTTGATCTGGGCGGTGATGAAGCCGATCTCGCCGGCCTGCAGCTCGGCCATCGGCTCGATCTTGGGGCGGAAGGCGCCGACGCGGTCGACCAAATGGGCGGTGCCGGCCTGCATGAAGCGGATCTGCTGGCCCTTGCGGATGATGCCGTCGACGACCCGGATGAGGATGACGACTCCGAGATACGGGTCGTACCAGCTGTCGACGAGCATCGCCTTCAAGGGCGCGTCGCGGTCGCCCTTGGGCGGCGGGATGCGTGCGACGATCGCTTCTAGCACCTCGGGGATTCCAAGGCCGGACTTGGCGGAGGTGAGGACTGCGTCGTCGGCGGGGAGGCCGATTATCTCTTCGATTTCGCGGCGGACCTGGTCGGGCTCGGCGGCGGGAAGGTCGATCTTGTTGATGACCGGGATGATCTCGTGGTCGTGCTCGATCGACTGGTAGACGTTGGCGAGGGTCTGCGCCTCGACCCCCTGGGCGGCGTCGACCACCAGCAGGGCGCCCTCGCAGGCGGCGAGGCTTCGGCTGACCTCGTAGGCGAAATCGACATGGCCGGGCGTGTCCATCAGGTTGAGGACATAGTCCTTGCCGTCCTTCGCCTTGTAGTCGAGCCGGACGGTCTGCGCCTTGATCGTGATCCCGCGCTCCTGCTCGAGCTCCATATTGTCGAGCATCTGCCCGCGCGTCATCTCGCGCTCGGTGAGGCCCCCCGTCGACTGGATCAGCCGGTCGGCGAGCGTCGACTTGCCATGATCTATGTGCGCAATGATGCTGAAATTGCGGATTCGGGCCAGTTCGGTCATTTCGCGGCGGCGTTAGCAGGGGCGCGGCGGGAGGGGAACCGGGCGCTGCTCGACCGCCGCGGCGCCTCGCTCGGCGCCCTGCCATGGCCGGGCCCCCTGGCCATGAACGACGACCACCGCCCGTGACGACGATCACGCCCGGTCGGTCGGGCAGACGGTAACTCGGCCTGCGTTCAGCAGGAGCCTTGCCAATGCCGTATCCGGGCCGAGTCATCAGGATGGGTGACGCCGACAGACCCACTCTCACCGCCATCGCAGCCGCGTTGCGCGCGCGGGGCTACGCCGCTCCAACCGCACCCGCCGTCTTCGGTCCGCCGCTCGCGTCGTTCGTCAGGCTGTTCCAGTCGCACAATGTCGATTCGGAAGGCCGGCCGCTCCTGATCGACGGCCAGGTCGGGCCGCTGACCTGGAACGCGCTGTTCGGGGCTCCGGCCGCGGTCGTCCCGAGCGGAGGCGGAATAGCGGTGCTCGCGCTCAACGAAGCGATCGGGGAGATCGGCGTGCGGGAGGTGCCGCCGGGCTCGAATGGCGGCCCCCGGGTCGATCAGTATCTCGAGTCCGTCGGCGTGGGCAGCGGCCGCTTCTGGTGCATGGCCTTCGTCTATTTCTGCTATCGGGAAGCGGCCCGGCACGGCGGCCTCGCCAATCCCTTTCCAAGGACGGCCGGCTGCGTCGCCGCCTGGAACAGGGTGAAGGCCTCCAGCCCGGCCAGGCTGGTGACGCGGGCGCAGGCGATCGCCAACCCGTCCGTCGTGAAGCCCGGAATGGTGTTCATCCACGATTATGGCGGCGGCCGCGGCCATACCGGCTTCGTCGAATCGCTCAGCGGCGCGGCGCTCCGGACGGTGGAAGGCAATGCCGATCCCCTCGGCGGAAGCAACGGCCTTGGCGTGTTTCGAGTCAACCGGCGCAGCGTGATGGACCGCAGCCTGACGGGTTTCATCAACTTCTAGGGGCGGCCCTCAGCGAGGCTCGAGCAACAGCGACTGGACCGCTCTGCCGAACGTCCCGCGTTCGTCGGCCAGACGGGTCATCGCCAGCCCGGTGCCGTCCTCGCCGAGCCAGCTTTCGGCGTCGGAGAGGATCCATTCGCCTTCCGGCTCGCGGGCGAGGCTGACGGTGAGATCGGCGTTGATGAAGGTCCAGTCGCTCCAGGGCAGCGCGTTGGCGATGCCGTTGGAATAGTCGCCCACCGCGGTCGCGCGCATCGCGGGGCTGAGCGGCTCGCCCTCGACGATGGCGCCGTGCTGGCGGAACCAGACCCGGGCGGGGCCGAGCCTGCCGCGTTCGGTCAGCCGGCGAAGCTCGAAGCCGGCGGCGAAGCCGAAGCTGAAGTCCGGGTCCGGCGCAACCCCGGCCGGCGGCGGCACCCCGAGCGGAGGCAAAACCGGTCCGCTCGGCAGCTTCAAGTCGGTCGTCCGCACCTTGAGCACCGTCCCGCGAACCACCTCCTTGCCGTCGTGGAGCAGCCGCACCTCGACGAGTTGGATCTTGCGGCCCTCGCGGAGCGTCGCGACCTGGACGGCGAGCTCGGCGACCGGGACCGGCCGGAGAAGCTCAACGCTCACCCGGGCGACCCGCATCGGTCCGGTCGCCGGCACTCGCTCCGCTGTCCGGACGACCAGCGACGCGGGGGCTCCGCCATGCTGGAGGCTCGGATTCCAGGGCCCGGCGGCGTGCGCCGTCGCCCGCGCAAGCTCCCCTTCTACCACATAGGCTGCGTCGGTCATGGCCACGCCCTAGCGGAACGGGGAGCCCGGGGACAGTTACGCAACCGCACTCCTCACGCATTCCCCTCCGCCACTTCGTCGAAGTCGATCGCCCGGCCGTGCCTCGACAGGCCCATGGTGAAAGGATCGCCGCCGAGCACGCCGTTGAAGGGGGTGCAGACATAGTAGATGTCGAGGTTGCTTGCCTGGAGGATGATCAGGGCCGGGCCGTAATTCTCGGGGACCTCGCGGCCGATGTGGAGCAGATGCTCGGGGCGGCGGACGTCGAGCGAGAGCGCCCAGATGCGTCGGCGCGTGGTGGGGAGGCCGAGGTCTAGAAGGTCTGAGCGCGTGTCGGCCCAGACCTGCTCGGCATGATCGTCATCCTGGGTGAAGGGAACGAAGAACTTCATGGCTGCGCATCCGGTCGCGATTCGGTCAAACCGGAACACAAACAGAACAGACGGATTCATACAAGACTTAAAAGGAAAACTCCTAGCCGCGGACTGCGAGGAATTTCGCTTGTCGCCCGACTAGGCGATCTTCAGCTCGAACTCGGCCGCGAGGGCATGCAGCGGCGCCATGCTCGGGCGCGGGCCCATCTCGGCGAGCCAGCGGCGGAGGTTCGGGCCGCGCGGGGGCTCGATCGCGCCCCAGCCGATGAGTCCGGAAATGCCCAGGAAGGCCGTGAGGTCGGCCATGGTGAGACGCTCGCCGGCGAGGAAGCGGCAGGCAGCGAGCCTTTCCTCCATCAGCGCGAGCATCTTCGCGCTCCGGAGGACGTTCGATCGCGCCCAATCCGGGAATTGCTCGATCCGGCCGGTGAACATCGGCTGGCAATGATGGCCGTATTCGATCGCCGGCTCCATCAGCATCAGCTCCGCCCGCCGTTCCCACATTGCGATCAGCGCCCGCTCGTCCGGATTTTCGCCGAAGAGCTTCGGGCCCGCCGAGACCTCGTCGAGATACTGGCAGATGGTGAGCGATTCGGTGATCGAGAGGCCGCCGTCGGTCTCGAGAACGGGAACCGTCAGGGTCGGGCTGACCCGACCATAATCTTCCGGCGCAAGGTTGCCGACGTCGACCGTCTCGATCTCGAGCCCGCGCTCGGCGAGGAAGATCAGCACCTTGAGCGCGTTGGGCGCAATCGGTCTGATATAGAGCCGCATCATCACTCCCCCTGCCTGCGCCCTAAGCGGGCAGCGGGCGGTGGAGCAAGGTCAATTCCGGGGGGCGGCTTCGAACGCCCGCGGCCGGCCGATCACCTCCAGGACGTCGAGAAGGGCGCGAAGCTTTCGCCTGACCTCGGCGCGGTCGGCGACTCGGCGGACGGTGAGGATCCCGTCCGAATCCTCGATCAGCATCGATTCGCCGGGCGCGATGGCGAGGCTTCCGGGCAGGCGAAGGGCAATGCTCGCGCCGCTCCTGAACGTCTTCGACCGATGAACGCCCATCGCCGTCTCTTTCAAGGTTAACGCCCCGACAGGTGGACGATTCGGCGCCCAAGGCAACCCCGTGGAATCCGCATGTCGCCTTGCAGCCTTGCAAAGCCGCTCGGCACACACATCTTCGCTGCAAGGATGCCGATCACCACCAATCCCGACTGGCAGCAGCTCGCCCTCTACGCGATAGGCGGAGCGCTGCTGCTGATGATCCTGTTCCGGCTGCCGGTGGTCGGGCGGGTGCTTCGCTTCCTCTTCTCGCTCGGCCTCGCCGCGGCTGCGATCTTCCTCCTCGTCCAGCAGGCGCCCTATCAGCCCGAGCTGGCGAGGCTGGTCGGCGGGTTCGGGCTCGACCCGCAGAAGGTGACCGGGACCGAAGTTCGAATCCGGATGGCCCGCGACGGGCATTTCTGGGCCAACGTCACGATCAACGGCGTGCCGAGGCGGCTCCTGATCGACAGTGGAGCGACGGTGACGGCCCTTTCCGAACGGACCGCGGCGGCGGCGGGAGTCGAAGGAAGCGTCGCGCCGGTGCCGGTGGTGCTTCAGACCGCGAACGGAATGGCGCCGGCGCGGACCGGGAGCGTCGACGAGCTCCGCCTCGGCAACATCGTCGCCCGCGACCTCAAGGTCGTCGTCTCCCCCGCCTTCGGCAATATGGAGGTGATCGGGATGAACTTCCTCTCGAAGCTCGCCTCGTGGCGGGTCGAGGGGCGCACCCTCATCCTCGTCCCGCATCATCCGCAGGCGGAGCTGGAGCGGCGGCCGGCCTAGAGTCCGTCCTGATAAGGCTGAATCGTTTCCCGGCGAAGGCCGGGATCCAGCCTTTCAGCCGGTGAAACTGGACCCCGGCCTTCGCCGGGGAACAGCCGCTTCAATGTCGGCAGGACCGACTCTAGCTCAAAGTCACCGAGACCGGCGCCGAGGCGATTCCGTTGGCGACGACGACCAGGGTCGCGGGCCCCACTTCGGTGCCGGCCGGGACGTCGAACCGGGTTGAGACCGGAAGCGCTCCGGTGGCGACGCCCATCGAGCTGTGATTGTGGGTTCGCGCATAGAAGACGTGGCCGGTCGCCGCGTTGGTCAGCCGGACCAGGGGATAGTTGGTCGCCGCCGTCAGCTCGTCGCCGACATTGGCCGCCTCGCTGAGCCCGTTGAGCTGGGTTCCGGTCAAGATGAAGGTCTGGCCCCGTGCCAGGGCGGTCGGGACCGTGGTGATGGTCGGCGCCCAGGCCGCCTGTGGCGCGCCGAGCGGGTTGTAGAGCTTGGCCAAGATGCCGAGCGACGGAGTCAGAACCAGCACCTGGCCGGACGGAAGCGGGAGGAGGAACGCCGATCCCACATTGCCTCCCGGCGCGGCGAAGGTCGTGTGCAGCGCGGCGCCGTCGAACTCGTAGAGCGCTCCGCTAGCGCCGGAGATGAGGACGTTGCCGCTCGGAAGCAGCGCCGCCGAGCTGTCGTCGGCGTCGTCGACGCCGGGAAAGTCGGGGCCGACGGTCCAGCTTCCCGCCTGCGCGGGTGAGGGGCCCGGGTGGTAGATGGCCGTATGCGCGGTGTGGCCGGCGGCCGCCGAGCCGGTGGCGAAAACGGTGCCGTCGGGCCGAAGGATGGCGGGGCCGATCTCGCCGGGCGGGAAATAGGTTCCGGCCGGGCCGGGGCCGTAGGTGACTCCGCCGACCGTCTGGACCGGGGCCGGGCCGTAAGTGAGGCCGCCGGGCGACCCGGTCGGCGAGGTGAGTGGGACGGGGGTCGGGCCGTCCTGGATCCAGGCATTGGCCGCCGGCACGAAATGCTCGGACAGCGGAATCGTGCTCAGGTCGACGGTGAGGACGATTCCGCCGGGAAGCTGGTGGAAGCCTTCCTCGGCGAAATTGTCATTCTTGCCCGTCGCCGGAATCGCGGTCCAGGCCAGCGTCGCCGGATCGAGCGACCACATCGATTTGCTCAGCTTGCTTCCGTAGATGAAGCGCCCGTCGGGAAGCACCGTCGAGGGTACGTCGCCTATGTAGGGTTCCCCGGGCGGGGCCGGGATCATCGTCCACGTGTTCGCGACGGGATCGAACACCGCGGACATGTTGGTGAGCGCGTGCGGGCCGAACGGGAGGTGATAATCGTCCTGATTATACTCGCCGCCGACGAATAGAACCCGGCCGTCGGCGAGTACCGCCTCGCCCGACGCGTAAGGCGCGTAGCCGGCGGGCGGCGAGGCGAGGTGAGTCCAGGTGCCGGCGGCGTAATTGCCGTTGATGTCGGGGGTCAGCCGGTAGAAATCGCCGGCGCTTCGCCCCGGGCCGACGCCCGGGTCGGCCTGGGCCATGACGCTTCCGTCGGTCAGCAGCATTGCGAGATAGACCGGGACGGGCGGCTGGCTGGCCAGGGTCTGGAGCGTCGGGGCCGGAGGCGGCGGGGGAGGCGGCGGCGGCGGGGGAGGGGGCGGGGGAGACGGCACCGGGGTCGGGTTCCCGCCGCCGCCTCCGCCGCCGCCGCAGGCGGTCAAGGCCAGCGAAGCGATGATGACGCTTGCAACAACCGATCGCGAAAGCCGCCCCATGGCCCCGACTCCCCGTGAATCCGGAAAGAAGATCATAGCGTTGCGTCAGACGCAAGCCGGGCACGACGGAATTAGCAATGCCTGTCCCCTCGGGCGTGATCCCCGGTCCCAACGTGCGGAATGCCACCGACCGGCATCCTCAACTCTGCTCGGATCCCGACGGCGCTCGAAAACCGATCGGGAGGACAGATCATGATCAACGTCGACAGGGAAACGCTCGAAGCCGTGATGCCGAGGGTCAGCGGGGCGAAAGCGGCGCGTCAGGCTCGGATCGTCGAGGCGGTCGGCGAGGTGCTGCAGCGGACGCTCGAGGAGTATGAGATCAACACGCCGCTCAGGATCGCGCACTTCCTCGCCCAGCTCGCGCACGAATCCGACGGTTTCAGCACGACCGAGGAATATGCCTCGGGCGCCGCTTATGAAGGGCGCGCCGACCTCGGCAACACCAAGGCGGGAGACGGGGTGCGCTACAAGGGCCGTGGCCTCATCCAGCTGACGGGCCGCGCCAATTACCAGACCTTCGGGCCCAAGGTCGGAATCAACGATCTGGTCGATCATCCCGAGCGCGCGGCCGAGCCGGCCGTCTCGCTTCGAATCGCCTGCGAATATTGGACGGAACGCGGCGGCAACCTCAATCATGCCGCCGATCGCGACGACATCCTCACCATCACCCGGGTCATCAACGGCCGGCGGATGCTTGGGCTGGAAGAGCGCCGGCGTTACCTGGCGAAGGCCAAGCAGGCGCTGGCGCGGACGGTCGCGATCGGAATCGGCCACGGCCAGCCGACCGGAGCGCGAATGGTGCTTCGGCGCGGCAGCCGCAACGGGGATGTCGAGTTGCTCCAGCGGCAGCTCGCCCAGGCCGGCTATGCGCTCGCCATCGACGGGGATTTCGGGGCCGGGACGGAAGCGGTGGTCCGCGCCTTCCAGGCGGCCCACGCGCTCGGCGCGGACGGCATCGTCGGCCCGGCGACATGGGCGGCGCTCGACGCCGCGGTTCCGCCGACCGCCGAGGCAACTTTGATCGTCGCCGCGGCCAACAGCTAGGCTTGGAGGGGGTGCGCGGGCGCGCTCGGCGAGCGCGCCCGCGTTTCAGCGAGGGTCAGGCGTAATTGCCGGTCGCGCAGGGGCTGGTGGCGCCGCTGCCGTCGGCGCCCCAGCGGCGATAGCCCTTGGAGTCGAGGTGGAAACGGGTTCCGGTGTAGAAGCCGAGGCCGATGTCGAACTGCCGGCCGGTCGTCTGGTGGATCCTGCAGATGTCGCCGATCAGGGCCGCGCGGGAGAGATCGTCGTCGAGCGGAACGAGGTCGAGCGCGTAGAAATGGGCGTGGGCGCTGGCCGGGGCACCGCCGGCGCAATGGTTGAGCTCTTCGTTGCGGAAGCCCGACACCGCCTCGACCTTGCCGATCACCGGCTCGACCTCGGTCTTGACGAATTCGAGCGTCGCCGAGATGTGCGCCCATTCGGCCACCGGCGCGACCTCGAAGCGGGGGCCGCTGCACTCGCGCCACTTGCTCGCGGTCCGGACCAGCTGCCAGGTCGGGACGACGTCGTCGACCCCGCCCGCGTCCAGGAAGGCCTTGAACGAGAGCACCTCGGCGCGCGCGCCGGGATCGCGCGAGAGCCAGGCGAGATAATCGGCCTTGCTCTGCCCTTCCGGCCTCTCGGAGGCCGAAGCGGGCGTGGTGAAAGACATGAAGAGGGCGGTCAGCGCGAGCGCTGCGAAGCGGATTAATTGTTGCATATCAACTATATAGCCACATTTCGGCCATATTTCAAGAGCTTCGGCGCGGCCCTCACCGTCATCCCGGCGAAAGCCGGGACCTCGGGTCGGAAAGGCTCATCGGGCCTCTACTAGGCCCCGGCTTTCGGGACCCCATCAAAGTACTACTTTGATGGGAACCTGCCGGGATGACGGGAGTCCGAGGGGTTGCCCGCCTCGGCCCGCGGGGGCATAGGGCGCGCGACTTTCCCGACGCCCATGCGGCGCCGCCCTTCGGGAGCCTATATGAGTTCCGACATCGTCGCCGAACCCAAAGCCGCGTCCGCCGCCGCGGACGCCGACGTCCAGATCGTCGACGCCCTCGCCCATGCGCTCGTCGACGGCGCCCTTCCCGGCGAGCTCGCCGACTTCACCGACGCCGACCGGATCGCCGCCGCCCAGTTCATGGCCGCCTGCGCCGGACGCCGGCCGGCCGGAATCGCTCTGGTCCGCGTCGAGACGCTGGGCGGCGCGCTCGGCCATCGCCGGATGCGCATCGGAATCGTCAACGACGACATGCCTTTCCTCGTCGATTCCGTCGCCAACACCCTCGCTTCGCGCGGCCTCACCGTCCATCGCCTGCTCCACCCCGTGATCTGCGCCGTGCGCGACGACCAGGGCTGCCTTCAGTCGATCGCGCCGCTCTGCGAAGGTGCCGAGCAACGCGAATCGATGATGTATCTCGAGGTCGACCGCGACGACGCCCGGGGCCGGCGCGAGATCGTCGCCGATCTTCACCGGGTCCTTGCAGATGTCCGTGCAGCCGTCACCGACTGGCGGGCGATGCAGGCCCGGATGCGCGCGGACGCCGACGAGGCGGGCAACGAGGAGGGCGCGGCTTTGCTGCGCTGGTTCGCGGACGGGGCGATGACCCTACTCGGCTACGAGGTCGAGCATCCCGATCGCGGCCCGTCGGATGCGCTCGGCCTGTTCCGGATACCCGGCGAGCCGACCGATCCCGGGGGAGCGCTCGGCGCGATGCGCTATTTCGAGGCCGGCGGCGACGTTCCGCTCCTCGCCAAGGCCGAGCGCCGCGCCTCGGTGCACCGCCGGGTGCCGCTCGATCTGGTCGTGGTCCCGGTGCGCAGGGTCGGAAAGGTGACGGCGATCGGAGTCCATGCCGGCCTGTGGACCAGCGAGGCGCTGAGCGCCCAGGTCGAGGAGGTGCCGCTGCTTCGCCAGCGCCTTCAGCTGCTCGAGCGCGAGTTCGGCTTCGCCCCGTCCGGCCACAGCGGCAAGGCGCTCCGGCACGCCGTCACTTCGCTTCCCCACGACCTCCTCGTCAGCCTCAGCGTCGAATCGGTTCGCGAGCTCGTCAACACCGCCATGTCGCTGGCGGACCGGCCGCGGCCGACGCTCGTCCTCGTCCGCTCGGTCCTCAAGGGCAACATGTTCGCCTTCGTCTGGCTTCCGCGCGACGAGCTGACCACTCGCCGGCGGCTCGCCATCGGAGCGATGATCGAGGAGGCGTCGAAGGGCCGCATCTCCAACTGGTCGGTCGAGCTCGGCGACGGCGATCTCGCGCTCATCCGCTACACCCTCTACGTCGGTCCGGAGACTCCGACCCCCGACATCGCCGAGCTCGACCGCCGCCTCGACGCGATGGTCCGGGGCTGGGAGCCGGCGGTCGAGGAGGCGCTCGGCGAGCTGGTCGGGCCGCAGCGGGCGACCCGGCTCGCGCTCTCCTACATGGACGACTTTCCCGAAGCCTACCGGCTGTCGGTCTCGCCGCCCGAAGCCGCCCAGGACATATTGCGCATCTGCGCGCTCGACGGCGCCGCGCAGCGCGACGCCCGCCTTTATCGCTACGACGAGGACGAGCCCAAGCGGCTGAGGCTCAACACCTACCGACTCGCCGAGATCATCCCGCTCTCCGACGCGGTCCCGGTGTTCGAGAATTTCGGCTTCAAGGTGCTCGAGGAGCATCCGACCGCGCTCGACGAGGGCAGGCTCGGCTACGTCCACGAATTCCTGCTCGAGATGCGCTCCGGCGAGGCCGCGCAGGTGCTCGATCGCGCCGAATTGGTCGAGCGGGCGATCGCCGAGGTGCTCGAAGGCAAAGCCGAGAACGACCCGTTCAACCAGCTGCTCGTCGCCGCCGCTCTGGCGCCGCGCGACGTCATCCTGTTCCGCGCCTGGTTCCGCTACCTGCGGCAAGTCGGGCTCACCTACTCGATGGTGACCGTGGTCGAGGCGCTTCGCCGCGCGCCCGGAGTGGCCCACGGCCTCGTCGCCTTGTTCGACGCACTCCACGATCCCAAGCGCGAGGGTCCGCGCGAAGCCGCCGTCGAGAAAGCCGAACGGGCGATCCGCGACGGCCTCTCGCAGGTCGCGGCGATCGACGAGGACCGGATCCTGAGGCTTCTCCACGGAATCGTCGCCGCGACGCTTCGGACCAACGCCTTCGCCCCCGCCGGCCGCGAGGCGCTCGCCTTCAAGATGGACAGCGCGAAGGTACCCAATCTTCCCCAGCCGCTGCCCTGGCGCGAGATCTGGGTCTACAGCCCGCGGGTCGAGGGCATCCACCTGCGCGGCGGCCCGATCGCCCGCGGCGGCCTTCGCTGGTCCGATCGGCGCGACGATTTCAGGACCGAGATTCTCGGCCTGATGAAGGCGCAGCTGGTCAAGAATGCGGTCATCGTCCCGACCGGCGCCAAGGGCGGCTTCTATCCCAAGCAGCTTCCCCCGGTCTCCGACCGCGACGCCTGGCTCGCGGAAGGGACGGAAAGCTACCGGATCTTCATCCGGGCTTTGCTCTCGGTCACCGACAACCTCGTCGGAAGCAAGGTCGTCCATCCCGAGGGGATCGAAATTCTCGACGGCGACGATCCCTATTTCGTCGTCGCCGCCGACAAGGGCACGGCCGCTTTCTCCGACGTCGCCAACGCCATCGCCACCGAGCGCGGCTTCTGGCTCGGCGACGCGTTCGCCAGTGGGGGCAGCTACGGCTACGACCACAAGGCGATGGGGATCACCGCGCGCGGCGCCTGGGTGTCGGTCCAGCGCCACTTCCGCGAGGTCGGGATCGACGTCCAATCGCAGCCGATCCGGGTCGCCGGGGTCGGCGACATGTCGGGCGACGTGTTCGGCAACGGAATGCTCCTGTCGAAGGCTCTGAAGCTGGTGGCGGCCTTCGACCATCGCCACATCTTCCTCGATCCCGACCCCGATCCGGCCCGGAGCTGGGAGGAGCGCGACCGGCTGTTCAACCTGCCCCGCTCGAGCTGGGACGATTACGACAAGAGCCTGATCTCGAAGGGCGGCGGAGTCTTTCCGAGAAGCCAGAAATCGATCCCGCTCTCGCCCGAGGTCCGCGCCCTGCTCGGCCTCGAGGGCGAGGAGATCGATCCGGCGGGCTTGCTCACCGCCATCCTGCTGGCGCCGGTCGACCTGCTCTGGTTCGGCGGCATCGGCACCTACATCAAGGCCAAATCGGAGAGCAACGCCGAGGTCGGCGACCCCGGCAACGACGCCATCCGGGTCAATGGCGGCGAGCTTCGCGCCAAGGCGCTCGGCGAGGGCGCCAACCTCGCCATCACCCAGGCCGGCCGGATCGAGTTCGCCCAGGCCGGGGGCCGGATCAACACCGACTTCATCGACAATTCGGCCGGCGTCGACTGCTCGGACAACGAGGTCAACATCAAGATCCCGCTCAATCGCGAGATGGCGGAAGGCCGGCTCAGCCTCGAGGACCGCAACAGCCTCCTGGTCGAGATGACCGACGAGGTCGCCCAGATCGTGCTCGGGGACAATCGCCTCCAGACGCTCGCTCTGTCGATCGCCGAGCGCTCCGGCGCCCCCGGCCTCCCGCCACTCCTCCGGGCGATGGAGATGCTCGAGGAAAGCGGTCGACTCAACCGCGCCGTCGAGGGCCTCGAGTCCAACGAGGAGCTGATGCGGCGGGCCGGCGAGAATCGCGGCCTTACCCGCCCCGAGCTCGCAGTCCTCCTCTCGACCTCGAAGATGGCGCTGCAGGCGGCGCTCGAGGCGGGAAGGATCACCGAGGATCCGACCCTCACGCCCGAGCTTTGCCACGCCTTCCCCGAGACGATGCAGAAGCGCCACGCCGACGCCATCCTCGCCCATCGCCTGCGCCGCGAGATCATCGCCACCAAGATCGCCAACCGCCTCGTCAACAGGCTCGGGATCACCGCGCCCTTCGGCCTCTCCGAGGAGGAAGGCGCCTCGCTCGGGCAGGTCGCCGCCGCCTTCGTCGCCGCCGAGCGATTGTTCGGAATGGGCGATTTCTGGGCCCGGCTCGACACCGCCGACCTGCCCGAGCAGCTTCGCCTCGAATTGTTCGACCAGGCCAGCCAGGCGCTCCAGCTCCACATCGCCGACATCCTCCGGAACACCTCGGCGACGACCAAACTGGCGGAGATGGTCGACAATCTCGCCCCCGGCCTCGAAGCGCTCGATTTGGCGGTCGAGGGGCTACTCCGACGCGAGGTGGCCGGCGAGGCCGCTTCCCGCCGCCAGCGCCTCGTCGACATGGGGGCGCCGGAGGATATCGCGCGCAAGATCGTCCGTCTGTTCGAGCTCAACGGCGCGGTCGGTATCTCGGCGCTGGGCAAGCGCCTCGGGGTCGACGTGATCGGGCTGACCAACGCCTATACCCGTCTCGGCGAGGCGCTCGGCCTCGACTGGGCGCAGGGCGCCGCCAACCGCTTCCAGGCCAGCGACCAGTGGGAGCGGCTGCTCACCGCCGGCCTTGCCCGCGATTTCGAGCAGCTCCGGCTCGACTTCCTCCACAGGAAGCGCGCCGCCGAGCCCGGCGAGGCCGTCGATCAATGGGTCGCCGCCCAGGGCGCCCGGATCGAGCAGTTCCGAAGAATGGTCGACCGCGCGAGGAACGCCCCCGTCACCACCGCCCCCATGCTCGCCCAGATCGCCACCCAGGCGAGGGTGCTGCTGGGACGTTAGAGTTCGTCCTGCTGACATTGAAGCGGCTGTTCCCCGGCGAAGGCCGGGGTCCAGTTTCGCCGGCTGAAAGGCTGGATCCCGGCCTTCGCCGGGAAACGGTTCAGCCTCATCAGGAGCGACTCTAGAACCGGAACCGCTCGAACAGCCAGACCCGGATCGCGCTCGCCAGGTTCGGCGCATCGGCCGCGGCAACCCGCTCCGCGTCGATCCGCGCCACCAGCGCCGAGAGCGGCAGGCCTTCGTCGGCCGCCGCCTCCCTCAGCGCCTCCCAGAAGACCGGCTCGAGACTGATCGAAGTCGCGTGTCCGGCGATCATCACCGAGCGCTTGATCGGTCCCGCCATCCGCCCTCCTCGAAAAAGGGGACAGTCCCCTTTTCCACGCGCGTCTCAAAAAGGGGACTGTCCCCTTTTTTCAATACATGTGCTGGCCGCCGTTGATGCTCAGCGTCGAGCCGGTGATGAAGCCCGCTTCCTCGCCGCACAGGAAGACCACCCCGCGGGCGATCTCCTCGGCCTTGCCGAGCCGTCCGACCGGGATCCGCGCGACGATCTTGGCGAGCACGTCCTCGGGGACGGCCGCCACCATCTCGGTGTCTATGTAGCCCGGGGCGATCGCATTGACCGTCACGCCGGCCCGGGCGCCCTCCTGCGCCAGCGCCTTGGTGAAGCCGTGGATTCCGGACTTGGCGGCGGCGTAATTGACCTGGCCATATTGCCCGGCCTGGCCGTTGATCGAGCCGATGTTGACGATCCGCCCGAACTTCCTTCCCTGCATGCCCTCGAACACGGCCTTGGCCATGTTGAAGCAGCCGCCGAGATTGACGTCGATCACCTCGTCCCAGGCCTGGCGCGTCATCCGCTTCATCGTCCCGTCGCGGGTGATTCCGGCGTTGTTGACGAGAACGTCGACCGGCCCGAGCTCGCTCTCCACCTGGGCGACGCCGGCCTGGCAGGCGTCGAAATCGCCGACGTCCCATTTGTAGGCCTTGATCCCGGTGCGCTCGCTGAACTCGCGCGCTTTCTCCTCGTTGCCGGCATAATTGGCGGCGACGGTGACGCCCTGGTCGCGAAGCGCGACGCTGATCGCCTCGCCAATGCCTCTCGTTCCGCCGGTGACGATCGCGACGCGTGCCATGGATTCTCTCCTCGTCTTTTGTTGTGCCGAGGGCCTTAGGGATTGGCGATCCAGCCATCAAGTTCGCGTCGGACGAGGCTGAGCAGCATCCGCATGCCGGCCTCGCTGTCGTTGAGGCAGGGCAGATAGGCGAAGTCGGTCCCGCCCGCCTTGAGGAACGTCTCCTTGCCGCGAATCGCCAGCTCCTCAAGGGTCTCGAGGCAGTCGGCGGCGAAGCCCGCCGCAAGGATTGCCACCCGCGTTACGCCCCGCCCGGGGAGGGCTGCGAGCGTGGCGTCGGTCGCCGGCCCGAGCCATTTCGCGCGGCCGAAACGCGACTGGAACGCGACGATCAGCTCGCGCCCGGACGCCTCGGCAAGCAGCCGGGCGGTCTTCTGGCAGTGGCAGTGATAGGGATCACCCTGCTCGAGCGTGCGCTGCGGCATTCCGTGGAAGCTCGCCACGATCGCCTGCGGCTCGAAGTCGAGCGCCTTCAGCCCCTCTTCGAGCCTGAGCCTCAGTGCCTCGATATAGGCAGGATCGTCGTAATAGGGCGGCAGCGTCCGGATCGCCGGCTGCCAGCGCATGTGCCGCAGCCGAAGAAAGGCCTCGTCGAGCGCGGTCGCGGTCGTCGCGCCGCAATATTGGGGATAGAGCGGAGCGATCAGGATGCGCTCGCAGCCCTGCGCCTTCAACGCCTCGATCCGCTCGCCGATCGCCGGCTGGCCGTAGCGCATCGCGTGATCGACGATCGCGCGGCCGGCGAGCAGGGGCTGAAGCGCCGCCGACTGCCGGGCGGTGATGGCGGCGAGCGGCGAGCCTTCGTCGGTCCACACCTGCCTGTAGGCATGGGCCGACTTCTTCGGCCGGGTCCTGAGGATGATCCCGCGCAGGATGGGCTGCCAGACCAGTTGCGGTATCTCGATCACGCGCGGATCGGAGAGGAACTCCTTGAGGTAGAGCCGGACTGCCCCCGGCTCAGGCGCGTTGGGCGTGCCGAGATTGATCAGGAGGACGCCGATCTTCGGCGCCGGCACCGGCGGATGGTCGGAGGGTCGGTTCATAGCGGCAGGGTCCTGCGCCGGCGGCCGGTCAAGGCGTGGAGCGCGTTGGCGACGGCGGGCGCGGCGAGCGGGACGGCGAGCTCGGTGACCCCGCCCGGCTCCTCGTCGCTGTCGATCAGCTCGACCGTCACCTCGGGCGAGTCGGCGAGCGCCGGGAAATCGAAATGGCCGAAGCCGCGGGCGTCGGGCCGGCCGCCCTCGAACCCGATCGGCCTTCCGGTCGCCGCGGCGATCCCGAAGACCAGTCCGCCCTCGATCTGCTGCCTGACGATTCCAGGATTGACGATCCGCCCGCAATCGACCGCGCAGACCGCTCGAAGCACGCGTATGCCCTGGTCGGCGGCCATCTCCACCTCGACCAGGGCCGCGGCATGGCTTCCGAACGCGCTGTGGCAGGCGATTCCCATTCCGCTCCCCGGCGGACCGCCGTCCCAGCCCCCGAGCGTCGCCGCGGTCGTCAGGCAGCGCGCCAGCCGCGCATTGCCGCCCAGCATCTGCATCCGGAAGGAGACGGGCTCGACCCCCGCGATCCGGGCCAGCTCGTCCATGAAGCTCTCGGTGAAGAAGGCGGTGTAGCTATGCGCGCCCGATCGCCAGGCGCCGGTGCGGATTCCGGTCCCGGCGGGGAGATGATCGATCGCGATCGCCGGGATCGAGTAGGGCGGCACCGCGCCTTCGGCCGGCCCGGCGATCGCCGCCATCGCCGCAGTGCCGCCCCGCAGCCGCTCGGCCAGCGCGGCGCCGGCATCGGGAGCCGCGATCCGCGCCTGCCAGCCGAGCACGACTCCGCCCTCGCCGAGACGGGCGAGGATCTGCCCTCGGGCGGGCGGGCGGAAGCCGTCCTGAAGGCTTTCCTCGAGCCTCGACCAGACCAGCTGGACCGGCCGCCGGACCCGCATCGCCAGCATCGCCGCCTGCTCGATGGCGCGGGTCTCGAGCTTGCGCCCGTAGCCGCCGCCGATCAGAGTCGGATAGATCGTCACTTCGGCCTCGCTCAGGCCGGAGACCCTGGCGGCGGCGGCGCGGGCGAGGCCGGGCGCCTGGGTCGGCGCCCAGATTTCGAGCCCGCCATCGCTCGGCCGGGCCGTTGCGGTCAGGGTCTCGAGGGGTGCGCTCGCCGCGGGCGCGGCGCGGTAATGGCCGCGCAGGACATTGCCGCCGGCGAAGGCCTCCGCCAGGTCGCCGCTGGCGTGGACCCGGGTCCCGTCATCGTCTTCGAGCGCCTGGATCAGCGCCGCATCGATCGTCTCGGTGGAAACTGCGGGATGAGGCACCTCCCAGCCGGGCGCCAGCGCATCGACCCCGCGATCGGCGGACCACCAGTCGGTGGCGACGCAGGCCACCCAGCCCGGCGCGTCGAACACCCCGATCACGCCGGGCGTCTTCAGGCCCGCCTCGCCGTCCCAGCGGTCGAGGCGGCTGTCCTCGGTCGGCCCGGCGCGGACCGAGGCGTAGACCATGTCGGGAAGCCTTATGTCGCCGGCGAAGGGCGCCGATCCGTCGATCTTGGACGGCAGGTCGAGCCGCGGCAGCGCCTGGCCGGTCAGCCGATTGTCGATCCCCGCGCGGATCGGGAGATAGCGGGGCAGTTCCTCCTTCGCCGCGGCCTCGGCCAGCTCGGCGAAGCTCAGGCGGCGGCGGCCGTCGCTGACGAAGCCGCCGGCGCTGTCGAGCGTCTCCCAATCCATGTTCCACTGCCGCGCGGCCGCCTTCATCAGCAGCGCCCGGGCGCCCGCGCCCGCCTCCCGCATGGGCGCTTCGAAGGCGCGCACCGAGGTCGAGCCGGCGGTGAGCATGGCTGCTTCGCCGCCTTCGAAATGCTCCGCCCGCCACCGCTCGACGCCGCCGAGGAAGGATTGGTCCCGCTCGCCCTCGACCAGAAGCCGGTTGGCGTAGAGCGGGCCGAGCGGGGCCGCCTCGACCCCGACCGTCCGCCAGTCCGCTCCGAGCTCGTCGGCGAGGATCTGCGGAAGGCTCGTCCAGCTGCCCTGGCCCAGCTCAGCCTGCGGCACCGCGACGATGATCCGGCCGTCCTCGCCGATCTTGAGGAAGGCGTTGAACGCCCGCTCTCCTTCGTTCGCGGCGAGAGTGGAGGGATAGGTCCGCGGCCAAAGCGCCCAGGCGACGAGCAGACCCGCGCCCGCCCCGCCGCCGATCAGCAGAGTCCGCCGGCTGATGCCCCCCGTCTCGCCGCCGCGCGCCATTCGGGCGTGATAGAGGGGAGGGGGAGGAGGAGCTAGCCTCATCCGTCGCCCCAGCGGAGGCTGGGGCCCCAGGGGGTGAAAGGCACGGCGCTCTTCACCCCCTGGGATCCCAGCCTGCGCTGGGATGACGTCAGCCCACCTCCTCCGAATATTTCTCCCTCAGCGTCTTCTTGTCGATCTTGCCGGTGCCGAGCTTGGGAAGCGGCTCGTCATAGACCCAGATGAACTTGGGGATCTTGTACTGGGCGATCCGGCCGTCGAGGAAGGCGCGAAGGTCGTCCTCGCCGAAATCGCGGTCGTCCTCGCAATAGAGGGCGGCGGCGGGGACCTCGCCGAGCCGTTCGTCGGGGACTCCGAACACCGAGGCTTCGGAGACGGAGGGGTGCGAGTAGATCGCCGCCTCGACCTCCTGGCAGCTGATATTCTCGCCGCCGCGGATGATGATGTCCTTCTTGCGGTCGACGATGAACAAATAATCGTCCTCGTCGAGATAGCCGACGTCTCCGGTCTTGAGATAGAGATCGGCGGTGAAGGCGGTGGCGGTCGCTTCCGGATCGTTCCAGTAGCCGCGGAAATTGGCCGCCGAGCGGATCCCGATCTCGCCGGTTTCGCCGACCGGAAGGTGGCGGTCGCCTTCGCCGAGGATCGCGAGCTCCACCATCGGCCGGTGCGGGCGCCCGGTGGAGGCGGGCTTGTCGGCGTAATTCTGCCAGAAATTGCCGCAGCCGACCGCGTTGGTCTCGGTGAGGCCGTAGCCGAGCGCGGGCTGGGCGCCCTTGAAGCTCTGCTGGAGCCTTTTGACGTGGGCGACGGGGCGCGCGGCGCCGCCGGCGGCGATGTCGGTCAGCGAGGAGAGGTCGTATTTGTCGCGGTCGGGATGCTGCATGAGCTCGAGGCTCATCGTCGGGACTCCGACGAAATAGGTCACCTTCTCCGCCTCGATCAGCCTCAGCGCCTCGCCCGGATCCCATTTCGCCATCAGCACCATGGCTCGGCCGATGACGAAGCTGTTCAGGAGCACCGGGACCTCGCCGGTGACGTGGAAGAGGGGGACGTTGATCAGGGTGCAGGGCGGGTTGGCCGGGCTTCGGCCCTCGCTCTCCATGATCCCGAGCAAGGCCAGCAGGCTCGTCGCATAGGTGTAGATTCCGGTGGTGACGGCGCGGTGGGTGGAGAGCGCGCCCTTGGCCACTCCGGTCGAGCCCGAGGTGAAGAGGATTGTAGCGTCGTCCTCGGGCGTCACGACCGGCGGGTCCGCCTCGCCGCGGCCGAAGAGCGGCGCAAGCGCTTCGTCGATCGGCTTCTCAATCGGGAGAGTGACGCTGGCGACGGTGCAGCCGCCCGCCTCGAGCCGCTTGGCGCGCGGCGCATCGCACAAGATCAGGCAGGGCTCAGTGAGATTCATGCCGTGGCGAAGCTCGTCCGCCTGCCACCAGCCGTTGACCAGGGTCGCAACCCCGCCGGCCTTGAGCACCGCCATGTAGGTGACGATCCAGGACGGGCAGTTGCGCATCGCGATGGCGACCCGGTCGCCCTTGCCCACGCCCCATCCTCCGGCCAGCGCCCGGGCGACGCGCGTCGCCCGTTCGTTGAGCTGCCCGAAGGTCAGCCGCTCGCCGTCGGCGATCACGGCGGTGGTCGCGGCGTGGAGGGCGGAGAAGGCGTCGAACATGCCTGGAAGGGTGGGGGGGAAGTTGGTGACGATCTTGCGCCCCTCGGAATCCTCGTCGAGCACGACCCGGCCGCCGGGGCCCGTCACCTGGGCCAGCACCGCGTCATACTTGCGGTCCAGCTCGCTCGGCATCCCACTCTCCCTTCCCGTTTCCCTTTCCCCCTTCTAATAGGGAAACCCGCCGGAGGGGGAAGCCTTTGATCGATCCATTGCTGACAAGCGTCGCGCCCGTCGCGGATCATTATGCGCGCTGGGCGGACCTTCACCTCGATCCGGTGCTGTTCCACATCGGCTGGTTCAAGCTGCGCTGGTATTCGCTCGCCTACCTCGCCGGGATCCTGGTGGGCTGGTGGTATCTGATGAAGCTGATCGACCGCCCCGGCGCGCCGATGGCGAAGCGGCATGCGGACGACATGGTCTTCTACGCCACGCTCGGGATCATTCTCGGCGGCCGGCTCGGCTACGTGCTCTTCTACAAGCCCGCCGAATATTTCGCCCATCCCGTGGACATATTGCGGCTGTGGGACGGCGGCATGTCCTTCCACGGCGGAGTCATCGGAACCACGCTCGGAATCCTGTGGATGGCGAGGAAGCACAAGCTCAACTGGTTGAGGATCCACGATTACGTCGCCTGCTGCGCCCCCTTCGGACTGTTCTTCGGCCGCCTCGCCAATTTCGTGAACGGCGAATTGTGGGGCCGGCCGACGACCGTGCCGTGGGCGATCCGCTTCCCCGAGACGCGGATGGTCGGCGGCCTCATCGAGAAGTTCGACGGCCCGCCGCGCCACCCGAGCCAGCTCTACGAAGCCGGTCTCGAGGGCATCGTCCTTTTCCTCATCCTGTGGTTCCTGTTCTGGAAGACGGACGCCCGCTACCAGCCCGGCAAGCTGGTCGGCGCCTTCCTCCTCGTCTACGGCCTCAGCCGCTTCAGCCTCGAGCTGGTCCGCCAGCCCGACGCCGGCCTCGAGCATCTCTCCTGGGGCCTCACCATGGGCCAGACCCTGACCGTTCCGATGATCCTCGGGGGCGCCTGGCTGATCGCGACCGCCAAGGGTCGGCGGCAGCGTGTCGAGCCGACCCTGGGGATGGAGAGCGTCGCCTGACTTGCCCTCACCCTCCCAAGCCTGGCGGCTTGGGCCCCTCCCTCTCCCCTACAGGGAGAGGGGTTTTCGTCGCCGATCCTTCCCCTCTCCCTGTAGGGGAGAGGGAGGGGCCCGCCGCGAAGCGGTGGGAGGGTGAGGGCACGATGGCCCTCGCCGATCGCCTGCGCCGCCTGATCGCCGCTCAGGGCCCGATCCCGGTGTCCGACTACATGGCTCTCGCCAACGCGCATTATTACGCGACCCGCGATCCCTTCGGCGCCGACGGCGACTTCGTCACCGCGCCCGAGATCAGCCAGATGTTCGGCGAGCTGGTCGGCCTCTGCCTTGCCGACGTCTGGGACCGCGCGGGGCGGCCGGAAGGCGTGCGCTATGTCGAGCTCGGCCCCGGGCGCGGGACTCTCGCCGCGGACGCCCTTCGGGCGATGCGCGCCGCGAGCCTCGTTCCGAAGGTCCATTTCGTCGAGACCAGCCCGGTCCTTCGCCGAGCCCAGGCCGACCGCGTTCCGGGCGCCCACTGGCACGACGATCTCGGCGGGATCCCGGAAGACGGGCCGATCCTCGCCGTCGCCAACGAATTCTTCGACGCCCTCCCCGCGCGCCAGCTCGTCGCCGGCGCCGGAGGCTGGCGCGAGCGCATGGTCGGCCTCGACGGCGAGCATTTCTCCGTCCTGGCCGGCCCGCCTATCCCGGGCTCGGCCATTCCCGAGCCTTTGCGCGCTGCTCCGCCCGGCACCTTGATCGAAACCTCCCCGGCCTCGGCGGCCATCGTCCGAATGCTTGCGGACCGACTCAAGGCGCCGGGCGGATGCGCCCTCGTCATCGACTACGGCCACGAACGGACGAGCCTGGGCGAAACGCTGCAGTCGGTTCGGAGGCATGCGCCTGCGGACCCGTGGATGGATCCGGGCGAGCGAGACCTCACCGTCCATGTCGATTTCGAGGCGCTGTCCGCCGCCGCCGCGGAGGCGGGCGTAACGCCGCTCGGCCCGGTCGAGCAGGGCCGATGGCTGCGCGCGCTCGGGATCGAGGCCCGCTCGGCCGCGCTCGCCCGCGCGGCGCCCGGCCGCTCCGGCGAGATCGAGGCCGCGCTTGGAAGATTGACCGCGGCGGCGGAGATGGGAAGCTTGTTCAAGGTCATGGCGATGACGGCGCCCGGCTGGCCCGTCCCGGGAGGCTTCCAATGATCACCTATCGCGACGTCCGTCCCGAGGATGCGGCTGCCCTGGCCGATCTCCACCGTCGGAGCTTCGCCGAGACCTTCGTCCACCTCTACCGGCCCGAGGACCTCGAAGCCTTCCTCGCGAAGCTCACCGAGGAGGGCTTCCGGTCCGAGCTGCTCGACGGCACTCACCATATCCGCTTCGCCGAAGCCGACGGCGAGCCGGTCGCCTTCGTCAAGCTCGGCCCGATCACCCTGCCGGTCGAGCCGACCCGGCCGGCGCTCGAGTTCCGGCAGCTCTACGTGCTCAAGCCCTGGCAGGGCGCCGGCGTCGCCCAGGCGCTCTCCGAATGGGCGATCGGGCAGGCCCGGGCCCTCGGCGCGGAGGAGCTCTATCTCTCCGTCTTCACCGAAAATCACCGGGCCAAGGCCTTCTACCGGCGCTACGGCTTCACCTATGTCGGCCCCTACAAGTTCATGGTCGGCGAGCAGGCCGACGAGGACGAGATATGGAAGCTGGACCTGTAGAGGCGCTGAAGGCGTCGGCCCTCGCCGGCCTCCGCCACGGCTTCCTCGGCCGCTGCGGGGGAGTGTCCGGGGGCGTTTGCGCGGGGCTGAATGTCGGCCTCGGCTCCACCGACGACCGTGAGGCGGTGCACGCCAATCGGCGTCTCGCCGTCGAGGCGGTCGCCCCGGACGCGAAGCTCGTCACGCTCCACCAGGTCCATTCGGCCGACGCGCTCTATGCCGCCGCTCCCTGGCCGGACGATGCTCGTCCCCGCGCCGATGCGATGGTCACCGACCGTCCCGGCCTGGTCCTGGGCATCCTCACCGCCGATTGCGCCCCGATCCTCCTCGCCGACCGCGAGGCGGGCGTGGTCGCCGCCGCCCATGCCGGCTGGAAGGGCGCGCTCGGCGGGGTGGTCGAGTCGACGGTCGCGGAGATGGAGCGGCTCGGCGCCGAGCGGGCGCGGATCGCGGCGGCGGTCGGCCCGTGCATCGCCCGCCGCTCCTACGAGGTCGACGAGGCCTTCCTCCGCCGATTCGCCGACTCCGATCCCGACAACGAGCGCTTCTTCGCCCTCGGCCGCGAAGGGCACCACCAGTTCGATCTCGAAGGCTATGTCCTCTCCCGTCTCGCCGCCGCCGGCCTGAGCCGGATCGAGGCGCTCGGCGAGGACACGTACAGCCAGCCCGGCCTATTCTTCAGCTACCGCCGCGCGACGCATCGCGGCGAGCCCGATTACGGAAGGCAGATATCGCTGATCGCGCTGTAAAAACCCCTCTCCCTGCAGGGGAGAGGGAGGGGCCCGCCGCGAAGCGGTGGGAGGGTGAGGGCATACCCGCTCACGCCTCGGGCCCTCACCCTGGCGAGCTTCGCTCGCCTGTCCCTCTCCCCTGCAGGGAGAGGGGTTTTACTCGCCGCGTTCCTCATGCCATCACTCCGTCACGACGAGGGAGGGAAGCTTAAATGGCTGCACGCCTGGGCCTGTGGGGCGGCCTCCTCGCCTTCGTCGTCATGCTCCTCGTCCCCGCCCCGGCCGGAATGACGCCCGCCGCCTGGCGGACCACCGCGATCATCGTCCTGATGGCCGCCTGGTGGATGACCGAGGCTCTGCCCCTGACCGCGACCGCGCTCGTCCCCTTCCTCGCTTTCCCCTTGCTCGGGATCATGACCGCGACCGACGCGGCCGCCGCTTATTATTCGCCGATCCTGTTCCTCGTGCTCGGCGGCGCGATCGTCGCTTTGGCGATCGAGCGGACGGGCCTCCACCGCCGCCTCGCGCTCGCCATCGTCAGCCGCGGAAGCGGCGGTCCGGCGCAGCTTCTGCTCGCCTTCATGGCCGCGACCGCGACCCTGAGCACGATCGTCTCCAACACCGCGACGACCCTCATCATGATGCCGATCGGCCTCGCCATCCTCCGCGCCGCGCGGATCGAGCCGGGCGAGACCAGGGGCTTCGCCGGGGCGCTCGCCATGGGAATCGCCTTCGCCGCGACGATCGGCGGCTTCGGTACCCTGGTCGGCTCGCCGACCAATGCCATCGCCGTCGGGATCGTCGAGAAGGCGACCGGCTACCGCATCGGTTTCCTCACCTGGGCGATCTACGGCATCCCGCTCGTCCTCGTCTCGGTCCCCTTGTGCTGGCTGATCCTGATGAAGGTCCAGAAAGTCGCCGCGACCGATTTCGACCCCGCCGCCGCCCGCGCCGGGATCGGCGAGGCGCGGCCCTGGTCGACGGCCGAGAAAAGGCTGGTTCCGCTCGTCGCCCTGACCGTCGCCGCCTGGGTCGCCCTGCCCTTCGTCACTCCTTATCTTCCCAAGGATTCGCTGACCGACGGCACCGTCGCCGTGATCGCCGCCCTGCTCCTCTTCGTCATCCCCGACGGAAGCGGGCGGGCGATCATCAACTGGGAGGAAGCCAATCGCGCGCCCTGGGGTGTGATCATGATGTTCGGCGGCGGCCTCGCGCTTGCCGCGGGGATCGGCGAATCGGGCCTCGCCGACTGGATGGGAGTCGCCCTCCAGCCGCTTCGCGCCGTGCCGCCCCTCGCCGTCGCCGCGGTGCTGGTCGGGATCGTCATCGTCGTCACCGAATTCGCCTCGAACGTCGCAACCGCGAGCGGCGCCATTCCCGTCGTCGCCGGGATCATCGCCGCGACCGGGATCGATCCCATTCTCCTCGCCCTCCCCGCCGCCTTCGCGTCGAGCTGGGGCTTCATGCTCCCCTCCGGCACCGGCCCCAACGCCATCGCCTGGTCGACCGGCCACATCGCCCTTCCGCGGATGCTCAAGGCCGGCTTCCTCCTCGACCTCGCAGGCGTGCCGCTCATGGTGGGGATCGTGTGGGGGATCGGGGCGCTTCTGGGTTAGCGTACGGACGCGGAATCGTTTCCCGGCGAAGGCCGGGATCCAGCCGCACCGACTGAGCCACTGGGCCCCGGCCTTCGCCGGGGAACCGCTGCATCGGGGCTAGCCCCGCGCCCGCCTGTTGGGTTAGGGAGCGCGCGGGCAACGGACCTCACCCCTGGGCCGCTCTCCGTCAGCGGCCTTGAGCCGGCTCAGGCCGGCTCGGTCTCCCACAGCAAAGCGTCACGCTGAACAGGAGACAGACATGCGTAACGAAGACGAAAGCGACCTGACCGGCGCGACTCCGCGCCGCCGCCCCAAGGCGAGCGTGCTCGAGATAGGCGGCCGCCGCTTGAAGCCCTCGACCCTGATGATGGGCTACGGCTTCGATCCGATGCTCTCGGAAGGCTCCTTGAAGCCCCCCATCTTCCTCACCTCGACCTTCGTCTTCGAGAATGCCGCGGCCGGGAAGCGCCACTTCGAAGGCGTCACCGGCAAGCGCCCGGGCGGCGCGGAAGGGCTCGTCTATTCGCGCTTCAACGGCCCCAACCAGGAGATTCTCGAGGATCGCCTGAGCCTCTGGGAAGATGCCGAGGACGCCCTCACTTTCTCCTCGGGCATGTCGGCGATCAGCACCCTCCTCCTCGCCTTCGTCCAGCCCGGCGACGTCGTCGTCCATTCCGGCCCGCTCTACGCCGCGACCGAGACATTGATCGCCCGCATCCTCGGCCGCTTCGGGGTCAAGTGGCTCGATTTCCCGGCGGGCGCGACCCGCGAGGAGATCGAGAGCGTGCTCGAGCGCGCCAAGGGGATGGGCCGGGTCTCGCTCATCTATCTCGAAAGCCCGGCCAACCCGACCAATGCCCTCGTCGACGTCGAAGCCGTGGCGGCGGCGCGCTCGGCCGTGCTCGGCGAGGAGCGCCCCCCGATCGCGATCGACAACACCTTCCTCGGCCCGCTCTGGGCCCAGCCGCTCCGCCAGGGCGCCGATCTCTCCGTCTATTCGCTGACCAAATATGCCGGCGGCCACTCCGATCTCGTCGCCGGCGGGATCACCGGTTCGAAGGATCTGATCAACACCATCCGGATGCTCCGAAACACGATCGGGACGATCACCGATCCCAACACCGCCTGGATGCTTCTTCGCTCGCTGGAAACCCTGGAGCTGAGGATGATCCGGGCGGGCGAGAATGCCGACAAGGTGTGCCGATTCCTTCAGGGTCATCCCAAGGTGGAGAGCGTCGGCTATCTCGGCTTCCTCGAGCATGGCGGCGACGCGCGCCAGGCCGACATCTACCGCCGCCACTGCACCGGCGCCGGCTCGACCTTCTCGCTCTATCTGAAGGGCGGCGAGCGGGAGGCCTTCGCCTTCCTCGATTCGCTCCGAATCGCCCACCTCGCCGTCAGCCTCGGCGGAACCGAGACCCTCGCCAGCGCCCCCGCGGCGATGACCCACCTCTCGGTCCCCGACGAACGCAAGCAGGCGCTCGGAATCACCGACAACCTGGTTCGGATCTCGATCGGCGTCGAGGATCCCGACGACCTCATCGCCGACTTCGACCAGGCTTTGGGGGCGGTTTAGGTCCTTCGATACGCCGGTTCGACTTCGGCGAAGCCGAAGTTCATCCTGAGCGCCGCCGCAGGCGGCGTCGAAGGGCTCACCGGCTACTCAGGATGAGCGGCAGTGCGTTTCCGCTCATCCTGAGTAGGGACTGAGCGAAGTCGAAGGCCCGTATCGAAGGACCTCATTCCCCTCGCCAGTCCACCACCTCCCACCCCTCCGCCTTCGCCAGCCTGACCAGCCGGGTATGCGCGTTGGCGGCGACCGCCTCGTCGGCCCAGCGGTGGACGTGGTGGTCGGAGACGTGGTCGGAATAGAAGCGGATGTGGAGGGCGTCGCGGTCGAGGCCCTCGCGCTTCAGCCAGGCGAGGATCATGTCCTTCTTGGCCGGGCCGTAGCAATTGGCGCCGTCGATCCGGGCGATCGCCCGGCCCTTAAGATCGAGGCTGGTCTCGGTGGCGACGACGTCGTCGAAGCCGAGGCGGCGGGCGATCGCGGCGGCGTAGAGCCGGTAGGAAGCGGTGGCCAGGACGAGGCGGCGCCCCTCCGCCCGGTCGGCGGCGATGGCGCGGCGGGCGCCGGGGAGGATGTTGGTGGCGAGCTGCTTGTCGGCGAAGCTCTCGACCACCGGCTCGAGCCGTTCCGGCGCGACGCCGCGCCCGACCAGAAGAGTGTAGTTGATCTCCTTGAGCCGGCCGCGGTCGATCAGCTTCGCGGCGTAAGCGAGCATGGCGACGAGCACGAAGGGCAGCAGCGCCAGCCGCCACGGCGCCAGCTTCAGCGCCGCGTGGAGGAGGAAGGGCGTGTAGGTCGCCCGCCGGGTCACCGTCCGGTCCATGTCGTAGATTGCGAGCTTCGCTTTCATGGAACCGGCTCAAGCACCGAAGGATTAGGCTTGTCCAGTTGCCCACAGGGGGGATTTGAAGCATGACCCGCGGATGAGCAGTGTCGCCCGCTTCACCGAGAGCGTCGAGGAAGGCCGCCGGGTGCTTCGCTTCCAGGGCGATCTCACCCTTCCGCGGCTCGGCGTCCTCCCGACGCGCCTGGAGCGGCTGAAGGGCGACGGCTTCCTTCTCGATCTCTCCGAGGTCGGCCGGATGGATACGATCGGCGCCTGGATCGTCCACCGAACCGCGCGCGATCGCCACGGCGAGATCGTCGGCGCCGACGCCGGCTCGGCGACCCTGCTGAAGCAGGTCGAGCAGGCGGACCAGCCGGTCAAGGTCCGGCCCGATCCGCCCTCGGCCTTCGCCCGGGTGCTCGGCCAGATCGGCGGGGCGACGATGGATGCGGGGCAGACGCTCGTCGGCCTGCTCGGCTTCTTCGGCGCGATGCTCCTCTCGCTCGTCTACGTCTTCCGCCAGCCGCGCCGATTCCGCCTCAACGCGATCGTCCAGCGCTTCGAGGTGGTCGGGGTCCACGCCTTCGGGATCATCGGCCTGATGAGCTTCCTGGTCGGGATCGTCATCGCCCAGCAGGGCGCGGTCCAGCTTCGCCAGTTCGGCGCGGAGATCTACACGATCAACCTCATCGGCCGCTCCTCGATCAAGGAGCTGGGCGTTCTGATGACGGCGATCATGGTCGCCGGCCGCTCGGGCTCCTCCTTCGCCGCCCAGCTGGGCTCGATGAAGCTCGCCGAGGAAGTCGACGCGATGCGCACCATCGGAGTCTCGCCGATGGAGGCGCTGGTGCTTCCGCGGGTGTTCGCGACCGTGCTGATGATGCCCCTGCTGAGCTTCTACGCGGCGGTCGTCGCGGTCGTCGGCGGCGGCATCTTCTGCTGGATCTCGCTCGGTTTCCCGCCGGTCACCTTCGTCCAGAAAGTCCGCGAGGTGGTGCCGCTGAGCGACCTCTGGCAGCTCCTCATCAAGGCGCCGGTCTTCGGCCTGATCATCGCTTTGGCCGGCTGCTTCCAGGGCATGCAGGTCGAGTCCAATGCCGAGGAGGTGGGGCTGAGGACCACCACCGCCGTCGTCCAGGCGATCTTCCTCGTCATCGTCCTCGACGCCTTCTTCGCCGTCTTCTTCACCGAGATCGGCTGGCTTTGAGCGACGAGCCCGAAACCGTCATCGAGGTCCACGGCCTCAGGAACCGCTTCGGCGAGCAGGTCGTCCACGAAGGCCTCGACCTCGAGGTCAGGCGCGGCGAGATACTCGGAGTCGTCGGCGGGTCGGGCACCGGCAAATCGGTGCTGATGCGCTCGGTCATCGGGCTCCAGCGGCCCGACGAGGGTGAGGTGCGGGTGTTCGGCGAGACGATGCTCGAGCGCAACGAGGCGGATCTGCAGCCGATCCGCAAGCGCTGGGGGATTCTCTTCCAGGGCGCCGCCTTGTTCTCGAACCTGACCGTCGCCGAGAACGTCCAGGTGCCGCTGCGCGAATTCTATCCGCGCCTCAGCGAGCGGCTGCTCGACGAGATCGCCGCCTACAAGATCGTCATGGTCGGGCTTCCCGCCGACGCCGGGCCCAAATTCCCCGCCGAGCTTTCCGGCGGGATGCGGAAGCGCGCCGGAATCGCCCGAGCCCTCGCCCTCGATCCCGAACTGCTTTTCCTCGACGAGCCCACGGCGGGCCTCGATCCGATCGGCGCCGCCGCGTTCGACCAGCTCATCCTCGACCTCAAGGACCGGCTCGGCCTCACGGTCTTCCTGATCACTCACGATCTCGATACTCTGTACGCCATCTGCGATCGCGTCGCCGTCCTCGCCGACGGAAAGGTGATCGCGGTCGGAACGATTCCGGAATTATTGGCTTTGGACCACGAATGGATACAGGAATATTTCCGGGGACCGCGGGGACGCGCGGCCGAAGAGGCGGTCGAGGCCGAGGCGGAAGCCAGGGCCGCCGCACCCGAGGGGGGCGCTGAAAGCTGATGGAAACCCGGTCGAACCAGATCCTCGTCGGAAGCGTCGTGCTCGGAATGCTGCTCGCGGTGGTGCTGTTCGTCGTCTGGCTGTCCAATGCCGGCGGCGAAAAGGACAAGCATTACGACATCCTCTTCCGCCAGGCCGTGGACGGCCTCGCCCCGGGGAGCGCCATCACCTTCTCCGGAGTCCCCGTCGGCAAGGTCGAATCGATCAACCTGATGCCGAAGACGCCCGAATTCATCCGGGTCCGGATCACCATTGACGAGACCACTCCGGTGCTGGTCGGAACGACGGCGACGATCAAGGGCGTCGGCTTCACCGGAGTCTCGCAGATCCAGCTCGATCCGCCGGACAACGATCCGCGCCGGCCCCGGGTCACCCGCGAGATCACCTGCCCCGACACCAACCCCGAGGCGCAATGTCCCTACGGCGTGCCGATCATCCCGACCAAGCCGGGCGTCATCGGCCAGGTGCTGGAGAGCGCGCCGGAGCTGCTCAACCGGGTCTCGACCCTGACGGCGCGGCTGACCGAGCTGCTCGGCGACCGCAACCAGGCCTCGATCGCCGCCATCCTCGAGAACACGCAGGTGATCAGCCGCAACCTCGCCGAGCGTTCGGACGAGATCGCCGCGACGATGGCCGAAGCCCGGATCGCCATCCGCCAGACCGGAAACGCGGTCGAGCAGATGGGCAATCTCGCCGGAACCACCGATCAGACGCTCCAGCACGACATCAGGCCGCTGATCGGCGACTTGAGGCAGACCGTCCGAGCCGCCGACACCAGCATGACCAATCTCGACGCCGCGATCGGCGATGCCCGACCGGGCCTCCAGGCCTTCTCGAAGCAGACCATCCCCGAGGTCGGCCAGCTCGTCCGCGACCTCAGGGAAATGTCCGACTCCCTCTCGGCGGTCTCGCAACGCTTGAACCAGCAGGGCGCCGGCGGAATCATCGGTGGCCAGAAGCTTCCCGACTACAAGCCGAGGAAAAAATGAGACTGATGCGCCCCCTCCTCGTCGTCGCCGCTTCGCTCGCCGTCTCGGGCTGCCTCAGCTTCGGGGCTAAGCCGCCGCCGACCCTGATGCGGCTGACCGCTGACACCCAGCGGCCGGCGGAGAGCCGCACCGCGCACGACGGCGAGGCGATCACCGTCGTCCCGCCGAGCGCCCCGGCCGAGCTTCTGACCCCGCGGGTGCCAGTCCGCACCGGCGCCACCCAGGTCGCGTACGTCAAGGACGCGCAATGGGTGGAGGCACCGACCATCCTGTTCGCGCGCCTGCTCTCGGAGACGATCGCGGCCAAGACCGGGCGGGTCGTGCTCGATCCCAAGCAATTCACCTTCGATCCCGGCCAGCGGCTGACCGGCACCCTCCAAGCCTTCGGCCTCGACGCCGACAAGATGGAGGCGGTGCTGGTCTACGACGCGGCCGTCTCGCGCGGGAAGGATTCGGTCGAGACCAAGCGCTTCGAGGCCCACGTCCCGGTCCCCGCCCTCGACGCCGCGTCGGCGCCGGTGGCCCTCAACCAGGCGGCGAACCAGGTCGCGGCGGAAGTGGCGGCCTGGGTGGGCTGAGCCTCCCCGTCATTCCCGCGCAAGCGGGAATCCAAGGCTGACTCAGCACCGGTTCCGAGGCCGACTGGATTCCCGCTTGCGCGGGAATGACGAACTCAAACCAGCGACTTCGAGGCCTGCTCGAACACGTCCTTGCTGAGCCCCGGAGTCGCCACGATCCGCTCGAGCTCGGCCTTCATAAGGTCCTGCCGAACCGGATCGAAGCGGCGCCAGCGGCCGAGCGGCGGGACGAGCCGGGCGGCGTTCTGCGGGTTGAGCTTGTCCACCGCCAGGATCATGTCGGCGACGAAGCGGTAGCCGCGTCCGGATGGGTGGTGGAAGGCGCGCTGGTTGGCGGCGAAGGCGCCGACCAGCGAGCGCATCCGGTTCGGGTTGGCGAGGGTGAAATCGGGGTGCCGGGCCAGCGCCTCGACCGCCTCGGGCGTGTCGTCGCGGATCGAGAGCGCCTGCACGGTGAACCATTTGTCGAGCACCAGAGCGTCGTCCCGGTAGCGCTCGTAGAAAGCGGCGAGCGCGCCGAGCCGCTCCGGCGCATCGGTGTTGGCGAGCGCCGACAGGGCGCCCTGGCGGTCGGTCATGTTGTCGGCTTCGTCATGCTGGCGCTTCGCAAGCGCCGCGGCATCCTTCGCGCCCGCCGCGAGCAGATAGCCCAAAGCCACCGTCCTCAGCCGCCGCGCGCCCTTGGCCGCCGGCGAATATTCGTAGCGATTGGCCGCGGTCGAGGCGTAGGCGGCGCGCCACTGCGCCTCCAGCGACCGGCCGAGATCGGCGCGAAGCGCCTCGCGCGCCTTATGGACCTTGTCGGGATCGACCAGCGCCAGCTGGTCGCCGATGAAGGCCTCGCTCGGCAGGAGCACGGCCTCGGCGGCGAAAGCGGGGTCGAGCGCCTCGTCGGCGAGCGTATGGCGGACCGCTTCCACCACCGGCCTGTGATCCGCCACGCCGGTCGCGATCGCCGCCAGCAGATTGCCCAGCATCAGCTGCTGCATCGCCTCGTAGCGGGCGAACGGATCGTCGTCGTGCGCCGAAAGGAAGGCGAGGTCGCTGGCGTCGCGGTCGGTTTCGACGATCACCGGCGCTGAAAAACCGCGGTTGAGCGAGAGGATTGCGGGAGTCTGTGCAGCGGTGAGCACCGTCTCGATATGCGGGGTGTCGAGCAGAATCAGCCGCTCCTCGAGCTTCTCCCCGCTCTCCTTTCCGAACAAAGCGAACCGAAGCGGGATCGGCATCGGCCGCTTGTCGGGCTGGCCCGGAGTCGGCGGGATTTCCTGCTCGAGCCGAAGCCGGTCGCCGTCGAGCTTGGCGCGAACCCGCGGCGTTCCGGCCTGGCCGTACCACAGACGGAAGCTCGACAGGTCCTCGCCGGTCGCCTCCTCCATCGAGCGGACGAAATCCTCGCAGGTCACCGCCTCGCCGTCGTGCCGCTCGAAATAGAGGTCGCAGCCGGCCCGGAAGCGCTCGGCGCCGAGCAAAGTGTGGAGCATCCGGATCAGCTCCGCGCCCTTGTTGTAGACCGTCGCCGTGTAGAAATTGGCGATCTCCATGTAGGAATCGGGGCGGACCGGGTGGGCGAGCGGGCCGGCATCCTCGGGGAACTGGGTCGCCCGGAGCATGCGGACGTCCTCGATCCTCTTGACCGCCGGCGAGCCCATGTCGGCCGAGAACATCTGGTCGCGGAAGACGGTGAAGCCCTCCTTGAGGCTCAATTGGAACCAGTCGCGGCAGGTCACCCGGTTGCCCGACCAGTTATGGAAATATTCGTGCGCGACGACCCGGGCGACGTCGTCGAAATCGGCGTCGGTCGCGGTCTCCGGATCGGCGAGGATGTAGCGCGAGTTGAAGATGTTGAGGCCTTTATTCTCCATCGCCCCGAAGTTGAAATCCGACACCGCGACGATGTTGAACACCGCCAGATCATACTCCCTGCCGTACACCTCCTCGTCCCACTTCATCGACGATTTGAGCGCCTCCATGGCGTGGGCCGTCCTCGGCAGGTCGGGCTCGCGAACCCAGATTCCGAGATCCACCTTTCGGCCGGTCTTTGTGACGAAGCTGTCGCGATTGGCGGCGAGGTCGCCGGCGACGAGCGCGAAGAGGTAGCAGGGCTTGGGGAAGGGATCGTCCCATTCAGCCCAGTGCCGGCCGTCTTCCATCTCGCCGGCGCCGACCGGGTCGCCGTTCGACAGAAGCACCGGATAGGCCGCCTTGTCCGCGATCATCCGCACCCGGTAGCGCGAGAGCACGTCGGGCCGGTCGGGGAAGGGCGTGATCCGCCGGAACCCTTCCGCCTCGCACTGGGTGCACAGGATCCCGCCCGATTCGTAGAGGCCCATCAGCTGGGTGTTCGAGCGCGGCGCGATCTCGACCAGGGTCTCGACCGTCGCCGAGGCCCCGGGCAGAGCGATCTGGTCCACCCGGCATTCGGCCGCTTCGCCGTCGATCGTCACCGAGATCAGCTTCAGCCCCTCGGCGTCGAGCTTCAGCGGCCGGTCGTGGTCGCCGTTGCGCTCGACGCTGAGCCTCGAGCGGACCCTCGTCATCTCCGCGCCGAGCTCGAACTCGAGCTCGATCCTCGGCACCAGCCAGTCGGGCGGCCGGTAATCCTCCCGGCGGATGGCGGCGGGAAGGGCGGCGGCGTTCTGGGCATCGAGCATGGCGCGGACTTAGGCGCGCGAAGTGAGCGAGGCAATCAGCGCGCTTCCCGGCGCGACCTCAGAGCGATGACCAGACCGGCGAGCGCGATGAGCCCGCCCGCGACGGCGAGCGCCGACCAGCGATAGCCTTCGAACAAGGTCGAGAGCGTCATCGCCAGGATCGGAACGAGCAGGCTCGTATAGGCCGCCTTGCCCGGCCCGACGGCGCGCATCACCGCGAAATAGAGCGGGAAGGCGAGGGCCGAGGCGAAGAGGCCGAGATAGACGACTCCGAGCCAGTAGAGCGGCCGGGTCTCGACCACCGGCGGGCCGGCGACGGTCAGGGCGAACGCCGCGTTGGCGACGACGCCGTAGACCATGCCCCAGGCGAGCAGGCTCGGAAGCGGCCAGCCGCCGAAGCCTCGGCTCGCCTGGAGGATGTTGGCGGTGGAGGCGGAGAGCACGCCGAGCAGGGTGAGGCCGATCCCGAGCAGCACCTGGGCGGGCTCCGCCGGGCTCGTCCTTATCTCCTGGACGAAGAGCAAGGCGACCCCGGCGCAGGCGATCGCCGAGCCGATCACGAAGGCGGGCGAGCTTCGCTGCTTGAGGAACAGCCAGGCGAGCGCGCTGTTCGGGACCATCAGCAAGGCGAAGACGGTGGCGACGAGGCCGCTGGTGACGTGGTGCTCGGCGGCATAGACGAAGTTGAAGTTGAGGCAGAATTGCGGGATCCCGAACGCGGCGGCGAGGAGAAGCTCGCGCCGGCTCGGCCGAAGGCGGGCTCCGCTCGCCGCGGCCCAGGCGAACATCGCCGAGGCGGCGATGACGAAGCGGTAGGTGACCGACCAGGCCGGCGGAACCGTCCCGAGCTGGTCCTTGATGACGATCCAGGTCGAGCTCCAGATCAGGGTGACGAGGAGGAAGGGGATGAGGATCCGCGGGGCGAGCATGCTCGTCGCCCCAGCGGAGGCTGGGGCCCCAGCGAGTGAAGATCTCGCTGCCGGGATCTCGCTGGGGTCCCAGCCTTCGCTGGGACGACGGTCCATCACAGCGCCCTGATCGCAGCGGCGAGAGCTTCTACATCCGAGGCGTCCGAATCCCACGCCGTCACGAAGCGGGCCTCGTCCGGCCCCCAGTCGTAGAAGTCGAAGCCCTTGTCGCGCAGCGCCTGTGCCTCTGCCGGAGTGGCCCGGATGAACACCTCGTTCGCCTCGACCGGGAGGAGCAGCCGCTCGGACCCGGCCGCTTCCGCAAGCCGGGCGGCGGCCTCATTGGCCGCCCGCGCATTCCTCAGCCAGACATCGCCTTCCAGCATGGCGAGCAGCTGGGCGGCCATGAAGCGGCCCTTCGACAGCAGATGCCCGCCGCGCTTGCGCCGATAGAGCGTCGCCTGGCGATGCGCCTCGCCGAAGAAGATGAGGGCCTCCGACGACAGCCCCCCGTTCTTGACGAAGCCGAAGCTCAGCGCATCGGCCCCGGCCTTCCAGCTCAGCTCGGCCGGCGAGGCGCCGGTGCTCGCCACGGCATTGGCGAAGCGGGCGCCGTCGACATGGAAGCCGAGCCCGCGCGCCCTTGCCAGCTCGCCCAGCGCGGCGGTTTCGTCGGGGCTGTAGACCAGCCCATATTCGGTCGCGTTGGTGATCGAGAGGGCGGCGGGCTGGACGCGGTGGACGTCGTCGACGACGCTGTCGAGCAGGGCCGTCACCGTCTCGGGCGAAAGCTTCGCGCCCACCCCTTCGCCGAGCAGCAGCTTGGCGCCGTGCGTGTAGAATTCCGGCGCCCCGCATTCGTCGTTCTGGATATGCGCGTCGCGGTGGCAAAGGATGCTGCCGTAGGGCGGGCACAAGGCGGCGAGGGCGAGCGCGTTGGCCGCCGTCCCCGTCGCCACCCACAAAGCCGTCACCTGCGTCTCGAACAGGTCCGAAAAGGCCGAATCGAGCCGCGCGCTCCACGCGTCGCCGTCATAGGCCGTGTCGAGCCGGTTTGCCTCGGCGATCGCCGCCATCGCCTCCGGGCAGGCGGCGGCGGCATTGTCGGAGAAAAAGCGCATTTGCGGCGCTTTAGAGGGCGGGCCGGGCAGGTCAACGGATCGCGGGCGCCGGGCACGAAAATGGCGGTCGCGTTTACTACAAGTTAGGCCGCTTGGCGTATCGCGCTTGCGAGAGCGAACAAGGAAAGAGGGCGATGGGCGTAGAGCAATTCGTGGACGGTCCGGTCGCGGGCAAGCGCAAGAACAAGCGGGCGCGGGTTCTGCTCGCCGCCAGGCTCCAGACCGCGTCCGGAGAAATCGACGCGCGGCTTCGCGATCTTTCCCGCAAGGGCGCCCTGGTCGAGTGCCACAACGCTCCGCCGGTCGGAACCGAGGTCGTCTTCAACCGCGGCAACACCAGCATCCCGGCGCGCATCGCCTGGGCCGGGCCCGACCGGGTCGGGCTCGAATTCGCCTACATGATCGACGAGCAGGAGGTGCTCGTGCAGCTGAAGCGCACCAGCAACGATCAGAACCAGCCCCGCTTCCGCCGCCCCCGCCTGTTCGGCGAGGAGATGAGCGAGCATGACAAGCGTCTCGCCCACCTGTGGGGAGTCTCGGTCGGCATCGCCGTCCCGGGGGCTTGAGCCCTCGCGATGAGCTTCACCGCCGAGCTCCATACCCAGTCTGAGGAAGACAGCCGCCGCGCCGCCCGGGCCGAGGTCGTGCTCGGCGCGGGCCTCAGGCAGCGCGGCGCGCATGCGGTCACCGTCCAGGTGCTCGATCTCTCGATCACCGGCTTCCGCGCCGCCACCCATCTCGAGCTGATGGCCGGCACCGACCTGTGGCTGAAGCTCCCCGGCCTCGAATCGCTCCATTCCCGCGTCGTCTGGATGCGCGGCCACCTGCTCGGCTGCGAGTTCGTCCGCCCGCTCCACCCGGCGGTGCTCGACATGATCGTCAGGAACGCACCGAGGTGAGCTTGGCGGGCGGCGCTAGGGTCGAGTTGGGATGCCAGCGTCGTGGATCTAAGCGACTTGCCGCAGATGTTGTGGCCGTACTTCTACGAAAACGAACACACGTGGACGTTCGGGATCGCCGTTTAGCCGATCGACCCAGGCGGTCAGATCGCGTTCCTTCAGCCATGCTCGGAACGTCGACGCTTGCAGGCGATTGACATACCCGATCACTGTTCCACCTGCCCGGATGGCGACTGCATTGCTATCATGGAGATTGTCATCCTCGGCAGCGAACGAGACTTGGTCCCCAAGCTGTAGCGACTTTTCGAGTTGCTCTCTGTAAAAACGAAAACCTGCCACCTCCAAGACTAGATCGCAGGCGACGGCATCGGGCCTGAGCGGATCGACGACCGAGAAACCATCGCTTGGAAGTTTTGCTTCGGAACGGGCAAGTAAGCCCATGTTGGACAACGTAAGGCCTGGGGGGAGACGGAAGAGCTTTGTATATTCCACAAAATCCGAGCGGGATCGTGGGGGCAAGCGCCGCATTAGAGCTGCTTCCACCCCATCAGCATGCACCTCCTGCTGTACACTGAAAGCCGGATATCCACGGAACCCCAGCTTCTCTACCTCCGAGTAGGAGCGACCGTCGTTATGCTGTTCGAATTCCAGCCCACGACTGAAATATCGCAGCTTCAACCCCTGCTCGTGCGGCGTAAGTACGCCGACAGCCCACCGATATCGCACCAACGGCTCAGGCGATTGCCAAGCGAGGTACAGAAGGTCTGGTTCGCAGACTTCTCTAATCCAATGCTCCAACGTCGCCTCCTGAAAGCTTTCTCAATCGAGACCGCCTCTCCTCAACCAATGAATCCACCCAATCGGCACGTTGCGTAATGAACGGGACGGGCGCTTCAAGTTCCACGCATTGTGAGAGGATGGCCCTGAACTCGCCCCGGTCGAAATCCAGGACGCGCTGCATAACTTCCTCACAACCTTGATATGACCGAATTAATCGCTCTACCAATTGAATATGGGATGCGCGTTGATCATCGCGTTGATCCCAACCCAGGTGATGGCGCCCCCCCGCTATATACTTGTTCACGTCCTGTTCTGCAAGCCCTTTGCGAAGCTGGACATCTAGGGCCTGATATCCGAGGCTGGTGCCATTATCGAAAATCGGCGCCATAGCCAGTCGCTCGCCGTCGGGACCCGGCATCAGAAATCCCCAGTTTTCGGTATGACGATCCGTATTCCCGATCAGCGCATCGAAAGTAATCAGTCTCGTCCACCAGCGTTCAGGCGAGGGCAGGCCCAGGCGCCGGCACACGCTGATGTTGGTTGCCACGCCGTGCGGACGGTCGGCCCCCGGGTTTCGCCCCAATCTCTGGAGGATGTCTGCTCCGGAGTACAGCGTTGCCTGGGGCTGAGCAGCGTATCCATAGAAAAACTCGACCAAAACGCCGAATTCCCCGTTGCCACGGTCTTGCGCGATGAAACTTGGAGGTACGGGCAGCCCGAGGAGCGCGCCCAGACGATAGGCGAGATATTCAGCCCAAACTTGCTGAATCCGCCAATCGGTGCTCGTCTTGAAAAGGTACGTATGACCAGGGATCAACGGGTGGTCGGCACTGTCAGGTGAGATTAAGCGACGCTTCGGTTTGGAGCCCACCGGAAAAACCGGAAAGTCCTCATCTCGAGCCCAATCGGTGACGTCTACCAACTGAATGCTCGAATGGGCCGGCAGCCGGCGCAGGAGAAGCTGACCTATAAAGGTCACGCACTGCCATGCATACCGGTAAGGGAGGCGCCTGTCACCGACGGCCGAGCCGGCCCGCCCTGTCCCGGGAACCTGGCGAGAATGGTGCTGCCGGTGAGGATTGAACTCACGACCTCAGCCTTACCAAGGATGCGCTCTACCACTGAGCTACGGCAGCATCTCGCCAGTCGATGGCTCCCATCGAATTCGATTTCGATGGGGACCTTCGCGAGAGGCGGCGCTATGGCCGGGGGCGGCGGTTGATGTCAAGGCGGCCCTGATGCCCAAGCGCGACGAGGAACGGGAGAAACGGCTCGCCGAGGCGCTGCGCGAGAACCTGCGCCGTAGGAAGGCCCAGGCGCGAGGGGAGGAACCCCGTCATCCCGGCGAAAGCCGGGACCCAGGAACGGAGACGAGCGAAAACTAGCGGGAACCTTTGTTCCTGGGTCCCGGCTTGCGCCGGGATGACGGTCAGAGCGGGGCGCAGCCCGCCTCGAGCCACGCTTTGGCCTCGCCGTCGAGCTGCGGGCCGACCACCTCCAGCACCCTCGCATGATAGGCGTTGAGCCAGTCGCGCTCCTCGGGGGAGAGCATCCCGGCCTCGACGAGATTGCGATCGATCGGCGCGAAGGTCAGCGTCTCGAAGCCGAGCATCTTCTTCTCGGCGCCGTCGACCTGGCGCGGCTCGACGAGGACGAGGTTCTCGACCCGGATGCCGTATTCGCCGGTCTTGTAGTAGCCGGGCTCGTTGGAGAGGAACATGCCCGCCTTGAGCGGCTCGTCGCCGCCCGCCTGGCTCGATCCCGCGGGGGCGATCCGCTGCGGCCCCTCGTGGACGGCGAGATAGGCGCCGACGCCGTGGCCGGTGCCGTGGGCGTAATCGAGCCCGGCCTGCCACAGATATTGGCGGGCGAAGCTGTCGAGCTGGCTTCCGCGAGTGCCTTCCGGGAAGACGGCCCGGGCGACGGCGATATGGCCCTTGAGCACTCGGGTAAAGCGGTCGCGCATCTCGGCGGTCGGAGTGCCGATCGCGACGGTTCGGGTGACGTCGGTGGTCCCGTCCGGATATTGGCCGCCCGAATCGACCAGGTAGATCGAATCCATCTCGATCCTGCGGTTGGTCTCCTCGCTCACCCGGTAGTGGACGATGGCGCCGTTCGGGCCGGCGCCGGAGATGGTGTCGAAGCTGGTGTCGCGAAGGTCGCCGCAGGCCTGGCGGAACTGCTGGAGCTTCTCGACCGCGATCAGCTCGTCGATCTCGCCCTTCGGCGCCTCGACCGACAGCCAGTGGAGGAAGCGGCTCAGGGCCGCGCCGTCGCGGGCCTGGGCGGCGCGGTGGCCGTCGATCTCGGCCTGGTTCTTGATCGCCTTGGGGAGGACGGCCGGATCGCGCTTCTGGACGATCTTCGCCCCGGCCTTCTCGAGCGCCTCGAAGATGGCGGCGACGGCGCGCTCGGGATCGGCGACGACGGTCTTTCCGGCGAGGCCCCTCAGATGCGGCTCGAACGCATGGCGCTCGTGGACCCGGACTCCGTTGCCGAGATGCTGGCGGACGTCGTCGCCCATCTTCTCGGACTCGACGAACAGATCGGCGGTGCCGTCGTCGTTGACGAGGGCGAAGGAGAGCGCGACCGGCGTATGCTCGACGTCCTGGCCGCGAACGTTGAAGGTCCAGGCGATCGAATCGAGCGCCGAGAGGACGGCGGCGTCGGCCTTCTGCTCGCGGAGCCAGTCGGCCATCTCCTGCCTCTTGGCGGCGGCGGACTTGCCGGCGAGGCTGTCCGGCTGGACGACGAGCCGGGCCTTGGAGGGCTCGGGCTTGTCCGCCCAGACCGCGTCGATCGGGTTGCGCTGGACGGCGACGAGCTCGGCGCCCTTCTCGGCCAGAGCTTCCTTGGCCCGGGCCACCCAATCCTTGGTGTGGAGCCAGGGATCGTAGCCGATCCGGCCGCCGTCGGGCGCGTGGACCTTGAGCCAGTCGGCGACGCTGGTCTCGGGCACCGACTGGTAGGACCAGTGCGCCCCGTCGACCTGGTCGCGGACCTGCAACGTGTAGCGTCCGTCGACGAAGATCGCCGCCTCCTCCGGAAGCACCGCGGCCGAGCCGGCCGAGCCCTGGAAGCCCGTCAGCCAGGCGAGGCGCTGGGCGTAGCTTCCGACATATTCGGACATGTGCTCGTCGGTCAGCGGCACGACGAAACCGTCGAGGCGATCCGCCTTGAGCTGGTCGCGCAGGGCGGCGAGGCGGGCTTCGTAAGTCGACATGAGCTAAATCCTCGGGCGTCGCTATGGGCCTGCCCGAATAGACCAGCCGGCTTCGGCACGAAAGGGAGCATGACCCTCCCGGCCCCGCCCGGCGTCGCAGCGGCTTTCTCCGGCGGCTCGAAGACCTTCGCCGCAATCTCCGCGGTCGGGCTCGCGGTTCGGACCTCGGGCCGGACCCAAGGGTGTCGAAGGATAGCGTCTCGGTTTGAGGTTTGTGCCCGAGCCGAATGTCCCTTTCGACCCTGTCGGACATCCAGCCAGTGCCTGCTCTGCGCCAATCTGCGGCATTTTCTAGCGACACGTTCCGCAACGGCAGTCATAGGTCATTCTTCTCCGGGACGCTCGCCGCCATCAAGCGCCGTAAGTGGCACCCCTCACGTCGTCCCTCTTTTCGCAATAACCATTCGCACCGCGTCGACAAAGGTCGGCAGATCGCTTGCGAGCCAATTGAGGAGGTCATCGATGGTCGCGGGCGGCTTGCGATAGCTGTTCGCCTGCTTGCGCAGTGCAGACAGAACCTCTTTTGGCATCTTTTGGAAGCGTTCGACTAGGAACGCGTCAGGCGTCGCCGCTTGCATCCCCATTGGCAGATGCATGAAGTCCTTGAGGTTCTCGGTCACGACAACGGCAGCGCCGATCGTCGCCGCCGCCGCCGCGACGTGGCGATCCTTCGGATCATTCGGCATCGCCCCTTCAAGATCCTCCCATCCCTCGACCGCGGCCTCCGGGAATGCTTTTGCCATCTGCGCCGCAAGCTGTTTCGCCTGCTCGGACGTGACGCGATGCTGCTCGATCAAATTGCGTGCCATCTCGTCGAGGATGCGGGATGACCAGTGCGCACGAAAGCAGCCGGCTGCGGCTACGCGCAGCAACGTATCGCGCAAGATCATGGGGAACAGCACGTTGGCGTCGAGGACCGCGACCGGAATCATTTAGTCCTTCGTCCTCTTTGGCTTGCGCAGCTTGGGCTTTGCGAGCTTAGGCGGAGTCGCCTCGGACCCGTCCGCCTCGCGCTTGGCAGCATTGATCTTCGCGTGGGCGCGCGTCACGTCATTTGCGCCGACGTCGATCGCGCGTTCGAGAAACGCGCTCATCGTCGCTTCCTGCAAGCCCCCGAGGCCCGGCGGATCATAGGGGCCCTTGCCCTGCGTCTTCTTCTTGTCCCACAGGTTCAGAAGGACGATGTTGGGGTTGGGCAGGAAGGCGAGCCCGAATTTCTGGTCCCCGCTCGCTTTGATCTCGATGAAGCCGAAGGTCTGGAGCAGCTTCATGCGCTCCTGCCAGCCGCGCGCACCGCGCGGTCCGGTGAAACCGGACGCGTAAGGCAAGTCGGTCGAGCGGCCGAGGCGGACAAAGCCATTGTCCCAAGTCGCACAAAAGAGCGCGAAGTAGGTCTGGCCGAGCGGCTTGCCTTTCGACAGCTCGTCCAAGGCGCGCATCAGGAGAGGCATTGTCTTCGGAACGGTCGCGAATCCATGATGCTTGGCTCGATCCCACAGCCGGTCGCCGGCATCCTCGAAATATGTATCGCGGAGCTCGATATCCTTCGAGCGAACCGCCTTCCCCTTCAACGTTGGCAATTCTCGATCCTTTGCTCGACCTCGGTAAATCGCTTTTCTCACAGGAAGTGATGCAAAATCAAAGACATACGGAAGACATGTTGCGTCCCGTGAGACATCGAATGCGCGGGGATATAGTACTAGGGCGACTCGTATGAGTCACGAAGCTCCTGTTTACTGGTGCACTTACGGCAAAGCGCGTCGTAAAACCATAGGGATTCCCGTAGCTTAGACGAGGCAGGTATGTGCTCCGGGTGCTACGGTGCTACGGTGTGCTAACCTGTGCTCCGATGTGCTCCAGTCGGGGGATCGGCCAAGGGGGGTGATCTCAAGTTGCGTTTGGGGCGTTTATCGCCCATATCATTGGTATGACGGCAGCACGGTCCTCTGAACCCCGCAAGAGTCGAAGGGTGGCCGTCCACGATAGCGACCGCGTCGCTGTTGCGCGTCTCGCAGGACTGTTCAAGAAGCCGCGGGCCGGCACGGCGCGACCTGCGATTCATGTCGTTGACGGAAACGGCAACCAAGTCGAGTTGCCCGAGCCGCTTGCAGATATATTGGCGCACGCGGCAACGCTGATGGCGGACGGTCAGCAGGTTTCGGTAATTGCCGGCGGCGAGATGCTGACGACGCAAGGCGCGGCCGAGCGGCTCAACGTCTCGCGACAATATGTGGTGAGACTGGTTGATCGCGGCAAACTGCCTGCCGTCAAGGTCGGAAGTCATCGCCGGCTGCACGCGAGCGATGTCGAGGCGTTTCGGGCGCGACGTGACGCGGAGCGGGACGCCGCGCTCGATCAGCTCGCGTTGATCAGCCAGGAGATGGGCGGCTATCGGCTCGGCCGCTAGGGGAAAACAGTGACAGTTTACATTTTTTGGCCCAGCTCCGCGCCATGACCCCCGGAAAAATGTATATTGTCACTCTTTTCCCCGATGAGGACATCCCCGCATGACGCTGGTCGGCGGCGTCAGTGTCGGGAGCATGCCGGCGTTCATCGGCGACCTGCTCATTTCGTGGCGCGTTCCCGCGCCAGTTGACCTTCCGACCCTCGCTCAACCGGGGCTTGCGCCGGGCCTCGACGACCGCTTCGCGGCATCGCTCGCGCAAAAGCTCGTCATCATCCGTCCCTATTTCCTGCTCGCTTGGGCTGGCAGTCGCGCCAATGCCGAGAGAGTGATCCAAGGCCTCGACGCGGTCCTGCATGAACAGGCCGACCTCGGCGACGGCCATGCGATCTTCGAACTCCTCAACACCTGCGACGAAGCAAGCGAACTGCTCGCGGTCATCGTCAAGGATGATAGGGTCCAGCCATACGGCGTTCGTACCTGCGGCTTTGAGCTGGGCGACAAGCGCATCTACCTGATGGGCTCCGGCCGCGGCGACTTTTTCGACTATCTCCAGACGCATCCCGAGCTCGTGGCCGGGCAGGAGACTGCCGATGGCCTCGTCGCCCGGGCGATCGCGCTGCGCTTCGCTGCGCGCTCCTCGGCGCTGCAATGGGTGATGGGCACCGGCCTCGAGCAGAGCTGGGGCGGCGGCTTCGAGATCGCCTATCCGGAACCGGACGGGTTTCGCAAATGCGATCGTCTGCTCTTCCGGGCCTGGAAGATCGAGGCCGACGGAAGCTACGTCAATTCCGGCCGGTCTTTCTTCAACCGCTATCACGGACGCGACCTCTACCTGAGCTGCTTCAACCCCGAGGAGAAGACCTACGTCGTGCGCTCTCCCGTCGGGATGCCTATCGCGCCGCCACCCTATGAGCGATGCACCCCGTCATGGACGGTCGACTTGTTCGTGCACGCGCCGACCGGCGGCTTCATCGAGGCGGTGCGATTCCATCCCGACCACCGCCCGGTTGCCGATTTTGTCGAATTGGTGGATGGCGCGCTGGCAGGCTGGAACATGGATGAGGCCTATGTCGACCAACTGGTCAGTCAGGCCGTCACGCGTGTTGGTCAGGAAAATGGCTTCACCCTCGATCGATACTGATCTGAACGAACGTCCAGTCATTCGAGGTAGCCACCCGATAGCAGACAGGCCGCTTTCGGCCATAATCGGACGTTTCGCGAGGGGGGATCCAAGGTCTGCTTTCCACCCAGTTGGACATTAGACGGAATGGCCTAAAGGCTGGCCTTGCGTCAGTTTCTTGAACTGAGGTGATGCGCGTGACGACAAGGGATTGGCGGAGGCTGGGCTGCGCTGCCCTGATGGGGGCCCTGATCGCATTTCCGGCTGGACTGATGGTGGGGGGCCGTGAAGCAGCGCCGGGAAGAATCGCTGTGGCCGATGGGATCCACAGAGACGACGGACCCGAGCCCAAGGCCCGCAATATGTACTCGCCGCACATAATCAGCAACCCCTACGTCCTGCGCGAGCAGCGGAGGGTAGTCGATTCACTCGAAGCCGAGTGCCGGCATTCGCGCAACCATTGTGCCGAAGCCGAGCAGGCGCGTCGCTGGCTCCGGCAGCAGGACACTGATTAGAAGGTGGGCCCTTCGCCGGATGCCCGCTTTCCACCCATAGCGGACATTCGGGCCGCTCGCTTCTTGGAGTACGCGTCGGCGAGGCGGGCGAAGCGGGTCGCGGCGGCCGGCTCGCCGATGCCGGGGTGACGGCGGTGCCGCCGCCGGGATATTGACCTCCCGAATCGACCCGGCAGATCGGGTCCATCCCGCTCTGCAATTCTTCCTCCAGCTCAGAAAGCCTCATGACGGACGATCTCCCAGCCCCGCCGCGCGCCGAGCCGCGCCCTTATCGCTACGAACGCCATGGCTACAGCGTCGAGGACCCCTGGGCGTGGCTGAGGGACCCGCTCTATCCCAGGGTCGAGGACGAGTCGGTGCTTGCCTATCTCAAGGCCGAGAATGCCTGGTTCGAGGCGGCGATGGAGCCCCGCCGCGGGCTGGTCGAGACCCTGTTCGAGGAGATGAAGGGGCGGATCAAGGAGGACGACAGCTCGGTCCCGATCCGCGACGGCGACTGGTTCTATTGGTGGGCCTACCGGCCCGGTGCCCAATATCGAAGCTGGTACCGCCGCCCAGCGGCGGGCGGGCCCGACGCGCTCATCTTCGACGAGCCGGCCGAAGCGGAAGGGAAGGATTATTTCCGCCTCGGGGCGATCCAGCCCAGCCCGGACGGGCGGCTGACGGCGACTCTGGTCGACGAGGACGGCTCGGAGCGCTTCCGGCTTCGGATCCGCGATCTCGCCACCGGCACCGACGTCGAGACCGTCACCGAGGTCGGGATCGGCCAGCCCGTCTGGACCAGCGACAGCGCCGGGATCGTCTTCACCGAGGTCAACGAGAATTGGCGAAGCTACCGCGCCCGCTACCACCGGCTCGGGACGCCGTTAGAGGAGGACGTCACCCTCTACGAGGAGAGCGAGGACCTCGGCTTCAGCGTCGGCCTCTCGCAGGCGCAGGACCGAAGCCTGATCTTCATCGCCACCGGCGACAACGCCACCAACGAGGTCCGCTTCGTCCCCTCGGACGATCCGACCGCCACTCCCGTCCTCGTCTCGCCGAGACGGGAGAAGCATCAATACGACCTCGACGCCGCCCACGGGAAGCTGTGGATCCGGACCAACGACGAGCATGTGAACTTCCGGATCGTCAGTGCCGATCCGGCCCGCCCCGACATATGGGAGACGGTGATTCCCGGCTCCGACCGAGTCTATCTGCGCGGGCTCACTTCCTATCGCGACCATCTCGCCATTTCCGAGCGGGTGGACGGCCTCGCTCAGCTGCGCCTCCGCCGCTACGACGGCGAGGAGGAGCGGATCCCCTTCGCCGAGGCGGCTTATTCGGCCGGCTTCATCGGCAATCCCGAATTCGCGCCGGAGGCCTACCGGCTCCAGTACAGCTCGATGGTCACGCCGGCGACCGTCTACGACTATCACCCGGCCGAACGCCGGCTGGAGCCGCTCAAGGTCCAGGAAATCCCCTCGGGCTACGATGCGTCGCTCTACGAGAGCGAGCGGCTGATGCTGCCCGCGCGGGACGGCAAGAGCGTCCCGGTCTCGATCGTCTACCGCAAGGGCTTCGATAAGAACGGCGAGGGGCCGCTCTTCCTCTACGCCTACGGCGCCTACGGCTATGCCGTCCCGCCCGATTTCTCGACGAGCCGGATCAGCCTTCTCGACCGCGGCTGGGCCTATGCCATCGCCCATGTCCGCGGCGGCGACGATCTCGGCTACGGCTGGTTCCTCGACGGCAAGCTCGACAGGCGCACCAACACGTTCAACGACTTCGTCGATGCCGCCAGGGGGCTGGTCGAGGCCGGCTTCGCCCGGCCGGGACGGATCGCGATCTCGGGCGGCTCTGCGGGCGGCGAGCTGATGGGCGTCGTCGCCAACACCGATCCCGGGCTTTGGGGCGCGGTGGTCGCCGACGTGCCGTTCGTCGACGTCCTCAACACCATGCTCGACGAGAGCCTTCCGCTCACCCCGGGCGAATGGCCCGAATGGGGCAATCCGATCGAGGACAAGGCCGCCTTCGAGCTGATCCGGAGCTACAGCCCCTACGACAATGTCAGCGCCCAGGCCTATCCGCCGATGCTGATCACCGGCGGGCTCAACGATCCGCGGGTGACCTATTGGGAGCCGGCGAAATGGGCGGCGAAGCTTCGCGCGACCAAGACCGATTCCAATCCGCTCCTGCTCAAGATCAACATGGGCGCCGGCCATGGCGGCAAATCGGGGCGGTGGGAGCGGCTGAGGGAGATCGCCGAGGCCTACGCCTTCGTCCTCACCCAAATCCCCCCGCCCGGATCGCCCTGAGATAATCCTCGACGCTTCGCGACAGCGAGAAGATCTCGACTCCGATGGCGCGGGCGCGGGCGCGATAATCCTCGCGGTTCGGCATGATGTCCTCGACCAGCCAGCGCGCGGCCGCGGCCGAGCCCAGGCGGTCGTCCATGAGCACCCCGTCCGCGACCGCGCCCGAAGTGTCGCCGATCATGACATTGCCGAGCGTCGGAACGCCGCACATCAGATATTCGCCGAGCTTGAGCGGCGAGACGCCCTTCATCGAGAAGCTGTCGGTCCGGAAGGCGAGGCCGAGGTCGGCGGCGGCGAGGTAGGCCCCGACCGCGTCGGGCGCCGCGCGCATGTGGATCGGGGAAAGCGCCGCGCCCTTCAGCTCGGCCTCCGCCAGATCGGGCGAACCGCTCAGCACGAGCAGCCGAGCGTCCGGGCGAAGCGCCGCGAGCGCTCCGGCGAAGTCGCGGATGCGGTCGAAGCGATATTGCGGCCCGACCGAGCCGGCATAGGCGGCGACCGGCGCATCGGCCGCAATCCCGAGCGATTCCCGCACCCTCTGCCGGGCTGCGGCGTCGAAGGGCTGGAAGAGCTTCTCGTCGCGGCCGTTGGCGACGACGTGGAAACGCTCCAGCCCGCATCCCGACCGATCGCTGAGGATCGTCGCGGCGGCCGGGGAGCGGACGAGCACCGAAGCGGCTTCGCGCGCCGTCCGCGCCTCGACGTGGCGGAGTATCCGGTAGGTCGGCCCGTTCGGCGAGAGCGAGCCGAACTCCATCTTCTCGTCGGCGGCGAGCCCGTCGGCGTCGAACAGGATCGGCCGCAACCGCCTGCCCCCCGCGCGAAGCACCGCGATCGCCGGCATCAGGCTTCGCGGCATGATCGCATCGCTGCCGAATTGCCTCACCGCGTCGCAGACATGGCGGGCCCCTGCGAAGGCGCTTGCGAACGGGCCCAGCCCGGCGAGGCCGCGTCGGATCGTCGCGTGGCGGTAGCCGCAGCCCACCGCTTCGCACCGGCGGCGGATTGGATCCGCGTCGTCGGCCGATCCCCAGCGGAACTGGAGCACGTCGAAATGGAAGCCGTGCCCGGCGAGCCGCTCGAAGATCGGCAGGAACAGGCTTTCCAGATAGCCGACCTGGGTTCCGTCCCAGGTCACGAACAGGATCCTGGTCACACCCGGTCGCCGGATTCGATCAGCCAGCCCCGCCCCGCGGGCACCGGCTCTCCGACCGGAAGGATGGTGAGAAAGCCGCCCACGCCGCCGATGCCGGGAAGCGCCCGAAGCGCCGCCTTGTGATCGGGGTCGCTGGTGAAGGTGAAGAATCGGCGCCCCGCGGCGATCGTCCGGGCGATGACGGCACGCTCCAGCGCCAGCCGGTCCGCCCCCGCGTTGGGCAGGGAGGCGATGACCCGGTCGAACATGCCGGCCCGTTCGATCACCACCCAGCCGAGCCTGTCGTCGGTGAGGATCGAAGTCGGGTTGGTTCGGTCGATGAACTGCGCGCGCCAGGCCTCGGCGGAATCGTAGGCGAAGTGGAGCGCCGAGCCGCGAAGCGCTTCGTGCCCACGCCAGAGTTCGACCACCAGCGCGGCGTCCGCTGCATCTTCGCGCAGGGTCTCCGCACCTTCGACGCTCGCCCCTTCCTCCGACCAGATATAGGCGGTGGGGACCATCGTCGATCCGGCCTTCTCCAGCACCGATCGGCTCTTATTCTCCTCGGTGACGAAGGCGAGCAGCCACGCCGCGCCGCGCTCGCGGCAACGCTCCAGCGAAAGCTCGATGATCCGGGCGAAGCAGCCCTTCCCGCGAGCGGCCGGAAGCGTCCACGAGCCGGTCATGATCCCGACCGGATGCGAGCCCTCGCGCCCCTTCACCCGCCGCCAGGTGACCGCCGATCCGGCGATCCATTCCTCCTCGTCGGCGAGAACGAAACGGTCGGCGATGCGGCCTTCGAACGGCCGCCCGAAATACCAGCCGAACTCGGCTTCGCCGCCCCAGCCGTTGAAGCATTGGTTGAGCGCGGCGAGATAGCGGTTATCGTCGCCCGGGCTGTGCTCGACCCTCAAGCGGCGATCCCCTCCGCCCGGGCGCCGAGACGGGCCTTCGCGCGGGCGGCGATCTCGCCCATCGAGGTCCACCAGATCGAATCCCCGAAACGGTCCTCGAGCAACGAGAAGAGCGTGTCGAGATAGTTGCAATAGAGCGCATCGATTCCGTCGAGCGCGATATGCCCATAACAATCCTTGACGATATGCCCCTTCACCGAGAGCAATCCCCCCGCTTCCAGGATCTCGACCGCGCGTTCGACGGTGTTGGTCGCCTGGAAATTGGCGGGGACGTGGATCAGGCGCCCGTCGAGGATAGGCTGCGGCTGGATGAGGTCGACGCCTTGCAGGCCGCTCATCGCCGTCTTCGCGCCCGGCGCGATCGGGGTGAGGATGTCGCGGGCCGACGCGACGAAATCGAGCCCGACCTCGGCCATCGCCTCGAGCAGGGGCGGCGGAGCGGCCCAGCCCGGCGGGGTCATTCCAGGCGCGAAGGCAAGGCCGGCGCGGCGGAAGATGTCCATCGAGGTGCGCAGGATGCGGACGCATTCCTCGCGGCTCTCGTCTTGGAACTCGACCGGAATGCGCGGGCCGCGATGGATGTGGTGGAGGCCGTGAAGCGCGACCTCGAAGCGCGGCTCCGAGCCCAAGAAGGCGACGAACTCGGGATGGCGCTCGAGCGACATCGCGCCTTTCGGCCGCACCGGCGCCAGGAACATCCGGTCGCGGAGCCAGGGTATGTGGCGCACCGCCTTGGTCGGCATCGGCTGAAGCTCGCGCCAATCCGGGGTCGTGAACAGGGTGGTGCGAAGGCCCGGATGGCGGTCCATCAGGCGCAGGACGTGGCCGAGCGCCCCCTCGGCGAGGTCGCCCCCGCCTTCATAGGGATCGCTCGATCGCCCGGGATGGACGTCGTCGATCGAGAAGCAGATCGCCGCACTTTTGCCCGGCGGGGCGATTTCGCTCAGCATGGCTGCCGCGGTAGCCCGAAAGGGGAAAGCTTTCCAGCCATTTGCCCTTGGGCGGGGAGTGGCGTTAGGGTCTGGACCCTCTCCGTCTCGTCATGGCCGTTGCCGGTTATGGGTCCAGACCCTAAGGCGCCTCGATGAGGCAGCGCATCATCCTGTTCGGTTCCTATGCGCCGTCGCTGATCAACTTCCGGGGCCCGCTCATCGCCGAGCTTTGCCGGCTCGGCCATGAGGTGTTCGCGCTCGCGCCGGGGATAGACGAGCGGACCGCCGAAGCGGTTCGGGCGCTCGGCGCCGAGCCGGTCGAGGTCCCGCTCGGCCGAACCAGCCTCAACCCGCTCGAGGCGATGGCGACGGTCCGGGCGCTCCGCGGGCAGTTCGAACGGATCCGGCCCGACATTGCGATCGCCTATACGATCAAGCCGATCCTGCTCGCCGCGCGCGCGCTCGGCTCCCGGCCCGGGCCGAGATTCGTGCCGATGATCACAGGCATGGGCTATCCCTTCCTCGGCGGACTTCACCCCAAACGCGTCGCCATCCGCCTCACCGCCATGCTGATGTACCGCCGCGCGCTGAGGCGGGCGGACATCATCATCTTCCAGAATCCGGACGACCGCCGCGATTTCGAGCGCCTGCGCCTGCTTCCGAAGGGCGTCCCCACCGGCCGGATCAACGGCTCCGGCGTGGACACGCGCCATTTCGAAGCCGCCCCTGTTCCCGACGGGCCGTCGTTCCTGATGATCTCGCGTTTCCTGCGCGACAAGGGCATTCGCGAGTTCGGCGAAGCGGCGCGGCGGATCAAGGCCGAGCATCCCGAAGCGGTGATCCGGCTCGCCGGCTGGCGCGACGAATCGCCCGATTCGATCTCGGAGGAGGAGCTTGCGGAGATCGAGGCGGGGGGAGTCGAGAATCTCGGCCAGCTCGCCGACGTCCGGCCGGCCATCGCCCATTGCGGAATCTATGTCCTTCCCTCCTACCGCGAGGGCACGCCGCGTTCGGTGCTGGAGGCGATGGCGATGGGCCGCGCCATCCTCACCACCGACGCGCCCGGCTGCCGCGAGACGGTGGTCGAAGGCTCGAACGGATTCATGGTTCCGCCGCGCGATGCCGAAGCGCTCTACCGCGGGATGAAAAGGTTCGTCGCCGATCCCGGCCTGTGCGGGCCGATGGGGGCGGAGTCGCGTCGCCTCGCCGAGAGCCGGTTCGACGTCGCCGCGGTCAACCGCGCCCTGATCGGCCAGCTCGGCCTGGATCCTATTGCAGCAGGTCCTTGACCGCGCTCTTCCAGCCCGAAAAGGGCGCGTAGCCGCCCGACCGCCAGAGCCTCCACACCGTCCGGACGCGGGGGAGGAGAGGCGCCGTTGCCGCATCGAGCCGCCCGCGGGCCGTTGCGATCCTCAGCGCGAGGCGATGCAGGGTCGAGTCGGCCTCCGCGCCCAGGCCCATGGCGGCGAGCGTTTCCCGCCGCTCCCCGATCCGCGCCGCGAGCGCTTCGTGCTCGTCGATATCCTTGGTCCAGAAACGCTTCACCGTCTCGCGGTCGCCGCGGAAACGGGCCTTGAGCTCCGAGCGCAGCCGGTCCCAACGGCCGAGCGGCCGGTCGGAATAAGCGGGATGGGCCGAAGCGTTGGTCCCGTGCCGGCGGTAGAGCTGGAGCGGGCGATCGAGGACCTTCGAGACGCGGAGCTGATGGGCGAGCACCGCCAGCCACCAATCGTGAAAGGGGATTTGCACCGGGACCGGAAGCGCCACGTCGAACCACTCGCGGCGGCAGGCCATGCAGCAGCCCGCGATGAAGGCAATGTCCGGAGTGCCGACGTTGCGCATGTTGGTGAGCACGGTCGCCGACGAAGGCTTGAGATTCTCGTCGGCGATGATCTTGTCGTTGAAGATGACCATCGTGCGCGGCTCGCGCCCGAATTCGGCGACGACGGTGGCGATCTTGGCGGGATCCCAATAATCGTCCTGGTCGCAGAGGAAGACATAGTCCCCGCGGCACAGCGATATCGCGCGCTCGAAGGTGCGCATGACCCCCATATTCTCCGCATTGCGGACGATCCGGACGTCGAAGGGCGCGGTCTCGGCGAAGGCTTCCAGCACCGCGATCGTCGAGTCGCTGGAGCTGTCGTCCACCACGACCAGCTCGGTGGGCGGAAGCGTCTGCCGGGCGAGGCTCTCCAGCTGCTCGGGAAGATAGAGCGCGCCGTTCCAGGTCGCCATCGCCACCGAGATGCTGGGCCGGGGGGATGAACTCATCGTGTCGGCTTTCTCGCCTGCAGGGTCACGAATTCGGTCCGGCGCCATGGCAAAGCCACGAGCAGCGGTAACGCCGCAAGCAGGCGCAGGGAGGGGCGCCCCGTCGAATCCGGCCTCAGGCCGGAGCGGATCCGGTCGCTGACCATCCAGAGGCTGAGCGAGAGGCCGCGTTGGGGAAGCCGCTTCACCGCCTCGAAGCCTGATCGTATCAACAGCGCCTCGAGGCCTCGCCAATCGAACAGGACCAGGTGCCTCGGTGGTTCCAGCCCGCGCCAGCTGCGGCGGAAGAGCTTAAGCCCGCGAGCATCGGCGTTGGGCGTGTCGATGAAGATCGTGCCGCCGGGCCTAAGCAGCTGGTGGCATTGGGCGAGGAGAGCAGCGGGATCGTGGACATGCTCGACGATGTGGCTGAGCGTGACCGCATCGAAGCTTCCGGCGGAATCGAGGAAGGTCTCAGCGCCGCCCTTGCGGACCTCGGCGCCGGAAGCGCTGGCGGCGCGCAGGGCGGCGGGGTCGAAGTCGCAGCCGAACACGTCCCAGCCGGCCTCGCGCGCCCGAGCCAGAAATTCGCCGTTGCCGCAGCCGATGTCGAGCAATCTCGGCCGCGGCGACCCGGCCGCGGCGGCCGGAAGCGGCACCCGCTCCCGATAGGCCGGTTCGGAATATGAGAGCCGGCCGACCAGCGCTTTGCGCAGCCCCCCGGCGGCCGGCGGGGGCGCCGCGCCGCCGTTCGCCGCGGGGCTCGCCGAGTGAGTGTAATAGCTTCGATAGGCGAGGCCGATCGTCTCCGCCGTCGGCCGTGGGTCGAGATAGAGGGCCCGGCACCGGGAGCAGCGCCACAAGCTCCATTCGCCGGGCGCGGTTCGGAAAGTGGTGTCGCGAAGCCGGTCGAGGAACAGCGAGCGGTCCTGTTCGCCACAGATCGGGCATCGCCCGAGGCCGGCCAAGCCTTCGGCCGGCCAGGCCCCGCCGGGCTCGGCCATTTCGTCCTGTGCTCCAGTCACCCTCGCCCTCCCGCCGCCGGGCGCGCTCGCGGCAGCCACGTCGCGCCGGCGCCGAGGCGGCTCCGCAGAACGTCCGGCATGTTGAAAAGCGACCAGACCAGGGAGGCAATGGCGAGGCCGGCGATCACGGCGTAGCCGAGCGCACCCTCGATCTCCGTCGCCGCCACCGCGCCGGCGGCGACCAGGAGGGCGGGAACGGCAAGGAACCTCAGCCGGCTCCAGCGCACTTCGGCGACCACGAAGAGCAGCAGGGTGTCGACGATCGCGCGCAGGGACCAGGCCGCGGCCGCTCCGAGCAGCCCGAAAAGATGGATGCCGCCGAGCAGCGCGGCCCAATAGGGGATGATCTCGGCGAGGAGCAGCTTCGACACCACTTGCGGTCGGCCGGACGCCTGCATCATCACGAACGGGGCCTGGCCGAAACCGTTGGCCCAGGCGCCGACGATCAGGATCACGGCCACGGGCGCTGCCTGCGCGGCCAGGGTCTCACCGATCCACAGGCTGAAGAACGGGCGGACCGCGCCTAACCCGATGATCGCGGCCGGAGTGACGATCACCGCCACCGCCGCCGCTCCGGCGGCGATCAGCCGCTGGCGTTCCTCCGGATCGGCATAAGCGAAGCGCGGGAACATGGCCGAGGCGAGGCTGCTCGGGATGATGGCGAGGCGGACGACGAGATTATAAGGTATCGCATAGACCGCGACCGCCGCGGCGCTGAGCATCGCCCCGATGACGAGGCGATCGGAAGTGACGAGGAGCGGCCCCGCCATCGACGACACGCTCACCCAGCCGCCGAAGCGGAGCAGCGGGCCGATCTGATCCCGGCTCGGCCCAAGCGGACGGCCGAGCTTCGCCGAGCGGATGCAGGCGGCGAGGAGGAGCGCCGCCGTCAGTGCGCGCGCGGCTAGCGCCCCGCCGATCAAGCTCGGCAGGTCGGGCGCGATGAACCAGGCCGCGGCCAGAGGAAGCAACGTCATCAGGGTCGTGCCGATGCCGTTGGCGAGGTTGATGATCCCGAAGCGCTCCATCCCCTGCAGAGCGCCGGTGAAGACGCTGGCCAGCATCGCCATCGGCACCATCAAGGCGAGCAGGGGCAGCGCGCCGCGCAACTCGGCGCGGAAGACGGAGCCGACATTGGCGGCGTGCTCGAAATAGAAATGGGTGGCGAAATAGAGGATCGCCGCGCCGGCCGCACCCAGTGCCAGGCTCATCCACGTCCCCGTCCAGAAGAGGCGGGCGCGATCCGCCGCCGGGCCGTCGCGCGCCGCCGCGATCTTCTGGGCGATGGCCGGACCGAGGCCGAGGTCGAGGAAGCCGACATAGCCGAGCACGGCCCAGCACAGCGCGAGAACCCCGTAGCGGTCGGTGCCGACCAGAGCGAGATAGAGTGGGACGGTGGCGACGGTGACGGCGAGCGGGATCACCGCTCCCATCACATTGTAGGTCGCATGTCTGGAGATGCTCACGCGGGATCCGCCTTACCGTCGGCGATCCTAGAGGAAAAGCTCGGCGGCTTCGAGACGCGGCGCCTCGGCGTCCTTGGCCGAGAGGAGCGGCCGGCCCTCCAAGGGCCACTCGATGCCGATGGCCGGATCGTCCCAGGCGAGCGAGCGCTCGCAGTCCCGCGCATAATATTCGGAGGTCTTGTAGAGCACCTCCGCTTCCTCGCTGAGCGTGAGGAAGCCGTGGGCGAAGCCTTCGGGAACCCACATCTGGCGGCGGTTTTCGCTCGACAATATCTCCCCGCGCCAGCGGCCGAACGTCGGCGACCCGCGTCTGATATCCACCGCCACGTCGAAGATCTCGCCCCGGACGACCCGCACCAGCTTGCCCTGCGGATGCGGGGGGAGCTGGTAATGAAGGCCGCGCAGCACGCCCCGCCGCGAGAGGCTGTGATTGTCCTGGACGAAATCGAGGTCGCGTCCGCTCGTCTCGGCGAAGCGCGCCCGGTTGTAGCTCTCCATGAAGAAGCCGCGCTCGTCGCGCTGGACGGCCGGCTCGAGCAGCAGGATCTCAGACGGCTTCGACATGCCTCGCCCGCTTCCTTGGGGAGCCGTCTTCTTCTTCCTCCTCCTCCACCTGCGCGGGGCGGCGAGCGGCCGGCGGCGGTACCATCAAGGCGCAGGCCATCGCGAACACCGCCACGATCGCTCCCGTTCGGATCGGATAGTCGACGATCGAATGGGCGAGGACGAGTCCGATCATCGCCGAGCCCGCCCGGGCGAGCGCCCCGCCGGGAAGGTCGCGCCTCCAGACGATGAGGGAACGGCGGCCCCACCAGAACAGGAAGGCGAGGATCAGGAGAATCCCGCCGATTCCGAGCTCGAGAGCGACCTCGAGATAGTCGTTATGGGCATGGTTGGCATATTGGCGCGTGACCCGGCTCGGATCCTCGTAGCGCCGATAGAGGGTCGAGAAGGTGCCGAGGCCCGTTCCGGCGGGGAAGGAATCGTCGATCGCCTCGATCGTCTTGGCGGCGAGCACCCGGCGGCTGGTCGGCTGGTCGGCGAGGTCGGCCTCGAACGCCTCGCTGCTCAGGGGTCCCCTCAAAGCGGCGGCCGCGAACAGGATTAGGAAGAGGGCGAGCGCCGCCGCCCACCATTTCTCCAGCCGGCCGGCGACCGAGCGCCGGTAGATGAGGAAGCTCGCCACCGCGGCGGGGAGGACCAGGCCGTAGCCGGCGCTCGAGCCGCTGATCGCGATCCCGGCGATGAGGAAGACAGCGATCGCCACGCTGATGATCGCGCCGCCGCTGCGCTTCGAGCGCGAGCGCCGGGTCGCCATCCGCCCCGCCACCACGGCGGTCAGCGGAAGCGCGCAGAGCAAAAGGGTCGCCTCGTGGTTCGCGTTCGCGAAGAAGCCCACCGGCGAGTTCTTGTTGGTCACGTCGTAGAGGCGAAGCGGCGAGCCGGGGCCGCCCATCAGCTGGAAGGCCCCGAGCACGATCGAGATTCCGGCAACGACCAGGACGACGGGAAGGAGCCTCCGCCGCTCGTCGTTGGGGAGGTGAAGCACGAGCAGGAACATCGCCGCCGCCGGAACCAGGTGAAGCAGCGACGCGATGGTCAGCGGCGGCGCCAGCGACAGCGGCAGCGCCGGCGGCTGCATGCCCATCAGCCGGAAGCCGGCGAGTATCTCGTCGCGCAGCGGAAGGCTCGACCACAGGCTCACCGGCAGCGGAACCAGGCTCAGCAGCCCGACGAGGAGCAAAGCCGCGCCGATCAGCAGCGGTCCCTTCGCCTCCGGCGGGAAATCATAGTCCCGCCGCCACATCAGCATGACCACGAGGATGAGCCCGGCCAGCTGCAGCAGCGCGTTCGCCGCCGCGCCCGCGGCGCTTGCACCGCCGAGAAGCAGGCAGGCGGCGAGATAGCCCGCCGCCGCATAGGTCCAGAACCGGCCGTTCAAGGGACGATCTCCATGCTGGAAACCTCGAGGCCGACGCCCGAGGCGACGTCGCCCGGCTCGGCCTGGAGGGTCAGCGATTGGCCGGCGCAGCCGGAGGCGGGGACGGTGAAGGCCGCCGAGAAGCGCCGGTCGGCCGCAGCCGCCGGGGTCAGGTCGAGCAGTGCGATCTGGTTCGCCGCCGGAAGGCAGGACAACCGCCAATAGACTCGGCCGGAGGAGATTCCGTTGTCGCTTCGGGCGACCGCGCGCAGGGTGTAATGTCCCGGCGGGAGCGCGAGCACCTGTTCGGCCAGCTTGAGCGCGCGTCCGCCGAAATAGGCGACGTCGAGATAGGTTCGCCCGCCGTCCTTGGACGGCTCGGCCCGGCCGACATCCTCGCCGCTAAACTCCCAGCCGAATGGACGCGGCGCCCGGATTCCGCGGAAACTTCCGTCGAACAGGCGCTCGTTCCCGGCGCGCTCCGCGGACGGCAGGCTCGCCAGCCAGGTGCGGCGGGCGCCGACATAGTCGCCGGACCCGGCCTGCGCCTGAAGGATGAGCTGGCGCTCGGCGGTGAGGTCGTCTCCGGGCTTGAGCACCTTGACCCGGCGATAGAGGTCGCGGGCCTGGTCTGCGGTGACCTTGCGGGCCGCCGCCACGGAGTAGAATTGGTCGCTCCACGGAGGGTTGCCGGCCAGGATCAGGGCCAGCGCCTCGCGCCCCCTCGGATCGGCCATCAGCTTGGTCATCTCGGGGATCAGGACCGGACGCAGCTCGTCGTTGCGGCGAAGGACGAAATCGACCTCGGACATCGCCTCGCGGAACCGGCCCGCCTGGCTGTAATAGACCATCATCTGCATCCGCAGAGCGGGATAGGAGGGGCGGCGGTGGCGCGCTTCCTCCATCAGCGCGAGGGCTCGGTTGCGGTCGCCCGCCTGCTCCGCCGCCCGGGCCGCGATGTAGAAGGGCTCGAAGGCGAGCGGAAGGCCGGTCAGCCCGTCCTGGGCCTGGCTGAGCGTCGCCTTGCTCACCTTGACCGTCGGCAGCTGGGCGAGCCGGCTCAGCGCCTTGAGGCTCGGCGCCGGATCGGCCGGAGGCAGCTGCGCGACGGCGAGCGCCGTCACCGGCGACAGCGAGGCGGCTGCCGCCTTGAGGATCAGATAGGCGATCAGCGGGGAAGCGGCCGCCACGGCCCAGGCCGCGACGCTCCTGCGCCCCTTTGAGTCGTCCGCCACGATCAGCTCTTCAGAAGCTCGATCTGCTTCTTGGGCTCATCGCCCTCGCGATAGGCGTAGAGATCCTCCGTCGAGCCGTAGCCATAGCCATAGCCATAGCCGTAGCCGACCTTGAGCGCGTTGAACTTGGTGAGGATTCCGCCCATCAGCCTGGCATCGGCCGCGCGCAGCCGGTTGACCGCATTGAGGGCGGCGGCCCGGCGGATTGCGCCGGCCTCGATCACCATCAGCGTGCCCTCGGTGCTCGAAGCCAGCATCGGCGCGTCGGCGAGGCCAAGCACCGGCGGGCTGTCGACGACGACATGATCGAACTTGGTCAGCACCTCGTCGAGGATTTCCTTGAACCGGCCGGAGGCGAGCAATTCGGCCGGGTTGGGCGGGATCGGCCCGCTCGGAAGCAGGAACAGGCGCTCCATCTGGGTCGGGTGGATGCACTCGCCCACCGAGCTCGATCCGGCGAGCAGGCTGGAAAGGCCCTGGCTGGTCGAGCTCGGCCCGCGGAAGGTCGGCTTCCTGAGGTCGGCGTCGACCAGGAGGACGTTGGCGCCGAGGCTGGCGAGGGTCTGGGCAAGCGCCAGGGCGGTGCTCGACTTTCCTTCCGAGGCGCGCGTGCTGGTCACCAGCAGGCTTCGCGGGACTCCGTGATCGGTCGAGAACTGAAGCGCCGTCCGGACCGACTGATAGGCTTCCGAGACCTGCGAGCGCGGGTCGGCGAGCTGGTCGCGCACCGCTCCGCCCTTGTCGACCGCCGGAATGACTCCGAGCGAGGCGAGGCCGAGCTTGGTCGCGAGATCGTCCGGTGTCTTCACCGTGTCGTCGATCCATTCGATCGCAAAGGCGGTTCCGAATCCGAGCAGTAGCCCGATGAGCAAACCGACGGCGATGTTGAGTGGCAAGTTGGGCTTGAACGGCCCCCCCGGCACCTGCGCCCGATCGACGACCGAGACGGTGTTCGCGCCGACGCCGCCGGCGACGCCGACTTCCTTGAAGCGCTGGAGCAGAGCGTCGTAGAGGCTTCGGTTGGTGTCCACCTCGCGCTGCAGGATCGTATACTGGATGCTCCGCTCGCGAAGGCTCATCAGCGCCGCCTTGCCCTCGTTCACCTTGGCCTGAAGCTCGTTCTCGCGGGCCCTCGCCGCCTGATAGTCGGCGAGCAGGGTGCCGGCGGCCGAACCGGAGGCGCTGCGCGACTGGCTGGCGATCTCCTTGCTCAGGGTGTCGATCTGGTTGCGCAGCTGGATCATCTCCGGGAATTCGGGCCGGTAGAGAGCGAGCTTCTGCTGATATTGCGCCTCGAGCTGGGCCCGCTGCGAGGTCAGCGCCTGGACGGTGGGGTCGCTGATCGCGGCCGCCCTCGATTGCGCTCCGGCCGCTTCACGGTAGCGGCCCTCGGCGGCGATTCGCTCGCTTCGCGCCTGGCCGAGCGCGGTATTGGTCTGAATGAGGGTCGCGGCGTCGATCGACTGCTCCTGGCGGACGCTGCCGGTGCCGCCGCTGTCGACGGTGAGCGTGATGATGCCCTGCGCCTTGGCGTAGGCGACCAGCGCCCGCTCCGATTCCTCGAGCTTGGTCTTCACCGCGGTGATCCGCTGCTGGAGGAAGTTGCGGGCGTAGGAGGTCGCCTCGTAGCGGCGCTCCATGTTGGTCTGGATGAAATTGTCGGCATAGGCGTTGGCGAGCTTGGCCGCGAGCTCGGGGCTGGTGCTCTCGATGCTGATCGCGATCAGCCGGCTGTCGCGCTGAGGGTTGATCTCGACCCCGCCCATGACGATCCCGGCGGCGATCGCCTCGCGAGTCGCCGTCGGCAGCTCCTGGTTGATGATACCGTCGGTGTTGGCGAGGTTGGTGCTGCGCGCGACCCGCTCGGCCAGCGAGCGGCTCTTGAGAAGGCCGGCCTGGGTGTTGATGAAGTCGCGGTCGGTCGCCTGCACCGGCTGGACGTCGCCCATGTCCTTGCCGACGACCTGGACTCCCTCGGGATTGACCTCGATCGTCGACTGGGCGCGATATTCCGGAGTGATCATCAGCGAGATGATGATCGCGGCGAGCAGGCAGGTGACGGCGATGGCGGTGATCAGCCACCACCATTTGGCGATGATCCGCCAGATCTCGTTCACGTCGAAGCGGGATTCGGCCTTCACCGGGCGCCCGAAGGCGACTTCGGTCAGCCCGCTATGCGCCGGCAGCCTCCCGCCCTGATCGAAAGGCAGGACCGCGCCCTGGTTCGGGAGATAGCCCCCATGATTGTTCATGATCGTCGAATCCTGTCTTTAAGATCGATGCCGCCTCAGAAGGGGCGCAAGATGGTCAAAATCGGAAGGGTGCTCATGAGGTCGCGATAGACCTGGCGGGCCCGGCTGCCGTCGACGATGACGATGTCGTTGCCGTAGATCGCGGGATCCTCCGCCTTGGCTCGCCTGATGTCCTGGAGGTCGAAGGCGCCGGCCATGCGCTCGCCGTTGATCGTCCGGAAGACGACGACCCGCGACGGGTTGGCATCCTCGCTGGCGCCGCGCGCCATGGCGACGGCCTGGAGAAGGGTGGTCGGCCCCTTGATGATGTACTGGCCCGGCTGGTGGACGGATCCGTCGACGGTGATCGTCTGTTCGGCCCGCTCCTTGATGGCGACCTGGACGTTGGGCGACTGGAGATATTTTTGCGAAAGGCTTGCAGCCAGCTGCTGGCCGAGCTCCGAGGTCGTCCGGCCCTGCGCCTGGACCGAGCCGAGCAGCGGATAATCGATCTTGCCGGTCTGATCGACCTTGAACTCGCCGGAAAGCGATTCGACCTGGAAGACCTTGATATCGACGGTGTCGAGGGCGCCGATCGGCATGGCCGCGCTCGCCACCGGCTGGGCCTGGGCGTCGGGCGCGACGAATCCGGTCGGCTCGTAGGGAACGCTTCCACCGCGTCCCGTGCAGGCCGCCACCAGGAGGGCCGCCGCGACCAGCATCGCCCGCCCGAGGCTCCGCGGAATCGAAAGTCTACGCTCTTCATGCCGAAACGCTTGCATGCTCATCCATCTCCGGTCGGGGCCGACGGCCCTCTACACAATCGACAGCTTCAGTGGAACAGCCCGTGCGCGTGATTCGGCGCGCAGCGCCTCCTGCGGAAACGATGCCCGCTCGGCCAATCAAGGCCAGCTGCCTTTATCTCATTGCGGCGCTTAGCTTCTTTCTGTGCCGACGTCCAGAGACTGGAGCGTCGGCAAGCCGATTCGGCGGCGCGCCGCGGCGTAAAAGCTTGTATCTGGGCGGCAATAACAAATATCGGCGGCTTCGCAGCGGAGTCGGTTTGGATGTTGAGTCGCCTGTTCTCGAAAAGCCGGACGTCGCGGGGCCGAAGCGGGCCGCCGGACAGCCGCGCCTATGCGATCGGCGACGTCCACGGCCGCCTCGATCTGCTCGTCGACCTGCTCGCCAGGATCGAGGCGGACAATGCCCGGCGCCCTCCGGCCAAGACCTGGCTCGTCTTCCTCGGCGACCTCGTCGATCGCGGCCCGGACAGCCGGGGCGTGATCGATCTGCTCGTCTCCCGCCCGCCCGCTTTCGCCCGCAACATCCATCTCGCCGGCAATCACGAGGAATTCTTCCTCGGAGTCCTCCACGGCGACGACAGCATCGTCCAGCACTGGCTCGCCTATGGCGGCACCGAATGCTGCGAGAGCTACGGCCTAACCTCGGGCTGGATGCTGAACGCCACGCCTCACGGGATCATGGAGCGGCTGATCGAGGAGGTGCCGGCCGAGCACGTCCATTTCCTCGAGCAGATGGCCGACAGCTTCCGCTTCGGCGACTATCTGTTCGTCCACGCCGGGATCCGCCCCGGAGTAGCGCTCGATCGCCAGGTCAGCCGCGACCTGCGCTGGATCCGAGAGGGCTTCCTCGACGATCGAAGCGATCACGGCGTCGTCGTCGTCCACGGCCACACCATCGTCGAGCGCGCCGAGGAGCATCCCAACCGGATCGCGCTCGATACCGGCGCCTACCGCTCAGGCACCCTGACCGCGCTCGGCCTCGAAGGCGAGGAACGCTGGTTCATCGAAGCCCGCGAGCCCGGAGCGGCGGCGGCCGCCTAGCCGGGAAACCGGACCACCTTGGCATCCCCGGGCGCCCCCTCTAAGGCCCCATCCCCATGAAGATCCTCGTAACCGGCGCGGCCGGCTTTATCGGCCATCACGTCTCCGCGCGCCTGCTGGCCCGCGGCGACGAAGTCGTCGGAATCGACAATTTCAACGATTATTACAGCGTCGCCCTGAAGCGCGACCGAGCCGCCCGGCTCGGCGGCGAGCCCGGCTTCACGATGATCGAGGCGGATTTCGCCGATCAGGCGGCGCTCGCCCGAGCGCTGGATGGGGTGGGCTTCGACCGCATCGTCCATCTCGGCGCCCAGGCCGGGGTCCGCTATTCGATCGAAAATCCCCACGCCTACGTCCAGTCAAACCTCGTCGGCCATGTGAACCTGCTCGAGCTCGGCCGCCATCGCGGCGTCTCACACCTCGTCTACGCCTCCTCCTCGTCGGTCTACGGAGGCAATGACACGCTTCCCTTTCGGGTCGAGGATCGGGTCGATCATCCGCTCTCGCTCTACGCCGCCACCAAGAAGGCGGACGAGCTGATGAGCGAGACCTACGCCCATCTCTACCGGCTGCCGCTGACCGGGCTCAGATTCTTCACCGTCTACGGCCCCTGGGGCCGGCCGGACATGGCGATGTGGCTGTTCACCAAAGCGATCTTCGCCGGCGAGCCGATCCAGGTGTTCGGCGAAGGCAACATGCGCCGCGACTTCACCTACATAGACGACATCGTCACCGGCGTCGTCGCCTCGCTCGACAATCCCCCGCCCGACGACGGCGCGGAGAAAGCCGGCGGCAGCCTCGCCCCGCACCGCCTCTACAATATCGGCAACCATCGCTCGGAAGAGCTGACCCGGATGATCGCCCTCATCGAGCAGGCCTGCGGCCGCGAGGCGCGAAAGGATCTGTTCCCCATGCAGCCCGGCGACGTCCGCGACACCTATGCCGACATCAGCGCCATCGAGCGCGATCTGGGCTTCGCGCCGACGACGACGATCGACGAGGGCGTGCCGAGGTTCGTCGAGTGGTACCGGGATTATCACGGGGTCTGACCCCGCGCGTGTCGTTCTTTTCTCCGTGTTCTAACTTTGTTCTTGTATTGTGGTCGCCATTCGGCCATAATTCCGAATCTGCCCGAATCGGCCTGATCGCCCGGTGGAGGCGGGAATCCGGCGGAACAGGGGCCTGCCCCTTGACGCCGGCGGCCGGCGCGAAGTCATCCGGGAACGTTTGAGCTCGCGTCTACCGGGGAGCCGGGACTGCGTAGTCCCTCCGGATAGAGGCCCTTCGGGGCAAGGACCGGACGGAATTTTGGGCCTCCGTCCAGTTTCCTCAGTGGAGCTGGACGGTTTAGGACATGTCCGAAGCCACCTGAACCTTCCGAGGAGAAGGCAAGGGATCCCGCCGGCTCTTCACTTAAAGTCTGGACGCTTTCGACTGACCACCGGAAGCAACAAAGTCGTCCAGCCCCGGGTGCCCCGTGGCAGAGACGCGCCGGCCGATTTTCCCTCTGTCTTCCGGAGCGCGCTTCCGCGCGCCCGCACGGCTTCAGAGCGTCCAGCGCCCGACGCCGGGGAGGTCGCGATCCTTGTAGAGATGCTTGAGGTCGGCCAGCAGCCCGCCCTCTTCGACCAGCCCCGCCAGCTTCTCCTCGGAAAGCTCCGCATAAGCGTCGTGGGGCACGGCGACGAAAACGAGGTCGTAGCGGCCGTCGAGGGCGTCCGGAGCGAGGTCGAGGCCGTATTCGTGGCGGGCCTCGGCGGCGTCGGCGAGCGGATCGTGGACCGTCACTTCGTGGCCGAGCGCCTCGAGCCGGCGGATGAGGTCGATCACCTTGCTGTTCCTGAGGTCGGGCACGTTCTCCTTGAACGAGAGGCCCATGACCAGCGCCCGCCCGGCCCGTCCGAGCCGCTCGTGGACGCGCTCGGCGACCCAGGCGCCCATGCCGTCGTTTGTCGACCGGCCCGACAGGATGATGTTGGGCTCCAGCCCCAGCTCCTGCGCCCTGAAGCTGAGATAATAGGGATCGACCCCGATGCAGTGGCCTCCGACCAGCCCGGGCTGGAAGGGCAGGAAGTTCCACTTGGTCCGGGCGGCGGCGAGCACGTCCCAGATCGAGAGGTCGAGCTTTCCGAAGATCTGGGTAATCTCGTTCATGAAGGCGATGTTGATGTCGCGCTGGGCGTTCTCGATCACCTTGGCCGCTTCGGCCGCCTTGATCGAGGCGGCCCGGAACACGCCGGCGCTGGTCACCGCGCCGTAGATGGCGGCGAGGCGCTCGGTCACTGCCGGGCTCTCGCCGGCGACGACCTTGACGATCCGGTCGACCGTATGCTCGCGGTCGCCGGGATTGATCCGCTCGGGCGAGTAGCCGAGGAAGAAGTCGCGGCCGCGCTGAAGCCCGGAGACCTCCTCGATCAGGGGCCCGCAAATCTCCTCGGTGACCCCGGGATAGACCGTGCTCTCATAGACGATGACGGGCTTGCGCGCGGAGTCGAGCAGGGTGGCGACCGAGCGCGTGGCGCCGATCACCGGGCCGAGATCGGGCTGGTTGCGCTCGTCGACCGGGGTCGGGACGGTGACGATGTAGACGTCGGCGCCGGCGGCGTCGGAAGCCCGGCTGGTCAGCCTCAGCGGCGAGGCCTTGAGCACTTCCGGCTCGATCTCGCGGGTGCGGTCTATCCCGAGCCTGAGCTCCTCGACCCGGCGCTCGTCGATGTCGAGGCCGACGACGGCGTAGCGGCGGGCGAGCGCGACGGCGAGCGGAAGCCCGACATAGCCCAGCCCGACGACGACGATCTGCTCGGAGGAAGGCATGGGTTCAGCTTTGCTTTTCAGGAGGATTGGGAGGCAGGGCCCGCCGCGCTAACATTCGAGCCGGCCGCAAATGTCAAGCGCCGGGCTTGCCGTAGCCCCGCTTTCCGGCGACCGCCGGGGCCAGTCGGTAGAAGACGGCGCCGCGCGCCTCGAGCCGCGCCCGGTTGGCCGCGGTCATCGCTTCGAGGAAGGAGCGGGGCTTCTTCATCAGCCGGCTGGTGTCGGTGGTAAGGCCGATGCTGGCCGCGAGGTCGGCGACGAAGTGGACGCAATTGTGGCGGTCGAGATCGTAGGAGGGCTGCTTCGCCGCCCTCCAGCGCGCGATCGTCGCCATTGCGCGGTCGAATTCGGCGTCGGTGAGGGCGAGGGTGAAGTGGCGGTCGCTGCCCTTGACGTAGCTGACGCTGTGATCGGTGATCACCTCGCCCCCCACCTTGCCCCAGAGGATGGCGGGGGTGATCGCCTTGGCGGTGAAGCCGTAATCCTCCTCGATTCGCGGCCCGCCGCGGTCGGGGGTCCCCGAGAAGATGACGAAGGCGTGGGGGAAGCTGGCGCCAAGCTCCTTCGAATAGAAGGTGATCGAGACCGCCGCCAGGCAGGGCGCGGCGGCGAGCGCGAGCCAGGCGGCCGCGGCGAGGGCGACAAGGCGCGACAGGCGAAACGCTGGGATCACCGGCTCCTCCCCAAGGTCGGGTTCTCGAACCCTCTGAAACAAAATGCCAATTCGAGCAATCCCCGGTCGGGTCATTTCAGGATGGACAGGCCGAAGCCGCTCGATTAGGAATGCGGGTCGGAATCCAGGCGATCAAGCTCGAATCCGAAGGGAGAAGCTGACGTGGCTTTCAGAGGACTTATCGCTGCGGCCGTCTCGGCCGCTATGGTGACGGCGCCGACCCTGGCGGCGGCACAGCCTTCGGCGGCGGCGCGGGCCGCTGCGACGAGCGAGGTCGCTCCGGCGTCCGAAACCGTCGACGGCGAACAGCTTCGCGGCGGCTTCATCATTCCGCTGATCGCGCTCATCGCCATCATCCTCGGCCTGTGCGCCGCGGACGTCATCTGCAGCAACAACGACAACGATCTGCCCACCAGCCCGTAAGCTGAGGCGCGTCGATCAAGCAGGCTGTAACGGCCGGACGGAGTTCGTTCGTCCGGCCATTGTCGTGTCTGCGCGCCCCGGGATATTCGCTACCGCGATCGGCCATGGCGGACTCTCGACGACTGTCGCCTTCCGGCAACAGTCATTTCCTTATTCGCCGAAGCGCCGTTGAACCTTTCCTAAGGACTGGCGTTCGGCTTCAGGCTTCGTAAACTCAGCGGCGGCTACGAGGCGTATCTGGTTTAGCGGCATCGAATTTCGAGGTAGACAGCCTCGGAACAGTCGATTAGGGCAAGGGCCGGAACGAGAGATCAGGCTTGAGTACGAAGGGAGAATCTGACGTGAGTTTCAAAGGACTAGTTGCTGCGGCGACATCGATCGCGCTCGCGACGGCGCCGACCATTGCAGTGGCACAGACGACGGCGGCCACCGCGGCTGCGGCAACGCACGAAGTCGCCCCGGCAACCGAGACGGTCGACGGCGAGCAGCTGCGCGGCGGCTTCATCATCCCGCTGATCGCCCTCATCGCGATCCTTCTCGGCCTGTGCGTTGCTACCAACCAGTGCGGCGGCGACGACAACGATCTGCCGAACAGCCCGTAAGGGTTGCGGGTCGTACGTCAGCCAATCGAAATTTTGGCCGGGTGAAGAGCTTCTTCATCCGGCCATTTTCTGTCTGTGCGTAAAGGGTTCCGCTTGAACCGCCGCGCCGTCCTCTCCGTCTTCCTGCTGCTTCTGGCCGCGGCGCCCCAGCCCGGCCTCGCCCAGGCTTTGCCGGCGCCAGCGGCGGGCGCGACGACCCTGCGCCGGGACGACCTTCGGATCGCCCGGGTCGCCTACCGGCTGGCGCTGGCCGGCGCTCCGCTCTGCGCCGAGCAATATCCGCTCACCGGCCTCCTCTTCCATCACCTCGCCGAATATGAACCGCGCGATCGTCCGCTGATGGTCCGCCGCTACCGGCTCGACCGCGGGCCGGGCATCCTTTCCGTCCTCGAGGACAGTCCGGCCGCCGCCGCCGGCCTCGTCGCCGGTGACGTGCTGCTCGCGGTCAACGGCGCGCCGCTGCCGACCGGCTCAGCCGTCGCCGCCGAGCCGAAGCGCGAGCGCTGGCGCCGCCTCGCCGATGAGTCCGAAGACCGGCTCGAGGCCGCGCTGCGCAAGGGACCGGCGGAGCTTCGGGTACTGAGGGAGGGGCGCGAGCTCGATCTGCGGCTCGGGTCCATCCCGGCCTGCCTCGGCCGGGTCAGGCTCGCCCGCTCCACCCAGGTCAACGCCTTCGCCACCGGCCGGACCGTGGTGATGACCCTCTCGATGCTCGACTTCCTCAAGAATGACGACGAGCTGGCGGTCGTGCTCGGCCACGAGCTCGCCCACAACATCCTCCACCATCCGGCCATGCACGACGAAGACGGCGTCCTCGTCGCGCTCGGGGTGAAGGCGAGCGCGATGTGGAAGCGCGAGGAGGCCGCGGACCGGTTCGGCCTGAGGCTGATGGGCAAGGCCGGCTACGATCTCGATTCGGCGATCCCCTTCTGGCGCCGCTATCTCGGCAAGTACGACTGGTTCCCCCAGATATTCCGAAGCCACCCCAGCCTCGCCGCCCGCGAAAAGATCGCCGCAGAGGAAATCGCGGCGATCCGGCGGGGCTCCTAAACCTTCGTCCTCAGCGACCACAGCTCGGGGAAGGCGCGCTTGCCGAGGGTGGACTGGAGGTAGGCGACTCCGGCCGTGCCTCCGGTGCCGCGCTTGAGGCCGATGATCCGCTCGACCGTCACGACATGCTTGTGCCGCCAGCCGGCGAGCGCGTCGTCTATGTCGACCAGCTTCTCCGCGAGCTGGTAGAGCGCCCAATGGGCGTCCGGCTCGCGATAGACCTCGGCCCAGGCCTCCTCCACCTCCTCGCTCGGCCGGTAGGGCTGGCTCCAGTCGCGGTCGAGCGCCTCGGCCGGGACCGGAAGGCCGGCGCGGGCGGCGGCGGCGTTGGCCTCGTCCCACAGGCTCGGCTCGCGAAGCGCTTCGAGCAAGGCCGCATAGGGCGCCGTGCCCTCGTCCTGGAACTTGAGATGATTGCCGTCCTTGAGCCCGAGCCGATATTCGAACTCGCGGAACTGGGCCGACTGGAAGCCCGAGCTCGAGCCGAGCACGGCCCGGAAGCTGGTATAATCGACCGGCGTCAGAGTCGCGAGGACGTCCCAGCTGAGCGTCATCACCGCCTGGATCCGCGACACTCGCGAAAGCGCCTTGTGGACCTCGATCAGCCGGTCCCGCCGGATCATGTCGCGCGACAACTTCAGCTCGTGGATGGCCTGTTTGAGCCACAATTCCTTGGTCTGGTGGATGATGACGAACAGCATCTCGTCATGATGGTCGGAGATCGGATGCTGGGCGGAGAGCAGCTCATCGAGGGCGAGATAGCCGCCATAGGTCATCGAGGCCGGCGTGTCGGTCATCGCCTCAGCCGTGGGTGGCGAAGACGGAGCTTCGACCGGCGCCGTCGAAGGCGAACACCTGGTAGCGCTGGCGGACGTTGCTGCCGATGTCCATTCCGGGCGCCCCCGCCGGCATTCCGGGCGCGGCAAGCCCTTTGATGCCCGGACGCCGCGAGGCAATCAGCCGCTTGATATCCTCGGGCGGAACATGGCCTTCGACCACGACCCCCTGGATAAGCGCTGTGTGGCAGGAGGTGAGAGCGGACGGAACGCCGTGCGCCTTCTTGACCGCGGCGATGTTGGGCGCGTTCACCACCGGCAGCGTCTTGCCGAAGGCGGCTTCGACCCTCTTCGCCCATTCGAGGCAGCAGCCGCAGCCCGGATCGCGCCACATCACATAGCCGGCAGGCGCCGCCGCTCCTGCCGATTCGGCCAGAGCGGAGGCCGTCGCCGCTCCGGCGAGCAAGCCGATCATCGTCCGCCGGTCTATCATAGGCTTGCTCACAGCCGCTCCGCGCTCGACACCACGTCGGCGGCCCTCAGCGCCGCCAGGATGCGCATGAGATGCTGCACGTCGTGAACCTCGATGTCGAGGTGGAAGGTATGGAAGCTGCCGTCGCGACTGGCCTGGTCCATGGAGACGATGTTGGCGCCGTGGCGGCCGAGGATCCCGGCGATGACGGCGAGCGAGCCGGGCTCGTTCTTGATGATGACGCAGAGCCGGGCGGTGCCGCCGTCCGATTCGTCGCCCCAGGCGAGATCGAGCCAGTCGGCGTCGACTCCGTCGGCGAGGCTATCGCAGCCGATGACGTGGACCTCGATCTCGGTGCCCTCGCGCCTAAGCCCGACGATCCGGTCGCCCGGGATGGGATGGCAGCATTCGGCGAGCTGGAAGGCGACCCCCGGGGTCAGGCCCTTGATCGAGATGGCGGTGCGCTGCGGCGGCGGCTTGACGCCTTCGGCGCCGGTCGAGCCGGGGATCAGAGCCTCCATCACCGCGACGTCGCTGACCCGCTTCATCGCGATCGCCTCCATGAGCGCGGCGTCGTCGTGGAAGTGAAGCCGCTTCAGCGCCTCGGCGATCGCCTCCCAGCCGAGCGGCTGGGGAAGGCGCTGGACGATCTCGTCGAAGATCTTGCGCCCGAGCTGGATGGTTTCCTCGCGCTCCTTCGACTTGACGAAGCGGCGGATCTTGGCGCGCGCCTTGCCGGTGACGACGAAGCTCAGCCAGCCGGGCTGCGGATGCTGGGCCTTGGAGACGAGGATCTCGACCTGGTCGCCATTCTCGAGCGGAGTGCGGAGCGGCATCACCCGGCCGTTGATCTTGGCGCCGACCGTCTGGTCGCCGAGATCGGTGTGGACGGCGTAGGCGAAGTCGACCGCGGTCGCGCCTTTGGGAAGCTGGATCAGCTCGCCCTTCGGGGTGAAGGCGAAGATCCGGTCCTGGTACATCGCCATCCGCGTGTGCTCGAGCAGCTCCTCGGCCGTCGCGGCGTGCTCGAGTATCTCGAGCAGGTCCTCGATCCAGGGATGCGGGTCGGCGGCGTCCTCCTCGTCGCCCTCCTTATAGGCCCAGTGGGCGGCGAGGCCGTGCTCGGCCTGGGCGTGCATCTCGCGGGTCCGGATCTGGATCTCGATCCGCATCTGCTCGTCGTGGATGACGGTGGTGTGGAGCGAGCGGTAGCCGTTGCGCTTGGGAGTCGAGATGAAGTCCTTGAACCGCCCCGGCACCACCGGCCAGCGCTGGTGGATGAGGCCGAGGGTGCGATAGCATTCCTCCACCGAGCCGACGACGGCGCGGAAGGCCATGACGTCGGAGAGCTGCTCGAAGCTGACGTGGCGCTCGGCCATCTTGCGCCAGATCGAATAGGGATGCTTCTCGCGGCCCTGGACCTCCGCCTCGATGCCGTTCGCCTCGAGATGGGCCCTTATGCCCCGGCCGATCCGGGCGATGAGGTCGCCCTCACCCTTGTGAAGCTGCTCGAGCCGGCGCGAGATGGAGGCGTAGGCGTCGGGCTCGAGCTCGCGGAAGGCGAGCGTCTGCATCTCCTGCATGAACTCGTACATCCCGATCCGCTCGGCGAGCGGGGCGTAGATGTCCATCGTCTCGCGGGCGATCCGCTTCCTCTTCTCCTCGCTCGCGATGAAGTGGAGGGTGCGCATGTTGTGGAGCCGGTCGGCGAGCTTGACGAGGAGCACCCGGATGTCGCCCGACATGGCGAGCAGGAACTTCCTGAGGTTCTCGGCCGCGCGCTGGCTCTCGCTCTGAGCCTCGATCTTGGAGAGCTTGGTGACCCCGTCGACGAGCCGGGCGACGCTCGGCCCGAACAATTTCTCGATCTCCTGCGGGGTCGCAACCGTATCCTCGATCGTGTCGTGGAGGATGGCGGTGACGATCGTCTCGTCGTCGAGATGGAGGTCGGTGAGGATTCCGGCCACCTCGATCGGGTGGCTGTAATAGGGGTCTCCGGACGCCCTCTTCTGGGAACCGTGCGCCTTCATCGAGAAGACGTAGGCGCGGTTGATCATCGCCTCGTCGGCGTCGGGGTCGTAGGCCCTGACCTTCTCGAGAAGTTCATATTGCCTCAGCACTCCGCCAACATGGGGTGGTGCGGTGCTGCGTTGCAATGCAAATCGGGCTTTAAGTCGCTTTTAGTCCCGTCATTGCGAGCGAAGCGCGGCAATCCAGTAACGGCTTCGGAGGCCCGCTGGATTGCCGCGTCGCTTCGCTCCTCGCAATGACGACCTAGCGCGCGCGGGCGTTGCACTTTTCGAGCGCGGCCGAGTCGAGCGCCTGGCCTTCGACGGTGAAGCTGCGAAGAGTCCCGATCTCGTGGGCGAGGGCCGAGCAGTCGATCGCCGGGCGGCTGTTGCCGCGCGGGGCGACGCAGCCGGCGGCGCCGCAATGCCAGACGATGTCCTTGACGATCAGCCGCGCCGCAGTCGGCGCCGCCGCCGGTTCGGCGCGATACTGGCCCGAGGGCGCCGCGAAGGCCGTGGCCGCGAACAAAGTCGAGGTGACCAGGAACGCGAACAGGGTGGAGGTCAGTTGCCGGATCATGGCGGGCTCCTTTTCGGTTGCGATATGCAACTTAATAGGGAAAACAGTTTTCGTTTGCAACTGGAAAATTGTGTCTTATGTTTCAGCCCGGAAAAGATGCTAAGGACGGGCATGAGCCGAGCGGAGCAATTGCGGGAGGTCTTCACCGAATGCGGCATTTCCGCCGCATTGGAAGTGGTGGGCGAGCGCTGGTCGTTCCTGATCCTCCGCGGCGCCTTCAACGGCCTGCGCCATTTCGAAGAGTTCCAGACCAATCTCGGAATCGCCCGCAATATCCTCTCCAACCGCCTCGGCCGGCTGGTCGAGCACGGCATTCTCCGCCGTGATCCGGACCGCGACGATCGCCGCAAGGTGACCTACAGGCTGACCGACAAGGGCCGCGATCTGCTTCCCGTCCTGCTTTCGCTGAGGCAGTGGGGAGAGCGCTGGATTTCCGGCATGCCGAGCAATCCGGTGCTCGTCGACCGCTACACGCGCCAGCCGATCGCGCCGATGACCGTTCAATCCGCCGACGGCCGGCCGCTCAGCCTTCGCGACATGGAATGGGTCGACCGCGACGAGCTCGCCCGCGAGAAGGCGGCCTGACCCCCCGTTATTGCGGGAAGATCGAATTCTTCAACTATCCGGGCTGGCGCAACCACGAGTACAAAGCCTTCATGGAGCTGGTCGAGGCGCGCGGGCTGAAGTTCCGCTACCATAGCCTCTTCCGCCGTCACCCGGCGGTCTGCGTCGTCATCGCGTAATTGCCCGGGACCTAGCGGCCCGGCTTCACCGCCAGCGGCAGTGAGCCGAACAGCTCCGGCTCGCCCGGCCGCCGGGCACCTTCGATCTCGAGGATCTTGAACTTGGTGGCGACCCCGCCCGGCGCCGAGAAGCCGCCCGCTTTGCCGTCGGCGGCGAGGACGCGGTGGCAGGGGACGATGATCGGCACCGGGTTTCGGCCGAGCGCGACCCCCACCGCCTGGGCGGCCTTGGGCCGGCCGATCTCGCGGGCGATCTCGCCATAGCTTCGAACCTCCCCGCACGGGATTCGCCGCGCTGCCTCCCACACGGCAAGCTCGAGCTCGGAGCCGCGAAGATCGAGCGGGATGTCGTCGAGATCGGCCTTCTCGCCGCCCAGCAGGCCGGCGATTCGCGCGATGGCCTCGGCGGCGAAGGGCGGCGGAGCGGCCTCTTCCGCTCCGGGAAAGCGCTTCGCCAGCCGGGCCCGGGCCTGCTCGTCCGAAGCTTCCGGAAGCGCGGCGCCTATGACGAGGCCGCCGCGCCACACGAGGGCGCAGCGGCCTATCGCCGTGTCGAACAGGGCAAATCCCGCGTCGGCGGGCTTATTCGTAGTCGCCGCCGGCATTGTTGTTGCGCGGAGGCGCGGCGGCGGTGAGGCGAAGCGCCTCGGCCGAGGCGGCCAGCGACATCGCCTCGTCCGGCGCCTCGTCGTCGTCGACCTGGACCCGCTGGAGGCCCGAGATAAGCGCCTCCTCGAGGTGCTTGGGCTTCACCGTCTCCTCGGCGATCTCGCGAAGGGCGACGACCGGGTTCTTGTCGCGGTCGCGCTCGATGGTGAGCTCGGCGCCCCCCGAAACCTGCCGCGCGCGCTGGGCGGCGAGAAGCACGAGATCGAACCGGTTGGGAATCTTGTCGACGCAATCTTCGACGGTAACGCGCGCCATGAAGCAGCTCCGCTGGGCATGTTGCTGGGGGGAAGGCGGCGAGATACGGACGGGGGGGCGAAATGTCAATGTACGCAAGGGGGCTTGCCCTTGTCGTCCCCGCCGCACATGCACCCTTTCATGGGAGAGGAAATCGCGCCGGAAACGCCGCTGACTCGGGTGGTGGACGGCAATCGCCTGACCCTCCTGACCAGGGGCTCGGACCGGCTCGAGGCGCTGATCGAGCTGATCGAGAGCGCCGAGCACAGCCTCCGCATCCTCTACTACATCTTCCACGCCGACGAGACCGGGACCCGGGTGCGCGACGCGCTGATCGCCGCGGCCGGGCGGGGCGTTGAGACCAGCCTGCTCGTCGACGGCTTCGGCTCGACCAGCTCGGCCCCCTTCCTGCGCCCATTGAGCGAGGCCGGAATCGCCTTCTGCCGGTTCAGTCCGAAATATGGCCGGCGCTATCTGCTGAGGAACCATCAGAAGCTGGCGGTGGCGGACGAGCGGCGGGTGCTGATCGGCGGCTTCAACGTCGCCGACGAATATTTCGCGCCGGTGGAGGAGAATGGCTGGCGCGACATCGGCCTGCTCGTCGAGGGCGAAAGCGTCGCCCGGGTCGCCGCCTATTTCGACGACCTCTTCCGATGGACCCGGACGCCCGGCGGAAGCGCCCGCGAGCTGAGGCGGATGCTTCGAGTCCACAGCGTCACCAGGGGCAAATTGCGCTGGCTGTTCGGCGGGCCGAGCCGCCGGCTGAGCCCCTGGGCGCGCGCCGTCCGCCGCGACCTTCGAAGCGCGATAAGCCTCGATCTGATCGCGGCCTATTTCGGGCCGACGCCCGGGATCCTTCGGCGAATCACCGGAGTCGTCCGCCGACGCGGAGGCCGGGCCCGGATCATCACCGCCGCCCGCTCCGACGTCCGGGCCGCGGTGGCGGCGGCGCGAAGCCTCTATTGGTATCTGCTGAGGCGCGGGGTCGAGATTTACGAGCATCGCGCCTCGCGGATGCACACCAAGCTCGTCGTCATCGACGACGCCGTCCATATCGGCTCGGCGAATTTCGACATGCGGAGCCTGTTCCTCAACCTCGAGATGATGCTTCGAATCGAGGATCCCGAGTTCGCGACCGCGATGCGGCGATTCGTCGACGGGGAGGCGGCGGCGAGCGAGCGGATCACGCTCGAGAGCCACGATCGCGAGCGCACCTGGCTCAACCGCCTGCGCTGGGCCTTCGGCTATTTCCTGTTCGCCGTCGCCGACTACGGGATCACCCGGCGGCTGAACCTCGACGACGTCGGCCTTCCGCCGGCCTAGCGCGGTAGTGCTTCGATACGGCATTTCGTCTTCGCTCAATGCCTACTCAGCATGAGCGGGAAACTAACCGCTCATCCTGAGTAGAGGCTGAGCGAAGTCGAAGCCTCGTATCGAAGGACCTAGTCCTTCCAGGCCCAGAACAAAGTCGCCGGCGGGACGTTGATCCATTCGAAGCCGCGGTCGATCCGGTCGAAATAGGGCGCGATGAAATCGCGCACCTTGGGCGAGAATTGGTAGACGAGGAAGGCGCCGCCCGGCCGGAGCGCCTCGGCGGTCTGCTCGGCGATCTTCGGCCCGATCCCCGGCGGAAGCGTCGAGAAGGGCAGTCCGGAGAGGATGTAGTCGGCCTCCTCGAAGCCGAAATCGGCCATGATCTGGCGGACGTCGGCGGCCGATCCGGTGACGGCGCGAAGCCGCGAGTCGCGGATCTTGGCGCCGAGATATTTGGTGAAATCGGGGTTGGTGTCGATCGTCAGCAAGGTCGCGTCCGGCGACAGCTTCTCGAGCACCCGCTCGGTGAAGGTGCCGACGCCCGGGCCGTATTCGACGAACAATTTGCAATTGGCCCAGTCCACGGGCGCGAGCATCTTGTCGATCAGCACCTTGGAAGAGGGGATGACCGATCCGACCATCACCGGATGCTTGACGAACCCCTTGAGGAACATCAGCCAGGGGCCGCCCTTTGCGCCGCGTCGCGCATAAGCGCGGTTCCGTTGAGCCTGTTGGCCGGGAAAGGTCATGAGCGGTTCCGTTACGTTGGGCAGCAAGATGCGTTGGCAAAACAACGCCCCGATGGCAAGGGCGAGGCGACCGGCGGCGCGATTTGAGGCGAATCCGGGACGAAACGCCATATTTCCGGGATTTGCGTGCCGATGGTCCCCGCTTCCAGCCTCTCCCGGCAGAGATTCGCCCTGCTTTTCACGGTGATGCTGGTCGCCGCGTCGGGCAATACGGCGATGCAGTCGCTGATGCCGGCGATCGGCCGCGAGCTCGGCGTCAGGGATTTGTGGGTCGCCGTCGCCTTCTCGCTCTCCGCCGTCGTCTGGGTGCTGATGGCGCCGCACTGGGCGCGCCGCGCCGACCATAGGGGCCGCCGGGCGTTGATGCGGCTTGGGCTCTACGGCTTCATCGTCTCGGCCCTGATCTGCGGCGGGATCCTCGCCGCCGGCCTCCACGGCCTGATCTCCGGGACCCTGGTCTTCGTCATCTTCGTCTTCGGCCGGGCCGTCTACGGCGCCTGGGGCTCGGCCTCGCCGCCCGCCGTCCAGGCCTACATCGCCGCGCGAACCGACGGCGAGCAGCGAACCGCCTATCTCGCCGCTTTGGCCTCCTCCTTCGGCCTCGGAACAATCATCGGCCCGGCGATCGCGCCCCTGTTCATCTTCCCGCCGCTCGGCCTTTCCGGACCCTTGTTCGTCTTTGCCGCGATCGGCGGGGCCGTGCTCGCCTTGCTCGTCTTCCGCCTCCCCGACGACACCCCGCGCTCGGCCGCGCGCGGCGAGGTCGTCGACTATCCCTCGATGGGCGGCTTCCTCGTCGGCAGCCGGGACCGCGGCGACGGGCCGGCGAGGCTCAGGTGGCGCGATCCCAGGGTGCTGCCCTGGCACATCGTCGGGGTCGTCGGCGGCCACGGCAACGCCGCTCTGCTCGGAGTGATCGGCTTCCTCGTCATCGACCGCTCGGGAGTCCCGCTCGACGAGGCCCAGCGGTCGATCGCCATCGTCCTCATGGCCGGCGCAGGCGCGACCCTCATCGCCCAATGGGGCCTCATCCCCTTCCTCGGCCTCAGCCCGCGCCAGCTCGTCTTCTGGGGCCTGCTCACCGCGGCGGCGGGCGCCACCCTCACCGGCCTCGCCGGCTCGATGTACGGAATAACCCTCGGCTTCGCGATCGCGGCGATCGGCTTCGGCCTCTTCCGCCCCGGCTTCACCAGCGGCGCCTCGCTGGCGGTCGCTCCGGAAGAGCAGAACGCGGTGGCGGGCATGGTCACCTCGGTCAACGGCGTCGCCTACATCGCCGCCCCGGCGGTGGGGGTCCTGCTCTACGGGTTGTGGATGCCGCTGCCCTTCCTCGCCGTGGCGGCCGGACTCCTGGCCCTCGCCTTGTGGGTGCGGCTGAGGGTGAGGGGCTGAGCCCGGCCCGGCGGCCCGAAGTTCACGAAATGCAGGGTGGGATTTCAATGTGACCTTCCGCGCCCGCGCCTCCAGCGCCTCCCGCTCCGCCGCCTCCATCGGTACCCGCCGCACCGCCCCCGGCCCGCCGTGCTTGCGGACGAGGCGGTGCCAAATGAGCGCGAAGCTGCTCGACCCGCGCGGCCGCGCGGCCATGATCGAGTCCCAGGCCGCCGCGAAGCTCCCCGCCCCATGGCGCCGCCGAAGCCGGTAAGCGCTCTCCCGGCTCATCCCCGCTTCGAGCGCTGCCCGGCGGACGCAGCCGGTGCGGGCGAGGGCGGTGACGAAGCTGCGCTGCCGCTCGGCGGTCCACCCGTCGCGGCGGGTCCGGCACGGCACCGGCGTGAACGGAGGAATGGAAGTCGGGCCGGCTCCCGGAGAGGAGGTCTCGCACATGCTTTTATTTAGAACATAAAAAGAACAAAGATGCAAATGAATTGCTCGCGAGACGGCTCCCCCCGCCGCGAAGCGGCAATCAAATTCTCGCTGCATGGCGCCGTCCGTGCGGGGGAGCGTCACGCTTGCTCGAAGAGGTGGCATGGTTGAAAAAGCATCGGTGCCCATCGCCGCATTCGAGAATCGCAACGAGGAGCCGCTGATCCTGCGGGTCGAGCCCGGGGGCGACAGGATCGAGATACCGCACCTCGCAACCGCGGGCGTCCGCTATGTCCTGGAAGACGGGGCGGAGGATTTCTCAACCTGCGTGGTCGGCCCGAACGAGATCGAGTTTTACTGCGCGTCCGCCCGCTATGAGGTCGACCTCGTCCCTCCCTCGCCCTTCGACCGGCTGTTATGGGACATTTGCGTCAAGTCCGGCTTCTGCGGCGGAATCGTTAATGGCGAACCCACCCACGTCGAGGACCTGCTGCCCAAGGACGGCCTGATCAGCGCCGAAACCTTCGCCAGGCTGGCGATCCGGGCGGAAGGCGACGCGCCCGTCGACGACGAGCGCCACAGCCGCTGGATGCGCATGCTCGAAGCGAAGTTCATCCAGCATTTCGGGCCGCAGCCGGTTCCGGCGGAAAGGCTCAGGCGCAATCTCGACAGGCCATTCGAGCAGGGCGCCGGCGAAAGTTAGGGTGCGAGGCGGTATCCACCTGCCCCATACCGGCGTCCGGCCCATAGGCTAATTCCGAGGTCTCTGGCCCTGGCGATCGTTTTCATAGCGGTGCCTGGCACGCAGGATGATTCCTCGGTGCCAGGCACGTGCCTGGCACCAGCGGTCAGGAGGCGGGCCATCGGTGGCCTGGCACCTAGGCTATTTCCCATCTTCCCTGTCCCCACCCCTCGGCGCCTTGGTGGGGGATTTTACCCAAAGGACCAACGGACCAACGGCGTTGCGGAAGCGTGCAGGCCGACGCGAACCGAATGCCCGTGGCCCGACCGTTCGCACGTTCATGCCGACCCCCATACCGGTGCCCGGCACGTAGGCTATTTCCTCGGTACCTGGCACGTGCCTGGCACCAGCCGTCACAGACGCAAGCAGCCACGGTCTCTGGTAAGTCGGAAATCAGTCTCCCGCCTTGGGAGTCGCGAGGTCCGGGCCGGCGAGGGCCCAATCACAGCGCCGTCCCGGCCTTGGCAGTCATCGGAACGCTATACGGTGACAGGGACGCTATACGGTGACAGTGCACTTAATTGGGCGGCTTCAGACGACCGAGCCGGCCCTTGGGCGGGGCGAAGGCGCAAAGGCGCCGTGTCGCGGATTGCGAATTAAGTGCACTGTCACCGAATTGATTCCCGCTTTGGCGGGAATGACGGGTTTCACCCCTTCGGCCCCCTCGGCGTGAGCATGCCCGGCGAGATGAAGCCGATCCCGCCCGAGCTCATCGCGTCCTGTTTCAGGCTTTCCTGGATCTTCTCATATTCCTTTTCCATCTCGGGGGTGACCGAGGCTCGGGTCTCGCCCAAGGCGGCTTCGAATTCGTTCATCGTCACCTTCGTCGCCTCCAAGGAGGCTCGCAGGGCGAAGAGGCCGGCGCGTCTCACCAAATCCTCGAGGTCGGCGCCGGTGAAGCGCTCGGTTCGGGCCGCGAGGGAGTCGAGGTCGACATCGTCGGCCAGCGGCATCTTCGCGGTGTGGATTCCGAGGATGTGGCGGCGGCCGGCTTCGTCGGGGACGGCGACGTAGATGAGCTCGTCGAAGCGGCCCGGGCGCAACAGGGCCGGGTCGATGAGGTTGGGGCGGTTGGTGGCGCCGATCACAACCACCGAGCCGAGCTCTTCCAGGCCGTCCATCTCGGCGAGGATGGTGTTGACGACGCGCTCGGTGACCTGGGGCTCGCCGAGGCCGCCGCCGCGCGCCGGCACGAGGCTGTCGAGCTCGTCGATGAAGATCACCGTCGGCGCGACCTGCCTCGCCCTCGCGAACAGGCGGGCGATCTGCTGCTCGCTTTCGCCATACCATTTGGAGAGCAGGTCCGAGCTCTTGGTGGCGATGAAGTTGGCTTCCGCCTCGCGCGCCGTCGCCTTGGCCAGCAAGGTCTTGCCGGTGCCGGGCGGGCCGTAGAGGAGGAAGCCCTTGGCCGGGCGGATGCCCATGCGGCGGAAGGCCTCGGGCTGCTTCAAGGGCAGCTCGACGCCTTCGCGCAGGCGCTCGCGGGCCTCGTCGACTCCGCCGATATCGTCCCAGCCCACGGTCGGCGCCTGGACCATCACCTCGCGCATCGCCGAGGGCTGGACGCGCTTCAAAGCCTCCTCGAAGTCGCTTCCGCGGACGGAGAGATTGTCGAGCACCTCGGGCGGGATCGTGCCTTCCTCGAGGTTGATCTGGGGCATGATCCGGCGGACCGCCTCGATCGCCGCCTCGCGGGTCAGAGCGGCGAGATCGGCGCCGACGAATCCGAAGGTGCGCCGAGCCAGCTCCTTGATGTCGACCGTTCCGTCGAGCGGCATGCCCCGGGTGTGAATCGCCAGAATCTCGCGGCGGCCGCGCTCGTCGGGGACTCCGATGACGATCTCGCGGTCGAATCGGCCGGGGCGGCGAAGCGCCTCGTCGAGCGCCTCGGGCCGGTTGGTCGCGGCGATGACGATGAGGTTCTGGCGCGGCTCGAGGCCGTCGAGCAGGGTGAGCAATTGGGCGACGAGGCGCTTCTCGGTCTCGCCCTGGACCTGGCCGCGCTTGGGCGCGATCGAATCGATCTCGTCGATGAAGATGATCGCCGGCGAGGCCTTGGCGGCCTCCTCGAACACTTCGCGCAGGCGCCGCTCGCTCTCGCCATAGGCCGAGCCCATGATCTCGGGGCCGGCGATGTGGAAGAAGCTGGCGTCGCTCTCGTTGGCGACGGCCCGGGCGAGGCGGGTCTTGCCGGTGCCGGGCGGGCCGTAGAGCAGGACGCCCTTGGGCGGATCGACTCCGAGCCGCTCGAATATCTCGGGATAGCGAAGCGGCAGCTCGACGAGCTCGCGAAGCTGGTCGATGGTGGTGCCGATGCCGCCGAGATCGTCATAGGTGACGTCGGCCCGGCGGGTCTCGGTCGCCTCGGTATATTCGGGCTTGAGCTCGACCTCGGTGTTGGCGTCGATATGGACGATGCCCTTGGGCACGGTCGAGACGACGGTGAGCCTGATCTCCTGGAGCGCGTAGGCCGGGGCGTTGAGCATCTGGCGAAGCTGGGGCGGGATGTCGCCCTGCTGGATCTGCTGCTGGCCGGTGGTGGCGACGACGTCGCCGGCGGTGAGCGGCTTCATCCCGAAGCTCCGCTTCAGCGCCTGCGCGGAGCCGTGGAGGCGCAGATTCTTCTGGGCGGGGGCGAAGACGACGCGCTGCGCCGGCTTCGATTCGGCCTTCTTGACGGTGACGAAATCGCCCGAGCCGATCTCGGCATTGGCGCGCTGGAGGCCGTCGAGGCGGATGATGTCGAGCCCCTCGTCCTCGGTATAGGGGCCGACGGCGCGCGCCGGGGTCGTGCGCTTGCCGCCGATCTCGATGACGTCGCCCTCGGCGAGGGCGAGCTCGGTCATCAGCCGCCGGGGCAGCCGGGCGAGGCCGCGGCCGCTATCCTCGGGCCGCATCGTCGCGACCTGGAGCCGGGTCGGCTGCTTTTCCTCGTCGGCCATGAGCCGTGTTTCCCTTCGCTTATGTCCCGGGGGAGATAGGAGTGGGAAACGGCGCTGCCACCCTATGGGGTCCGAAAGGGTGAAAAAAGGAACAGTTCCCCGGCGCAGGCCGGGGCCCAGTGGTGGCGCTGTCCCAGGAGACTGGGCCCCGGCCTTCGCCGGGGTGCGAAGCAAAAAAAGGGCCGGTCCCGGAAGGGCCGACCCTGAAAGTTTTTAGGAGAGGATGCCTGAAAGGCCCGTCCTCTTTCCGCCCCGGGCGCTTATTGTGCAAGTGCGAACAAGTATGCTACGAGTGCAATTGTTGCATCATGCTTTGCTGAGTTTTCCGCCGGTTCGCCATGTGTGCAGCGCACAAGAGGAGTAGCCCTCGATGCGCCGATTGCCGCCGCTCACCGCGATCGAGGCCTTCGTCCAGGTCGCCCGCCTGGGCTCGATCAAGGCGGCGGCCGAGGCGCTGTCGCTTTCCTCGCCGGCTCTGTCGCGCCGGATCCAGGCGCTCGAGCGCTTCGTCGGCCATCCCTTGTTCGAGCGGCGCCACCAGGCGGTCCACCTCAATCCGGACGGCGAGCGGCTGATGGCCGGGATCGGCCCGTCGATCGACGCCCTGGCGCTGGCGATGGAGCGGGCGACCGGCAATGTCGAGATGATGCGCCTGAGGCTCGCCGTGCCCTCGCTCTTCGCCTCGCAGCGGCTGATGCCCAACCTTCCCGGGCTTCGCGCCCGCTACCCCGACCTCCATATCGACATCGACACCGGCCCCAACCGCCTCGCCCGGCTCGACGAGGGGCTCGACGCCGCGATCGCGATCACCACCGAGATCGATCCTTCGCTCTACTCGCGGCGGATCGACAGCAATAAAGTGATCGCGATCGGCTCGCGCGCGCTCAAGCAGGCGATCAGGGAGCCGGCGCAGCTTAGCGGCGCGACCGTCTTCCTCCACCGCGACATGCCCGACAGCTTCACCTACTGGCGCGAGGCGATCGGCTTGCCCGGCCTCGAGCCGGCGGCGATCGACCAGTTCGATTCGGGCCAGCTCATCCTCGACGCCGCCGCCCAGGGGCTCGGGGTCGCGATCATGCTCGAGAGCCATCTCTACGGCTCGGGCGACGATCGGCTCGTCCGGCTGTTCGACGACAAGGTCGAGAGCCCGTACAGCTACTGGTTCGCCTGCCGCCGCTCGGCGCTCAAGCGCCGGCCGGTCCGGATCTTCCACGACTGGCTGTTCGAGAGCGTGGCGATGGACGGGGCGAAGGCGGCTTAGTTCCTCGGCGAAGGCCGGGGCCCAGCCTTGCGGCGTCGGAACTGGGCCCCGGCCTTCGCCGGGGAACTAGGACTTGAGCGAAGCCACGATCCGCCTCAGCGCCGAGCGGGGCATGAAGCGGGTGCCGAAGGCGCCGACCTTGTTGGCGATCCCCGGGATGACGATCGGATCGTTGCGGTCGAGGCCCTTGAGGCCGGCGGCGACCACGCCATCGGGGCGGACGGCCATCCTGGCGAGCTTGGAATTGGGGGCTCCGGCGACCTCGAAGAATTCGGTCGCGGTCGGGCCGGGGCAGAGGGCGCTGACCTTCACTCCGCTTCCCTTCGCCTCGTGGTGGAGCGCCTCGGTCAGCGACAGAACATAGGCCTTGGTGGCGTAATAGACGGCCGCATAGGGCCCCGCCTGGAAGGCGGCGGTCGAGGCGACGTTGAGGATGCCCCCGCTCCTGCGCGCGATCATCGCCGGAAGGACGAGCCGGCAGAGGTCGGTCAACGAGCGGACGTTGAGGTCGATCATCTCGAGCAGCCGCTCGCGCGGCGTGTCGGCGAAATTGCCCGTCGTGCCGAAGCCCGCATTGTTGATCAGGGTCGCGATCTCCAGCCCTTCGCCCTCGAGCCAGCCGAACATGCCCTCGACCTGGTCGGGCCGGGTGAGGTCGGCGGCGTGGACGAAGACCGAGTCTCCCAGCTCCCGGCGGAGCGCCTCGAGCCGCTCCTTGCGCCGGGCGACGAGGACGATTGTCTCGCCGCGGGCGCGGCATTGGCGGGCGAACTGGACTCCGAGCCCCGCCGAGGCGCCGGTGATGAGCGTGACCCCCCTTGCGCCCGCGCTCATGTCGAAACCCCTGTTCCCCGGCGAAGGCCGGGGTCCAGCGACGCGCGCAGTGGGGCTGGATCCCGGCCTTCGCCGGGAAGCAATTTCGCACCTGCGGGGCCGACGCACGCCACCGTCAGGGCCTCAACGACGCTTTGACGATCTTGCCCGGCTCGCGCGGCGGCTCGCCCCTGGGAAGCGCGTCGACATGCTCCATGCCTTCGGTCACCTCGCCCCAGACGGTGTATTGATTGTCGAGGAAGGTGGCGTCGTCGGTGCAGATGAAGAACTGGCTGTTGGCGCTGTGCGGGTTGGACGAACGCGCCATCGAGGCGACTCCGCGCACGTGCGGCTCGCCGCTGAACTCGGCCTTGAGGTCGGGCTTGTTCGAGCCGCCCATCCCGGTCCCGGTCGGATCGCCGCCCTGCGCCATGAAGCCGGGAATGACGCGGTGGAAGACGACTCCGTCGTAGAAGCCCTCCTCGACCAGCTCCCTAATCCTGGCGACGTGCCCCGGGGCGAGATCGGGGCGAAGCTTGATGACGACGTCGCCGCCGCTGTCGAGGTTGAGGACCAGGGTGTTTAGCTCGTCGGCCATTCGTCATCTCCGTAGATCGTCATCCCGGCGAAAGCCGGGACCCATGAACACGGATCGGGTCGGAAGGGACGATTCGGTCGTCGCCTGTTCGACAAAGGCGGTGTTCATGGGTCCCGGCTTTCGCCGGGATGACGTGAAAGCATCCGCATACGCCCCGCGCTTCCCCTGCGCCACCCCGCTCGACAGCCGTGCCGCCCCGGCCTAGGAAGCGCGTCGGCACACACACCGGCGCGGAGAGGGCGGATGAGCGAGAGCGAAATCGAGCTGCCCGGCGCTCCGCCCGGCACGACCGCGCCCGAAGGCCGGCTCGACGAGGACGACCGGCTCAAGCCCGAATATGTCAGCGCGGTGATGGAGCGGGTCGAGGCCGGCGACGCCGAGGCCGCCCGGGCCCTCGTCGAGCCGCTCCACCCCGCCGACCTCGCCGATCTGTTCGAGCTGGTCGACAGCGGCGACCGCCGGGCGCTGGCCGCGGCGATCGCCGACCTTCTCGACGGCGACGTGCTCGCCGAGATGAACGAGCATGTCCGCGAGGAGCTGGTCGAGGCGCTCGACCCGAGGCAGGTCGCGGATCTCGCCGGCGAGATGGAGACGGATGATGCCGTCGCCATGATCGAGGATCTCGAGGAGGACGAGCAGCGCGCCGTCCTCCGCGAGCTCGACCCCGACGACCGGGCCGCGATCGAGGAGGCGCTCGCTTACCCCGAGGAATCGGCCGGCCGGCTGATGCAGCGCGACCTGATCGCGGTGCCCGAGCATTGGACGGTCGGCCAGGTGATCGACTATCTTCGCGCCGGGGACGATCTCACCACCGATTTCTGGGAAGTGTTCGTCGTCGACGAGCGCCACCATCCGGTCGGCACCTGCATGCTGAGCTGGATCCTTCGCACCCACCGCAACGTCGCCGTCGCCGACGTCATGAAGCGCGAGCAGACGCTCATCCCGGTCGACATGGACCAGGAGGAAGTCGCCCTGCGCTTCCAGAAATACGCGCTCATCTCGGCGGCCGTCGTCGACGAGGCGGGGCGGCTGGTCGGGATGATCACCGTCGACGACATCGTCCACATCATCCAGGAGGAAGCGGGCGAGGACGTCCTCCTCCTCTCCGGCGCCGGCGAGGGCGACATCAACGAGCCGGTGCTCGAAAGCTATGCCAGCCGGGTGCGGTGGCTGATCGCCAATCTCGGGACCGCGCTCGTCGCGGCGACGATCATCGGCCTGTTCGAGGGGACCATCTCGCGGATGGTCGCTCTGGCGGCGCTGATGCCGATCGTCGCCGGCGTCGGCGGCAATGCCGGCACCCAGACCCTGGCGGTGACCGTCCGCGCCCTCGCCACCAACCAGCTCACCCAGTCCAACACCTGGCGAGCGATCCTTCGCGAGATAAGGGTCGCCTGCCTCAACGGGATCACCGTCGCGGCGGTGATCGGAATCGGCGTCGGCCTCTTCTTCGGCCATCCGGGGCTGGGCGCGGTGATCGCCGCGGCGATGCTCGCCAACATCATCATCGCCGGCTTCGCCGGAGTCTTCGTCCCGCTCTCGCTCGAGCGCGCCGGGGTCGACCCGGCGGTGGCCTCGTCGGTATTCGTGACCATGGTCACCGATTCGATGGGCTTCCTCGTCTTCCTGGGTTTGGCGAGCGCGTCGGGAATCGCCGGGTAACTTGTCGAAAGGCCGTTGCGGCAAGCACTTATCGAATTAAGAAGCGACCATGCCTCTCCACATCAGCAAGGTCGCCGTCGGCTGCGCGAGCCTCGACGCGCTTCGCGCCCGCCAGCAGCTTCGCCTTGCGGACGGAATCGTGCCGCTCGTCACCCGCTTCCGGCCGAAGCGGGCCGACGAGCTGATCGGCGGCTCGATCTACTGGATCGTCAAGCACAGCCTCGCCGCGCGCCAGACCATCCTTGGCTTCGCGGACCGCGCCGAGGACCGCCGGATCGTCATCCGCCTCGATCCGCTGCTGGTGCCGGTCCGGGCGATGCCGAGGCGCGCCGATCAGGGTTGGCGCTACCTCCCGCCGGACGAGGCGCCGGCCGATCTCGCCGGCGACGAAACCGGCCTCGCCGAGCTCCCGGCGCTGCTGACCGCGCGGCTCTCGGCGCTTGCTTTGATCTGACGGACGGCGGCACCGTCCGTCATTGCGAGCGTAGCGAAGCAATCCAGGACAGAGCGACTCCCGCACGCAGCGCTGGATTGCCGCGTCGCTGCGCTCCTCGCAATGACGGCTAGCGGCTGTGCCCGCAGAGCACCTGGCCGGAGCCTTTGGCTTCCACCGTGCAGCTCGGATTGCCGACGATCTCGACGTCGCCGGGCCCGTCGACGGTCAGCTTCACGGTCCGGGCCACGCCCACCTTGATCGAACCGGCAGTGTCCGCCGCGATCAGCGCATCGTCCGCAACGAGGGCCGAAGCGGCGAGGTCGCCGCTGCCCTGGATCGAGGCTTTGAGCTGCTTGGTCCGGCCGGCGAGGGTGAGGCGGCCGCCGCCGAGGAGGCCGAGGATGAGATTGTCGGATTCGATCGCGGCGACGTTCAGCCGGCCGTTGCCGGAGACGGAAAGATCGACTCGAAGCCCGCGCACCCGATCGATGTCGAGGCCGCCCGAGCCGACCACCGCGGCTGTGCGAAGCTCGCGAGTCCGAAGCGCGATCTTCACCGGCCCCGCCGAATCGCCGGGATAGCCGCCCCAGGCGGAGCGGTTGGGCCGGATGCGCAGGATGCCCCCCTCGACGTCGATCGCGACCCGGTCGAGCGCTTCCGTCGAGCCTTCGGCGCGGGCGCCCGAGGCGAGGCCGGTGACGAGGGTGACCTGATAGGGCCCCTCGACCCGGACGCGATCGAAATCGGTGACCGAATAGGTGCGCTCCGCCGCGGCGGCGGGAGCGGCGGCGAGCAGGAGCAGGGCGAGCGGCAGGATCCGGGTCATGGCCGGGACCCTGCCGGAAAATGGTTAACGCTCCGTCATCCCGGCGGAAGCCGGGACCCATGAACAGGAGCGCTCGCTCATTGTCTCAGCCGTCTGTGTTCCTGGGTCCCGGCTTTCGCCGCAATGACGGCTTAACCGCAGCGGGCCTCGCCCGAGCCCATCTTCTTGACGTTGCACTTGGCGGTACCGGTGATGACGGCGTCGCCCGAGCCCATGATCGAGATGTCGGCCGTCTCCATCGCCTTGGCCTCGACATTGCCCGAGCCCATGATCGAGACGTTCGCGCGGCGGAGCTCGAGCCCGCCGGCGCGGACGTCGCCCGAGCCGGCAATCTCGAAAACGCCGCTTTCGGCCGACCCGGCGGCGCTGACTCCGCCCGATCCGGCGATCGAGAAATTGGCGGTCTTCGCGGTCAGCGAGGCGATTTGAAGGTCGCCCGATCCGGCGATCGAGGCGGCGAAGCCGTCGCCCTGGACCTTGTCGACCTTGATGTCGCCGGAGCCGGCCACCTCGGCGCCCCTCAGCGAAGGGGCGGTGACGTGGACGGTGATCGCGCCATGATCCTTGCTCCAGCCGAACGACCAATTGCCCTTCTTCTGGCCGATCCTGAGAACGCCGTTCTCGACCCTCACGTCGAGCCGGTCGAGAAGGCCGGTGTCGCCCTCGGCATAAGCGGAAGGGGCGCCGCCGACGGCGACGATCACGTTCTGCGAGCCGGCGAGCTCGACCCGGTCGAAGGCCCCCACCTGGAAGTCGCGGCGGCCGTTCTGGCCGCTCGCCGCGTTCCGTTCGTGGCTGCTGCCCACGCCGCAGGCCGACAGCGCCATCAGCGGCACCAGGATCATCGCTCCGCGCATCGTCATCTCCCTAGCTGTATTAGGGCCATAATACACGCGGGCGAGTGGCGGCGCAACAAAAAAGGCGGCCCGCGAGGGACCGCCTTTTTTAGGAGGCTGTTCCCCGGCGAAGGCCGGGGTCCAGCGTCGCAAGCCTCGAACTGGGCCCCGGCCTTCGCCGGGGAACAGCTTTAAGCCGTCGCCTTCTCCTTGTTGTAGATCGCCGCGGCCTTGTTGAGGATCTCGAGGATCTTCACCAAAGCCGTGGGCTCGTCGACCTGCTCCATCGCGGCGAGCTCGCGGGCGAGCCGGCTCGAGGCGGCCTCGAAGATCTGCCGCTCGGAATAGCTCTGCTCGGGCTGGTCGTCGGCGCGGAACAAATCGCGGGTCACCTCGGCGATCGACACCAGGTCGCCCGAGTTGATCTTCGCTTCATATTCCTGGGCGCGGCGCGACCACATGGTGCGCTTGACCTTGGGCTTGCCCTTGAGGGTAGCGAGCGCCTCCTGCATCGTCTTGTCGGACGAGAGCTTGCGCATGCCGACGCTTTCCGCCTTGTTGGTCGGAACGCGCAGGGTCATCTTTTCCTTCTCGAACCTCAGCACGTAGAGCTCGAGCTGCATGCCGGCGATGTCCGTGCTCTGCAGTTCGATCACCCGGCCAACGCCGTGCTTGGGGTAAACAACGTAATCGCCAACGTCGAAGCTCAACGCCTTCGCTGCCATTTATTCGACCTTCCATTGGGAATAGCCGCCACCGTGCCGGACTCCCTCCGCCCCAAGGGCGTTGCCAAACTGCGATGTGCGGCGATTCTTCTCTAGACCACCGGGTGCGGAATGCGCGTCGCATCCGCTTCGATGGGCCCTTATATCCGAAAAAGTGCCGAAATGCTACCCTTTTGAGCCACAGCAGTTCCCCGGCGAAGGCCGGGGCCTAGCTTCGCCGCCTGCGCGACTGGACCCCGGCCTTCGCCGGGGAACAAGAACTAGTCGCCCTCGCCCGGCGCCGCCGAGAAGTACTTCTCGAACTTGCCTTCCTCGCCCTTATGCTCGTCGGCATCCGCGGGGCTCTCGCGCTTGCGGGTGAGGTTGGGCCATTCGGCGGAATAGGTGGCGTTGACCTCGAGCCATTTCTCGAGCCCCGCCTCGGTATCGGGAAGGATCGCCTCGGCCGGGCATTCGGGCTCGCACACGCCGCAGTCGATGCATTCGCTGGGATTGATGACGAGCATGTTCTCGCCCTCGTAGAAGCAGTCGACCGGACACACCTCGACGCAATCCATATATTTGCAGCGGATGCAGGCATCGGTGACGACGTAGGTCATTGGCGGCTTCTCCCTGAGACGAATCCCTAGTCGGCGGTGGCGGCGCCCGTCAACGGGCCTTCAGGAACCTCGCTGTAGAGCATCCGCGCTTCCGCCGCCGGGCCGCGGCGAGCGGGCAGGGCTTCGACCCGGAGCACGCGTACCGCCCCGCGCAGCGCGAAGCTCAGGACGTCGCCGACGCGCACCGCGGCGTGGGCGCGGTCCATGACGCGGCCGTTGAGTCGAAGCCGGCCTTCTTCCGCCAGCTGCTGGGCCAGAGCCCGCGTCTTCACGATCCGGGCGAACCAGAGGAACTTGTCGAGGCGAAGGCTCTCAGCCACGCCTGAGGCCGGCGAGGGCGGCGAAGGCGTTGCCCGGCTCCGACCGGCGCGGCTCCTCCCGGCGTCGGGCACGGCCGCGCCAGATCCAGGCCTGGTCGCCTTCGGTCGGGCGGAAGCCGAGGTCGCGCATCAGCTTCGCCACCGCCTGCGGCTGGAGGCCGAGCGAGGTCGCCAGGGCCTCGTCGACCACCGGCTGGGGCTTGCCGGCGCGCGCCTCGTGGGCGTGGCGGGCGAGCCGCTCGACCAGGTCGACCCGAAGCATCTGGGGCCCGAGCGGACGGAAGCCCAAGCGGGTGAGGAGGGGGCGCTCGCCGTTGGGCGGGGCGGGGAGCAGGACCGCCGATTCGGGCGGAAGCTCGGGCATCGCCTCGCCGGCGGCGGACGCCCGAAGCGCCGTCCGCCAGCGTCTCGCCTCGGGCTTGAGGACGTCGGGCATGAACAAATCGAGCGCGCCGATCCGGATCTTGAGCTGAGTGATCGACCGCCTCTGGCCCTTGTCGAGCGCCGCGAGCGGCCGGGCGACGGCCTCGCGCGCGACGATTCCGCCCTCGTCGACCAGCATCGCCAGGATCGAGCGCACGGCGGCGGGCGCGTTCGACTCCTGAGCCGCGAGCCCGGCCGTCCGAAGCGGCCCCAGGAAGCGCTCGACCTGGTGGCGGACCCACAGGTTGAGCCGCTCGATCACCGTTTCCCGGCCGCGCTCGGAGAGCCGGTCGAGGCGCCGGTCGATCGCCATGCGGGGCGAGAGCAGGTTCTTGCCGGGGGTCAGGCGCGCCACTTCGTGCCCGCGCCAAAGCACCGCCACCGGCTGGCCCGGCTCGGTTCGAAGGCTGAAATGATCGTCGCTGTCGGCGGCGAGCGCCGCAGCGCGCTTCTCATATTCGCCGCCGAGCCGCCGCTCGGCCGTCGCCAGGAGCATCTTGCGGTCGGCGTGGCGGGCGGTGGGGTCGACCTCGAAGGCGAAGCCTTCCATCCGGCCGATCGGGAAGGAGCCGACCGTGACCTCGCCCTCGTCGTCGACGAGCACCGGGAACTCGCCCGCGCCCTTTCGGCCGATGTCGCGCAGGAGGACGGAGGTGCGGCGGTCGACGAAGCGCTGGGTCAGCCTTTCGTGGAGCGCGTCGGAGAGCTTCTCCTCGACCTCGCGGGTCCGCTCCGCCATCGCCGCGGGATCGGCGAGCCAGTCGGCGCGATGGGCGATGTAGGCCCAGGTGCGGACCCCGGCGAGCCGGTCGGCGAGAGTCTCGATATCCCCCTGGACATTGTCCAGCTGAGCCACCTGGGCGGCATACCAGGCATGCGGGATTCGGCCGTCGCCCTCGCTGAGGTGGAGATAGAGTCGGGCGACGAGGCGGGCATGAGGGTCGGGCCCGGTCTTGCGGAAATCGGGCAGGCCGCACGCCGCCCAGAGCCTGCGCACCGCCTCGTAGCCGCGGGCGCGGGCGGCGACCTCGCCGTCCTCGGCGAGCCGCTTGAGGACCGCAAGGTCGATCGCTTCCGGCGCGGCCCGCAGCCCCGCCCGGTCGGGGCGCCGCTCGAGCGACCGAACCAGCGCCTCGACGCTCCGGAAATCGGGATCGCCCTCGCGCCAGTAGAGATGGTCCAATGGGGCGAAGCGGTGGCCCTCGATCGCCTCCAGCTCCTCCGGCCGGAACTCGGCCGCGAGCTCGCCCTCGAGAGTCAGGGCGCCGAACGTGCCGTCGCGCTGATGGCGGCCCGCGCGGCCGGCGATCTGCGCCATCTCGGCGGGGGTCAGCCGGCGCCGGCGATGGCCGTCGAACTTGGAGAGGCCGGCGAAGGCGACATGGGCGACATCCATGTTGAGGCCCATCCCGATCGCGTCGGTGGCGACGAGATAATCGACCTCGCCGGCCTGGTACATCGCCACCTGGGCGTTGCGGGTGCGAGGCGAGAGCGCGCCCATCACCACCGCCGCGCCGCCGCGCATCCGGCGGAGCATCTCGGCGACGGCGTAGACCTGCTCGGCCGAGAAGGCGACGATCGCCGATCTCGGCGGAAGCCGCGAAAGCTTCGAGGGGCCGGCGTAGCTGAGGGTCGAGAAGCGCGGCCGGCCGATGATCTCGGCCTTGGGCAGAAGCGCCCGGATCATCGGCGCCAGGGTGTCGGAGCCGAGGATCATCGTCTCCTCGCGGCCGCGGGCGTGGAGCATCCGGTCGGTGAAGACGTGGCCGCGCTCCGGGTCCGCGCCCAATTGCGCCTCGTCCAGGGCGACGAAGGCGAAGTCGCGCTCCATCGGCATCGATTCGGCCGTGCAGCAGAACCAGCGCGCGTCTTTCGGCGCGATCTTCTCCTCGCCGGTGATGAGGGCGACCTGGTTGGCGCCCTTCATCTTCACCACCCGGTCATAGACCTCGCGGGCGAGAAGCCGCAGCGGGAAGCCGATCATCCCGCTCGAATGCGCCGCCATCCGCTCGACGGCGAGGTGAGTCTTCCCGGTATTGGTGGGCCCAAGGATGGCGGCCAGCGGCGCCCGGGCATACTCGCTCATGTCGCCTAGATCGGAGGTTCGTGCCCGCAGTGCAATGACTTGGGTTGGGCCGGCAGGCTGGCGCTGCCGCACCCCGGCGAAGGCCGGAGCCCAGTTCCGGGCCCGTCTGGATCCCGGCCTTCGCCGGGAAACACCATTACCAGCGCTGCCGTTCCCCGGCGAAGGCCGGGGTCCAGTCCTGGCTCCATCTGGGTCCCGGCCTTCGCCGGGAAACTAGAAGAGGGTCTCGTACAGATCGTCCCAAGCGGGATTCATTTCCTCGATGACCCGCAGCTTCCACGCCCGATTCCATTCCTTCATCTGAAGCTCGCGATGGCGTGCCGAGTCGAGTTGGTCGAACGCCTGGTACCACACCAACGTCTTGCACCCGTACTTGCGGGCGAAGCCGCGGACCGCCCCAATCTTGTGCTCATAGATCCGGGACGGCAGGTCGCTCGTGACGCCGATGTAGAGCGTGCCGTTTCGCCGGCTAGCGAGGATGTAGACGTAACCAGCCTTGTCCACGGTTTTATGTATACCAAGACCAAATACTTTTCACAATCGCCGGGCTGTTCCCCGGCGAAGGCCGGGGCCCAGTCCTGACTCCGATCTGTGTCCCGGCCTTCGCCGGGACACAGGCTGCATCGGAGAATTACTTAGAGCGCCGCCAAAGCCTCTCGCCGGGACGCTGGGCCCGCACGTTTCGCCGCAAGGGCTTGCGGCGGCCGGATTCCTTTACTTTACTTTAACCCTGTTTCCCCACAGTCCTGATCACCTGACCGCGATCCGCGGCCGGGGGGTGTTTTCAAGGGTCGCGGGGGCTTTACCGCCTTGTACCAGTATAACGATCTGAGGCCGGGCGCCGTCTTCGAACGGGCACCGAGGCTGCGCGATTTCGGAAGCCGGGCGCCGGCGCGCGATTTCGACCTGGTCGTCGACCTCGGCTCGCGGATCGGCTCGCGAAGCTGGTTCCGGGGCGCCTTCACCTGCGCCTTCCTGTGCGGCGCCGCTCTGTGGCTCGCCCCCGGCTTCGATCCCATCCCCGCCGCCGCGGCGGCCCCGCTCCGCCCCTCCCAGGCGAAGGAGGCGCGCTCGCTCGCCATCTCCCCGCTCGCCTTCGGCGCCGACACCGGCCGCCGGATGGCGCCGACCGACGCCGTCGAGCCCCTGCTCGACACGCCCGAGCGCCCCACCGTCGAGCTCGTCGCGACGATCGGCGAGGGGGACGGCTTCGTCCACGCGCTCGAGCGCGCGGGGGTAGCGCAAAGGGAGGCCGACGAGGTCGCCAAGCTGGTCTCGGGCGCGATCCCGCTCGAACAGCTCAAGGCCGGGACGTCGATGAACATCACGCTCGGCCGACGCCCCGACCGGACGGTAGCGCGCCCGCTCACCGCGCTGTCGCTTCGCGCCCGCTTCGATCTCAAGCTCTCGCTCAAGCGCTCGGGCGGCAAGCTCGCTCTGGTCCGCACGCCGATCACGGTCGATTCGACCCCGCTGCGGATCCAGGGCTATGTCGGGGCGAGCCTCTACCGCTCCGCCCGTGCGGCCGGAGCGCCCGCCCGAGCCGTCGAGGCCTATATCAAGGCGCTCGCCGCGCAGACCGAGATTTCCAGCCTCGCCGCCGAGGACAAGTTCGACATCATCCTCGAGCATCGGAGCGCCGCGACCGGCGAATCGGAGACCGGCCGGCTGCTCCTCGCCGGCCTCGACCGGGCGACGGGCAAGGACCTCAAGCTGATGGAATGGGAGGAGGGCGGCCGCAGCGAATGGTACGAAGCCTCCGGAGTGGGCCGCGAGACCGGGGCGCTGCAAAGGCCGGTGCCGGGCACCGTCTCGTCCAATTTCGGCCTCAGGATGCATCCGATCCTCGGCTATACGAGGATGCACAAGGGCATCGACTTCCGCGCCGGCTACGGGACTCCGATCCTTGCCGCCACCGACGGCAAGGTCGCCGCCGCCGGGCGGGCGGGCGGCTACGGAAACCAGGTCCGGCTCGCCCATGCCGGCGGCCTGATGACCACTTATTCGCACATGAGCCGAATCGTCGCCCAGCCCGGCGAGCATGTCCGCCAGGGCCAGGTGATCGGCTATGTCGGCGCCACCGGCCTCGCCACCGGCCCGCACCTTCATTACGAGCTGTGGAAGGATGGGGTCGCGATCGATCCGGCCTCGGTCAAGTTCGTCACCCGCGCCCAGCTCTCGGGCGACGACCTCGCCGCCTTCCGGGCCAAGCTGAAGACCTTGCTCGCCGTCAAGCCGGGCGTCGCGAGGATGGCCGATTCGGGCAGGAAGAAGCCGAGAGCCTAGAATTGTTTGTTCCCCGGCGAAGGCCGGGGCCCAGCGTCGCCGGCGGAAAGGCTGGATCCCGGCCTTCGCCGGGAAACCGGCAAGCGATATCCGGACTTACTCCAAGCATTGCCGAGACTCGACGCGCACATCGACTTATTCGATGTTCTTGACCTGTTCTCACGAATCGGGCATCAAGCCGGTCTGCCGAGTCGGACAGATCATCCGGCGCGGCGGGGAACCGGCGTAAGGAGAATGTGCGCTCCGAAGCCGGGCGGCCGGCGCGAAGTCATCCGGAAGGCTCGCGACCTCGTGAAGAGCTGATCAGGTCCTCCGCCCAGCGTGTGCGCGCGAAGCGGCGGCGAAGCTTCCGAAAGGAGCGGCGCCGGGCCACTTTATGCCTTCCCCTGGAAGGTACGGGACCTGACGTTCTTCCACCTGGCGACTAAATGCTTTCGACCTGACGACGAAAGCGGCAGTCGTTCGAACCCGGGTGCCCGTGGCAGGACGCGCCGGCCGGATTTCCCCTGTTCGAATCAGCGCCCCTGGCTGCGCCACCTCTTGACGACCCGGGAGACCATCGCTTCCTCGTCGCCGGTCTGGCGCCACAATTCGGAGAAGAGCGGGTCGGACGAGGCCGGGCGGCGGTCGCGCTCGAGATCGTCGAACGAGACCCGGATCGGGATCGAGACGCCCTCGCCGCAGACGATGCACTCGCGGTTCCTCAGCGCCGGGATGACGTCGAGGAAGCCTCGAGCGCCTTCCGGCATCGCCGACTTGACGAAATGCTGGTCGCGCTCGTTGTTGAGGCGCATCGCGATGATGGTGCCGCACTGGGAGAGAACGCCCTCGGCGAGATCGGACGGACGCTGGGTGATCAGGCCGAGGCTGACTCCGTATTTACGGCCCTCCTTGGCGATCCGCTCGAGGATCTTGCGAACCGCCTGGCCGCCGCCGGTCTTGTCCGACGGGATGTAGCGGTGCGCCTCCTCGCAGATGAGGAGGACGGGCCTCGGCACTTCGTTCCTCGACCAGATCGCATAGTCGAAGACGAGCCGCGACAGCACCGCCACGACCACCGAGACGATGTCGGACGGAACGCCCGAGACGTCGACGATCGAGATCGGCTTGCCCCTGGCGGGAAGGCGGAAGATCTTGCCGATGAAGTTGGTCATCGTGTCCGCGATCAGCATTCCCGAGAACATGAAATGGTAGCGCGGATCGGCCTTCAGCTCGTCGATCTTGGTCTTGAGGCGCATGAACGGCGCGGTGTCGGTCGCCTTGTTGAGAAGGCCCATCTCGCTGTTGATCGCGGCGGTCAGGTCCGAGAGCGCATAGGGGATGGGCGAATCGACGGTGAGCTTGGTCATGCCCTCCGCCGCCCGGTTCTTCGCGCGCGCCTGGAGGAGGCATTTGGCCAGGATGTCCATGTCGCGCTGACGCTCGGAGTCCGACGAGGTGATGAACACCTCGCAATGCTCCTCGAAGTTCATCAGCCAGTAGGGCATTGCGAGGTTCTCGACGTTGAACAGCTCGCCCACCCCCTTGAACGCGGCCGAATATTCGCCGTGGGGATCGATCATCACGATATGGCCTTCGGGCGACTGGTCGCAGATCCGGTGCATGATCAGGGCCGCGGAGGTCGACTTGCCGGTGCCGGTCGAGCCGAGAAGGGCGAAATGCTTGCCGAGCAGGGCGTCGACATAGAGGGCGCCGCGAACGTCCTTGGTCGGATAGACGGTGCCGATCTCGATATGGGCGCGCTCGTCGGCGGCGAACATCTGGCGCATGTCGTCGCCCGAGACCGGGAAGACCTTGGCGCCCGGCGGCGGATAGCCGGTGATTCCGCGGCGGAAGTTGATCAGCCGGCCGGTCTGCTCATGCTCCTCGCCCTCGCCGAGGAAATCGATGTCGGCGGCGACCATTCCGGCCTCGCCGTCGCGAAGGCGGAGGCTTCGGACGTTGGCGAGCAGCCAGCGGCTTCCGACCTCGAGCTTGACGTGGCCGCCGACCTGGCCCGAAAGCGCGACGCTCGGATCGGGGTCCTTCGAGACCTCGGCGACCCGAGAGGCCTCGAGCTCGATCCGCCCGCCGCCGCCGCCCACTTCGACGACCTTGCCGATCGGTCCGTGGCGCACCGGCTGGGGGATGCGCGGACGGATGGTCGGGGCGAATTCCTCCGGCTCTTCGGCGAGCGGGACGGTCTTGAAGTTCATCATATCGGTCATGCGGCTGGCGAGCCCCCGGCTGTTTTGCGCGGTTCGTCCTAGCAGCGAGGGGTAAACAACTGCTTTTCCTTATAAGTGTCCTGCACTGGTCCTTCGATACGGGCCTTCGCCTTCGCTCAGTCCCTACTCAGGATGAGCGGACGGAGCCTTTCTCGCGCTCATCCTGAGTAGCCCGGTGAGCGAAGTCGAACCGGGCGTATCGAAGGACCTAACGCCGGAACACCACGCTCCCGCCCCAGCCGAGCAGCAGCGACAGCGCCACCGCGGCGACCCCGTAGGTGAAGGACCAGCGGTCGGCCGCCTCGGCGACGTCGCGCTCGAAGCCGAGCTTCTCGATCCGGATGTCGCGCACCGCGCCCGCGATCACCCGGCCGTCCTTGATGAGGAAGGTCTCGGCCGTATAGTCGCCGACGGGAACCCGCGCCGGGATGCTGATATGGCCGCGATAGAGCACCTGATCGGTGATCTTCACCCCGTGCGGATCCTCGAAATAGAGCTGGTGGCGCTGCATCAGCTCGATGAGGCCGGCCTCGAAGCGGTGCTGGACCTCGGGCGCCTTGCCGCCGCCCGGCGACAAGGACAGGTTCTGGAGGCCGAGCTCGTAGATGGCGGCCGTCCGCTCGTCGATCAGCTGCGAAAGCGGCCGCGACGAGGCGACGGCGTAGAAAGCGGGGACGGAGCGGAAGCGCGCCGATTCGACGTTCATCCAGATGCCCGCCACCTTCTGCTTCTCGCGAACGACCAGCGTCTGGAGCGGCCCCTTGACGACGACGGCGATGTCGGCCCGCTCGGTCGGGGTCCGTCCGCCCGGATAGAGGATTGCTCCGAACAGGAGCAGCTCGGCGCCGGTGAAGCTGTACTGGATCTCGATCCGGCTCTGCGAGACGTCGGGCACCAGCCGCGGCTTGGCGGCGCCGAGCGCGAGCGGCGCGGCGATCAGGAGGAGGAAGAGGGCGCGAGCGGCTCTCACAGCACCTGGAGCGTGTAGATTTCCTCGGGCCGCCAGCCGAGGCCGATCGCCATCCGGATCGCGACCGCGAGGATGATGATGGCGAGGAACATTCGAAGCAGCTCGGGCTTCGCCTTCTGGGCGAGACGGGCGCCGAGCTGGGCGCCGATCACCGAGCCGAGCAGGAGCAGGCCGGCAAGGACGATGTCGACCGATTTGGTGGTGGTCGCATGGATGAGCGTCGTCGCCGCGGTGACGAACAGGATCTGGAGGAGCGAGGTGCCGACCACGACCTGGGCCGACATTCCGAGCAAGTAGATCATCGCCGGAACGATGATGAAACCGCCGCCGACGCCGAGCAGGACGGTCAGCATCCCGGCGACGAAGCCGAGCAGCAAAGGCGCCAGCGGCGAGATGTAGAGTCCGGACTGGTAGAAGCGCCAGCGCATCGGAAGCGCCGCGATCAGCGGATTGTGGCGCCTCGGCTTCTTCCCGCTCTCCTTGGCCTTGAGGATGTCGAGCGCGGTCGCCGATTCCTTCGCCATCATCGAGCCGATCGTTCCGAGCAGGATGACGTAGAGGAGCGAGATGGCGGTATCGATCTGCCCCGCATCCTGGAGCAGCCGGAACAGGCCACCGCCGGCGAGCGCCCCGGTGAGGCCGCCGGCGATGACCACCGCGCCCATGCGATAGTCGACGCCCTTGCGGCGGCGGTGGGCGAGCACTCCGGAGACGCTGGTGCCGGTGATCTGGGTGGTCGCCGAAGCCACGGCGACCGAGGGCGGGATTCCGTAGAAGATGAGGATCGGCGTGGTCAGGAAGCCGCCGCCCACTCCGACCATCCCGGTCAGCAGCCCGACCACGCCTCCCAAGAGGACGATCGCCAGCGCGTTCACCGAGAGGCCGGCGATGGGAAGATAGATATCCACGCCGCACTGGTTAGCCGCTCGCGCCGGCGCGCGGAAGGCGAAGCTTCAGCCCCGCTCGCCCGCCTCATCGTCGAGCGCCCACAATGGCGCGCCAAGTGCCGCAGCCAGCTTGCGTCGAGTATCGCGCGAGCCATAGCCGCCTCCGCGTTCGATTCGGCTGACCCAGACCTGGCTGATCTGCGCACGCCGTGCCAGCTCCGCCTGGCTGTAGCCGCGATATCGGCGCCACGCGGCGAGCGGCGCCAAACCCTGATCGAGGATCAGATCCAGCACTTCGCCCGGCATGGTGCCCTCGCCGTCGCGAATCGCCGCCATCGTCTTACGAGCGTCGGCAAGATCCTTTTCATCCTCCTCGTCCCGCCGCTTCAACCGCGCATATTCGGCGGCTGGCAGGATAACCATCTCGGTTCCGTCCGGCGTTGCGAAGGTCTGGGGCACATAGCTCATCTCATATTCCTCACTCATAGGCCGATCCGCGCGGCGCCACCTTCAGCACCATCAACTCGGCCGTGTCGGCCGTGTAGATCACGCGCCACCGCCCCACCCGCAACCGCATCTGGCCGTCGCCCCCCGATAGCGCTCGAACGTTGTTCGCGAGAGCGTCGGGCTCGGCTGCGAGTTGGCCGATCTTCGACCGGATGCGCCGTGCCGTCCCCTGATCTATCCGTTTCAGCGTTCGAACCGCGTCCCGGCTGTATCGGACCCGGCGCGGGCCGGCTTCCATCATTCTAGTCCTTTTCGTTATAAGATCAAGAACGAATCGGCATAATCAGAAGTCGGTGGCGATCGTCAGCGTCGGCCCGGAGCCCGGGCGCGCCTGGCCGGCGAGGCGGAAGCGCCAGTCGGCCATGACCGTTATGCTGCGCCCCGCGATCGGGGTGCGGACGGAGGCCTGCGGCCCGGCATCGACTCGCGACACGCCCGGCTGGGCGGCGGCCCAGGCGCCGGCGCCGAGCTTCGCGGTGCGGCCGAGCGGGAGCGACAGGCGCAGGGCGCCGTCGGCGAACAGCTCGCGGGAGCGGGTTCCGACCAGGCCGGCCTGGCCGTAGGCGTCGAGGCGAAGCGGGCCGAGCGGGGCATCGTCGAGGCCTCCATAGGCGGCCAGCGCGAAAGCGGAGCGGGCGTCGCGGCCCAGCGCCTGCCGGCGCTCGGCGAGCAGGTGGACGGGCAGCGCTCGGGCCGGGCGCCAGTCGAGGCCGAGCGCCGCCTCGGCGCCGGCCGGTGTCCTCATCGGCGACGAGAGCCGCGCCGATAGCGAGACGCCCTCGCTCAGCCGGTAGAGGAAGCGCGCGCCGGCCTGGCTTCCGCCGAGCGTGCCGCCCGCGGCCAGCGGGGCGCCGTCGCCGCGCCGGACGAAGGCCCAGGTGGACAGCGACCAGCGGCGCCCGCCTGGCTTCGGCGTGGTCGTCTGCGCGGAAAATGCGCCGTGCCGGGCGGGGAGGGCAGGGAGGGGGAGGTTTTCATCTCGATATCGCGGTTCCCCGGCGAAGGCCGGGGCCCAGCTCAACCGCGGGGCCGACTGGGCCCCGGCCTTCGCCGGGGAACGCGGCGCCTCGAACCTCACTAAAGGGGCTCGGAGCGGTGCTGCGGGCACGGCAGGAACTGCATTCGCCGCGACGGCGCGCGAAGCGGCAGACCGCGCGATCCGCGGCGTGCGCGGCCCGTTCCGCTCCGCCGCGCCCGAGGGCGGCGCCCAAAGCATTGGCGCGAGGAAGGCGGCGCGAAGGGCGGTCCAGCCGCCGACCAGCAGCGCGAGGAAGCGCAGCGGCGGCGATCCCTTCATCGGCCGGGCAGAGCGGTCGGGAAGATATGGTCGGTCTTGTCCCAGCGCGGCCGGCCGTCGCGCCGCAAGGCCCGGTAGCGGGCGAGCGCGGACGCCGCGGCGAGCAGCGAGACGAGATTGCCCACCGCGGCTCGGGGCGGGGCGCGAAGCCCCTCCCGCCAGCCATAGGCGGCAGCGGTGAAGGCGGCGCGGACCGCCAGCCGCCAGGCGAGCAGCACCGTGTTCGCCGCGACCAGGCCGGAAAGGCCCGGCGGAAGCGGCTCGAGGACGATTCCGGTCAGGCCCTCGCGGGCCTTGAGCAGCAGCCAGAGGGCGAAGGACAGGTAGCCGCAGAGCAGTAGCAAGGCGGCGAGAAGGGCCTGGCGGTCGCGGAGCCGCATCCAGCGTTCGGCGAGCCCGCCCTGCCAGCCGAGCCGATCCCATCCGGCAAGCGCGATCCCGGTCATCCATCGCGCTTTCTGCCGAACCGCCGAGCGCAGGGTTCCGGGGAAATATTCGCGGGTCGCCACCGGCGGCTCGCCCGGCGCCGCCGCGATCCGGACGAAGGCCGGGCGTCCGCCGGCCGCCGCGATCCTCAGCCCGAGCTCGTAATCCTCGGTCAGGCTGTCGGCGTCGAACGGAGGGCCGCCGCGTTCCGCCGCGACGGCGGCCAGGGTCTCGCGCGAAAAGGCGCACCCGACGCCGGCCGAGGGGAGGCCGGCGCCGAGTGCACCGCGCACGACCAGCTCCTTGCCGTGCGCTTCCGAGAACTCGTCCGCATAATGCGCTCCGAGCCATCTCGAATTCGGATCGATCAAAGGCACGACCGGGAGCTGGACGAGGTCGAACCGCTCGATCAGGCCGTCGAACAGCCTGAGCTCGGCGGGGTGGACGAGATCCTCGGCATCGTGGAGGACGATCGCCTTGGCCCGGCGCCCGTCCGCCGCCTCGTCCGCGAGCAGCGCGTCCCACAGCCGGTTGAGGCAGTCCGCCTTGGTGGTGGGCCCCGGCCGCTCGGCGATCACGATCCTCAGGCGGGGGTCGCCGAAGCCGGCCAACGCGGCAAGCGTCCCGACGTCGTTGGGATAGGTGCCGACATAGAGCCGCCAGTCCCCCTCGCCCCAGGCGGCCAGGGTCGCGCCCACCATTCCGCCGATCACCGCGCCTTCGTCCCAGGCGGGAACGAAGACGGCGAGAAGGCCGGGCCGTTCGGGCGGCGGAAGGTCGCCGAGAAAAGGTTGCGGCCGGCCGAGGCGGCGGAGACGAAGGGCGATCCAGATCAGATCGACGGCGAGGTCGCTGACGCCGAGGAGAAGGAAGCCGGTGGCGGCGAACAAGGCGGCTTCGCGCATCGCGAAATCGATCCCGCCGAAGAAAGGCGCCGCCAAGCCCATTCGATCCGCCCCCTGAACCAAATCGGCTCTATCATCCATTTTGCGGAAAAAGAATCAAGAGCTTTTCGAAAAACAGGGAAACCGGCTGAAGGGAGCGGCCGTTTATCGAACATCCGAATTACGGATGCTCAATATAACGATCTAAGATACGATGCCCCCGTACCGCAGGGGGAACTCGGTCATGCGCAAATGGTCACTGGCAATCGTCGCCGCAGGTTTGGCTTTGGCGCCTGCGCCCGCTTTGGCCTTCCAGCCGGCCCCAGCGCAACCGGGGCCCCAGCCGGCGCCGGCCGCGGCTTCGCCCGCGGCGACGGCTCCCTCGACGCCCACCCCGGCGGCAGTGGTCCCGGTGATCGGGCCCCCGCCTCCCGGGACTTACGTCATCGACGCGATCGACGTCGGCACCGGCCTGTCGATTCTCGTCGAGGGGAATGATTTCACCCTGCTCTACGATGCCGGAAGCAACGATGACGGCGCGCGGGGCGCCGATGATCGCGTTCTGGCCTATCTGCGAGCCGTCCGGCCCGATCTCAAGGTCATCGATCAGCTGTTCCTCAGCCATCCCCACGAGGATCATGACGCGATGATCGACGACGTCCTCGCGACCTATGAGGTTCGCAACGTCTGGAACTCCGGGTCGCTCAACAATACCTGCGCCTATCACGCCTTTCTCGACGCCGTCGCGGCGGAGCCGGGCGTCGCCTACCATGACGCGCTGGCCAGCGGCGGCACGCATGACGCGAGTTTCACCCCCAGCAAAAGTAAATGCCACGGCGCCGTCCGAACCGCGACGGTCCATGTGCCGCGCGCCGGCCAGATAGCGATCGGAACGGCCATTCCGCTTGGCGCCGGCGCCCGCATGACCATCCTGCACGCCGACGGACATGCCTCCGGCAAGCATTTCAACGACGCCAGCCTGGTCACGCGCCTCGATCTTGGAACGCGGCACGTGCTGCTGATGGGCGACGCGGGCGGCGAGAACGAAGTGCGCCATCCTCCATCCACGCCGGCGCGGCCGGATTCCGTCGAGGGCGGATTGCTCGCCAACTTCCCGGCGCTGCTTCCGGCGGACGTGCTGATCGTCGGCCACCACGGCAGCATGACGTCGTCCCGGGTGAATTTCCTGAACGCGGTCAACGCCCATGACTTCGTGATCTCCGTCGGTCCGAAGCTCTACAGCGGGACTCAGCTCCCCGACCCGCCGGTCGTCACGGAGCTGACCCGTCGCGGGAGCGTCTGGCGCACCGACCGCAACGATTCGGCCTGCCCCACGAATCCGCGCAAGATCGGCAATGACAATGACGGCAAGCCGGGCGGCTGCGACAATGTCCAGATCGTCATCGACGTAAACGGCGCGATCACCGCGGGCTATTCGCCGCTGACGGACTGAAGCCTCAGCCCCATTATTGCGTTCTCCAATATCCGGATTGGGTATATATCCTTCGCGGCGGTCCCGCCTCGGGATGCGCTTTCGTCTTGGGGGGACGCGGCTCATGCGCTGGATCATCGCGGCTTTATTCGCACTTTTCCTCGCGCCGGCGGCGGCGCTCGCCTGGGGGCAGGGCGGCCATTACACGGTCTGCGAGATCGGCTATCTCAACCTCACTCCGGCCGCGAAGGCGGAAGTGGATCGGCTGGTCGCGCTCGACGGCCGGTTTCCGGACTTCACCTCGACCTGCACCTTCCCCGACAACAAGCCGGTCTCGCGTCCGACCGAGCATTTCGCCAATTACGAGCGCGATGTCCGGCGCGTCGGGCCCGGCTGCCCCGGCGGCCGCCCCTGCGTGATCTCGGCGCTCGAAGGCGATCTCGCCGTCCTTCGCTCGCCGACCGCGACCGATCCCGAAAAGGCGACCGCGATCCTCTTCATCGGCCACTGGTTCGGAGACCTTCACCAGCCCCTGCACATCTCCTTCGCCGACGATCGCGGCGGCAACAGCATCAAGGCGGCCGGGCCCTGCAACGGCAAGTTCGAGGCGAGCCTCCATTCGGTCTGGGATTCGTGCGTGATCGAGCGCCGGATCTTCGCTCCGGGCACCGACCCGATCGCCCGCGCCCGAGCCGCCGCCGCGATCCTCAACGCCGCCGTCACCCCGAAGCAGCGCCGTAAGTGGGTCGGGACCCAGCCCTGGCAATGGGCCGCCGAATCCTACCGGATCACCCTGGCGCCGGAGACCGGCTATTGCGTCCGCAAGGACAAGGCCTGCTGGTATTCGTCGGACGACCGAGTCTTCGCGGAAGGGGTCGCCCAGCGCTCCGTCACCGTCGACGACGCCTATCTCGACCGGGCCAAGCCGATCGTCGAAGAGCGGCTCGAGCGCGCCGGGATCCGCCTCGCCGACGCGCTCAACCGGACGTTCGATCCGGATTATGGGAAGTGAGGGCGCTTGCCTTCCTGCTGCTCGGCGCGACGCTTGCGCTCGGGCCGGCCTCCGCCGGTCCCTGTCTCGGGGGCGCGGCGGCGGCCCAAGGCTATTGCTGCAGGCATTGCTCGACCGGCAAGGCGTGCGGCAACAGCTGCATCGCGCGCTGGAAGACCTGCCACAAGGGCAAGGGCTGCGCCTGCGACGTGTGAACGCCCTCCTGTTCCCCGGCGAAGGCCGGGGTCCAGCTCCGCGGTCATGATGGCTGGGCCCCGCCCTCCGCCGGGGAACCCGGTTTCCCTTGCCCGCCGCGCCGGTTAAGCCGTCGCCATGGCCGGGGCAGAAAGCGAGCGATCGACCCTGCGCGCGTTCCTCCGAAGCGAGGCGGGGGGCGGCGGCCTGCTCATGGCGGCCGCCGCGGCGGCGCTGGCGGTCGCCAACTCGCCGCTCGGCCCCTCCTATCGCGCTTTGCTCCGCTTCCCGCTCGGGCCGATGAGCGTGCAGCATTGGATCAACGACGCGCTGATGGCGCTTTTCTTCCTGCTCGTCGGGCTGGAGATCAAGCGCGAGCTGGTCGACGGCCGCCTCGACAGCTGGGACAAGAGGCGGCTGCCGGTGATCGCGGCACTGGCGGGAATGGCGGTTCCGGCCTTGCTCTACCTCGCCGTCACGGGCGGCTCGCTTGGCTTGGCGCGAGGCTGGGCGATCCCGGCCGCCACCGACATCGCCTTCGCGATAGGCGTGATCGCCTTGCTCGGCCGCCGCGCACCGACCTCGCTGAAGCTGTTCCTGACGACGGTCGCCATCGCCGACGATCTCGGCGCCGTGCTCATCATCGCGCTCGCCTACACCGCCGCCCTCAACACCCTTGCGCTGGGCGCCGCGGCCTTCATCCTCGCCCTCCTCTACATGCTCGCCAGGAGCGGCGTACGGGCGCTTCCGGTCTTCCTGGCGGGCGGGATGGCTTTGTGGGGCGCGGTCTGGCTCTCGGGAGTCCACGCCACCGTCGCCGGCGTGCTCACCGCCGCGATCGTTCCGCTGGTGAAGACTCCCGGCGCGCCGGACTCGGCGCATTCGCCGCTCCACCGGCTCGAGCACGCTTTGTCGCCCTGGGTCGGCTATCTGATCCTGCCCCTGTTCGGCTTCGCCAATGCCGGGGTGACGATCGCCGGGCCGGGCGAATTGCTGGCGCCGCTTCCGCTCGCCATCGGCCTCGGCCTGTTCCTCGGCAAGCAGGCGGGGATCTTCGGCGCAGTCCTCGCCGCCGTCCGGCTCGGCCTCGCGGCGCCGCTGCGCGGCGCGACCTGGCTGCAGCTGTGGGGCGTGGCTTTGCTCGGCGGGATCGGTTTCACCATGAGCCTGTTCATCGGCGCCCTCGCTTTCCCCGGCAATCCGGCTCTGGTCGAGGAAGCGAAGCTCGGCGTGCTCGCCGGCTCGATCCTCTCGGCGCTGGCGGGTTATGTCGTCCTGAGGCTTGCGCCGCCGCATCCGCGCCAGCAGGAGGAAGCGGCGAGGCTCGACCGCGAGATCGAGGCCGACGGCGATTGCGAAGGCGTGGAGGAAGGCAAGATATGAACTGGCTCCGACTTCTGCTCCCGCTCCTGCTCCTCGCCGGCTGCGTCTCGGCGGGAGCGCCCTCCGACAGCCTCGATTCGATCGCCCGCGATTATGTGAAGCTCCAGCTCGCCATCGGCGAGAAGGAGGAAGGCTATATCGACGCCTATTACGGTCCGCCCGAATGGCAGGCCGAGGCGAAGACGACGCCGCATTCGCTGCCCGACCTCGCGGCGCGAGCGGCCGTTCTCACCGTCCGCCTGCAAAGCGTCGCCGACCGCCGGCTCGACCCGCTCGAATTGCGGCGGCGCGATTTCCTCCTCGCCCAGCTGCGCGCCGCCTCGACCCGGCTGAGGATGATCCAGGGCGAGAAGCTGCCCTTCGTCGACGAGGCCGAGAATCTGTTCGGAGTCCGGCCGGAGCTGAAGCCGCTCTCGGCCTACGATCCGGTGCTCGCGCGGATCGAGCGGCTGGTGCCGGGGCAGGGAGCGCTGGCCGACCGGGTCGACGCCTTCCAGGACCGTTTCACAATCCCGCAGGGCCGGCTCGAGCCGGTGATGCGCGCCGCCATCGCCGAGTGCCGGCGCCGGACGCTCGAGCATATCGCGCTTCCCGCGAACGAGCGCTTCACGCTCGAGTTCGTCACCGGCAAGAGCTGGGGCGGCTATAATTGGTACAAGGGCGATTCGAACAGCCTCATCCAGGTCAATACCGACCTTCCGATCCGGCTCAGCCGGGCGGTCGATCTCGGCTGCCACGAAGGCTATCCCGGCCACCACGTCTTCAACATGCTGCTCGAGGAGAAGCTCGAAAAGGGCCGCGGCTGGGTCGAATACAGCGTCTACCCGCTCTACTCGCCGCAATCCCTGATCGCCGAGGGCTCGGCCAATTACGGAATCGAGCTCGCCTTCCCAGGCGACGATCAGCTCGCCTTCGAAACCTCCACCCTCTATCCGCTCGCCGGCCTTCCGACCGCCGGGGCCGCCCAGTATCTGGCGCTTCAGAAGGCGGTGCGCGACCTCGCCGGCGCCCGCTTCACCATCGCCGCCGATTATCTCGACGGGCGGATCACCCGCGCCCAGGCGGTCGAGCTGACCCGCAAATACCAGCTCGTCTCGGCGCAGCGGGCCGACAAATCGGTCGCCTTCATCGACCAGTATCGCTCCTACGTGATCAATTACGGCCTCGGCCAGGATCTGGTGCGCGCTTATGTCGAGCGCGCCGGGCCGGGCGAGACGGAGCGCTGGGCGGCGATGGAGAAGATCCTCTCCGAGCCGACCCTGCCGAGCGATCTGTTGTCGCGATGACCCCTCTCCGTCATTGCGAGCAACGCGAAGCAATCCAGCGGCGCGGAGGCTGGAAGCTGGATTGCTTCGTCGCTGCGCTCCTCGCAATGACGGTGCGGTGATGCGGATCTTCTGGGACGACCGCCAGCTTCTGCACGCGCCGGCGCAGGAGCTGCACAATGGGGCTTTCGTCCCCTTCGCGGAGCATCCCGGCCGGGCCGCCTCGCTGCTCGCCGCGCTCGGCCCGACCGAGGCGCCGCGCGACCGGGGAGAGGCGCCGCTGCTCCGGGTCCACACGCCGGACTATGTCGCCTTCCTGAAGAACGCGTTCGCCGACTGGCGGGCCGCCGACCGGCCGGGCGACGCCTCCGGCTATGTCTGGCCGGTGGTCGGCCGCCGTCCGCTCGACCTCGACCGGATCGACGCCAGGCTGGGCCGCTACAGCATGGACGCTTCCACGCCGGTCGCCGAGGGGACCTGGGGCAGCGCCTACTGGGCCGCCCAGACCGCTCTCGCCGGACTGGAGGCGGTGCTCGCGGGCGACCGCGCCGCCTTCGCGCTTTGCCGCCCCCCGGGCCACCATGCCGGCACCGACTATATGGGCGGCTATTGCTACCTGAATAATGCCGCGATTGCCGCCGAGGCGGCGGTGGGCGCGGGACAGCGGCGAGTCGCCATCCTCGACATCGACTATCATCACGGCAACGGCACCCAAGACATCTTTCTCGCCCGCGGCGACGTCTTCTTCGCCTCGATCCACGCCGATCCGCGCACCGACTACCCCTTCTTCTGGGGCCATTCCGACGAAGGGGGCACGGGCGAAGGCGAGGGCGCGACGCTGAACCTGCCGCTGCCGCGTGGAACCGGCGCGCGCGACTACGAAGCCGCGCTCGACCGGGCGCTGGCGGCGATCGCCGGCTTCGGCGCCGAGCTTCTGGTCGTCTCGTTCGGCGCCGACACCTTCGCCGGAGACCCGATCAGCCATTTCGCGCTCGAGACGGGGGACTATGCCCCGATCGCCCGGCGGATCGCTTCGGCGGCCTTGCCGACCTTGATCGTGATGGAGGGCGGCTATGCCGTCGACGCGCTCGGCGGCAACGTCGCGGCCTTCCTTGGCGGCTTCGCCTGAATGGAGTAGAAAAGCGGCATGAAGACTCGCCTCCTCCTCGCCTGCCTCCTCGCGGTCGCCTGCTCGCAGGAGAGCAATGCCGGCTCCGGCAAGCCGGTCGTCATCGCCGTCGATCGTCCCGAGACCCAATCGGCGGCCAGTTTCACCCTCGCCTCGCGCGACTTCAAGGCGGGGGAGACGATCCCGACGCGCTTCAGCGCCTATGGCGACGGGCTTTCGCCGCACCTCTCCTGGTCGCACCTTCCCGACGGGACGAAGACCCTTGCGGTGATGATGGAGGATCCCGACGCGTCTTCCGCCAAGCCGTTCGTCCACTGGCTCGCCTGGAACATCGATCCCAAGGCGGGCGCGCTCCAGCAGGGCTCGGTCACGCCCGGCGCCGCATTGGGCAAGAACAGCCGCGGCACCCCGTCCTATTTCGGGCCTCGGCCGCCGGGGAAGGCCCCCCACCATTATCATTTCCAGGTCTTCGCCCTCGATTCCAGCCTGGCGCTCAAGCCCGGCTCGAGCCGCGACCAGCTTCTCGCCGCGATGAACGGCCATGTGCTGGCCAAAGCGGATCTGATCGGGCTGTTCGGAAAGCCCTGACGGCGGCTACAATTTCTCGGTCAGCTCCGGCACCAGCTTGAACAGGTCGCCGACGAGACCGAAGTCGGCGACCTGGAAGATCGGTGCCTCCTCGTCCTTGTTGATCGCGACGATCAGCTTGGAATCCTTCATACCCGCGAGGTGCTGGATCGCGCCGGAAATGCCGACCGCGATATAGACTTCCGGCGCCACGATCTTGCCGGTCTGGCCGACCTGATAATCGTTGGGCGCATAGCCGGCGTCGACGGCGGCCCGGCTGGCCCCGACCGCGGCGCCTAGCTTGTCGGCGAGCGGATCTATGTACTGGTGGAACTGCTCCGACGAGCCGAGCGCGCGGCCGCCCGAGACGATGATCTTGGCGCTGGTCAGCTCGGGACGCTCCGAGGCGGCGATCTCGGCGCCGACGAAATTCGACAGGCCCGAATCTCCGCCGCCCGAAACTGGCTCGATCGCGCCCGAGCCGCCCTCGGCCGCCGCCTTGTCGAAGGCCGTTCCGCGGACGGTGAGGACCTTCTTCGAATCGGAGGATTTGACGGTGGCGATGGCGTTGCCGGCGTAGATCGGGCGCTGGAACGTGTCCGGCCCGTCGACGGCGATCACGTCGCTCACCTGCATGACGTCGAGCAGGGCGGCGACCCGGGGCGCGACGTTCTTGCCGGTCGTCGTCGCGGGCGCGACGAAATAGTCGCAATGATCGCGGACGAGATCGGCCGCGACCGGCGCGACATTCTCGGCGAGCTGGTGCGCATAGGCGGCGCCGTCGGCGACGTGGACCCGGGTCACTCCGGCGATCTTCGCGCCCGCTTGCGCGACCGCGCCGACGCCCTCGCCGGCGACGAGGAGGTGGACCTCGCCCAGCTTCGAGGCGGCCGCGACGGCGGAGAGGGTGGCGTCCTTCAGCTGGCCGCCTTCATGTTCGACGAGTACGAGCGCGATCATCCGATCACTCCTGCGGTGCGAAGGCGATCGATCAGCTCGTCGACCGACTGGACCTTGATTCCGGCCTCCCGCTTCGACGGCTCGCGGACCGAGAGGGTCTCGAGCCGAGGCGCGGTGTCGACGCCGTAATCGGCCGGTGTCTTCTGGGCGAGCGGCTTCGACTTGGCCTTCATGATGTTGGGAAGCGAGGCGTAGCGCGGCTCGTTGAGGCGGAGGTCGGTAGTGACGATCGCCGGAAGCTTGAGCCGGAGCGTCTCGAGCCCGCCGTCGACCTCGCGGGTGACGCTGACCTGCTCCCCGTCGACCTCGACCTTCGAGGCGAAGGTGCCCTGCGCCCAGCCCAGCAGGGCGGCGAGCATCTGGCCGGTCTGGTTCGAATCGTCGTCGATCGCCTGCTTGCCGAGGATGACCATTCCGGGCTGCTCCTCCTCGGCGATCTTTGCGAGGATCTTGGCCACGGCCAGCGGCTCGACCATGTCGTCGGTCTGGACGAGGATCGCCCGGTCCGCGCCCATCGCCAGCGCCGTGCGAAGCGTCTCCTGAGCCTTGGCGGGCCCGATCGAGACGGCGACGATTTCGGTCGCGACGCCTTTCTCCTTCAGGCGGATCGCCTCCTCGACGGCGATCTCGTCGAACGGGTTCATGCTCATCTTGACGTTGGCGAGGTCGACCCCCGTCCCGTCCGCCTTGACCCGCGGCTTGACGTTGTAATCGATCACCCGCTTCACGGGCACGAGAAGTTTCATTCCTTCACCCTTCCTCCGTCATCCCGGCGAAAGCCGGGACCCATGAACACCCGTGCTTCCAGAGATGCAATGTTCCTGGGCCCCGGCTTTCGCCGGGGTGACGCGTTATGCCGCCTCGCCCACCGCCGCGACGATCTTCTTGGCCGCGTCGCCGAGGTCGTTGGCGGGGACGATGGCGAGGCCGCTGTCGGCGAGGATCTTCTTGCCCTCCTCGACATTCGTGCCCTCGAGCCGGACCACCAGCGGCACCGCGAGATCCACCTCCTTGGCCGCCGCGACGATTCCGTCGGCGATGATGTCGCAGCGCATGATCCCGCCGAAGATGTTGACGAGTATGCCCTTCACCGCGGGATCGGAGAGGATGATCTTGAACGCCGCCGTCACCTTCTCCTTCGACGCGCCGCCGCCGACGTCGCAGAAATTGGCGGGCTCGGCGCCATTGAGCTTGATGATGTCCATCGTCGCCATGGCGAGGCCGGCGCCGTTGACCATGCAGCCTATGTTTCCGTCGAGCTTGATGTAGGCGAGGTCGAACTTGGACGCCTCGACCTCCATCGGATCCTCCTCGGTCTCGTCGCGAAGCGCCTCGACGTCGGGGTGGCGGAACATGGCGTTCGAATCGAAGCTCATCTTGGCGTCGAGGACGAGCAGCCGGCCGTCCTCGGTCGCGACCAGAGGGTTGATCTCGAGCATCGAGCAGTCGAGCGCGAGGAAGGCCTCGTAGAGCTGCCGCGCCAGCTTCTGGCCCTGCTTGTTGAGCTCGCCCTCCAGCTCCAGCGCATAGGCGAGGGCGCGGCCGTGATGGGGCTGGAAGCCCTGCGCCGGATCGACGGCGATGGTGGTGATCTTGTCCGGCGTCTCGTGGGCGACCGTCTCGATATCCATCCCGCCTTCGGTCGAGGCGACCATCGCGATCCGGCCCGAGCCGCGGTCGACCAGAAGCGCCAGATAATATTCCTTGGCGATGTCGACTCCGTCGGTGACGTAGAGGCGGTTGACCTGCTTGCCCTCGGCGCCCGTCTGGACCGTGACCAGGGTGCGCCCGAGCATCTCCTCGGCGTTGGTGCGCACCTCGTCGATCGACCTCGCCAGCCGCACGCCGCCCTTGGCGTCGGGTCCCAGCTCCTTGAACTTGCCCTTGCCGCGGCCGCCGGCATGGATCTGCGCCTTGACGACGTAGAGCGGTCCGGGCAGCTGCTCGGCCGCCGCCACCGCTTCGTCGACCGAGAGCGCGGCATGGCCGGCCGGGACCGGAATGCCCTGCGTGGCGAGCAATTCCTTGGCCTGATATTCGTGAACGTTCATGGCCGCGCCCTAAAGCACAGGGCAAAGGCGATTGGAAGCGGGAGAGGATGAAGCCCGCTGCTTGTTCCCCGGCGAAGGCCGGGGTCCAGCCTGCGGCGTGCGAAACTGGGCCCCGGCCTTCGCCGGGGAGCTCAGCCCCCCACCGCCGCCAGGATCTTGCGCCGGTCGAACATCCCAAGCTCTTCGGCGAAGAAACGCTCGAGCACGGGCGCGTCGAGGTCGTACAGCGCCGCCAGCGCTTCGGCGCCCCTGTCGAGCAGCAGGCGGTTGACGCTTCGGTGGAATTCGCGTCGCTTCCACGCGGCCGCCGCCTCGGTCTCGAACAGGTCGTGAAGCGCCGTTCCGGAAAGGTCGCTTTGCCGGACGAGGGTGAGGGCGGTGCGAAGCCCGTCGGGAAGGGCGGAGCCGGTGAACGGATGCGAAAAGCCGCCACGGGCGCCGAGCTTCGCCACCCGGGCGCCGCCGATCCGCCAGAAGGCCGCGAAGTCGCCGCCGAGGGGGATCGGCCGGGAGGAGGATTCGGCCTTGCGGGACTCGCCGTCATGCCAGCCGCGGCGGCCGACATAATCCTCGATCCGGTCCGGTCCGTCGGTGCCGGCCTCCGCGTTTCGGGAATAATCGATCCGCTCGATCCGGAGCGTCCTTTCGTCGAGCGGAATGCAGGTGAAATGTCCGCAGCCGCCTTTTTCGAGAGTCATGTCGGCGAGCACCGGCAGGTCGACCCGATGCGGGTCGGCGAAGCGGCAGGTGCGGGCAGTGCGGTGGCGCCAGGCGATATCGAGAGTGGTCTGGTGCGCCCATCCGCGGGCGTCGAGGGCGCCGGTTCCGCCGAGGGTCTCGCCGCCAGGAAGCAGAAGGCTGTCGTCGCGTATCGCGACGACCTTGGTGGTTCGCGCGCATCGATCCGGAAGCGCGTCGGCGACGGCGTCGTGGATCGCTTCGTTGGCGACGAAATGGCTGGCGAGCTTCAGCTTGCGGCTGCGCGAGGGCAGGGCGACGTAGCAGGCGTCCCAGCTTCGGGTGATCACCGGCTGGAGCAGGCTGCGCTCGTCGGCGGTGAGCCCCGCATCGAGCAGGAGAAGGCCGCTTCCGCCCCCGAACCTCACCTCCTCGCCGACCAGCACCATCGCCTGGTCCGGCTTCAGCCGGGCCATGGCGAGGGCCGCGAAGCAACCCGCGACTCCCCCGCCCGCGATCAGCAATCCGTGATTCTTGCCCCTGCGCATCGCCGTCCTGCTTACCGGCTGACCATGGCGAAGGCCAAGCCCGCCTGCGCCGACTGTTGCGAAAGGCCCATAACGGCACGATTTTTCTTGATTTTCGTAACGGGACCGGAACCCTTTGCCATCGCCGCGCTTGTTGCCGCAAACAGGAGGAACGTGGGATGAACCGGAACATCGCCTGGCGCGCCATCGCGCTCGCCTTACCCTTGCTCGCGGCCGCTCCGGCGCTTGCCCAGGACGATGAGAAAGCGCTTCCGGACGATCCCAACAGCCTCACCGTCGGAGTCGGCGCCGGCTACGTCCCCTCCTACGAGGGGTCGGACGATTATGAGTTCACCCCGATCGGGGTGATCTTCGGCAAGGTGTCGGGCTTCAGCTTCGCCAGCCGCGGCACCGGAATCTCGCTCGATCTCATCCGCGACAAGGCGGGCGCGCCCTTCTCCTTCGAGTTCGGGCCGGTGGCCAATGTCCGCCTCGACCGAACCCGCCGGATCAAGGACCCGCAGGTCCGGGCATTGGGCGAGATCGACACCGCGATCGAGCTCGGAGCGGTGGTCGGAGTCAAGAAAAACGGGCTTCTCAACCCCTATGACAGCCTCGGCTTCCGCCTCACCTGGCAGAAGGACGTCACCAATACCCATGACAGCACGATCCTGACCCCGGCGATCGAATATGCGACTCCGCTCAGTACCCGCACCTATGCAACGCTCGGGGTTCAGATGGAGCGGGTCGGCGACGGCTATGCGCGCACCTATTTCAGCGTCACTCCGGCGGGCGCGCTCGCCAGCGGCCTTCCCGTCTACAATGCGGACGGCGGCTGGAAGAACTGGCGGGCCAGCCTCTTCCTCGCCCAGACCCTGACCGGCGACCTCCGCCACCCGGGCCTGTCGCTGTTCGGAGGGGTCAGCTATTCGCGCCTCAAGGGCGATTTCGCGCGAAGCCCGATCGTCGCCATCGCCGGCGACCGCGATCAATATCTCGCCCTGGCCGGCCTCAGCTATTCGTTTTGAGGCTTCCCTCCACGGAACCTTGCTGTAGGTTCGCACGCTATTAGGGGGAACGATATTGCGAGGCCTGCGATGAAAAAGCGCACAGGGCTCGCCGTGACGGGGATGATGCTGGTCTTGGCTTCGCCGATCTGGGCGAAGGATCGGCGTCCGGAGGCCGGCGCAGCAAGCAGATTTGCCCCACCGATGGTTCCGAGCGACGTCCTCGCGGGCGCCAGCCAGACCGTCAACCTCGATTCCCGCGGCATCCTGATCGAGGACAGCCAGGGTTCGCGAATGTTCGGAAGCCTTCCGGTCACGGACCATGCCGACGTCGGCGTCGGCCTCTTCTCGGTGGTCGGATCGACCGAGAAGGAGCAGGTCCGCCGGCGCATGGACCCGTCCCGCGCCTACCTTCCCGCCGACACCCGGGTCGCCGCCGTCGGCTTCAACCTGCGCTTCTGATCCGTCATTGCGAGGAGCGCAGCGACGCGGCAATCCAGCCGCGGCTGTCGTGACGGATTCGGCGCTGGATTGCTTCGCTTCGCTCGCAATGACGGACTTCCCTCCCGCCCCGCCTCTTGCTAGGAACATGGCGTGAACGACGGCGGGCCAGCGGGCGCGATCCGCAAGATCATCCATGTCGACATGGACGCTTTCTATGCGTCGGTCGAGCAGCGCGACAATCCCGAGCTGAGGGGCAAGCCGGTCGCCGTCGGCGGCGGAGTCCGCGGGGTGGTCGCGGCGGCGAGCTACGAGGCGCGCGAATATGGCATACGCTCGGCCATGCCGGCGGTGACGGCGAAGCGCCGATGCCCGCACCTCATCTTCGTCAAGCCGCGCTTCGACGCCTATCGCGCCGTCTCCGAGCAGATCAGGGCGATATTCCGCGACTATACCCCGCACGTCGAGCCGCTCTCGCTCGACGAAGCCTATCTCGACGTCACCGAGGATTTGAAGGGGATCGGAGTCGCGACCCTGATCGCCGAGGAGATTCGCGAGCGCATTCGGGAGGAGACCGGCCTCACCGCCTCGGCGGGCGTCTCCTACAACAAGTTCCTCGCCAAGCTCGCCTCCGACCAGAACAAGCCCGACGGCCTGTGCGTCGTCACGCCCGCGCGCGGCCCCGCCTTCGTCGAGACCCTTCCCGTCAAGCGCTTCCACGGAGTCGGCCCCAAGACCGCCGAGAAGATGGCCCGGCTCGGGATCGAGACCGGCGCGGACCTCAAGTCGAGGAGCCTCGAATGGCTGGCGGCCCATTTCGGAAGCTCGGCCCAATATTATCACGATCTCGCCCGGGGCATCTGCCACCGCCAGGTCAAGGCCGACCGGCCCTACAAGTCGGTCAGCGCCGAGGACACCTTCCTCGAGGATCTGAGCGATCCCGAGGCTCTGCTCTCCGAGCTCGAGCGGATCGGCCGCCACGTCTGGACCCGGCGGGTGGTCGGCAAGGGGCTGGCCGGCCGGACCGTCAACCTCAAGGTCAAATATGCCGATTTCCAGATCGTCACCCGAGCCCGCTCGCTCGACCGCAAGGTGAGCGGCGAGGCCGAGTTCCTCGAGATCGGCGCGTCGCTCCTGCGCGGCCTGCTCCCGCCGGTGAAGAGCATCCGCCTGCTCGGGCTCGGCCTGTCGGGCCTCGGCGAAGGGGAGGGCGTTGCAATGGACGCGGAGCTGGAGCTTCCCCTCTAGCTCCCCGGCGAAGGCCGGGGCCCAGCTTCACCGCCGCAAGGACCGGACCCCGGCCTTCGCCGGGGAACAGGGGGCTGGACGCACCGCGCCGGGCCGTTAAGCAGGCGCGCCATGAGCTCAGCCCCACATCCCAAGCGCCTCGACCATATCGAGATATTGCGCGGCGTCGCCGTGCTTCTCGTCCTCCTCTACCATCTGCGCGCGCCGGGCTTCTCCTTCGCCTATCTCGGCGTCGACGCCTTTTTCGTCATCAGCGGCTTCCTGATGGCCCTGCTCTATGGCGGAATGGCGAGCGGGGCCGATGTTTCGGGCTTCTACCGCCGCCGCCTGTCGCGCCTGCTCCCCGCTTATTACGCGGCGCTCATCGTCGCGGTGGTCGCCGCCGCGGCGATCGTCCTTCCGCACGAATTCGCCGACGTCGTCCGCTACGCCGACTGGTCGGCGCTGCTGGCGCCCAATATCGGCTTCTGGTTCGACGCGAGCTATTTCGATTATTATTATTTCCGGCCGATCCTCAATTTCTGGTCGCTCGGAGTCGAGCTTCAATTCTACCTGCTCTTCCCGCTCATCGCGATCGGCGCGCGGCGCTTCCCCAAGACGGTGATCCTGCTCTCGCTCGCTTCCTTCGGCCTCTATCTGCTCGTCTATTCGGTCTCGCCCAAGACGGCCTTCTTCATGACCCCGCCGCGAATCTGGCAGTTCATGATCGGCTTCTACCTCGCCGGCCGGGTCTCGCGCCTTCCGCGCGGGACCGGCGAGGCCGCCCTGGCCGCCCTCGTCGCCACGCTGCTGGCAGCGCCCTTCCTTCCGGTCTCGCCGACCGTCTTCGCCGCCGCCATCGCCCTTCTCGCCGGCCTCTACATCTTCGCCGGCCTCGCGCCGCGGAGCGAAGGCTCGGCCCCCGGCCGGGCGCTCGTCCTGCTCGGCCGCTATTCCTATTCCGTCTATCTGGTCCACTTCCCGGTCATCGCCTTCCTCGCCTACCGGCCGTTCGGCGGGACGAGGCTCGATCTGACGCCGGCGGGGATCGCCGCCGCGCTCGTCCTGACAATCTTGCTTTCCGGGCTTCTCTATCATTTCGTCGAGGTGCCGCTTCGCCGCCGCCGCTCGGCCCGCTTCATCGCCGGCCTCGCCGCCGCCGGGGCCGTCGCCGCCGCCGGAGTCGCGGCGGCCGCGGTTCCGCTCAACGGCGCCCTTCTCCCGCCCCGCCAGCAGCTCGCCATCTCGGCCTGGTTCGATCGCCTTCCCTATCGCTGCCCCAAGCTCGGCCGGCTCATCCACCCCACCGCCCGATCGTGCCGGATCGCCGGCGAAGGCGGGCCGGGCGTCCTCCTCGTCGGCGACAGCCACGCCGATCTCCTCAAAGGCGTGCTCGGCGAGGAAGTCGCCCGCGCCGGCGGCCATCTCGACCTCATGGTCACCAACGAGCCGCTCGGACCGGCTCTGCCCGCCGAGGCGGTGATCGCCGACGCCAAGGCGACCGGCGCCCGCGCCATCGTCGTCCATTCGCTGCCCGAGCACGTCCATCTCGACGCCCTCGCCTCGCTCGCCGCCCTCGCCGGGCGCGAGGGAATCTCCGTCGCCTTCATCGATCCGGTGCCGCCGCCCGGGTTCAACGTCCCGCGCCACATCTATTCGCTGCTCCAGGCAGGCCAGACGCCTCGCCCCACCCGGAGCCTCGCCGACTATCGCCGCGGCCAGAGGCCCCTTCTCGACCGGGTCCGCGCGATTCCGGGCGTGACCCTCTATGCGCCGCAGGACCTGCTCTGCACCCCGCTCTGTGCGATCGAGGACGGCGCCGGCCATCCGCTCTATTCCGACGAGGGCCATCTCTCGCAGACCGGCGTCAAGCGCATCCGGCCGATGCTCCGGGCGGTCGCCGCGACCATTGCGCCGACCCCGTCCGGGGCCTAAAGCTCGGTCATCCCCGGGGGGCCGCTGTGTGGCGGCTGAGAGTCGGGCCGGGAGCCCGAGACCCGTCGAACCTGATCCGGCTGAAACCGGCGTAGGGAGGGAGTTCGGGTCCGCCCTTTCTCCGTCCCGCCCAAGGAGACGAAAGAATGGCCGACGCCCCCGCCCGCACCGAGCTCAAAGTCACGACCGGCCCGATCCGGGGCAGCCGCAAGATCCATGTCGGCCCGCGCCGTGTGGCGATGCGCGAGATCGATCTCGAGCCGAGCTCGGGCGAGCCGCCGCTCAGGGTCTACGATTGCTCCGGCCCCTATACCGACCCCACCGCGAGCATCGACATCATGCGCGGCCTCCCCGAACTCCGCCGCGACTGGATCCGCGGCCGCGGCGACGTCGAGGAGGTGCTCCAGCGCGAGGTCCGCCCCGAGGATAACGGCCAGCTCGGCCCCGACCGCAGCGGCGGAGTCCAGCCCTTCCCCAACGTCCGCCGCAAGGTGCTTCGCGCCAAGCCCGGCGCGAACGTGTCGCAGATGCACTACGCCCGCAAAGGCATCATCACCCCCGAGATGGAATATGTCGCCGTCCGCGAGAATCTCGGTCGCGAGCAGCTCGCCGCCCAAGCCCGCGACGGGCAAGACTTCGGCGCCTCGATCCCCGATTACGTCACGCCCGAATTCGTCCGCGACGAGGTCGCCCGCGGCCGCGCCATCATCCCCAACAACATCAACCACCCCGAGAGCGAGCCGATGGCGATCGGCCGCAACTTCCTGGTCAAGATCAACGCCAATATCGGCAATTCGGCCGTCGCCTCCGACGTCGCCGCCGAGGTCGACAAGATGGTCTGGTCGATCCGCTGGGGCGCCGACACGGTGATGGACCTCTCCACGGGGCGAAACATCCACGACACCCGCGAATGGATCGTCCGCAACAGCCCCGTCCCGATCGGCACCGTCCCCATCTACCAGGCGCTGGAGAAGGTCGGCGGAGTCGCCGAGGACCTCACCTGGGAGATCTACCGCGACACCTTGATCGAGCAGGCCGAGCAGGGCGTCGACTATTTCACCATCCACGCCGGCGTGCGCCTGCCCTACGTCCCGCTGACCGCCAGGCGCGTCACCGGCATCGTCAGCCGCGGCGGATCGATCATGGCCAAATGGTGCCTCGCCCACCACCGCGAGAGCTTCCTCTACGAACGCTTCGACGAGATCTGCGAGATCATGAAGGCCTACGACATCGCCTTCTCACTGGGCGACGGCCTCCGCCCCGGCTCGACCGCCGACGCCAATGACGAAGCCCAGTTCGCGGAGCTCTACACGCTCGGCGAGCTGACGAAGAAAGCCTGGGCACACGACTGCCAGGTGATGATCGAGGGCCCCGGCCACGTGCCGATGCACAAGATCAAGGAAAATATCGACAAGCAGCTGGAAAGCTGCGGCGAGGCGCCTTTCTATACGCTCGGGCCGCTCGTGACCGACATCGCGCCCGGCTACGACCACATCACCAGCGGGATCGGCGCGGCGATGATCGGCTGGTTCGGCACCGCGATGCTTTGCTACGTCA
>JBJMTX010000045.1:0-121468 GCA_045811485.1 Allosphingosinicella sp.
AGATGGGTGCCCCACCAGTCCGGCGCGCCGACGAGCAGGATGGCTTCGTCGGGCGCCGCAAAGCCGATGCGGGCCATGCGGTTCCAGTCCGGCAGGAGACCGACGCCGCCGATGGTGGGGGTGGGCAGGATGCCTTGGCCGTTGGTCTCGTTGTAGAGGGAGACATTGCCGGAGACGACCGGGAAAGAGAGAGCTCGTGCCGCTTCGGCAATGCCGCGGATCGCGCCGACCAGCTCGCCCATGATCTCCGGCCGCTCGGGATTGCCGAAGTTGAGATTGTCGGTGAGCGCGATCGGCTCGGCACCGACCGCCGTCAAATTCCGCCAGCACTCGGCCACCGCCTGCTTGCCGCCCTCATAGGGGTCGGCGGCGCAATAGCGCGGCGTCACGTCGACGGTGAAGGCGAGGCCCTTGTTCGTGCCGTCGACGCGGATCACGGCGGCATCGCCGCCCGGCCGTTCGACCGTGTTGCCGCCGATGAGGTGATCATACTGTTCCCAGACGAAGCGCCGGGACGACATGTCGGGCGAGTTCAGAATCCGAATCAGGACTTCGCCGTCATCGGCAAGGTCACCGATACCGGCCGCATGATCCTCACATGGCAGGGCGAGACCGTCGCCGACATCCCGCTCGGCCCGCTTGCCGACGACGCCCCCGCCTATGACCGCCCCTGGGTGAAGACCCCGCCCCCGGCGCCGCTTGCCAATGTGCCCGAGGCGACCGACATCGCCGCGGACCTGCTCAAGCTGATGGCCTCGCCGGACATCGCCAGCCGCCGCTGGATCTGGGAGCAGTACGACCACATGGTCGGCGCCGACACCGTCCAGCGTCCGGGCGGCGACTCGGCGGTCGTCCGGGTCCATGGCGGCGACAAGGCGCTCGCAATCACCACCGACGTCACCCCGCGCTACTGCCGCGCCGACCCGATCGAAGGCGGCAGGCAGGCCATCGCCGAAGCCTGGCGCAACCTCTGCGCGGTCGGCGCCCGCCCGCTCGCCGCCACCGACTGCCTCAATTTCGGCAACCCGCAGCGGCCGGAGATCATGGGCCAGCTGGTCGGCTGCATCACCGGTATGGCCGACGCGTGCCGCGCGCTCGACTTCCCGATCGTCTCGGGCAACGTCTCGCTCTACAACGAGACGAAGGGCGAGGACGGCTCGGGAAGCGCCATCCTTCCCACTCCGGCGATCGGCGGAGTCGGCCTGCTCAAGGACTGGCGCAAGGCCGCCACCATCGCCTTCAAGGGGATCGGCGACGTCATCGTCGTCATCGGCTCGCGCAAGGGCCATCTCGGCCAGTCGCTCTGGCTTCGCGAGCTTCACGGCCGCGAGGAGGGGCCGCCGCCGCCGGTCGACCTCGCCGCCGAGCGCTCCGCGGGCGATTTCGTCCGCGCCGCCATCGCCGGCGGGGCGATCACCGCCTGCCACGACGTCTCCGGCGGCGGCCTCGCCGTCGCGCTCGCCGAGATGGCGCTGGCCGGCAATGTCGGGGCGATGATCAACAAGCTGAGGCCGGAGCGCGCCGCCGACCTCTTCGCCGAGGACCAGGGCCTCTACCTCGCCACCGTCAGCGACGATTGCCTTCTTACCTTCCTCCGCCGGGCCCACGCCGCCGGAGTCGAGGTCGAGGCGATCGGCCGGACCTGCGGAACCCGCCTCATCTTCGAGCTTCCGCAGAGCGACCACGCCGTCACCCTCGCCGACCTGCGCGAAGCGCACGAAAGCTTCTTCCCCAAGCTGATGGGAAACGAGCTGACCGTAGGCTGAAATCCGTCATTCCCGCGAAAGCGGGAATCCCGCTTCTTCTCCTTCGCTCCGCCGCCTGGATTCCCGCTTTCGCGGGAATGACGGGAAGGTTGCGGCGACGGCTTGACTTCGAGCCGGCCCCGGCTTCTCCTCCGCCTCGGGGGGATCCACCATGCTGAGACCGATCGTCATCGCCACTCTCCTGGCGGGCACGCTCGACATTCTCTCGGCCTTCGTCTTTGCCGGAATGGCCGGAATGAGCCCGGGAGGTGTGCTCACTTACGTCGCCAGCGGACCTTTCGGCGACGGCGTTCGTGGCGGCGGGGCGCACTGGGCGGCGGCGGGCCTTGCCGTGCATTTCGCGATCATGGCGTGCATGGCGGCGGCCTGGTTCCTCGTCGCGCCCCGCTTCCCGGCGCTGATCCGTCATCCCGTCCCCGCCGGCCTGGCCTACGGCTTCCTGCTCTGGCTGATCATGTATTGGGCGGTGAAGCCGCTGCGCTGGCCCGACGCGCCGCTCCCCCACACCGCCTGGGGGATCGCCAACGCGCTCTTCTCTCACTGCATCCTCGTCGGCCTTCCCATCGCCCTCGTCGCGGCGCGCCATTACCGGAGGACCGCGCGAGCGTGACTGCCGGTTACTCGGGCACGCCGCTGGCCAGGAAGCTGTCGTTGAAGGACGGCCAGCGCGTCTGGTGGGACGGAATGCCCGAAGCGGTCGTCGCCGAGATCGCGGCGGAGAGCCTCGCGCTCGAGCGCCTGCCCGCCCCGCAACCGCCGATCGATGCCGCCCATATCTTCGTCACCGGGCGATCCGACATGGAGTCGAAGCTCACCGCTTTGCGCCCGTTGCTCGCTCCAAGCGGGTTCATCTGGGTGAGCTGGCCCAAGAAGGCCTCGAAGCTGGCCACCGACATCACCGAGGACCGGATCCGCGAAGCGATTCTCCCCGCCACCGATCTGGTCGACGTCAAGGTCTGCGCGGTGGACGCGACCTGGTCCGGCCTCAAGCTCATGATCCGCCGCGACCGCCGCTGAAAAAGGGGACAGTCCCCTTTTTCCGCACCGCTGTTCCGATGGAAAAGGGGGCTGTCCCCTTTTTTCTCACTATTGCGAACGCTTCTCATTATCGCTACATAGCTCCCATGATCGTCTGCGTCTGCAATGCGCTTCGCGAATCGGACGTCCGCCGGGCGGCGCGGGACGGCGCCGCCTGCCCGACCAGCGCCTATCGCTGCTTCGGCGCCAAGCCGCGCTGCGGCCAGTGCTTCCCCTTTGCGCGTCAGGTCATCGCCGCCGAGCTGGCGAGCGCCTGATCGTCATCCCGGCGAAAGGCGGGACCCAGGAACACTGCGGTATAAAGTGCGGCGGGCGATGGTGCCGCTTCCGGAAGCGCCGTATTCCTGGGTCCCGGCTTCCGCCGGGATGACGCAAGGGTTGACCTCCCCCGCCCCTCCGTCCGAAAGCGGGTCCGACAGGGAGGCGGTCATGAAGGGCGACGCGAAAGTCATCGAGCTCCTCAACGAAGCGCTGAGGAACGAGCTCACCGCCACCAATCAGTACTGGCTCCATTACCGGCTGCTCGACAATTGGGGCGTTGCCCGCCTCGCCGCCTTCGAGCGCTCCGAATCGATCGACGAGATGAAGCATGCCGACCGGCTCGCGGAGCGGATCCTGTTCCTCGACGGCCTGCCCAACTTCCAGCTGCTCGGACGCCTCAGGATCGGCGAGACGGTCGAGGAGGTTCTCAAGGCCGACCTCGAGCTGGAGATGGAAGCCCTCGTCCAGCTGCGCGGCGCCATCCAGCATTGCGAATCCGTCCGCGACTATGTCAGCCGCGACCTCTTCGCCGACATCCTCGAAAACGAGGAAGCCCATGTCGACGCGCTCGAGACCCAGTTCGAGATGATCGGCCGAATGGGCCTCCAGAACTACATCCAGCTGCAGAGCAAGCCGGCGGAGGAGTAGGCGTTCGCCCGCTGCCGTCGCGCTTAGAGAAACGCCGCGCGGACCAGCAGAAGCAGACCGATCGGATAAGAGAGCAGCTGCAAACCCGAAAACAGGCGAATCGACGCCTTGTAGATTGTTGGGCCTCCCGCGGGCGGGCGGGCGAGCGTGCCAAGCAGATTGAACATCGCCGCCACACCGAAGATGACGCTAAACGTGAGCACCCAAAGCGCGAACTGAATGGCGCCGGAGTGCGCGCCCAAGTTGATCCCGGCAACGTCGGATTTATCCAGAAGCGCAATGGCGCCCGCAATCGTGCCGGTGGCCAGGACCAGCAACTGCTTCGTCGCTGCATCCGCCAGGTCGAATGATTTCAGAATCACGTCGTCGCTCATATCCGCCCCCTTCTTCAGCAAATCGGATAGAGGCCTGGACAGAGGAAACCGAACACGCTCCCCAGCGCGGCCCCGTTTATCTTGCGCCTCTTCAGAGCCACAAGGGCATAAGCGAGCCGGCTGGCCGAGCCCTGAGCTGCTGCATGATCGAGGGGGGCGCCAGTTTGTCTCATGTGGCGGATCGCGTGCTTGTACATGTTCCGCAGCTTGAGCCTGGCGAAAAACGTCAGGGAGACGCCCTCCGCGTGAAGGCGACTCTCGACGAGTTCCACAAAATCGAAGTCGGCTGAAGACGCGGACGATGCAGTCGTGGCCATTGCCGGTGCTCCAAGCAGGACATCCGGGCTCAGGATAATAGGAAGCCGCTGATCGGACCAGCGTTACTCGTGGCCAGATTTCAGTGACAGTGCACTAATTGCGCAAGCGCGAAGCGACCGGAGCTGAAGAGGCCCGTAGGCCTCTGACCGCAACGAGGCATAGAGGCATTCGCTTCGTGCCTCCCATGGGTCCGGACCGGACGAAAAATCCATTTCCTACATGTTCTTTTTATGTTCCACAATAAGGATGGAAAACTCCGACTCGCGCTTTGCGCTGTCCACCGAGGCGGCGTCCGATGATTTCGCCTCGGCCCTTCACACCCGCGCACCCGATCCCGGCGACGGCCTCAAGTCCGAGGCCCTTGGCCGCTACGTCCCCGTCGCCACCGACGCGCTCGGCCGGAAACGGCGGAGCGACGGCTTCACCCCGGACCGCCAGTGCGTCTTCCTCGAGGCCCTCGCCCGCTGCGGGGTCGCGGCCGATGCCTGCCGCGCCGCCGGGATCAGCCGCGACACCGCCTACAATCTGCGCAACAGCGCCGAGGGGGCTGCCTTCGCGCTCGGCTGGAACGCCGCCGTCCTGATCTCGCGCGGCCGACTCGCCGACGAGCTGGAATCCCGGGCCCTCAATGGAGTCGTCGAGAAGATCTACCGCAACGGTGAGCTCTGGGCCGAGCGCCACCGCCACGACAATCGCCTCGCCATGGCCGTCCTCGCCCGCCTAGACCGCCAGGCCGAAGGCTTGGGCGAGGGCGCCGTCCCCGCCCGCGCCGTCGCCCAGGAATGGGACCAGTTCCTCGACATCGTCAGGGAAGACGAAGGGGCCGGCGATTTCCTGGCTGAACGCGCCGCCTTGGCGCGCGAGGCTGCGAGTGAGGCTCCGGATACGCAGGTCGAATCCGCTGTTCGGCTAGCGGAGGGTCTGGAGTCGGCGGTCGAGGGATTCGAACGGCTGTCCGCTTACTCCACCTACGGTGGCGGCTTGCCCTGCGAGACGGATATCGCGGACCTCGAACCCGCGGAAATGGCTTCGTGGACCAACGGGCAGTGGGACCGGGCGCAACGCAGCGGCCTGCTCGACGACCTCAGGCCTGGCGACTGGCCCTCTTCGGTCGTCGCGGAGGGCGGCCAGGAACTGGATGGGGACTGTCGGAATCGTCAGGATATGGCCGGGCCGCCGACCCCGCACGATAGTCCAATCCCCTATCGCGAGCGGGTGCCGGGCCTGGAGCGCGCGCGCCGCGAGTATCGCTGGCGCCTGGCCCGGACCCGGCAGGCATTTGAGCGGCGCGGCGCATCGGCTAACGGGGGCGCAACCGACCATTCGGAAGGGGAAGCCGGATGAACGCTGCGACCGAGCCGCCGCCGCGAATCGCCACCCTCGACATCGTGCGCGGGGTCGCAGTGATGGGCATCCTGGCGATGAACATCCTCGCCTTCGCGATGCCGCCCGCCGCCTATGTCAATCCGGCCGCCTACGGCAGCGGGAGCGGATGGGACTATGCGTCCTGGGCGCTGAGCTTCGTCTTCGTCGACGGCAAGATGCGCGGCCTCTTCTCCTTCCTGTTCGGGGCGAGCCTCCTGCTCGTCATCGAAAAGGCGGAGGCGAAGGGCGAATCGCCCGCGGCGGTGCATTTCCGGCGGATGCTCTGGCTGCTCCTCTTCGGCTATCTCCATTTCTACTTCATCTGGTACGGCGACATCCTCACCGGCTACGCGACGATCGGCCTCGTCGCCTGGTTCTTCCGCCGCCTCGAGCCGCACAAGCTGGTCGTCTGGGGGGCGATCTTCGTCCTTCTCGAGCTGGCGATGATGTCGAGCGCGGCCGGCGACGTTCAGGCTCTGGCCGCCGCCGCGTCGGGGGCCCACCCGAGCCCCGGCGCGGCCGCCCAGCTTCAAGGGTTCGGCGAGGACGTCGCGGCGCCGGGCCCGGCCGAGCTCGCCGCCCAGCTCCGCCTCTTCCGCGGCGGCTGGTGGCCTATCGCCTGGGACCAGCTCAGCCGCCACACGTTCAAGCCGCTGCTCCTGCTCGCTTATTTCGGCTCGGAGACGCTTGGCTACATGCTGCTTGGAATGGCGGCGCTGAAGAGCGGCTTCCTGACCGGGGCGTGGGACGACGAGCGCTACCGGCGCGTCGCCGCGATCGGCTTCGCGATCACCATTCCGGCTTACGCGCTGCTCGCCTGGCTGATCTGGCGCTCGGGCTTCACCCTCCCCGCCATCTTCGCTTTCTCCTTCGCCGCCACCGTCCCGCTGCGCCCCGTGATGGTGGCCGCGATCGCGGCGGCAGTGATCCTGCTCGCGCGGCGGCGCGGCCCGTTCACTGCGCGCATCGCCGCCGCCGGGCGGGCGGCCTTCACCAACTATCTCGGCACCTCGATCCTGATGACCGGCCTCTTCTACGGCTGGGGCCTCGGCCTGTTCGGCCGCCTGTCGCGGATCGAGCTTTGGCCGGTCGTGTTCGCGATGTGGGGCGTGATGCTGATCTGGTCGAAGCTTTGGCTAGACCGCTTCGCCTACGGCCCGTTCGAATGGCTGTGGCGCTCGCTGGCCCGCTGGTCGCCGCAGCCGATGCGGCGCCGCGCGGGGGCCTAGTATGTCGTGCTTCCCGGCGTCGGAAAAAGGGGACAGTCCCCTTTTTCGCCGTCTCTTCAAAAAGGGGACTGTCCCCTTTTCAGGGGCGTTAGAGTCTGTTCTGCTGACATTGAAGCGGCTGTTCCCCGGCGAAGGCCGGGGTCCAGTTTCGCCGGCTGAAAAGGCTGGATCCCGGCCTTCGCCGGGAAACGATTCAGCCTTTTCAGGGGCGTTAGGTGCCTGCCCGCCTCCGGACCAGCGGGTTGGCCTCGGCCTCGAGAAGCGCCATCGTCCGGACGTAGAGCGGCCGCAGCCGGGCGACGGCGGGGAGGAGCTCGTCGGGGAAGAAGCCCATCTCGATCGCCCGGCGGGCGCCGAACTCGATGTCCTCGGCGAGCTGGCCGAGCGGATCGGCGCCGAACTGGCGCGCCTCGGACTTCATCCGGTGCGCGGGAAGGACGAGTCCGGCCGTATCGCGGGCGTGCATCGCCGCCTCGATCCGGGCCACCGCGGTCTCGCCGTCCTCCTTGAAATAGCTGAGGATGCGCGCGAACCCGGCGCCAAGCTCGCTGCGCGCCTCGCAGAAGACCGTCCAGTCGACGATCTCCTCTCCATTCACCGTCCACTCGTCCACGCTCACTCCCTAGGCCCCGCGGGTAAAGGAGCGGTTGACGGATCAGCGATCCTTGTCGAACGGATTGCGCCCGCCGCGAAGCGCGACCCGTATGGGAACCGCGCCGAAGCCGAGCTCGCGCCGCATCCCGTTGATCAGGTAGCGCCGGTAGCTCTCCGGCAAAGCGTCGAGCCGGTTGCCGAAGACGACGAAGCTGGGCGGCCGGGCGCCGACCTGGGTGATGTAGCGAAGCTTGATTCGCTTGCCCCCCGGCGCCGGCGGCGGATTGCGCTCGATCGCCTCCTCGAACCAGCGGTTGAGCTGGCCGGTCGAGACTCGCTTCGACCAGGTCTCGCGCACCTCGAAGGCGGCCCCGAGAAGCGTGTCGAGCCCCTTGCCGGTCTTGGCCGAGACGGTGAGCAGGGGCACGTTTGGGGCTTGGGCCAGCCCCTCGCCCAGGGCGCCCTTGATCCCGTTGAAGAGGCTGCTCTGGTCGTGCGCGACGTCCCATTTGTTGATCGCGATGATGAGGGCGCGGCCTTCCTGGAGCACCCGGTCGGCGATCTTGAGGTCCTGCGCCTCGAGCCCGAGCGTTCCGTCGAGGAGGAGCACGACCACCTCGGCGAAGTCGACGGCGCGAAGGCCGTCGGCGACGGCGAGCTTCTCGAGCTTGTCCTGGACCTTGGCCTTCTTGCGCATCCCGGCGGTGTCGATCAGCCGGACCGGCCGATCCTCGCCGTCCGGGCCCCGCCACTGCCAGTCGATCGCGATCGAATCGCGGGTGATCCCCGCCTCGGGACCGGTGATCAGCCTCTCCTCCTCGAGGATCCGGTTGATCAGGGTCGACTTGCCGGCATTGGGCCGGCCGACGATGGCGAGCTTGAGCGGACCGCCTTCCCCGTCCCCCGGATCCTCCTCGGCCTCGTCGCGCTCGATATGCGGGCGGAGATGCTCGAACAGGTCGACGACGCCCTCGCCATGCTCGGCGCTCATCGCGATCGGCTCGCCGAAGCCGAGCGACCAGGCGTCGAGGATCCCGCCCTCGCCCGCCCGGCCCTCGGCCTTGTTGGCGGCGAGGATGACCGGGGTCGTCTCGCTCCTCAGCCAGCGCCCGATCTCCTCGTCGAGCGGGGTGAGGCCGGCGCGGGCGTCGACGAGGAAGAGCGCGGCGTCGGCTTCGCGGACGGCGGCCACCGTCTGCGCCCGCATCCGCCCCGGCAGCGTCTCGGGATCCTCGTCCTCGTAGCCGGCGGTGTCGATCACCCGGAAATCGAGGCCGAGCAGGCTCGCTTCGCCCTCGCGGCGGTCGCGGGTCACGCCCGGCCGGTCGTCGACGAGCGCGAGCTTCCGGCCCACCAGCCGGTTGAACAGGGTCGACTTGCCGACATTGGGCCGGCCGACGATCGCGACGGTGGGGAGCTTCGGCATGGCCGGGTTGCCCTGCCCGGTCGCAGCGAAGGGGTCAACGTCATCCCGGCGAAAGCCGGGATGACGATCTTACCGCCAGGCGGTCAACTGGCCGTTGTCGTGGAGGACGTAGAGTGTGTTGTTGGCGACCACCGGCGACAGCGACACCGGCATCTTCGTCTCCTGGGTCGACTGGACCGTTCCGTCATAGGGCGAGACGTTGACGATCTGCCCCGTCGAATTGGCGAGGATCAGCCGGTCGCCGGCCAGGATCGGGCCGACCCAGTCGATCCGCCCCTTCTTGTCCTTGAGGTCGCGCCAGCGGGCGAGCTGGGTCATCCAGCGTATGTGGCCGTTGGTCCGCGACAGAGCGAGCAACTGCGCCTGGTCGGTGACGACGAAGATCCAGTCGCCCGCCACCCAGGGCGTAGCGATCCCGGCGACGTTGATCTCCCAGACGCGCTGGCCGGTGATCAGCTCGATCGCGACCATTCGGCCGCCCTGGCCGACCGCGTAGACACGTCCCGAATCGATGACCGGATCGGCGTCGATGTCGGAGAGCGAAGTGACGCTGGTCGAGATGCTGGTGCGCGCGAGCGCGTCCTGCCAGAGGTTCTGGCCGTTCTCGTAGCGATAGGCGTTCAATTCGCCCGACGAGAAGCCGGCGACGACGGTGCCCTGGGCCGCGGCCGGCGAGGAGGCGCCGAGCAGGCCGGCGATCTCGACCGCGCCCGAGCCTTCCCAGCGGACGGTGCCGTCGGCGGGGCTGAGCGCGAACAGGCGATTGTCCTGCGTGATCACATAGACATTGTCGTTGGCCACCGTGGGCGCGCCGCGAAGCGGGCCGCCCGGGCGCTTCGTCCACAGCACCGCGCCGTTCTTGGCATCGAGCGCCGCCGCGTCGCCGGCGCCGTTGGTCGCGTAGATCCGGCCGTTGTCGTAGGCGACTCCGCCGCCGAACAGAGCGCCCTCAGGCGCGTTCGGGCCGCGCACCTGCGACTGCCACAAGGTGGCGCCGTTCTGCGGGTTGAGCGCTCGAACGACGGCGCGGGTGTCGATGGTGAAGATCTTGTCCTCGGCGATGACCGGCGAGGCGGCGAGCTGGCCGCCATTGCTGCCCTCGCCGATGCTCTGGCGCCAGGCCAGGCCGAGCGCGTTGCCGAGTGCGAGATGGCCCATCGATTTCGCCGCATTGCCGCCGGACTGGGTCCATTCCGAATTGGGAGTCGCGGGCGGCAGGGTGACGGCGATCCCCGCAAGCGCCGGATCGACCTCGAGCACCGTCTCGCGCGCCAGCACCGGGATTCGTTCACCCACGGTCGGAGTCACCGGCTTCTTGCCCTTGCCCAGGCCCAGCGTCCCGCAGCCGCCGAGGAGGCTGAGGGCGGCGAGGGCGAAAAGGATACGCTTCATTTATTGCCTTCCTGTGTTTGCTTCCGCCTCCTGGACGGCGTCGACGCCGAGCGAGCCGGCCATCTGCGTGGCCCGCGAACGCAGGCTGTCGGGAAGCTTCTTGTCCTTGGCCATGGCCGCGAAGATGGCGGCCGCCTGCTGCGGCTTGCCCAGCCTCAGGTAGGAGATGGCGACCATCTCGCCGGCGCTTCCGAACCATGGGCTGCCGGCGACGGCGAGGCCCTTGAGGCGGTCGACAACCGCCTGCGGCTGGAGCGTGTCGAGCTCGAGCGCGGTCATCCGCACCAGAGCGAGGTCGCGATAGGGCTGGGCGAGATCCTCGTCGTCGGAGATCTGCTTGTAGATGGCGGCGGCGCCCTTGAGGTCCTTGCCCTCGATGGCGAGATCGGCCTTGGTCAGGAGGGCGGCGGCGCGATGGCCTTGCGAGCCCGATCTGGCCAGCTCGTCGAGCTTGCCGGTCGCGGCCGCCTTGCGGTGCGCGGCGATGTCGTCGAAGGCGGCGATCAGCTTCTCGCCGCGCTCGCCGGCCTTCACTTCCTTATGGTTCTGCCACCAGATGAAGCCGCCGATCAGCGCCAGCACGAGAACCACGCCGGCGATGACGAGCTTGCCGAAGCGCTCCCAATAGGTCTTGAGCTGGTCGCGCCGAAGCTCCTCGTCGACCTCGCGGTAGAACGTCTCGTTGTCGATCGGCCTCAGCGCCAAGGAAAATCTCCCAATCCTCGCCGGTCGACCCCGCCCGCCCGAGCCTCATCGCCTATGAAAGCGATATGGCGGATGAACGAAAAGGCGCGGCCCGGCATCAGCCCCGGCGCTTCTCTACCGACGAGCCGCGCGCAACGGAAGCCTTCACTTCTTCGCGCGCTGGATTTGCCCTTCGCCCGGGAAGGTCCGGTCGCGCACTTCGCCGGCATAGGCGGCTGCGGCCGCCTCGATGCGGCCGGCGAGATCGTCGAAGCGTTTGACGAACCGCGGGGTGCGCTCGAACAGGCCGAGCATGTCCTCGGTCACCAGCACCTGGCCGTCGCAGCTCGGCGAGGCGCCGATCCCGATCGTCGGGCACGAGACGAGGCCGGTGATCTCAGCGGCCACCTCCTCCATCACGCCTTCGAGGACCATCAGGAAGCAGCCCGCGGAGTCGATCGCCTGCGCGTCGGCGACGATCTTGCGCGCCTCCGCTTCGCCGCGCCCGCGGGTGCCGTAGCCGCCGAGCGCGTTGACCGCCTGCGGAGTCAGGCCGACATGGCCGATCACCGGGATCCCGCGCTGGCTGAGGAAGGCGACGGTCTCCGCCATCGCCTCGCCGCCTTCGAGCTTCACCGCCGCCGCCCCTGTCTCCTTGAGGATCCGGGCGGCATTGGCGAAGGCGATCTCGGGGCTCGCTTCATAGGCGCCGAACGGCATGTCGACGGCGACGAGCGCGTGCCAGGAGCCGCGCACCACGGCCGCTCCGTGGGCGCACATCATCTCCAGGGTCACCGGGACGGTCGAGGGAAGGCCGTAAATCACCTGGCCGAGGCTGTCGCCGACGAGAAGGAGGTCGCAATGCGGATCGAGCAGCTGCGCCCAGCGCGCCGTATAGGCGGTGAGCATGACGATCGGATCGCCGCCCTTCATCGCCTTCAGCTTCGGAACGGTCAGCCGCTTCATCGGGCTCGGCACCGGATTGGCCCGGCTGGTGGCGGTATCGAGCGAATGGGTGACGGACATGTCCGCCGCTCTTACCCGCCGAACTGCATCAGCACCAGTCCGCCCGCGAGCGCGAGGGCAGCGGCGATCCGGCGCAGGCCGAAGCCCTCCTTGAGCAAAAGCGCTCCCATCAGGGCCGCGAACACCACCGAGGTCTCGCGGAGCGCCGAGACCTTCGCGGTCTCCATCAGGCTGAAGGCGTAGACCGCGGCGCCGTAGGACAGGATCGAGAGCAGCCCCGCCGCGACCCCGAACCGCCAGCGCTCGGCGATGGCCCGGCCGAGCGCGCGGCGGCGTCGGAGCAATGCCGTCAGGGTGATCCCGATCGAGTCGAGGATGAAGATCCAGACGATGTAGGTGAAAGGCCGGGGAGCGCCGCGAACGCCGCGAGCGTCGGCGACGTTGTAGAGCGCGACTCCGACGGCGGTGGCGAGGGCCCAGGCGAGAACGGCGCGATCGGGATGATGGCGCAGAAGCGTGCCTCGCGGCGGAACGGCGAACGCGAACACCGCCGCCGTCGCCAGCAGCAGCCCGGCGATCGCGACGGCCGAAAGAGTCTCGCGAAGCAGCAGGAAGGCCGCGCATGCGGTCAGCAGCGGCGCCGCTCCGCGCATCACCGGGAAGACGAGCGAAAGGTCGCCGCGCTGCAGCGCCCGGACGAGACAGAGCTGATAGCCATAATGGGCCGGCAAGGCGAGCAGCAGCGCGCCCCATGTCCAGGCATCGGGAAGCGGCACGAACAGGGCCGCGGGGGCCACGATCGCGGCCGCGCTGAACGACAGCAGGGCGCGGCCGACGAGGATGTCGCTGCCCATCTTCACCGACATGTTGGCGGCAGCGAGGGTGACGGCGGAGGCCAGGCCGAGCGCGATGGCGAGAAAGGGCGCGCTCACCCTCCTCCACCCGGCGGCGAATCCGCCTCGATATCCATCCTTACAATCCCCCGCTTAAGTCGCTTACGACGGCAATCCGTTCACTCAATAAGCTATGTTTTTCAAAAGAAAGAGGATTTGTATGACAAGATAATTGGAGCCAGCCACCCTTTATCTGTGCTAGAACCTTCGCTCCGTCTAAAGACTCGTATGGGGGAAGCACCATGATGGGAACTACCAAGCGCGTCGCGCTCGCGACCGCATTCATTCTCGCCGGCACCGTGGGATATGCCGCTCCGGCCGCCGCTCAGGCGACCCGCACCTGGGTGTCAGGCGTGGGCGACGACGTCAATCCGTGCAGCCGCACCGCGCCCTGCAAGACCTTCGCCGGCGCCATCTCCAAGACAGCGGCGGGCGGCGAGATCAACTGCCTCGATCCGGGCGGCTTCGGCGCCGTGACGATCACCAAGTCGCTGGTCATCGACTGCCATTACACCGAGGGCGGCGCGCTCGCCGGCGGCAACGGGATCACCGTCAACGACTCGGCGTCAGGAACGCCGAACACGGCCGTCGTCACTTTGCGCGGGCTCGACATTTTCGGAGTCAACCCGCCGTCCAACGGCATTCGCTTCATTTCCGGCGCTTCGCTGAACGTCGAGGATTGCGTCATCCGCCGCTTCAACGTGTCCGGCAGCTACGGCATTTCGTTCCAGCCGGCCGGCGCCGCGAGGCTCTACGTGAGCAACACCACCGTCTCCGATAACGGCCTCGCCGGCGCCGCAACGGGTGGGGGCATCCTCATCAATCCGACCGGCGCCGCCGGCAGCGCCCAAGCGGAGCTGGTGCATGTCAGGGTCATCAACAATGCGGGCCTCTCCGGAGTGAGGGTCGAGACGGCGGGCAACACCTCGCCGACCCAGACGCTGACGACGGTGCGCTGGTCTGAAATGTCCGGCAATCCGATCGGTCTGTCGGCCGTCATGGCGGCGGGTCAGTCCCAGGCGACGGTGCTGATGACCGATTCGCTCGTCAACCATAACGCCCAGTTCGGCCTCGCCGCGGCCGGCACCGGCACCGCGACCATCCGGGTGGGCGGCACGATGATCACCGGCAACGGCACCGGCATCTTCAACCAGGGCGGCGGCGCCGTCCGCAGCTACGGCACCAACCAGACCGACGGCAACACCGCGCCGGGCGGGTTCATCGCCGGCGGCGCAGTCCAGAACTGAGTCCGATCCGATCTCGGGCGGAGCGGGCATGGGCCCGCTCCGCCCTTTTTTTTTAAGTCGCGATCACTCCCATTCGATCGTGCCGGGCGGCTTCGACGTATAGTCGTAGACGACCCGGTTGATGCCCTTGACCTCGTTGACGATCCGGGTGGCGACCCGGCTCAGGAAGGCCGAATCGAACGGATAGACGTCGGCGGTCATCCCGTCGGTCGAAGTGACGGCTCGAAGGGCGCAGACATAATCGTAGGTCCGCCCGTCGCCCATCACGCCGACCGTGCGAACCGGCAGGAGCACAGCGAAGGCCTGCCAGATCGCGTCGTAGAGGCCGGCGTTCCTTATCTCCTCGAGATAGACGGCATCGGCCTTGCGAAGGATGTCGCAACGCTCCTTGGTCACCTCGCCGGGGATCCGGATGGCGAGGCCCGGGCCCGGAAAGGGATGGCGGGCGACAAAGGCTTCGGGAAGCCCGAGCTCGCGGCCGAGCTCGCGCACCTCGTCCTTGAACAATTCGCGAAGCGGCTCGACCAGCTTCATGTTCATCCGCTCGGGCAGTCCGCCCACATTGTGGTGGCTCTTGATCGTCACCGACGGCCCGCCGGTGAAGCTGACGCTTTCGATGACGTCGGGATAGAGCGTCCCCTGAGCCAGGAAATCGGCGCCGCCGATCTTGCGTGCTTCCTCCTCGAAGATGTCGATGAAGGTCTTGCCGATCAGCTTGCGCTTGGCCTCCGGCTCGTCGAGCCCGGCGAGGCTGCCGAGAAAGCGGTCCGCGGCGTCCACATGGACGAGCGGGATGTTGTAATGGTTGCGGAACAGCGAGACGACCTGCTCCGCCTCGCCGAGCCGCATCAGGCCGTGATCGACGAAGACGCAGGTGAGCTGGTGCCCGATCGCCTCGTGGATCAGGACCGCCGCAACCGCGCTGTCGACCCCGCCCGAAAGCCCGCAGATCACACGCCCGTCGCCGACCTGGGCACGGATGTCGGCGATCTTGGTCTGGCGATATTCGGCCATCGTCCAGTCGCCCGGAAGGCCGCAGACGTGACGGACGAAGTTGGCGAGCAGCTTGCCGCCGTCCGGCGTGTGGACGACCTCGGGGTGGAACATGAGCGAGAAGAATCGGCGCTCCTCGTCGGTGGCGATCGCATAGGGCGCGCCTTCCGAGGCGGCGACGACGCTGAACCCTTCCGGCAGCGCCTCCACGCGGTCGCCGTGGCTCATCCAGACCTGGTGGGTCTCGCCCTGCTTCCAGAGCCCGTCGAACAAAGCGGACTCGCCGGTGACCTCGATGAAGGCGCGGCCGAATTCGCGTTGGTCGGACGGGGCGACGCGGCCGCCCAATTGGTGCGCCATGGTCTGCTGGCCGTAGCAGATGGCCAGGATCGGGAGGCCCGAGCCGAAGAAATGCTGAGGCGCGCGCGGGCTGTCGTCCCACATCACCGAAGAGGGCCCGCCGGAGAGGATGATGCCCTTGGGCCGCAAGCGCTCGAACGCCTCGTCGGCGCGGCTGAACGGGGCGATCTCGCTATAGACCCCGGCCTCGCGGACCCGCCGGGCGATGAGCTGGGTCACCTGGCTTCCGAAATCGACGATGAGGATGGTCTCGGAGGGCTGGCCGGTCATGGCAGGCGGATAGGCAGCCTGCCCGCTTGAGTAAAGCCGATGCCGCTAGCGAGTGGCCGGGCGGCGCGGCGGGTTGACGAGGAAGACGACGTAGCCGCGGAAGTTGGGTTCCGCCGCGAGGCCCTCCGGCGCTCGCCAGAGCCCGTCCTGGACGAGCCCGACCTTGAACGGCAGCGGGAAGCCCTTCATCCGCCGGAACCAGGCGTCGTAGCCGGGGATGGTGGCGCGGCCCTGATAGGTCTGGACGACGACCTCGTCGACCGTGCCCCGCAATTCGGCCAGAGCGGCGGGATCGCCGTTGGCGCTCCAGTCCATCAGCCCGGTGACGGACAGGCGATAGGCGCGGGGCAATCGGCTCCTCAGTCCGCGAAGGAAGGCAGCATAGCGGGCGAGGCCGCGCGTCCGGGCATCGAAGTCGACCTGCAGGCCTTCCACCCGGTTCCCCGCCGCGGCCCAGCGGCCGAGCCGGCTGTTCAGCGCGGGAAGGGCGGCGTCCGGCCAGTCGAGCGTATCGGTGCGGACGACCAGCCATATCGCCTTGCCGGGGACACGCGGCACGCCCGGGCGCAGCGCCGCATAACGGCCGGGCTCGAGCGCGCGGATCTCGCCGTCGAGCAGATAGAGGGTTCGCGCTCTCGCCAGCGCCGGCTGGGCGTCGACGCCTGCCCACAACCAGAAGGAATCATAACGCTCGGCAACGACCCGCTCCGGCTCGCCGCAGCTCGCCAGCGCCAGCGTCAGCGCCGCGATCCACGCCTTCTTAGGCTTGCGCCCTACCAATAGAATTGAAGCGACCGCGCCCAGGGCGAGCCGGGATAGTCGCGCTTCAGCCGAGTAAACCAGGCGCGCCTTTGCTCGAGCTCCACGTCCGTGCCGCCGCAACTGTTGTTCCCGCTCGGCGCGTAGCAGCGGACGGCGCGGTTGAGCGCCAGCGCGCGGTCGTCCGCGCTCGCCGACGGATCGGCGATGATCGACTTGTAGACTTCGAGCCGCTGATAGCGCTGGCCGGGAAATTGCGACCGGGAGGTGCCGAGGCCAGGGCCCGGAAGCGCTTCGTCAAGATCGAAATCGTCGAAGCCGTTGGTCCGGAAATATTCGGCGAGGCAGAGGCGCGGCCGGTTCGCCCCCGGCGAGGCGGCGAGCTGGCGGACCGTCGAAAGCAAGGCCGGGCAGCCCGCCTCGCCGACCCCCGCCTTCGGCCCGAACAGGCTGAGCGGCGGCGGAGTCGGCGCCGAGTCGTAGCGGGGATCGTAATAGCGGACGCTCGAATAATAGCCGGTCTCCGCCGCGTCGGGCGACACCAGCCCGGAATCGCCCAGGAAATCCCGGTAGAAGCCGTGCCGAAGCTCCTTTGCGAGTAGCACGTAGGCGGCGATCCGCCGTTCCTGCTTCGCGGTCCCCGGGTCGTTTGCCTGACGGCGCAGGAGGTCGGGCCCGGCGACCTGCTCGAGCAACAGTTGCCGGATCACGGGGTGGCGAACCTTCGAATCGGGCGCGAAGATCCGGTCCAGCTCTCCGCTTCGCTCGTCGTGAAGGGCGAGAGCGAGCTCGAGCGCCTCGCGCTGGTAGGGCTGCGCCGCGCCGTCGAACAGGCTGAGCCAGAAGCCGCGCGCATTGCGGTCCCCGACCGCGTCGAGCGCCAGGCCGCGCAGGACCTGGCGGCTGAACTCGAGGTAGCTGAATCTCTTCTGCCGCGCGGCGTCGGGGATCAGTGCGATGACCTCGCGCGGCTGGTGACGGACGAAGAAGGCCTCGGTTGCGCGAAGATAGCCGAACAGGGCCGGCTCGCCGGCGAACAGCGGCGCCTGGCGCTCCAGCTCGACCTTCGCGAGGCGCGGGGTGCAATCCTCCGCCGGTGTCTCCGAATCGTCGACGCAGCGCATCCGCTGGAGGTCGGCGACCGCGAGCAGCAGCGGGTTGCGCGCCGCTCCGGCGCCGCCGACGTCCAGCAATGTCAGGTCGATCTCTTCCGCGAGCGCGGGGGCGCTCGAGGCGCCGTCGAAGGGGCCGGACGCGGCCAGCTGCCGGTCGAAGGCCGCGGTCAGCGTCTCCCGATTCCCGGCGAGCCAGGCGACCCGGCGGGTCAGCCCGCGCGCGGACGAGGCGTAGCGGCCCGTGGGATAGGCCTTCAGATAGGCGTCGAAGGCGGCGCCCGCCGCAGCAATGGCGGCGAGGTCGCGCTTGCCGGGCTCCGCGAGCGAGCCATATTCGTCGAACGACGCCTCCTGGGCCCGGTTGAGCTCGGTCCGCGCCACCATGTACAGAGCGGCTTCGCGAAGCCAGGGGTCTGGCGCGGCCTTCAGCGCGGCGAAGGTCGATCGCCCCGCTTCGAAGCGGCCGCCGTAAAAGTCGCCAGCCCCCTTCAGATAGGCCTCGAACGCCCTTCCGGCCGGGGTCGACGCGCCGACCGCCGGGGGAACCGACACCGTGCCCGCGCAGTCGGGGACGAAAGCCTCGCGAGCCGCCGCCAGACGCTGTTTCTCTCCCGGTGGCACCTCCGGGTCGGAGCGCAAAGCGGCGATGAAGGCCGCGGCGCCGGCCGGTTGCGACTGGCAGCGCGTGGCTTCGAGCCATTCGCTCGGATTCGCCCTCGATGCCGGATCGGCGGCGGCGGCCATCTCGGCCCAGGGGAGGAATATGAGCGGCGGTCCCTCGCGTCGGGCGGCCGGATCGCGAACCCTTATGCCGCGCCGGTCGGAGAGAAGGAGAAGGAGGTTGACCCTTGTGTCGTTGCCGGGGGTCAGCAGCGCGGCGTTGCCGCCGGGATCGTAATAATCCTTGGCAAGCTCCCAGGTCGGGCTCTCGCTGGTGTCCACGCAGGCGTAGGCGACGACGCCGGCGACGGCCAAAGCCGCGGCGACCAGCCTTGCGCGCCCAATCCTGCCGATCGCGACCGAGACCCCCATCAGGCCAGCTTATCGGGTTGCGGCGAGGTTGCAACGGGGCAGGCGCCGCGTTAGTTAAGCATGTGCTTAACGATTCGCATCGGCTCGACCTCGCCTATCAGGCGCTCGCGGACCCGACCCGGCGGGGCATGCTCGCCCGGCTGAGCCGCTCGCCGGCGTCCGTCAGCGAGCTCGCCCGGCCGCTGGCTATGTCGCTTCCGGCCGTGATTCAGCATCTTCGGCTGCTCGAGGCGAGCGGCCTGGTGAGATCGGAGAAGAAGGGCCGGGTCCGCACCTGCCGGATCGCGCCGGAGGCGCTGGCCGCCGCGGAAGGCTGGATCGCCGAGCAAAGGGCTTTGTGGGAGGGGCGGACGGACCGGCTCGAAGACTATCTTCAGGTGATGAAGGGAGAAGAGAATGGCTGACGACACCGATCTCGTGCTGGAGCGGGTGCTCGACGCGCCGCGCAACCTGGTGTGGAAGGCCTGGACGGACCCCGAGCATCTCAAGCGCTGGTGGGCGCCCAGGCCCTACCAGACTCCGGAATGTGAGATGGACCTGCGCCCGGGCGGGATCTTCCGGACCCGGATGACGGGTCCCGACGGATTCGACTTCGACGGCACCGGCTGCTTCCTGGAGGTGGTCGAAGGCGAGAAGATCACATGGACCAGCGCGCTCCTGCCCGGATTCCGGCCCGCGGCGGAGATCGTCGACTGCGGCGGATTTCCGTTCACGGCCATCGTCACCTTGGAGGACGCCGGCGAGGGCAGGACGCTCTATCGGGCGGTGGCGATGCACCGCAACCAGGCCGATCGCGACACCCACGAGAAGATGGGCTTCCACGAGGGCTGGGGAACCTGCGCCGACCAGCTCGGCGAAGTGGCGGCGGAGCTGGGTTGAGCGTCATTGCGAGGAGCGTAGCGACGCGGCGATCCAGCCTGACTCGGAAGCAGAACTGGATTGCTTCGCTTCGCTCGCAATGACGAAGAAACGGGCGCGGACTCTCATCCGCGCCCAGTCCCTTACGCATACTGCCGCTGATTACAGGCGGAAGTCGGTGATCCGGCCGTTGCCGCGGGCGGTGCAGGTGAAGTCGTCCCTGCCGTCGCGGCCGTAGCCGGAGCCGTAGCGGTCGTTGCGGCCATAACGGTCGTAGCCGCCGCGGTCGTAGCCGCCGTAGCCGCGGTCGTAGCCGCCATAGCCATAATCGGCCTGGACGATGCCGCGCACCCGGTAGCGGTCGTTGCCGACCCGATCGACGTCGGTGATCTGGACCCGGCCGCGGCCCATGCGCTGGGCCTCCTGGGCGCAGGCCTGGACGGCGTAATTATAGTCGTTCTGGTAGCGATTGCGGTAGCCGTAGCCGTAGCGCCCGCCGTCGGGATCCACCGCCGACGCGATCGCGGCGATCCCGCCGAGGATGGCGACTCCGGCGACGATATCGCCGGCATCGACGCCGTCGTGGCGATCGTAACGCCGGTACTGGGCGTCGGCCGGGGCGGCGAAGCTGATGGCCGCGACGGCCGCGGCGCCGGCGCCGAGCATGGTCTTCGAAATGGCCTTCATGGCGAGATCCTTCCTGTAACATGGGGCCCGCAACGGCGCGCCCTATGCTCTCCATCTACAGGAAGGGGCCTGAGCCCGTGCTGAACCGGGCTGTCGGCTGATATTCAGGTTTCTTCGAGGGTTACGGCATCCAGCTATCCGGCGGCATTACCATGTCGTGGCCGCCGTGAGCGGGCGCCTCGAACGCCATCGCCGCGAAGGGGGCGGCCGCTCCGAAGCTGAAGTCGGCGGCTGAGAGTTTGTTCGCCTTGTAGCCGTCGAGGGTGATCGAATCGCCGCTGCCCCAGCTGATCAGGGCGTTGCCGCCGGAATTGACGATGGTGAGGTCGGAGAAATCGTCGACGCCGGAAATGCCCTGGAGCGAGATGACGTCCTTCTTGGCGAAATCGGTGACGTGATCGTGGCCGGACGCCGGGCCGAACACGAACGTATCCTCGCCCTGGCCTCCAGTGAGCAGATCGTCGCCGCCGCCGCCGTTGAGGATGTCGTTGCCCTTGCCGCCGTTGAGCGTGTCGTTGCCGACCGGCTCGCCGAGGGAACCGACGTCCGCATAGGTGACGATCGGCCCGGAGCCGCCGGTATTGTGGTTGTCGATCGTCACCCGGCCGTCGCCGTAGAGGATGTCGGCCCCGTCGCCGCCATTGAGGATGTCGTTGCCCTTGTCGCCGGCGAGGAGATTGTTGCCCGAATCGCCGGTGAGCGAATCGTCGTAGATCGAGCCGGAAAGATTCTCGAAGCCCGAGGCGCTCATCATCCCCTGCTCGGTATTCTGCGCCGCGCCCTGGAGGGCGAGAGAGACGGTGACCCCGGCCGCGGTGATGTCGGTCTCGTTGCCGTAGAGCGACCAGGTGTCGATTCCAGTGCCGCCCGAGAGGGTATGATTGCCGGTGCCGACCTCGACGAGATCGTTTCCGCCGCCCGCGGAGAGGATGTCGTTGCCGGTCACGCCCGAGGCGTCCGAGCCGCCCCACAGCCAGTTGTCGCCGCCGTCGCCGGTGAGGACGTCGTCGAACCGGGTGCCGGAGAGATATTCGATGCCGCTCAGCGTATCCATGCCCTGCGAGCCGGTATTCTGGGCGACTCCGACGATGGCGAGGCTGACCGTCACCCCGGCCGTCGCGCCGGTGGAATAAGCCGCGCGGTCCCAGCCGGCGCCGCCGTTCAGGATGTCGTCGCCGACGCCGCCGTTGAGGAAGTCGTCGCCATTGCCGCCGAGGAGCGTGTCGTTGCCGGCGCGGCCGCGGAGCTGGTCGTGGCCGTCGCCGCCCTGGATCACGTTGTCGAGGGCGTTGCCGAAGAGCTGATCGTTGAAGCTCGAGCCGGTGAGGTTCTCGATGCTGATCAGGAAGTCGTTGCCCGCGGCGCCGCTCGAGCTTCCGTTCACCGTCCCGAGCACGACCTGGACGTCGCCGGTCGCCGAGGCGTAGCTCGCCGTGTCGGAGCCGCCGCCGCCGTTGATCGTGTCGTCGCCGTCGCCGCCGTCTATGACATCGTCGCCGTCGACCGCGAGCGGATCGATCAGCGCCGCGTCGGTGTAAGTGACGATCGGCCCGGAGCCGCCGCCGTGCGAGTCGATGTTGACGAGGCCGTCGCCGTAGAGCGTGTCGTTCCCCGCTCCGCCGCTCAGTACGTCGTTGCCGGTCGAGCCCGCGATGAGGTTGTCGCCGCCGTCGCCGGTGAGATGATCGCCATAGTCTGAGCCCGAGAGATTTTCGAAGCCGCTGAGGTTCCAGCTGCCCTGGCCGGTGGCTTGGGCGGCGCCCTGCAGGGCGAGCGAGATGGTCACCCCTGCCGCCGTCACGTCCGCGACATTGCCGACCCCGAGCGTGTCGATGCCGGTGCCGCCGTCGAGCAGATGGTTGCCGCTGCCCACCCAGACGAGATCGTTGCCGCCGCCGGCGGAGATGGTGTCGTCGCCGGTGACTCCGCTATTGTCCGAACCTCCCCACAGCCAGTTGTCGCCGGCATTGCCGGTCAGAGTGTCGCTGAACCTGGTGCCGGAGAGATGCTCGATGTTGATCAGGGTGTCGGTTCCGGCGCCGGTCACCTGCGGTCCCGCGGCGGCGAGGCTGACCGTCACGCCGTTGAGCGCGCCCACCGCATAGGAGACACGGTCCCAGCCCGCGCCCCCATCCAGCGTGTCGTCGCCGAGGCCGCCGTCGAGATAGTCGTCGCCATTGCCGCCGAGCATCGTGTCGTTGCCGTCCCGGCCGCGCATGAAATCGTGGCCGTCGCCGCCGGCGAGGACGTTGTCGGCGGAGTTGCCGAGGATGGTGTCGTCGAAGGCGGAGCCGGTGACGTTCTCGATGCTGTTGAGCGTGTCGAAGCCGTCGGCGCCGGAGGCCGTTCCCGCGGTCAGGTTCACCGAGACGCTGCCGGCGGCATGCTCGTAGCTCGCCGTGTCGGAACCGTCGCCGCCGAACAAATGGTCGGAGCCGAGGCCGCCTTCGAGCACGTCGTTGCCGCCGGATCCGCCGAGGACGGTGGTGATGTCGTTGTAGGTGACGATCGGTCCGGAGGCGCCGGTGAGGTGCGTATCGGTGGTGACGATTCCGTCGCCCAGCAGGATGTCCGAACCCGCGCCGCCGACCAAAGTGTCGTTGCCGAGATAGCCGGCGAGGACGTTATTGCCGCCGTCGCCGGTCAGCTGATCGTCGAAGCTGCTGCCCGAGAGATTCTCGAACCCGCTCAGAGTCATCATCCCGATATGCGTGTCCTGTGCGCCGCCCTGCAGCAGCAGCGAGACGGCGACCCCCGCCGTCACCGACGGATTGCCATTCTCGTCGAAGGAGGCGGAGTCGGTGCCGTTGCCGCCGCTCAGAGTCGAATTGCCGGTGGTGACCTGGACGAGGTCGTTGCCGTCGCCGCCGAAAAGCAGGTCGTTGCCGCCATTGCCCCAGACCCAATTGTCGCCGGCATTGCCGGTGAGCACGTCGTCGAACGCCGTGCCCGAGACATGCTCGATCGAGACGAGCGTATCCATGCCCTGCGAGCCCGTATTCTGGGCGACGCCCTGGATGTTGAGGTCGATCGTCACGCCGCCCGTCGCGCCGGAGAAATAGGAGACGCGGTCGAAGCCGGCCCCGCCGTCGAGCAGGTCGTCGCCGGCGCCGCCGGCGAGGAAGTCGTCGCCGAGGCCGCCGAGCAGCGTGTCGTTGCCGGCCTGGCCGCGAAGCAGATCGTGGCCGGCGCCGCCGTCGATCCTGTTGGCGTTCAAATTGCCGCTGACGACGTCGTCGAAGCCCGAGCCGATGATGTTCTCGATGCTGACGAAGATGTCGTCGCCCGCCGCACCCGACGAGCCGCCGCCGAGCGGAGTGAGGAAGACCTGAACCGCCCCTGTCGCCGAAGCGTAGCTCGCCGTGTCGGACCCGCCGCCGCCGACCAACGTGTCGTCGCCGTCGCCGCCTTCGAGGATGTCGTCGCCGTCGACGAGCGCCGGATCGATGGCGGTGACGTCCTGATAGGTGGTGATCGGTCCGGAACCGCCAATGCCGTGCGTGTCGACCGTCACTCGCCCGTCGCCGTAGAGGGTATCGTTGCCGGCGCCGCCGCTCAGCTGGTCGTTGCCGAGGTCGCCGGCGAGGAGGTTGTCGCCGCCGTCGCCGCTCAGCACGTCGTTGAAGTCCGAGCCGGAGAGATTCTCGAAGCCGGTGAGGTTCATCATCCCCTGGCCGGTATTCTGAGCCGCGCCCTGGAGCGCGAGCGACACGGTCAGGCCGCCGGTGACGTCGCTGCTGTTGCCCGAGACGTTGAGCGTGTCGACACCCGTGCCACCGTCGAGAACATGGTTGCCGTGGCCGACCTCGACCAGATCGTTGCCGCCGAGCGCGCTGATGACGTCGTTGCCGTCATTGCCGAGGCCGTCCGAGCCGCCCCATAGCCAATTGTCGCCGTCGGTGCCGATGAGCGTGTCGTTGAACGGTGTGCCGGTGAGATGCTCGATGCCGATCAGCATGTCCATGCCCTGGCCGGTATTCTGGGCGACGCCCTGGATTCGAAGATCGACCGTCACTCCGCTCGTCGCGCTCGGATCGAAGCTGATCCGGTCCCAGCCGGCGCCGCCGTCCAGAACGTCGTCGCCCTGACCGCCGTCGAGATAGTCGTCGCCGTTGCCGCCAAGGAGGATGTCGTTGCCGTCGTTGCCGCGAAGGAAGTCGTGGTCGTCGCCGCCGTCGATCAGGTCGTTGCCACCCTGGCCGCGAAGGATGTCGTTGCCGGCGAAGCCGTTGATCGTGTCGTCGCTCGGCGTGCCGTTGAGGTTATCGTCGCCCGGAGTGCCGTTGATGATCGCCATGTCTTCCCCCTTCGCGCGCCGCGGCGCGGTGCATTTCGACGTCGGTTCGAATGAACGGGAAAGGCGAGTCCCCTCCCGCGCGACGACTCGTTGAAACCGAACCTACATCAAGGCTCGTAAGGTGCCAAACGGCATTGGTTAATCGGATTTCGGCGGCATGCGAAAGCCCGCGCCCGATATTGCGGGCGCGGGCTCTTTCCTCGCAAGCGTATCAGCGCGGAGGCAGCCGATCCCTGACCTCGCCGATGCGGTCGTGGATCTGGAAGATGATCAGCCATAATTCGCAGCTGAACCGCCAAAACACGACCGCGAAGAGGGCGCCGACGATCGTCAGCAGGAGACCGCCAATGCCCGCGCCGGGCGAGTAGGCTGCAGCGCCGAGCGAACCCACCAGTGCCACCAGCACCCAGAGTCCGATGGCGACGAGGCCGATATAATAGACGACCTTTACCAGGGCGCTTCCAATGAGTTTGTCGAAGCTGAGCAGTCGGCTGAATATGTTGCCCGGAGTTCCCCCACCCGTCGGCGGTTCCTGTCTGATGTCGGTCATAGTTCCTCCCCCAAAGATCTTACGGCTCAAGGCCCGCTTCGGATCGTCCCGAAGCCAGCCGAACCTACCCTTACCAACGGCAATCGCAAGCCCGGTGGCCGCGTCCGGCTAAGCCTATGGGGCGACGCCCGAAATCGCGTCTGGCGGACCTTTGGGGTCGGCTCCGTATCGATTGGGACCGCGCGTGCCCTCGATTACGGAGAAGATGAGGAGGACGAGCAACCCGACCAGCGAAATTTCCCCCTGCGCTTCGGACGTCCGAAGCGGGCCAGCCTAGCCTCAACGGGCAATGGCAAGCCTGCGCGGAACCGCGCGGAACAGGCGTCCGGGAACGCAGTTGAAGGCTCGGCATCCAACAGCGAGCGGCAGGAGCGACCATGGCGACGCGCAACGGCAACCGAAGCTACTGGAACGCGACGGCGGCCGGGACCGATTTCCCGGCCTTGTCGGGCGACCTCTCGGTCGACGTCGCCATCATCGGCGGCGGGATCGTCGGAGTCACCACCGCCCGTTTGCTCAAGGATCGCGGGCTGACCGTCGCCCTGGTTGAGGCGCGGCGGGTCGGACGGGAGGTGACCGGCAAGTCGACCGCCAAGCTGAGCTCGCAGCACGGCAGCACCCGCTACCAGACGCTGGAGAGCAAGTTCGGCGAGGACCGCGCGCGGCTCTACGCCGAGGCGCAGGAAGCCGGGATACGCCGGATCGCGGAGCTGGCGCGCGAGCATGGGATCGACGCGGACCTCGAGCCGATACCGGCCTTCGTCTACACGCTCGACGAAAAGCACGTTTCCGAGCTCGAGAAGGAGGTGGAGGTCGCTCGGCGGCTCGGCCTTCCCGCGAGCCTGACCCGCGAGACCGGGCTCCCCTTCGAAGTCCTCCAGGCCATGCAATGGGACGGCCAGGCCCAGTTCCACCCGGTCAAATATGTCGCGGGGCTCGCCGCGACGATTCCGGGCGACGGCTGCCACGTCTTCGAGAACAGCCGCGCGGTCGATTGGGAACCGGACCGGGTCGTAACCGACGGCGGCTCGATCGCCGCCCGCCACATCGTCATGGCTACCCACCTGCCGCTCGGGCAGGTCGGCCTCTATTATTCGATGAACTATCCAAAGGCCGAGCCCGTCATCGCCGCGCCGATCCGCCGGGTGCCTCCCGGAATGTACAAGAATGCCGAGCAGCCCGGCCATTCGATCCGGACCCACAAGGGCGCCGACGGCCGAGTCTACGGAATCGTCGCGGGCACCCATTTCAAGCCGGGGCATGTCGACGAGGAACGCCGCTATATCGCCGAGATCGAGCGCTGGCTGACCGAGACCTTCGACGCGGGGCCGGTCGAATATCGCTGGATCAACGAGGATTACACGCCGATGGACCACGCGCCCTATGTCGGCTGGTCCTCACGGTCGAACGGCTATCTCGTCGCCACCGGCTTCGACGCATGGGGCCTCAGCAACGGCACCGCGGCGGCGGAGATCATCGCCGACCTCGCGACGGGCAGGGAGAATCGCTGGCTCGACCTCTTCGACGCGACCCGCGTCAAGCCGGTCGCGGGAGCGCCCGATTTCATCAAGGAGAATGCCTCGGTCGCGGCGCATCTCGTCGGCGGCTACCTTTCGGGCAAGGCCAAATCCTATGACGAGCTCGATCCGGGCGAGGCGGGAATCCTCAAGATAGACGGGCACAACGTCGCCGCGTTCAAGGACGATGAGGGCGAGGTCCACGCCGTCTCGGCGGTGTGCACCCATATGGGATGCCTGGTCGGCTGGAACTCGACCGACCGGACCTGGGACTGCCCCTGCCACGGCTCGCGCTTCGACCTTTCGGGCGAGGTGATCCACGGGCCCGCCACCAAGCCGCTGGGATCCAAGATAACCGGATAAAAGACCCAAAATCGCCACGAATTGCGGCCAATCGCAATTCATGTGATGGATGTGGCGTCATGACGCGGCGCATAGGGACGCTATGAACGACATGTCGGACAGTCCGGCGCCAGCGGCCGACGCCGGACGCGCGGTGCCGCCGCTGCCGCCTTTATTCCGGATCGTCAAGAAGCTTCGGCATCGGATCGGGGCGGTGATCGCGGGGTCGTCCAAGGTCGGGGACACGCCGACCTACGACAAGGGCCTGTTCCCCTGGGTGGCCGGGCTCGAGGCGCGGTGGCCCGAGATACGCGCCGAGGTCGACCGGCTGCTTGCCCGCGAGGAAGGAATCCCGCCGCTCGCCGACATCTCGCCGGACCATCGCCGGATCGCTCCGCCGGACAAATGGCGCTCCTTCTTCCTGTGGGGCTATGGCTACAGGAACGACGAGAATTGCGCCCGCTGCCCAAAGACTGCAGCCATGGTGGCCGCCATCCCCGGGCTCAACAGCGCCTTCTTCTCGATCCTCGCGCCCGGAGCCCATATCCCGCGCCATCGCGGCGTGACCAAGGCGATCCTCACCGCCCATCTCGGGCTGATCGTTCCGGCGCGGCGCGAAGACTGCCGGATGCAGGTCGACGCGCAGATCCTTCACTGGGACGAGGGCAAGATCTTCGTCTTCGACGACACCTTCTACCACGAGGTGTGGAACGACACCGACGAGCAAAGAGTGATCCTGCTCGTCCAGTTCCGCCGGCCGGTGGGCCTCGTCGGCCGCATCGTCGGCGGCCTCTTCCTCGCCGGAGTCCGCCGCTCCCGCTTCGTCCAGAACGCCCGGTCCAGCCTCGGCGACTGGGAGAAAGCGATGCAGCGGCTCGAGCGGGACCCCAACGACTGACCCTTCCGCCATTGCGAGCGAAGCGAAGCAATCCAATGCGGCTTTCGAGCTCCGCTGGATTGCCGCGTCGCTTCGCTCCTGGCAATGACGGGACGGATTGAGAATCGTTCGCAACAGGGTTGACCCTGCTGCGAATGACTTGCAATAGCGGCCCCTTCGATGATGCAAAACGCATCGAAGGGGAAAGACTTGCTTCGCGCCGACGTCCGCCGCCTGACGGCCTCCTCCGCCTTGCTGCTCGCGCTCGCCGCCGCGCCTGTCCGGGCGGAAGATATCGGCGAGGATGCCTCGGACCCGCAGGGCGGCGGCACCATAGTCGTCAACGGCGAGCGACTCCGCAAGGACGGCTACAAGGCCGACGACGGCCGCTCAGGGATGCGGACCGACACCCCGCTGGTCGACACGCCGCAATCGGTCAGCGCCGTCACCGTCACCCAGATCGAGGACCAGGCCGCCAACAGCATCGGCGACGCCATACGCTACACGCCCGGAGTCTTCTCGGGGCAGGGCGAAGGCAATCGCGAGACGCTCGTCTTTCGCGGGATGACGACCACCGGCGATTTCTACATCGACGGCATCCGGGACGACGTCCAGACCTACCGCGACCTCTACAATGTCGAGCGGCTCGAAATCTTCCGAGGCCCCAATGCGATGATCTTCGGCCGCGGCGGGACCGGCGGGATCGTCAACCGGGTGACCAAGGCGGCGGGCTGGGACCCGGTGCGCGAAGTACGTCTCGAGGCCGGAATGTACGACCATTTCCGCGGCAGCCTCGACCTCGGCGGCCCGCTGAGCGATGCGGTCGCCCTCCGGGTGACGGGGGTCTACCAGAATAGCGGCTCCTACCGCCGGGGCGTCGATTACGAGCGCTGGGGCATCAACCCGACCGCCGCCTTCCGGATCGGCTCCGCGACGACCGTCGAGATCGGCTACGAGCATTTCAAGGACGAAAGGGTGGCCGACCGCGGCATCCCCTCGCAATTCCGGCCGGCCGGCTTCACCGGCGCGGTCGAGCCGGTCGAGACCGGCCGGGGCACCTTCTTCGGCGATCCGCAGGACAGCCCGACCTTCACGAACAGCGACGCCGCCAATCTCTATGTCGAGCACGATTTCGGCGGAGGCGTGACGCTTCGCAACCGCACCCGCTGGGCGGATTACGACAAATTCTACCAGAACATCTTCCCGGGCCTCGTCAACGCCGCGGCGGCGACGAACCCGCTCGGCCTCCCGCCCGGCACCTACGCCGCGGGGACGATCGTCCAGATCCAGGCCTATAACAACGCCCAGCAGCGCCGGAACCTGATCAACCAGACCGACCTAAACGCCCGCTTCGAGACGGGCGGGATCGGCCATGTGCTCCTGCTCGGCGCCGAATTCGGCCGCCAGGACACCGAGAACGTCCGCAACGAGGGCTTCTTTCCGGTCCCCGGCAACGCCAATGGCGTCCAGATCATCTTCGCGCCGGTCTCGGCCCCGACCATCGACCGGCCCGACGTGATCTGGCGCCAGGTCGCGACCAGCGGCGACAATAAAGGCCGGCTCGATATCGCCGCAGGCTATATCCAGGATCAGATCTCGCTGTCGGACAAGGTCGAGATCGTGCTCGGCCTTCGCTTCGAGCATCTCGTCACCCACGTCACCGACCGGCGCACGGTCGGCTTCCCGGCCGGCCAGCAGCGCGATTTCCGGGTCGTCGACGATCTCCTCTCGCCGCGCGCGGGGCTCATCTTCAAGCCGTCCGAAAACGCCAGCCTGTACGCCAGCTATTCGCGCTCATACCTGCCCCGCGGGGGCGACCAGCTGACCTCATTGAACCTCGCCAACCAGTCGCTCGATCCCGAGCGCTACACCAATTACGAGATCGGCGCGAAGTGGGACGTCAATCCCGCTTTCGCCCTCACCGCCGCGCTCTACGAGCTCGACCGCGAGAACGTGATCGTTCTCATCGACCCCAACGATCCCGGCGCCGGCACCGAGCTCGGCGGCGGCCAGCGCTCGCGCGGAATCGAAATCTCGGCGACGGGGCGGCTGAACCGGAGGCTGAGCCTGGTCGGCGCTTACTCCTATCAGGACGCCGTCTTCCGGCGGGCGATCTCGGCGACCGTCCAGGAGGGCGCCGAAATCCCCAACGTGCCGCGCCACAGCGCCTCTCTCTGGGGCCGCTTGGACGCGACCCGGAAGCTCGGATTCGCCCTCGGCGCGATCTACCAGGGCCGCCGCTTCGCCGCCCAGGACAATCTCGTCCGCCTGCCCGGCTACACGCGCGTCGACGCGGCCGCCTATTACCGGATCAGCAAGGCCCTCGATGTCCAGCTCAACGTCGAGAACCTCCTCGGCGAGCATTATTTCCTGTTCGCCAACAGCAACACCAACATCACCCCGGGCGGGCCTATCTCCGCGCGCGCGGCGCTGAACGTTCGGTTCTGAACCCCGTCATTGCGAGCGAAGCGCGGCAATCCAGTGCTGCGCCTCCGCCCGCTGGATTGCTTCGTCGCTTCGCTCCTCGCAATGACGGCTACCGCCGCTCCAGCCTAAGGGGCAGGCCGCCCGCCGGCCTCAGCGTGACCATGCCGTGCACCCTGACCTCCCGCCCCGGTACGGGCGCGAAGCGCCAGCGGCTGAGCCAGTGGGCGAGGATGGTAAGAGCCTCGGCGGTGGCGAAGCGGGCGCCGACGCAGAGGCGCGGACCGGCGCCGAAGGGGATGTACTGGAAGCGGTGGCGGCCGGCCCGGCGCTCGGGCGAGAAGCGGTCGGGATCGAATTCGTCGGGGCGCTCCCACAGGCTCTCGTGGCGGTGGAGGATCCAGGGCCAGATCGAGACGATGTCGCCCGGCTGGACGTCCTCGTCGCCGAGCCGGTCCGCGGCCACGGCCTGGCGGTCGAAGCGCGGCGCCGGCGGGTAGAGCCGGAGCGATTCCTCGAGCACCATGCGGAGCTGTGGAAGCCGGTCGGGCAAGCCCGGATCCTCGCCCCCGGCGAGCGCGTTCCCGGCCTCCTCCGCCACTTGTTCCTGAAGCTCCGGCTGCTCGGAGAGGAGGAAGAGGGTCCAGCTCACCGCATTGGCGGTGGTCTCGTGGCCGGCGAGGTAGAAGGTCATCGCATTGTCGGCGGCGAGGGAGGCCGCCTGCTTGGGCTCGAAGCGCGCGTTGAGGGCTCGGATCAGCTTGCCGAGAAAATCGTCGGGCCCGCCGTCGGGCAGCCGCTCGCGGACCACGGCCTCGAGCGTGCCTCGCAGATAGGCCTGGCCGCGCTGAGCCTTCCAGCCCTGGAGCGTCCAGGGGATTCGCGGAAGGCCGAGCATGGCCTGGAGCCGGGCCTCGCTGACGCCTTCGAGAGCGGCGGCGATATGGGCCATGGCGGCATCGCTGGTCAGCCGAGGATCGCCGCTGAACAAGGTGTTGGAGATGACCCGCATCGTCGCCTGGGTCGCCTCCAGGGCCATGTTGCGGATTCCGGGCTGCCATCGCTCCAGCGCGGCCCGGCCGACCTCGCCGAACTCCGGGATGAGGCCGTCGACCGCGGCCGGGGCGAAGCTGGCGGCGACGATCTTGCGCTGGTCGCGCCACAGCGCGCCGTCGGAGGTGAGCAGCCCCTGGCCGATCGCCGAGGCGAGCAGGCGCTTGACCACGTCCGGCTTCACGTAATTGGCGGCATTGTCGAGCAGCACGCGCTGGACGGCATCGGGGTCGAGCGGGATGTGGACCCGGAAGCCGAGGATCTTGCGCCGGATATAGGGCTGGCGGAAGGCGAGCTCCGACCAGCCGTAGACCGCGGTGCGCGCCCGCTCGCCGATGAAGCCCCGCCAGGTCGGGACGGGGCCGGCGCCGCGCGGCGGATGGGGCGGGATGTAGTTCATGCCTCCAGCCTGTCACAGCGATTGCCGGGGGACAAGCGGAGCCCTAGCCTGCCGCCTCGGGCGGGGGACAAGGCGATGATCGAGGAACCGGACGCGGGACCAGAGCCGATCGGGGCGCGGCCCGTGCGCGAGTTCCTAGGCCACCCGGTGGGGCTCCCGGTCATCGCCTTCACCGAGGCGTTCGAGCGCTTTTCCTATTACGGCATGCAGACCTTGCTCGTCCTCTACATGGTCAAGGCGCTGCTGCTGACGCCGCATGTCGAGCGGATCGCGGGTTTCGGCACGTTCGCAGCGGTCCTCAGCCGGATCTACGGCGCGCCGCCGACGACCCAGGCTTTGGCCTCGCACATTTTCGGGACCTATACCGCGCTCGTCTATCTGACGCCGATCTTCGGCGGCCTGCTCGCCGACCGCTGGTTCGGCAAGACGCGGACCGTGACGCTCGGCGCGATCCTGATGGCGGCCGGCCATTTCCTGATGGCGTTCGATACCTCCTTCCTGCTCGCCCTGCTCCTGCTCGTGCTCGGGGTGGGCTGCCTCAAGGGCAATCTCGCAAGCCAGGTCGGAGCGCTCTACCCGCCCGGCGACAGCCGGGCGACCGGCGCCTATCAGCTTTATTATATCGGGATCGGCAGCGGCGCCTTCTTCGCGCCCCTGGTCTGCGGAGCGCTGGGCGAGAAGGTGGGCTGGCACTGGGGCTTCGGCGCGGCCGGGGTCGGGATGCTCTTCGGACTCGCAATCTATCTGTTCGGGCGGCGCCACCTCCCGCCCGAGCGGCGCGCCGTCCGGGCCGCCGCTGCCGAACCGGCGCCGGGGATGACCGCGCGCGACTGGAAGGTCCTAATCCTCCTCGCGGCGATGATCCCGGTGCTGGCGCTGAGCGCGCTCGGCAACCAGCAGATGTTCAACGCCTATCTGATCTGGGCCGACCGCTCCTACGAGTTCATGCTGTTCGGACACCGGATGCCGACCTCATTCCTGGTCTCGTTCGACGCGGCAACGGGAGTCCTCACCCTCGCCGGGACGGTCGCCTTCTGGCGCTGGTACGCGCGGCGCCGTCGCGAGCCCGACGAGATGAGCAAGCTGATCATCGGCTGCCTGATCTCGTCCTCGGCCTTCGTCACGGTGACGCTCGTCGCCGCCCATCATGCCGCCACCGGAGCGAAGCCGGCGCTGTGGATCGCGCTCCTCGTCAACACGCTCAACAATATCGGCTTCGCCAACGTCTTCCCGGTCAGCCTCGCTTTCTATTCGCGAGCCGCGCCGCGGGCGATCGCGGGGACGGTGATCGGCCTCTATTACCTGTTCCTGTTCGTCGCCAATATCCTGGTCGGGATCGTCGGGGGATGGCTCGACATCATGCCGCCGGCCCAGTTCTGGGGGATCCACGTCGCCGCGATCCTCGGAGCGGCGGCCATCTTCCTGGCGGTCAAGCTGGCCTTCGGCCGGCTGCTTCTCGCTCCCTCGACGGAGGAGGTCACTCCGCCGCGAGAAGCCGCTCAGCCCCGCCGAGGTCGACGCTGACCAGGCGGCTGACGCCCTTCTCGACCATGGTCACCCCGAAGAGGCGGTGCATCCGGCTCATCGTCACCGCATTGTGGGTGACGATCAGGTAGCGGGTGTCGGTCTCGTTCACCATCCGGTCGAGCAGGTCGCAGAAGCGCTCGATATTGGCGTCGTCGAGCGGCGCGTCGACCTCGTCGAGGACGCAGATCGGCGCGGGATTGGTGAGGAAGAGGGCGAAGATGAGGGCGACGGCGGTCAGCGCCTGCTCGCCGCCGGAGAGGAGGGTGAGGGTCGACAGGCGCTTGCCCGGCGGCTGGGCCATGATCTCGAGCCCGGCCTCGAGCGGATCGTCCGATTCGACCAGCTCGAGATGGGCCTGGCCGCCTTCGAACAAAGTCGTGAACAGGCTCCGGAAATGGCGGTCGACCGTCTCGAAGGCGGCGAGAAGCCGCGCCCGGCCCTCGCGGTTGAGGCTTCCGATCGAGCCGCGAAGGCGGTTGATCGCTATCCCGAGTTCCTCGCGCTCGGACTGCGAGGCGGTCCGGCTCTCGTCGAGCTCGGCAAGCTCGCGCTCGGCGACGAGGTTGACCGGGCCGATCCGCTCGCGCTCGGCCGACAGCCGCTCGTGCCGGGCGGATTCCTCGGCGGCGGCGACCATCGAGGCCTCGTCGAAGCCGAGAGTCTCGGGAAGAAGCGGCGGCGGGCATTCGAACCGTTCGCCGGAGATCCGCCCCATCTCGATCCGCCGAGCTTCCTGATTCTCGTGGCGGGCGGCGGCGCCGGCGCGCGCCTCGCGGGCGGTGGCGAGCGCTTCGGCGACCTCGGCCAGCCTCGCCTCGGTCTGGCGAAGCGCCGCTTCCCCTTCGCGCTCGGCCTCGGCCGCGGCCTCGGCGGCGCGAGCGGCCTCGGCGGCTTCGGCCTCGAGCGCTTCGATCCGCCCGGCCAGCTCCCGCGGCGCGTCGGCCAGGCGCTCCGCCTCGGCCTCGGCTTCGGCGATCCGCCGGCCCATGTCGGCGTGGCGCCTGGCGGCCTCGGCGGCGCGGACCCGCCAGTCCGCGCTCTCCTTGAGCGCCGCTTCGGCGCGCTGCTTGTCGGCGCTGACCGCGCGCGCCTGGGTCGCCGCCTCGGCGCGAACCTCGGCAAGCGCCTGCTGGGCCGCCTCGGCCGCCGCCCGCAGCTCCGCCACGCGGGCCTCGGTCGCGGCGGCGTCGGGGAGCGCGGCGACCGCCTGCTCGGCGGCCCGTTGCCCCGCCTGCGCTTCGGCAAGGTCGCGCCCGGCCTGCTCGATCCGCTCGGCGAGGCCGGAGCGGCGGACGTCGAGCCGCTCCATCTCGACCCGCGCCGAATCCTCGGCCCGTCCCGCCTCGCGGATCTCGGCGGAGGCAGCGGCCTCTTCCCGACGCGCGGCGTCGGCGCCATCGCGCGCCGCCGCCATCGCGGCCAGCGCCTCGGCAATTTGGGCTTGGGCGGAATCGACCGCGCCGGCCGCCGCGGGGAGGGCCTGCTCGATGTCGGCGAGGCGGTTGACCCGGATCAGCCGCTCGGCGGCGGCGGCGCCGAGGCCGGTGGCGACGAAGCCGTCCCAGCGGCGAAGCCGGCCGTCGCGGGTGACGATCCGCTGGCCGACGGCAAGCGCCGCGCCGTCGTCATGCTCGACGACGCCGATCTGGGCGAGCCGGCGGGCCAGAGCGGCCGGTGCTTTGACATGAGCGGCGAGCGGCTCGAAGCCGGCGGGCAGCGCGGGATCCTCCGTCCGGCGCTCGGCGCCGAGCCACCGGCGAATCCCCTCGCCTTCCAGGGCCGCGTCGAGATCGTCGCCGAGCGCGGCGGCGAGCGCGCGCTCGAAGCCGCGGTCGGCCTTGATATGGTCGATCGCGCGGTCGCCGCCGCCGCCCTCGACCGCCTTGATCAGGGCCTTGGCTTCCGCCTCCAGAGCGGCGAGCGCGGCCCGGGCGGCGGAGCCCTCGCTTTCGGCTTCGTCGCGTGCCGCGGCGGCCTGCTGGCGGTTGGCCTCGGCAAGGGCGATCGCGGCGGTCGCGGCCTCGAGCCGGGTCTCCGCCGCCTCGCGGCGCGCCCGGGCCGCCTCGGCGCTCTCGGCGAGCGGGGCGCCGTCGCCGAGCTCGGCCAGCTGCGCCTGGAGCCGGGCCGCTTCCTGCTCGGCGCGGGCGAGCCTGGCCCGGGCCGCCTCGAGCGCCGCTCCGGCCACCCGAGCCTCCGCCTGCTCGGCGGCCTGGACGGCGCGGGCGCGGCCGAGCGCGGCCTCGGCTTCGCGGGCCTTGTCCTCGAGCTCGACGCTTCGGATGTCGATCGTGCCGCGCGCGGCCTCGGCGGCGGCGAGCCGGGCGGCGATCTCGCGGCCCTCCTGCTCAAGCCGGGCAAGCGCCGCTTCCGCATCCGCGCCGAGGGCCGATTCCCGCTCCCGGTCGCCGAGCAGGGCGACCCGGCGCTGGGCCAGCTCCTCGAGCCGACGGGCGATCCCGTCGCACTCGGCGCGAAGGGTCGCGAGCTGGTGGCCGAGCGAAGTCGAGCGCTCACGGGCGGCCTGGGCGGCGGAGCGGCGGTCGGCGAGCGCCTTCGACGCCTCGGTCTGCCAGGCGGCGGCGGCGCGCTGCGCCTCCGAAGCCCGCTCGACGGCGGCGACCGCGGCCTCCGCCTCGCGCTTCGCCGCGTCGGCGGCGGCGGCGGCCTCGCGCCAGCGGGCGAAGATCATCCGGCCCTCGGCGATCCGGATCTGGTCGGAGAGCTTGCGGTAGCGCTCGGCGGCCTTGGCCTGGCGCCTGAGCGCCGAGGCGCGCATCTCCATGTCGGCGAGAACCTCGTCGAGGCGGATGAGATTGGCCTCGGCGGCGCGCAATTTCTGCTCGGCGTCCTTGCGGCGGACGTGGAGGCCGGAGATCCCCGCGGCCTCTTCCAGCATCAGCCGCCGCTCGGTCGGCTTGGCAGCGATGACCGCGCTGATCTTGCCCTGGCTGACGAGGGCGGGCGAATGGGCGCCGGTCGCGGCGTCGGCGAAGAGCAAGGCGACGTCCTTGGCGCGGACGTCGCGGCCGTTGACCCGGTAGGCGGAGCCGGCGCCGCGCTCGATCCGTCGGGTGACCTCGACGTCGCCGACCGGGGCGAGGCTGACGTCGCCGGGCATGTCCTCGGACTCGCGCTCGACGAGCAGCGAGACTTCGGCGAAATCGCGCGACGGGCGGGCGGCGGTGCCGGCGAAGATGACGTCGTCCATGCCGGCGCCGCGCATCGATTTGGGCGAGGATTCGCCCATCACCCAGCGGATCGCCTCGAGCACGTTCGATTTGCCGCAGCCATTGGGGCCGACCACGCCGGTCAGGCCCGGCTCGATTCGGAGCTCGGCCGGCTCGACGAAGCTTTTGAAGCCGGCGAGCTTCAGCCGCTTTATCTGCATGTCCGCCCCCCGACGCCCATCACCCCGCCGATTCGCGCAGGATCGGCTCCAGCGTCGCCCAGGTGTGGCTGCCTATGTTCGCGCCGTTGAGGAAGAAGGTCGGAGTACCGTCGACGCCCTGCGCCGAGCCGGCTTCCGAAATCTTGCCCAGCCGCTCGAGTGCCGACGGATCTGCGAGGCAGCGCTTCGACTGGGCCGGGGCGATCCCATATTGGGCGCCGATCGCGACCAGCCCCACCAGCTCCGCGAGGCGCCCGAGCCGCTGGTTCTCCGGAAGCGCGTTCAGCTGGTCCTTCTGCGCCTGGGTCAGCGACCCGACCCGGCCCATCCATTGCGGCTGGCTCGCGTAGAGCCGGTCGGCGATCGGGAAGAAATGCGGGGCTCCGCCGCAGCGCGCCACAAGGCTCGCGGCGACGTCGAGGCCGTTCAAGATGAAGTTGCGATATTCGTAGCTGACCTTGCCGCTGCGCACGTAGGTGCCGACCAGGCTGGCCATTCCCGAGCGGGCGAAGGCGGCGCAATGGCCGCAGGTGAGCGAGCCATATTCGACCAGCTTCACCTTCGCGTTCGGATTGCCCATCCGGAACCCGCCTTCGGGCGTCGGGACGACCGTCCGGGCCCAGTTGACCGGCGCCGGGGCAGCCCGGCGGACCGGGGCCGCCGGCGCTGTCCCGGCGATCCCGAGCGCGGCGGCGAGGAGCAGGAGGGCCCGCAGCCTCATCAGCTGATCGCCCGCCTCAGCTCGCGCTCGAGCTGCGGCCAGAAGGGCGGGGTCCCGATGTCGCGGGAGACCTCGCCGTTGATCATGAAGGTCGGAGTGCCGGTGATCTCATGCTCGTCGCCCGCCTTGCGGGTGATCTCGGTGAGGCGATCGAGGCCCGACGTATCGGCGAGGCAGCTTTCGATCCGCGCCTGCGGCATTCCGCGCTGGCGGAAGAAATCCTCGAGGCCGACCGCCTGCACGAAAGCCCTCGAGCGCGCCGTCGGGGGCAGCGACTGGATTTGCTGCGCCTGGTCCTGGGTGAGCGATTGCAGCTTGCCGGCCCAATTGTGCTGGTCGGCATAGAGCTGCTCGATCGCGGCGAAGAAGGGCTGCGCGCCCTGGCAGCGTAGAAGCTGGAAAACGCCGGGATCGGTCGGGAAGATCATGAAGGGACGATATTCCCAGCTGACCTGCCCGCTCTTCACATATTTGTCGCGAAGCGGCGCGGTGCCCGCTTCCGCGAACTCGCCGCAGTGCGGGCAGGTGATCGAGGCGAATTCGACGAGCTTCACCGGAGCATCGGGATTGCCCATTCGGTAGCCGCCGTCCGCGGTCTCGGTCACAATCTGGGTCCAGTCCCCGCCATTGGGCGCCGCGATCTGCTTGAGCGGCGTATCGGGCAAGGCGGCCTGATCGTTGCCGTCCCCACCGCCGCAACCTGCCAGGAACAGCGCCAAAGCGGCGGCACCCGCCACGAGCATCGACCTCATTTCTTCCCCTCTCCACCAATTCTGCCGAGCACCGGAATAGCAACCGAAGCTCCGAGCGCCGCCTCGTTCGCCGCAACGCCTCGGGCGAGCGATTCGAGGCAGGCCCTGAGCTCCGGATCGACCACCTCGCGAAGCGACTCGCCAAGCTCGGCCGGAATCGGCCGAAGCGAAGGCGGCGCCGGCCGCGTCCTGGCGCGCGAAAGCTGAACGATTCCTTGCCTGAACGCGATCCGGGCGACCGCCGGATAGCCGAAGAACAAATTGACCCGCTCGACGATGACCGGCGCGACATGCTGCATCATCGGCGCGTGGGCGCCCTCGACCACCAGATTGAGGACGCCTTCCGAGCGCTTGCCCGGCGGGAATCGGATCGATTCGGGCGAGGAGACGGAGGCGTAGCGCTCGCCTACGATCTCCCGCCAGCGGCTGACGATCGAGGACTGGACGAAGCCGAAGCGGCGGAAGGCGGCGCGGCCGACGTCGGGCACGATGTCGGAGACCGCCCGGGCGCGATTGGCCCGCGGCGCCTCGGCCTTCTTTTTCGACGTCCCACCCGATTTCGCCATCGCCCGGACCATGGCATAGGCGAAGCATGTCCGTCGATGCTTCCGATACCCTGTTGCGGTGGTTTGCTGTGGATAAACGGCGGTTGCCCTGGCGGGAAGAGTCGGCTGGGCCGCCGGACCCCTATCGGGTGTGGCTCTCCGAGATCATGCTCCAGCAGACCACGGTCGCTCACGCCGCGCCCTATTTCGAGCTCTTCACCCGGCGCTGGCCCAACGTGGGAGCGCTCGCCGACGCCCCGGAGGAGGCGGTGATGGCCGCTTGGGCGGGGCTTGGATATTATGCCCGCGCCCGCAACCTCGTCGCCTGCGCCAGACATGTGTCGAGCGAGCTGGACGGGCGCTTCCCGGATAGCGAGGCGGAGCTTCGCAAGCTCCCCGGAATCGGCCGCTACACCGCAGCCGCGATCGCCGCGATCGCGTTCGGGCGGCGGGCGGTCGTGGTCGATTCCAATGTCGAGCGGGTCGTCGCCCGGCTGTTCGCGGTGGAGACTCCGCTGCCTGCGGCGCGCGAGGAGATCTACCGGCTGACCGACTCCATCACGCCGGACGAGGCCGGCGACTTCGCCCAGGCGATGATGGATCTGGGCTCCACGATCTGCACGCCGCGAAGCCCCGATTGCGGGCGGTGTCCGCTCGCCTCTCCATGCGCCGCCCGGGCTTCGGGGGCCCCGGAAACCTATCCCCGCAAGTTGGCGAAGGCGCCGCGGCCGCATCGGCTCGGAACCGCCTACTGGCTGGAGCATGAGGGCCACGTCCTGCTCGTCCGGCGCCCGGCCAAAGGCCTGCTCGGCGGAATGCTCGCGCTTCCGACCGACAGCGAGGGCGCTCCGGCGGAGGCGGAGTGGAGCGAGGCCGGCGCGGTCGATCATGTCTTCACCCATTTCGCGCTGACCATGAAATTGCTCTGCGCAGAGACGGACGAAAGGCCCGGCGGCACCTGGTGGCCGATCGAGCGGATCGGCGAGGCGGGCCTTCCGACCCTCTTCGCCCGCCTGGCCGAGCGCGGCGCCGAGTGGCGGCAGGCGGCATGAGGACCGGCTTCACCGGCGCCGGGCTCGACCGCGCCGACCGGCTCCGGCTCGACGAGGCCCGGCTGGCCGAGCTTGCCGCGAGCCTCGAGGCGCGGCTGCTTCGCCTCGCCGGCCTCGATCCCGAGCTGGACGACGAGGGTCGGCTCGGCTGGGGCGAGATGGCTGAGGGCGATCTCATCTTCCTCGGCCTTCGCGACGGCGCCCCGCTCTTCGCGCCGCTGATCCGCGCCGAGCCGGGCCAGCGCGCCTGGTCGGTCTTCGCTTTGCTCAACCGGATGGCGGGCGAGGATACGGCGGTCTGGGGAACGGCTCGAAGCCTGATCGAATGGCACAACCGCCATGGTTTCTGCCCCGCCTGCGGCTCGGCCACCGAACCGTTCCGAGGCGGCTGGGGCCGGCGCTGTGCGGGCTGCGGCGCGGAGCATTTCCCGCGCGTCGATCCCGTCGTCATCATGCTCGCCGAGCATGACGGCCGCGTCCTTCTCGGCCGCCAGCCGCAATATCCGCCCGGCCGCTATTCGGCGCTGGCCGGCTTCGTCGAGCCCGGCGAATCGATAGAGGAAGCCGTGGCCCGCGAGCTCGAGGAGGAAGCGGGGCTTCAAGTGAGCGACGTGCGCTACGTCGCCAGCCAGCCCTGGCCCTTCCCCGGCCAGCTGATGATCGCCTGCACGGCCACCGCCGTCTCGGACGAGGTCACGCTCGACACCAACGAGCTCGAGGACGCGATCTGGGTCGACAAGCCGGGCGTCCGAATGGCCCTGGCAGGCGAACCCGACGCCCCCTTCCTCGCCCCACCCCACTTCGCCATCGCCCATTCCTTGCTGACTTATTGGGCGGATGACTGACCCTCTCCCGCTTTTCGCGGGAGAGGAGGGGCCCGCCGCGAAGCGGTGGGAGGTGAGGGTCTGTACGCCGGACTCAGCAAGACCCTCACCTCCCAAGCCTTCGGCTTCGGCCCCTCCTCTCCCGTGAAGGACGGGAGAGGGTCTTCCCCTGCCGCGCCGTCTTGCCCCGCCTCACCGCGCCGCCTAAAGGGGCTCGCAATTCCGTCACCCCCGCGCGCAGCCGCGCGCTGCCCCTGGAGGTCTCTTAAGGCATGGACAACCGCACCAACACGATTGCGGGCTGGGTGCTCGGCGCCGGAATCGTCGCGCTCGGCGCCTCGATCGTCACCCGGGAGATGTTCCATCACGAGCGACCCGAGAAGATGGGCTATCCGATCGAGGGCGTGGCGGTCGAAGGCGAAAGCGGGGCCGCCGCGGCCGAGCAGCCGGCGGCTTTCTACCTCGCCTCCGCCGACCCGGCCAAGGGCGAGCAGGTGTTCAAGAAGTGCACCGCCTGCCACACCGCGGCGAAGGGCGGACCCAACGGCACCGGCCCCGATCTGTGGGGCGTCGTCGGCCAGCCGATTGGCCATCACGCGGCCGGCTTCTCCTACTCGCCGGCGCTGTCCGGCAAGGGCGGCAACTGGAGCTGGGACAATCTCTTCACCTGGCTGAAGTCGCCGCGCGACTTCGCGCCGGGCACCAAGATGACCTTCGCCGGACTCTCCAAGCCGGAGGACCGGGCCAACGTCATCGCCTATCTCAACACCCAGAGCGACTCGCCGCTGCCGCTTCCCGCGGCCCCGGCGGCCAGCCCGGCCAAGGCCGCGGCCGAGGCGGCCGGCCAGCCCGCCGCCCCCGGCAAGGCGCAGGACGAGCCGGTCCAGAACGAGCAGCAGGCGACTCCCAACCGGGTCGGCGGCGAAGGCGCTCCGGCCGTCGCCGGACGCGCGGAGCAGACCAAGAAATAGCCTTTCCCCGGCGCTCGCTCAGCAGCCGACCGGGGCGCCGTTGCCCGCATAATGGCGGCAAACGCCCTCCCAGGCCTCCTCCGCGCTCTCGACGAAGGTGAACAACTTGAGGTCGTCGGGCGCGACCACGCCTTCCTCGACGAGCGCGTCGAAATCGATCACCCGCTCCCAGAATTCGCGGCCGAAGAACATGATCGGCAGCGGCTTGACCTTGCCGGTCTGAATGAGGGTGAGAAGCTCGAACGCCTCGTCGAACGTGCCGAAGCCGCCGGGGAAGATGGCGACCGCTCGGGCGCGGAGCAGGAAGTGCATCTTCCTCAGCGCGAAATAGTGGAACTGGAAGCTGAGCCCGGGCGTGACGTAGGGGTTGGGCATCTGCTCGTGCGGAAGGACGATGTTGAGCCCGACCGATACGGCGCCCTCGTCGTGAGCCCCGCGATTGGCCGCCTCCATGATCGAGGGGCCGCCGCCCGAGCAGACGACGAAATGCCTCAAACCGCTCTCGTCGGGATCGCAGCGGCTGGTCAGTCGGGCGAGCTTTCGCGCTTCCTCATAATATTTGGATTTGGCGCGGAGGCGCTCGGCGATGTGCCTCTGCTCGTCGGTCGCGGCGGCCGCGATCAGGGCGTCCGCCTTGGCCGCCTCGGGGATCCGGGCGGAGCCGTAGAAGACGAAGGTCGAGCCGATCTTGGCTTCGTCGAGAAGCAATTCGGGCTTGAGCAGTTCGAGCTGGAAGCGGACCGGGCGCAAATCCTCGCGAAGCAGGAAGTCGAGATCCTGGAAGGCGAGGCGGTAGGCGTCGTGCTCGGTCTGGGCGGAGGGGGTCGGCTGATTGGCGCTCTCCGCCTCCTGGCGGGCGGCCGGGAAGACCCGGCTGGGGGGTATGGGATCGGTCATCGCGCCCGTTTAGCGGCAATGGGGCGCCTGTCCCATGTCGAATTGCAGGCGGGTCGGTTGACACCCCGTCCCCTGCCGCTAAGCCCTGCCGCGGGCCACGCCGTCCCAACGCGGCGCGCGCTCTCTGCGAGGAGAGTTACGAGTGACGATTGACAAGCCGGACGTGCGCCCCGCGCGTCCCTTTTTCTCTTCCGGCCCGTGCGCGAAGCCGCCGGGCTGGGGCCCCGAACATCTCGCCCTGGGCTCGCTCGGGCGGTCGCACCGCTCGAAGCTCGGCAAGGCGCGGCTCGGCCACGCGATCGAGCTGACCCGTCGGGTCCTGCGCGTTCCAGCCAGCCACCGGATCGGAATCGTCCCGGCTTCCGACACCGGCGCGGTGGAGATGGCGTTGTGGTCGCTGCTCGGCGCCCGGCCGGTCACCCTGCTCGCTTGGGAGAGCTTCGGCGAGGGCTGGGTGACCGACGTCGTCAAGCAGCTCAAGCTCGATGCGACGGTCGTGAAGGCGCCCTATGGCGAGCTTCCCGATCTCGCCGCGGTCGACATGGCGAGCGACGTCGTCTTCACCTGGAACGGCACCACCTCCGGCGTGCGCGTGCCGGACGGCGAGTGGATCGCCGACGATCGCGAAGGGCTGATCATCGCCGACGCGACCTCCGCCGCCTTCGCTCAGGACCTGCCCTGGCCGAAGATCGACGTCGCCACGTTCAGCTGGCAGAAGGTGCTCGGCGGCGAAGGCGGCCACGGAGTCCTGATCCTCGGCCCGCGCGCGGTCGAGCGGCTCGAAAGCTGGACCCCCGCCTGGCCGCTGCCCAAGATCTTTCGCCTCACCAAAAGCGGCAAGCTGATCGACGGCCTCTTCCACGGCGAGACGATCAACACGCCCTCGATGCTGGCGGTCGAGGATTATATCTTCGCGCTGGAATGGGCGGCCGGGATCGGCGGGCTTCCGGCGCTGATGGCTCGGGCCGACGCCAATGCCGCGGCGGTCGACGCCTGGGTCGAACGGACCGACTGGATCGAGCATCTCGCCCGCGATCCCGCGACCCGCTCCAACACCAGCGTCTGCCTGAAGTTCGCGCAAGGCGGCGATGCGGAGGCGCAGGCGGCGCTGGTCAAGCGAATCGCCGCTCTGCTCGAGGCGGAGGGGACCGGCTACGATCTCGCTTCCTATCGCGACGCCCCGCCCGGCCTCAGATTGTGGTGCGGGGCGACCGTCGACACCGCCGATCTCGAAGCCCTGTTCCCCTGGCTCGACTGGGCCTTCCACGAGGCGAACGCGAGTTAGTTCACCGGCGAAGGCCGGTGCCCAGCCCTTTTTCTGGGCCCCGGCCTTCGCCGGGGCACGAGGTGAAAATGCCCAGAGTTCTGATTTCCGACCCGATGGACCCCAAGGCGGCGGAGGTGTTCCGGGCCAGCGGCGTCGAGGTCGACGAGAAGCCCGGCCTTTCCAAGGACGAGCTCAAGGCGATCGTCGCCGACTATGACGGGCTCGCCATCCGCTCGGCGACCAAGGTGACCGCGGACGTGCTCGATGCGGCGACGAACCTCAAGGTGATCGGCCGGGCCGGCATCGGAGTCGACAATGTCGACATTCCCGCCGCCACCGCCCGCGGCGTCGTCGTCATGAACACGCCGTTCGGAAATTCGATCACCACCGCCGAGCATGCGATCGCGTTGATGTTCGCGCTCGCCCGCGATCTGCCCGCCGCCGATTCCTCGACCCAGGCGGGCAAGTGGGAGAAGAACCGGTTCATGGGGGTCGAGCTGACCAACAAGGTGCTAGGCCTGATCGGGGCGGGAAACATCGGCTCGATCGTCGCCGACCGGGCCCTGGGCCTGAGGATGAAGGTGATCGCCTACGATCCGTTCCTCACGGCGGAGCGGGCGGTCGGCCTCGGGGTCGAGAAGGTCGACCTCGACCAGCTGCTCGCCCGGGCCGATTTCATCACGCTTCATACCCCGCTCACCGACCAGACCCGGAACATCCTCTCGCGCGAGAATCTTGCGAAGACCAAGCGCGGGGTGAGGATCGTCAACTGCGCGCGCGGCGGGCTGGTCGACGAAGCGGCCTTGAAGGAGGCGCTCGAAAGCGGCCAGGTCGCCGGCGCGGCGCTCGACGTGTTCGTCGAGGAGCCGGCCAAGGCGAACCCGCTGTTCGGGACTCCGGGGCTGGTGGCAACGCCGCATCTCGGCGCCTCGACGACCGAGGCGCAGGTCAACGTCGCCATCCAGGTCGCCGAGCAGATGGCGGAATTTCTGACCCGGGGCGGAGTCACCAACGCGCTCAACATGCCCTCCTTGTCCGCCGAGGAGGCGCCGCGCCTGAGGCCCTACATGGCGCTTGCGGAGAAGCTGGGATCGCTGATCGGGCAGCTCTCGCATGGGTCGATCGGCGGCCTTTCGATCGAGGCCGAGGGCGCGGCCGCCGAGCTCAACATGAAGCCGATCACAGGCGCCGTCCTCGCGGGCTTCATGCGGGTCCATTCGGACACGGTGAACATGGTCAACGCGCCCCATCTCGCCAAGGAGCGCGGGCTCGACGTCCGCGAGGTGCGGCATGACCGCGAGACCGACTACCATACCCTGCTCAGGGTCTCGGCGATGACCTCGGCGGGCGACCGGCCGGTCGCGGGCACGTTGTTCGCCAATTCGGCGCCGCGCCTCGTCGAGATATTCGGGATCCGGGTCGAGGCCGAGCTCGAGGGCGAGATGATCTACATCGTCAACGCCGACACGCCCGGCTTCATCGGCCGGCTCGGAACCCTGCTCGGCGAAGCGGGAGTCAATATCGGCACCTTCAACCTCGGCCGCCGCGAAGCGGGCGGGGAGGCGGTCGCGCTTGTCTCGGTCGACAGCTCGATCGGCCAGGACCTGGTCGAGCGGCTTCAGGCGCTGCCGGGGGTGAAGAGGGTCGCGCCTCTCAGGTTTTGATCCGTCATCCCAGCGAAGGCGGGGATCCCGCGGGGTGAAGACCGCCGTTCCTTTCACCCCCTGGGGCCCCAGCCTTCGCTGGGGCGACGGATGCTGGACCTCCCCGTCCCTCCACCCTAGAGCCTGCCCCTCAGCCGTAGGAGCAGCGCGTGGCCAACGTGACCGTGATCGGCGTCCAGTGGGGCGACGAGGGCAAGGGCAAGATCGTCGACTGGCTGGCCAGCCGGGCGGACGTCGTCGCCCGCTTCCAGGGCGGGCACAATGCCGGCCACACGCTCGTCGTCGGCGAGCAGACCTACAAGCTGTCGCTCCTCCCTTCGGGGATCGTTCGCGGAACCCTCTCCGTCATCGGCAACGGGGTCGTGCTCGATCCCTGGGCACTGAAGGCGGAGGTCGCCAAGCTCGCAGAGCAGGGCGTGGCGGTGAGCCCGGAGACCCTCCACATCGCCGACACCTGCCCGCTCATCCTTCCCTTCCACCGCGACCTCGACGCGCTGAGGGAGGATGCCTCCGGCCAAGGCAAGATCGGGACCACCCGCCGCGGCATCGGCCCGGCCTATGAGGACAAGGTGGGGCGCCGGGCGATCCGGGTCTGCGACCTCGCCCATCTCGGCCATCTCGGCCCGCAGATCGACCGCCTCTGCGCGCATCACGACGCGCTCCGCTCGGGCTTCGGCGAGCCGCCGATCGACCGGGCGCGGCTCGAGCGCGACCTCGGCGAGATCGCCGATTTCGTCCTCCAGTTCGCAAGGCCCGTGTGGAAGACGCTCGGCGAGGCGAAGGCACGCGGCAAGCGGATCCTGTTCGAAGGCGCCCAGGGCGTCTTGCTCGACGTCGATCACGGCACCTATCCCTTCGTCACCTCGTCCAACACCGTCGCCGGGACGGCGTCGGGCGGAAGCGGGCTCGGCCCCTCGGCCGCCGGGTTCGTGCTCGGGATCGTCAAGGCCTACACCACGCGGGTCGGCGCCGGCCCCTTCCCGACCGAGCTCGAGGACGAGACCGGCCAGCGTCTCGGCGAGCGGGGGCGCGAGTTCGGAACGGTGACCGGGCGCAAGCGGCGCTGCGGCTGGTTCGACGCGGTCCTCGTCCGCCAGGCCTGCGCGGTCGCCGGCGTGACCGGCGTGGCGCTGACCAAATTGGACGTGCTCGACGGGCTCGAGGAGATCCGGATCTGCACCGGCTACAGGCTTCGCGGCCGAAAGCTCGACCATCTTCCCGCGCATTCCGCCGACCAGGAGGCGGTCGAGCCGGTCTACGAGACGATGAAGGGCTGGGCCGAATCGACCGCGGGCGCGCGAAGCTGGGCGGACCTGCCCGCCCAGGCGATCAAATATATCCGCCGGATCGAGGAATTGTGCCGGATTCCGGTGGCGCTCGTCTCGACCAGCCCGGAGCGCGAGGACACGATCCTGGTACGGGATCCTTTCGCGGATTAATTTGCTCCCCGGCGAAGGCCGGGGCCCAGTCCTGGGCTGGAAGCTGGACCCCGGCCTTCGCCGGGGAGCACAGATGGCTTCCCCTGCCCGTCGCCCGCGACTATCGCCCTCCCCCATGACCCAGCTCAACATACTCGTCACCGGCACCAGCCGGGGAATCGGCAAGGCGATCGTCGAAGCGCTCGAAGGGCACCGCGTCGTCGGCCATTCCAGCCGCGGCGGCGGGGATATGATCGCCGCCGACCTTTCCCAGCCGGGCGCGGCCGAGGCGCTCTGGCGCGAGGCGCTGGAGAGGCTCGGCGGGCGGATCGACGTGCTCGTCAACAATGCCGGAATCTTCGAGGCCGCGCCGATCGATCTCGTCGCCGGGGAATGGACCGCGCAGTGGGAGCGGACGATGCGGGTCAACCTCACCGCCTCGGCCGAGCTCTGCCGGCTCGCCGTGCTCCACTTCCGGGACCGGGACGGCGGCCGGATCGTCAACATCGCCAGCCGCGCCGCCTATCGCGGCGACAGCCCGCAGCACTGGCATTACGCCGCCTCCAAGGCCGGGATGATCGGCATGACCAAGTCGATCGCTCGGGGCTATGCCGGCGAGAACATCCTCGCCTTCGCCGTCTGCCCGGGCTTCACCGCCTCCGAGATGATCGAGGATTATATGGCGAGCCGCGGCGGTCAGCAGATCGTCGCCGACATCCCGCTCGGACGAGTCGCGGCGGCGTCGGAAGTGGCCGAGACCGTGCGCTGGCTCGCCGCCGACGCTCCGCCTTCGGCGACGGGGACGGTGATCGACGTCAACGGCGCCAGCTATGTGCGCTAACGTCATTGCGAGCGAAGCGAAGCAATCCAGCTCTGTGCCTGTCGCGAGCTCCGGACTGGATTGCCGCGTCGCTTCGCTCCTCGCAATGACGGCGTCATGACCAGCTGGAAGGTCTCGCTCCCCTGCACCCGGGCGGAGGCGGAAGGGCTGAAAGAGGATATCTCGCCGCTCGCCTTGCTCGACGTCCCGCCGGTGCTGATGACCAGCGAGGCGGACGGGGAGGCGTGGCGGCTGGACGCCTATTTCGGCGAGAAGCCGAGCGCGGCGATGCTTCGCCTGCTTCGCGACCTGGTTCCGAGCGCGGCGGGGACGAAGCCGGCGGTCGAGAAGGTCGAGGACCGCGACTGGGTGACCCTCAGCCAGCAGGGCCTCGAGCCGATCCATGCCGGCCGCTTCTTCGTCCACACGCCCGTCCATCGCGGCGGCGCCCCCGAAGGTTCGATCGCCCTCGAGATCGACGCCGGCCGGGCGTTCGGAACGGGCCAGCACGAGACGACGAGCGGCTGCCTGGTGGCTCTGAGCCGGCTCAAGGCGAGCGGGTTCAGGGCCGCGAACCTGCTCGATCTCGGCACCGGCACCGGCCTCCTCGCCTTCGCGGCGCTGAGGCTCTGGCCGCGGGCGCGCGCCGCCGCTTCCGACGTCGATCCGGTCGCGATCGAGGTCAGCCGCGAGAATGCCGCGGTGAACGCGGTCGGGCTCGGGCGCGGGCCGGGGCGGCTCGAGCTTATCGTCGCGGGGGGGGTGAAGCATCCGCGGCTGGCGAGGCGGGCGCCCTACGATCTCGTCATCGCCAACATCCTCGCCGGGCCGCTCATCGACCTCGCCCCCTCCGTGGCCGAGGCTATCGCGCCGCGCTGCCGGCTGCTCCTCGCCGGCCTGCTCGACCGCCAGGCCGAGGCGGTCGCCGCCGCCTATCGCCGCCAGGGGATGATGGCGACGGCCCGGGTCGACCGCGGCGAATGGCCGACGCTGATCATGCGGAAACGCGATCGCGCCTGAGTTCTTTTTTCGTTCTTGCTCTGTAGGATTTCCCCTACTAGATAGGGAATTGCCGAGTCGCGTTTCGGTGCGGATCTTCGACGTCGTGGATGTCGAGGCCCGCCGGCGGCGGAGAGGAAGCCTCTCCCGCGGCAGCGCGGGGGATGAGCCGCCGCGGATCGGCGGGGGGTGAAGGGTCTGCGCACTGACCATGCGAGACCCTCACCCCCCAAGATCCGCGGTTTTGGCGGCGGCGCCTAGAGTCGGTCCAGATAAGGCTGAATCGTTTCCCGGCGAAGGCCGGGATCCAGCCTTTCAGCCGGTGAAGCTGGACCCCGGCCTTCGCCGGGGAACAGCCGCTTCAATGTCAGCAGAACAGACTCTACCCCTCCACCCCCAGCTGGCTCAGCACGAACGCGTCGAACTCGGCGGTGTCGCGGTAGCGGCGGAATCGGCCGGACTTGCCGCCGTGGCCGGCTTCCATGTTGATCCGGAAGACGAGCGGGTTGGAATCGGTCTTGGTGGCCCGAAGCTTCGCAACCCATTTGGCTGGCTCGTAATATTGGACCTGGCTGTCCCACAGGCCGGTGCTGACGAACATCGCCGGATAGGCCTTTGCGGCGACATTGTCGTAGGGCGAATAGGACAGCATGTAGTCGTAAAACTTCCGGTCCGAGGGATTGCCCCATTCGTCATATTCGTTGGTGGTGAGCGGGATCGAGGCGTCGAGCATGGTGGTGACGGCGTCGACGAATGGCACCTGGGCGACGATGACCCGGTAATCCTGGGGCGCCATGTTGGCGATCCCGCCCATCAGCAGCCCGCCGGCGCTTCCGCCCTGCGCGGCGACCCGGTCCTTCGCCGCATAGCCATGGGCGACGAGGTAGCGGGTGACGTCGATGAAGTCGGTGAAGCTGTTCTTCTTGTTGAGCAGATGACCCTGATCGTACCAGGCGCGGCCCATCTCCTGGCCGCCGCGTATGTGGGCGATGGCATAGACCATTCCGCGGTCGAGGAGGCTGGTGACGGTCGGCGACCAGGCGGGATCGGTCGAGATGCCGTAGCTGCCATAGGCATATTGCATCAACGCCGCCTTGCCGTCCTTCCTGAAGCCCTTGCGGTAGACGAGCGAGACCGGGATCTTGGTTCCGTCGCGGGCGGTCGCCCAGACCCGCTCGGTGACGTAATTCGAAGCATCGTAGCCGGGCGCCGGAGTCTCCTTGAGAAGGCGCCGCTCGCCGCTCCGTGCGTTGACCTCGTAGATCCGGGTCGGCGTGGTCAGCGAGCTATATTGGTAGCGCAGCCAGTCGCTGTCCGGCTCGGCGTTGACGTTGAGGCCCATGGCGTAGGCCGGCTCGTCGGAGGCGACGAAGCTGCTCTTGCCCGAGTCGGTGAGGAGTCGAAGCCGCTTGTTGCCGCCCGAGCGCTCGGCGATGGCGATATAGCCGGTCATCGGCTTGAAATCGTCGATGAAGACGTCCTTGCTGGGGGCGACGACGTCGGTCCATTTCGCCCGCCCGCCGGCCGCCTGGGCGTCCGAGACGCGCATCAGTCGGTAATTGGGGGCCTTCCAGTTGGTCAGAACGACCCAGCGGTCGCCGATATGGTCGGCCCGATAGCGGAATTCGCGCTCGCGAGGCGCGAACACCGTGAAGGCGCCCGGCGCGGCGGCGCGCGTGCAGCGCTGCTCGGTGCTGACCGTGGCGTCGAGGACGATGCAGATATATTTGTCGGACGTGGTCCGAGTCAGCCCCATGTAGAAGCTTTCGTCCTTCTCCTCGTAGACGAGCCGGTCGGCCGAGGCCGGGGTGCCGAGCACATGCGCCTTCACCCGGCGGCTGAGCAGGGTAACGGGATCCTTCTCGACGTAGAAGAGGCTGCGGTTGTCGTCGGCCCAGACGAAATCGGGCTCGACGTTGGGGACCTCGTCGGCGAGCAGCTTGCCGGTCGCGATGTCCTTGATGCGAAGCACGTACTGGCGGCGGCCGACCACGTCCTCGGCATAGCCGAGCAGTCGGTTGTCCGGGCTGACCTCGTAGCCGCCGACCTGGAAATAGCCCTTGCCCTTGCCCATCGCCGGCTGGTCGAGGAGCATCTCCTCGGGCGCGGTCATCGAGGCCCTGCGGCGGGCGATCACCGGATAGTCCTGGCCGGCCTCGAACCGGCTGTAATAATAATAGCCGTGCCGGCGGTAGGGGACGCTCGAATCGTCCTGCTTAATCCGGCCGACGAACTCGGTGTAGAGCTTGTCCTCGAGCCCCTTGAGCGGCGCCGTCACCGCGTCGGCATAGGCATTCTCGGCGGTTAGATAGGCGAGCAACTCCGGATTCTTACGAGTATCGTCGCGAAGCCAGTAATAATCGTCGTTGCGGACGAGGCCGCCGGGGCCGGCCACGGCGTGTGGCCGGCGGGCGGCGACCGGCGGCTGGTGCAAGGCCTGGGCGAAGAGGATCGCGGGCAGTGCCAGCGCCGCAAGCCCCAGAATAAGCGTCTTTTTCATCCCGATCCTCCGCAAGTGGCGCGCCTGTCTGACACGGGCCGCCAAGGCGGGCAAGTTAGCCCGCGCCGGCGACGATCGCGTTCCACGCCGCCTCGTCGATCACCTCGATTCCGAGCTCGGCGGCCTTCTTGAGCTTGGAGCCGGCGCCCGGGCCGGCGACGACGAGGTCGGTCTTCGCCGAGACGGAGCCCGCCACCTTGGCGCCGAGCTTCTCCGCCTGCGCCTTGGCCTCGTCGCGCGACAGCGTCTCGAGGCTGCCGGTGAAGACGAGGGTCTTGCCGGAGACGGGGGAGGCCTTGGTCTCCCACACCACGTCGACGGGATGGACGCCGGCCTCGCCCAGATCGTCGAGCACCTCGCGATTATGGTCCTCCTCGAAGAAGTCGAGCAGGGCGTTGGCGACTTCGGGGCCGATGTTCGGCGTCTCGATCGCCTCGACCACCGCCTTGTCGCGGCGCTGGCGAAACTTGCGCTCCTCCTCGCCGAGCACGGGCTCCATGTCGCGCCGGATGGCGATCGCGCCGTCGATCATCGCGCGGAGATTGTCCCAGCTTCGATAGCGACGGGCGAGGTCGCGCGCGGTGACCTCGCCGACATGACGAATCCCGAGCGCATAGAGGAAGCGGTCGAGCGGCGGCTCGCGCTTGGCGTCGATCGCGGCGATGAGGTTGGCCGCCGAGATTTCCGCCCAGCGCTCGCGGGCGAGCAGGTCCTCTTTCGTCAGTCGGAAGATGTCGGCGGGCGACTGGAGCAGGCCGTCGCGGAAGAAATTCTCGATATGGGTGATCCCGAGGCCTTCGATGTCGAGCGCGTGGCGGGAGACGAAATGGCGGAGCCGCTCGACCCGCTGGACCGGGCAGACCAGGCCGCCGGTGCAGCGGACGTCGACCTCGCCCTCCTCGCGCACCGCGTCGGACCCGCATTCGGGGCAGCGGTCGGGGAAGACGAAGGCGGGCCGGTCCTCGTCCGGGGTGAGGTTCTCGAGCACTTGGGGGATGACGTCGCCGGCGCGCTGGATCCGGACCCGGTCGCCGACGCGGACTCCGAGCCGCTCGATCTCGTCCTTGTTGTGGAGCGTGGCGTTGGTGACGGTCACTCCGCCGACGCTGACGGGCCTGAGGCGCGCCACCGGGGTGAGCTTGCCGGTTCGGCCGACCTGGATGTCGATCGCCTCGAGGATCGTCTCGGCCTTCTCAGCGGGAAATTTGTGGGCGAGCGCCCAGCGCGGCGCGCGGGCGACCTGGCCGAGCCGGCGCTGCCAGTCGAGCCGGTCGACCTTGTAGACGACCCCGTCGATGTCGAACGGGAGATCGGCCCGCTTCGCCTCGATCGTCCGGTAGTGGGCGAGCAGAGCATCGAAGCCGGTGAAACGCTCGAGGAAGTCCGCGATCGGGAGGCCCCAGCCGGCAATGGCCTGCATGATTCCGAGCTGGGTGTCCGCCGGCAGGGCGGAGGCCTCCCCCCAGCCGTGCGCGTAGAATCTGAGCGGCCGCGAGGCGGTGACCGCGGCGTCCTTCTGGCGCAGCGAGCCGGCGGCGGCGTTGCGCGGATTGGCGAACTGGCGGGCCTTGGCCGGATCCTCGGCCTCGGCCAGCAGGCGGGCGTTCAAGGCGGCGAAATCGGCCTTCGACATGTAGACCTCGCCGCGGATCTCGAAGGTTTCGGGCGCATCTTCGATCCGCTGCGGGATGTCGCGGATGGTCCGGGCGTTGGCGGTCACGTCCTCGCCGGTGGTGCCGTCGCCGCGGGTGGCGGCGAGGACGAGCTCGCCTTTCTCGTAGCGAAGCGAGCAGGACAGGCCGTCGATCTTGGGCTCGGCGGTCAGCGCCACCTCTTCGCCTTCCGGCAGGCTGAGGAAGCGCCGGACCCGCCCCACGAAATCCGCCACCTCCTCGTCCGAGAAGGCATTGTCGAGGCTGAGCATCGGAAGCGCGTGGCGGACCTTGGAGAGGTGCGCGGCTGGGGCGGCGCCGACCTGGCGCGAAGGGCTGTCGGCGCGGACGAGGTGTGGAAATTGCCGCTCGAGCTCGGCGTTGCGGCGGACGAGGGCGTCATATTCGGCGTCGCTGATCTCGGGCGCGTCGTCGCTGTGGTAGAGCCGGTTGTGGCGCGCGATCTCCGAGGCGAGATGCTCAAGCTGGGCGGCGGCTTCGGCGTCGGTCATGGCGCGAGGGCTAGAGCGGGGGGCCGGAGGTGGCAACAGGTCCGCAACTTCCGTCAGGATGCGGGGCGAGGAATCCATATCGTACAGGAAAGCCCCGACGTTGCGGGTGAGCCGTCGGCCAGTCGGATGCGCTTGAAGCATCCGCCGAGGGGAAAGTCCCGACCGAGCCAGCGGCCTTCCGCGCCGACGTCCTGCTCGTAAGATTCGACCTTCGCTTCCTCTAGAAATGCCCAGAATTGCTCGGCGGCCTCGCCCGAGCAGATATATTTGTGGCTGCCCTTGGTCTTTCTGACCTCGCCCGTCTTGACCGCGTCCGCGAGGCACGCCTCGATCAGGCCAGGCGATCGCTCCGGGAACTCGGCCGTGGCGGGATCGGCGAGGGCCATGGAGGCGATCAGGAGCAACATGGCTGATTCCCTTTTTGAAAAATCCGGCGCCGCTCCGCGGCCGGCGCTTCACCCCTCATGCCGCCTCCAGCAACCGCACCGCCTGCGCCCTCGCCTCATCGGTAACCTGTGCACCCGACAGCATCCGGGCGATCTCCTCGCGCCGCCGCTCCTCGTCGAGCACCTGGACTCCGGTCCGGGTCACCAGGCCGTCGTGGCTCTTTTCGATGAGGAGGTGGCGGTTGCCGCGCGCGGCGACCTGGGGGCTGTGGGTGACGACGAGCAATTGGGCCTCGCCGGAGAGGCGGTGGAGGCGCTCGCCGACGGCGCTGGCGACGGCGCCGCCGACTCCGCGGTCGATCTCGTCGAAGATCATCGTAGCCGCGCCGCCACGCTCGGCGAGGGCGACCTTCAAGGCGAGGATGAAGCGTGAGAGCTCGCCGCCGCTGGCGATCCGGGTCAGGGGCGCGAACGGGGCGCCGGGATTGGTCGCGACCTCGAACTCGACCCGGTCCTTGCCGCGCGCGCTCCATTGCGCCTCGGCGAGCGGGGCAAGGACGGTCCGGAAGCGGGCGGAGTCGAGCTTGAGCGGCGCGAGCTCGCGGGCGACCGCGACGTCGAGCCGGTCGGCGGCGGCACGTCTCAGAGCGGCAAGGCGGTCGGCCTCCGCTTCGTAACCGGCACGGCTCTCGCTGACCCGGCGCTCGATCCCGGCGAGGCTCCTCTCCCCGGCGTCGAGCGCCGCGAGCTTGGCAGCCAGGGCCTCCGCGAGCGCGGGCAGCGCCTCGGGATCGACCCGGTGCTTGCGGGCGACGGCGCGAAGCTCGAACAGCCTCGTCTCCGCCTCCTCGAGACGGGCCGGATCGTAGGCGAGGGCCTCGGCGGCGGCCGCAAGCCGATCCTCCGCCTCGGACGCCTCGGCCAGGGCGCGGTCGAGCGCTTCAAGAGCCTCGCCGAGGCGCTCATGCTCGCCGCCGATCCGCTCCAGCCGCCGCGCCGCCTGGCGCAAGAGCGAGACTCCGCCTTCGGAGCCGTCGAGCAGCTGGCCGACGGCGGCGATATCCTCGGCCAGCCGGGCGCCCTTCTGCATGTCCGCCCTGAGGCCTGCGAGCGCGGCCTCCTCGCCGGATTCGGGCGCCAGCTTGTCGAGCTCGGCGACGGCATGTTCGAGCCATTCGCGGTCGCGGGCGGCGGCTTCCAGATCCTGCCTCGCCCGCGCAAGCGCCGCCTCAGCTTCGCCCCAGGCGTGGAATCGGCGCTCGACCTCGAGCGTGTCGATCCCGGCGAAAGCGTCGAGAAGGGCGCGGTGGCCGCGCGGGTTGAGGAGGCCGCGATCGTCATGCTGGCCATGGATCTCGACGAGCAAAGCGCCGATCTCGCGAAGCAGGGCGACCGAGGCCGGCTGATCGTTGACCTGGGCCCGGCTGCCGCCGTCGGCGCGGACGATTCGGCGGACGACCAGGGGCTCGCCAGGCTCGCCCTCGAGGCCGTTCTCGCGGAGCAGAGCCTGGACCGGATGGCCGGCGGGGAGCTCGAAGCTCACCGTCACGACCGCCTGGCCCTGGCCCTGGCGGACGAGGCCGCTGTCGGCGCGAATGCCGAGCGCCAGGCCGAGGGCGTCGAGGAGGATCGACTTGCCGGCGCCGGTCTCGCCGGTGAGCACGCCCAGACCCGGGCCGAATTCGAGGTCGAGGCTCTCGATCAGGACGACGTCGCGGATCGAGAGGCGGGTCAACACCCCCCGGACGCCCTCACGCCGCCGGCGCGGCCGGCGCCGCCGGGGCGTGCTTCTGGACCAGCTCGTAGGCGCGCTGGTACCATTTGGTGTTGGGATAATTGGCGCCGAGCACGGCGGCCGACTTGCGCGCTTCCTCCGGGATTCCGAGGGCGAGATAGGATTCGGTCAAGCGCATCAGCGCCTCGGGCGTATGGCTGGTCGTCTGATATTCGTCGACGACGGTGCGGAAGCGCATCACCGAGGCGAGCCACTGGGCTCGGCGCTGGTAGAAGCGGCCGATCTCCATCTCCTTGCCGGCGAGGTGGTCGCGGACGAGGTCGACCTTGAGGCGGGCATCGGCGGCGTAGCGCGTGTCCGGATAGCGGCGGATCAGCTCGCCGAGCGAATCGAGCGCCTGGCGGGTGGTGCTCTGATCCCGGGTCACGTCGGTGATCTGCTCGTAATAGCTGAGCGCGATCAGGTAATAAGCGTAGGGCGCGTCGCGGTTGCCGGGGTGGATGGAGAGGAAGCGGCGGGAGGATTCGACCGACTTGGTATAATCCTTGGCGGCATAATAGCTGAAGGCGCTCATCAGCTGGGCGCGGCGGGCCCAGACCGAATAAGGATGCTGGCGCTCGACCTCGTCGAACAGGGCGCCGGCGGTGGCATAATCGTGCCGGTCGAGCTGCTTCTTGGCGAGGTTGTAGAGGGTGTTGACGTCGCGGGCGACATATTGAGTGTCGGCGTGGGTCTTCTTGCCGCCGGTGGCGCAGGCGCCGAGCGGAAGGACGAGGCTCACCATCGTAACGGCGGCTAGAATGCGGGTATGGCGAGACAGCATGGAGGGCTTCTTAGCGAAGGGTTGGGGGAAGGCCAAGCGCGGATAGGGGACAGTGACCCTGGCCGATGAACGGCGGTTTAATGTCTCGGCGCTAAGGGAGCGGCGATGCTTCGCGTGCTGACTTTGTCGACGCTCTATCCGGACGCGGCGCGGCCGGCCTTCGGCGCGTTCGTCGAGCGCCAGACGCTCGCCCTGGCGGAGCGGGCGGGGGTCGCGGTGGAGGTGGTCGCGCCGGTCGGCCTGCCGATCTGGCCGCTCAGCCTCCACTCCCATTACCGGCTTCTGGCGTCGCTGCCCGCGGAGGAGCGGCGGGGCGGTGTCATCGTCCACCGGCCGCGCTTCCGGGTGTGGCCCCGCATCGACGAGGCTGGCGCGGCGCGGCGGCTCGCCGGCGCCGTCCTGCCCCTCCTGCGCCGGCTCGCTTTCGACGTCATCGACGCCGAATTCTTCTGGCCGGACGGGGTCGCTGCGATGCACCTCGCCGAGGCGCTCGGATTGCCCTTCTCGATCAAGGCGCGAGGAAGCGACATCCACTTTTGGGGCAACCGGCCGAAGATCGCGCCGCAGCTGCTGGCGGCGGCGCGCCGCGCGGGCGGGCTGCTCGCGGTCAGCGAGGCCCTGAAGCGCGACATGGCCGCGCTCGGAATGCCCGAAGAGCGGATCCGGGTTCACTATACCGGCGTCGACCGCGACCGCTTCCGGCCGCTCGATCGCGCCGGCGCGAAAGCGCGGCTGGGGGTGGAGGGGCCGCTGCTCGTCTCGCCCGGCAACCTCGTTCCGCTCAAGGGTCACCGGCTTGCCGTCGAGGCGCTCCGGCATCTGCCGGGCGCGACCCTGCTGATCGCCGGCGAAGGGCCCGAGCGGGGCGCGATCGAGAGGCTGATCGCGGCTCGCCGTCTAGGCGGGCGAACCCGGCTGCTCGGGGCAGTGGCTCCGGACGGGATGCCCGAATTGCTGGCGGCGGCGGACCTGATGGTGCTGCCCTCCGAACGCGAAGGGCTGGCCAACGTCTGGCTCGAAGCGCTGGCGTGCGGGACCCCGCTCCTGATCGCCGACGTCGGCGGCGCGCGCGAGGTGGTGGACCGGCCGGAGGCCGGCCGGCTCGTCGAGCGCGATCCCGGCGCCATCGCCTCGGCCGCGCTCGAAATGCTGGCCGAGCCTCCCGACGCGGAGGCGGTGCGGGCGGCGGCCGAGCGGTTCAGCTGGGCGCGCAACGCCGCCGAGCTGCATTCGCATCTGGCGGGGCTGGTTTCCTAGAGCGGCATCAAAGCCGCGGCGATCCAGCGTTCCTCGCCGCGGAGCAGGCCCCAGGTCCGGGCGGCGGCTCGGCTGTCCATCACCTCGAGGCCGACGCCTCGGCCGTCGAGCGCCTCGCGAAGGCGCCTCGGCGGATGCTGGAGGCGCGGGCCGGTGCCGAGGAGAAGGAATTCGGGCGCCGGATCGAGGCTAAGCAGGGGCTGGAGATGGGCCTCCGTCAGATCCTGGACGGACGGCGCGGCCCATTCCTCCGCGGCCAAGGGAGTGAGAAGCAAGGCTCGGTAGACCCGGTCCTCGACGGCGAAGCCGCCCTCGGCGAAGCCCCGGACGACGGGACCTTCCGCGGCCGGATCGCGGTCGAAGCGGGCCATTACATGCTTTCGTTGCGGCTCGTCACCCGCTCGGCGCCGCCCGGGCCGCTCGCGGTCTTCGGAAGGAAGCTGTCGCCGCTCACCCGAAGCCAGACCAGGATCGGCGAGGAGATGTAGATGGACGAATAGGTGCCGATGAAGATTCCGAGGAAGATGGCGATGGTCAGGCCGAAGATCACCGGCGGCCCGATCAGTAGAAGCGCCAGAAGCGCGAGAAGGATCGAGAGCGAGGTTACCATCGTCCTCGACAGGGTCTCGTTCAACGAGAGGTTGAGGAGCGGCACGATCTCCATCTTGCGGTATTTTCGCAAATTCTCGCGTATTCGGTCGTAGATCACCACCGTGTCGTTCAGCGAATAGCCGACGATGGTGAGGATGGCGGCGACGACGTTGAGATTGAACTCGAGCTGGGTAAGCGAGAAGAAGCCCATCGTCATGCTGACGTCGTGGAACAGGGTGACGAGCGCCCCGACTCCGAACTGCCATTCGAAGCGGAACCAGATGTAGAGCGCGATCCCGATCATCGCCAGGGTGATAGAGATGGCGCCGGAGCGGTAGAGCTCGTTCGAGACCTTGCCCGACACGGTATCGACGGCGAACTGGGCGTCGGGATGCTTGGCCGAGATGGCGGCGCGCACCCGCGAGGCCGCCTTGTTGGCGGCATCCTCCCCGCCCTTGGGCAGACCCATCCGGATCTGGACGGTGCGCGGATCGCCGAACTCCTGGATGCTGGCGTCGCCCATGTTCAGCCCCTCGACCGTCGAGCGGACCTCCTCGATCGAGGCGGGCTGGGCGAAGGTGACCCGGATCTGCTGGCCGCCGAGGAAGTCGACGCCGAGGTTCAGCCCCCGAACCGCGACCAGGCTGATCGAGGCGAGGGTGACGATGATCGACAGGACGAGGGCGATGTTGCGCCAGCGCATGAAGTCGATGTTGGTGTTGTCGGGAATGAGCTTCAGGAGGCGCATCGGGCAATCCTCAAATATGGAGTTCGCGCGGCCGCGCCTTGCGGGCCCAGAGGGCGACGAGCATTCGGGTGACGTTGACGGCGGTGAAGACCGACGTGACGATGCCGATCCCCAGCACGACCGCGAAACCGCGGATCGGACCGCTTCCGAAGAAGTACATGAGGGCGGCCGCGATGACGTTGGTGATATTGGCGTCGAAGATGGCGGTGCTCGCCTCGCGATAGCCCGCCTCGAGCGCGTCGAGCACGCGCCGCCCGCGCCGAAGCTCCTCGCGGATTCGCTCGTTGATCAGGACGTTGGCGTCGACCGCGGCGCCGATGGTCAGGACGAAGCCGGCGATTCCGGGCAGGGTCAGGGTGGCGTTGAAGATCGCCATGATGCCGAGGATGAGCAGCGCGTTGAGGACGAGCGCGACCGTCGCATAGATTCCGAACCGCCCGTAGGTGATCAGCATGAAGACGATCACGCCGAGCGTCGCGACGATGCTGGCGACGGTTCCCTTGTAGATCGAATCCTTACCGAGGTCCGGGCCGACGGTGCGTTCCTCGATGACCTTGAGCTTCACCGGAAGCTTGCCCGAGCGGAGCTGAACGGCGAGCTCGCCGGCCTGCTGGGTGGTGAAGCTGCCCGAAATCTGGGCCCGGCCGCCCATGATCGGCTCGTTGATGTTGGGCGCGGAGAGGGCGACGTCGTCGAGGATGATCGCGAACGGCTTGCCGACATTCTCCTTGGTGACCCGGGCGAAGGACTTGGCGCCGCGTCCGTCGAAGGTGATGTCGACGGCGGGCTGGTTGTTGGGATCGAAGCCCTGCTTGGCGTCGACCAGCTGATCTCCGGTGACCATCGCGCGGCGCTTGACGGCGATCCGCCCGCCGCCCTGAAGGGGGATGATCTGGCTTCCGACCGGCGCCCGGCCGGACTGCAGCATTTCCTGGGTGGCGGTGAGATCGACGAGCTTGAAGTCGAGCCGGGCGGTCTTGCCGAGCAAGGCCTTGAGCCCTTCCGGGTCCTGGAGCCCCGGGACCTCGACGAGGATCCGGCGGCTGCCCTGGCGGATGACGGTAACCTCCTTGGTGCCGTCGGGATCGACCCGGTTGTAGACGACTTCGCGCGCCGTGCTCATCGCATCCTCGAGCGCGCGGTTGAGGCCGGACTCGGTCGGAGTCATCACGATCCGGCTCTGGTCGACGACGTTGACCGTCCAGTCGCGCGGGCCGTAGCCGACCGGCTGGGTCTGGTTGCGGGCGAACTCGACGGCGGCGTCGACCTGGGCGGGATCGCGGACGAGGAAGGTGAGCCGGTTGCCGGCGGTGGAGATGTCGCCGATCTCGATCCGCGGGGTCAGCCGGCGAAGGCCGAGCCGGATCGTCTCGTCCATCGTCTCGAGCTTCTGCTTGGCGACGTCGCTCGTCTCGGCCTCGAGCAGGAGCTGGCTTCCGCCGGCGAGATCGAGGCCGAGATTGATCCGGGCGCTCGGGATCGCCGACGGCCATTTGGCGACCAGGGATTCGGGGAACAGGCTCGGCACCGCGAAGGCGATTCCGACGAGGCAGATGAGGCAGATGCCCCACACCTTCCAGCGGGGAAAATCGAGCATCGGTCAGTCGTTCGCCGGCTTGGCGCCGTGGGGGCGCACTTCGCTCAGCATGTCCTTGCGGACCTTGACCCGAACGCCGGAGGCGATTTCGAGCTCGAGCTCGGAATCCTCGACCTTGGTGACCTTGCCGATCAGTCCGCCGCTCGTCACCGCCATGTCGTTGCGCTTCACCGCTCCGATCATGTCGCGATGCTCCTTCATCTTCCGGCTCTGCGGGCGGATGAGAAGGAAATAGAAGATGACGAAGATGAGGAGCAGAGGCGCGAACTGCACCAGCAGGGCGGCCCCTCCTCCCGACGATGCGGCTCCGGCGGATGCGAAAGCGGGCGATGCGAACATGGGGTCTTACCTGGTGAGGGACCGGCGCTAAGGCAAGCGTCCGGGGAAAGCGCGGCGCGCCTAACATGGCGCGCGCGGCTTGCGCAAGCGCGGCGGCGCCGGCGGACGGGGCGGAAGTGTGGCGGCGGCGCATCAACCTCGATCAAATCGATCTTGCGCCGAGCGACGGAGAAGCTAAGCTGCTGCGCTCGGGGTTGAATCGCGCGGCACGCGCGGATTGGGGGTTGTCATGAAAAAAGCATTCGCTCTCGTCGCTGCCACCGCGGCTCTCGTGTCTTTCGCCGGCACGGCCAGTGCCGCGCCCGATGGGAAGAACCGCAAGGTAACGGTCGAGAATCTGAGCAGCCAGGCCGTGCGCGAGCTCTATGCTTCGCCGATCACCGCGACGACCTGGGAGGAGGATCTGCTCGGCCAGCGCACGCTCGGCGCCGGGCAGACGATCAGCGCCAACATCGATAACGGCACCACCGAATGCTATTACGATCTCAAGGCCGTGATGGCGAACGGCAAGGCGGTCGAGCAGCGCAAGGTCAACGTCTGCGCCGCCAGCCGCTGGGTGATCGGCGATTCGGGAAATTCGGTCCAGTAGCAAGCTCCCCGGCGAAGGCCGGGGCCCAGCTGCATCGGTAGTAAGTCTGGACCCCGGCCTTCGCCGGGGAACTTGCCATCGACGGGACCAGCGCCTAAGTCCCGCGCCTCGGTCGGGGCGTAGCGCAGCCTGGTAGCGCATCACACTGGGGGTGTGGGGGTCGCTGGTTCGAATCCAGTCGCCCCGACCATTAACTGATAGTTGAACAGGGCCGTCCGCGAGGGCGGCCCTTTTTCGTTTCAGCCCGCCGCCGGCCGAGCCTCCGCGTCGAGGACCTTGGTGTAGAGCTTGCCGATCCCGATCAGAGCGATTCCGAGGACGAGGAAGGAGAGGATCCGGAGCACGCCTTCGAGCGCTCCGGCATCGACGAGGAACACCTTCACCGTGGTTGCGGTGAGGAGGACGAGCCCCGCGAGGCGCAGAGCCTTGTCCGGCAGGCGGATGCCCCCGAACAGCAGGGCAATCGACAAAAGCAGCCCGGCCAGCGAATAGCCGTAGGATTCCGCCGAGGGCAGATCAGACCCGTTGAGCAGGGCGCCCTGGAAGCCCTGCCTCACCATCAGCATGACTCCAAGCACCAGCGACGCCAGCGACAGGAGCAGCCAGGCGCCCGAGCGAAGCTCGTGATCGGCGCCGCGGCGGGCCCGGTAGAGCCACCAGGCGCTGAGCAGAAAAGCGGGCGCGAGCAGGTTCAGGACCGGCCAGGCGCCGACATTCTGAGCCGTCAGGAGCGGGTTGTGGATCAGCATGTCGAACCATAGCAGGCGGGCCGCGGCGAGCGCCGTCAGCAGGGTCCCGGCGAGCCAGCGCATCCCCTCGTCGAGGCCGCGAAGCGGGAGTCGGCCGGTGCAGACGAGCCACCCGGCGAGGAAGAGAAGCTGGTTGAGGATGGTCCGCTCCGCCAGCCCGCGAGCGACGAAATCGGCGTCGGAGGAGAGCCCGAAGGCCTGCTTGAACAGGACATAGGAGGCGGCGACGGCGAAGAAGCCGGCCAGGGCCAGAGGCAGCGGACGAAGCGGCCGGAACGGCGCCGGAAGCAGCCGGCGGATCGCGGCCAGCAGCGGCACCGGGAGGAGCAGCGCCTCGAGCGCGACCGCCGTCGGCGGGAGGTGCGACGCGAGCGCCGGAACGCCGACCAGGGACAGGGTGAGCGTCTCCCACAATTGCGGGACCCGCTGCGCCGCTGCCAGGGCCGCGATGCCCGTCGCGAAGAGGGTGAGCGCGACCAGCCCCTCGTCGCCGACGCGCCGGGCCGCCACCGCTCCCCCGAGGGCGATGAGGAGCCAGCCGGCGGGGACGAGATCGGCGGGGACAAGCTCCCAAGCGCCGAGGCCGAGCAGGAGCATCGCCGTCCCGGCGGCGAGGGCGAGGGGCGCATCGATCTCGCCCTCCTCGCCGCCCGAACGTCGAGTCCAGGCGAGGAATAAGGGACCGATGGCGAGCAGCAGGAACAACAGGCCCCAAAGCGGCCGCTCGAGCAGCTCGGGCCGGGCGGCGCGAAGGATCATGGCCGGAGCGGCGATTGCGGCGGTCGCGGTCACGAACGGAAGCAAGGGCCGCTTGCGGCGAAGTGCCGCGGGCAGCGAGCCAATGGCGAAAAGAGTCGAAATCGCCGCGGCTATAGCGGGTATGTGAGGGCCATAGTCCACCGCCTTGACGGAAAGCAGCAGAAGCGCGAGCAGCAAGGCGAAAGCCGGAAGCGGCCGGAATTCGGGCTTTCGGCTCTCGAGGAAGAAGCAGGCCGCCGAAAGCAGGCCGAACAGGGCCCAGGCGGGAAGGCCGATGTCGACCCGGCCGACCAGCACCGCGAGCTCGACCAGCCCGATCGCCGCCGGTCGGAGGAAATCGAGCTGCCAGCCCTCGCCGGCGCGGAGCACCGACGCTCCGACCGAAACCAGCAGGATGAAGACCCCGGCCGCGATGGCGTCGGGCGCATCCCAGCCGAGGAGGAAGCCGCTCCAGCCGAAGCTGAGCAAGGCGGCGGCGGCGGCGAGCCAGGTCCAGCCGCGGCGGCCCGCCAGAGTGAAGAGGGCGACGTCGAGCAGAGCGAGATAGGTGAGCAGCGGGATCGCGGTCTCGCTCCGCTCGCCGACCAGCATCGGCGTCAGGAAGCCGCCGACCAGCCCCATCACCGCCGACGGGGCGCCATGGCGCAGCGACAGGATCAAAGCCACGCCCGTCACCATCACCATCAGTCCGAAGGCGGTACCGTTGCCGATCAGGTGATGGAGGACGAGCGAGCCGTAGACGGTCGCATAGAGGACGAAGATTCCGGCCCCGACCAGCGCCTGGGCGACTCGCCGGTCGAGCGCCCAGTCCGGCCGGCTGCGGGCGAACTCGCCGAGCGCGAGCAGGACGAGGCCGAACAGGGTCGCCAACCCCATCTGCACCGCCGGGGTGATGAGGCCGATCTGGATCGAGTATCGGACGAGCAGGACGCCGGCGACGGCAAGCGCGATACCGCCGACCCAGATCATCAGCCGCCCGCCCACCCAGCGCTCGAAGAAGCCGCCGAGCGTCTCGCGAGGCTCGTGAGGCGAGGCTTCGGTTTCGGCGCTCTCCTCAGGCGGAGGCGCGTCTTCCAGCAAGGCCGACCGCGACACGGGGACGCGGGCGGGGACGACGCGCGCCGCAGGCGCGCTTGGCTCTGTGATCGGCTCGGGCTCGGGCCAAACCTCGACTCGGGAGGGTTCGCCCAGCTGCCGCTCGAGATGCTTGACTCGCGACGAAAGCACCAACGCGTAGATCCACAGGGCGACGAGGCCGAGGAGGAGGATGAGCTCCATCGTCCGTCAAGCTAGCCGGGGCCTCGGCCGCTGTCAGCAGAAAGTGTTTTCCTACATCCGTGTGTTCTTGCTATGTTCCCTATTCGCGAATCATCGCGAGCGAGGAAGAGGAGACGGAAGATGAATTCATTGCTGAGGCGCCTGCAGCGCGCGCTCCCCGTTCTGATCGTCGCCCTGCCGGGCGTGATCGATGCCGTGAGGCAGGTCCGCGGGGCGCTCCGCAGGCAGCCGAGCCCGACCGAGCCGGTCGCCAGGGCCAACGGCGCGTAGTGGGCGCCGCGGCCGCGGGCGGGGGTCGATTGCAACGCCCGCGGCCGACTCCCATATCCGGCGTTCGACGAAAGCGGGAGCGGTTGATGGAGAGCTGGCACGGAACGACGATCCTCGCGGTGCGCAAGAACGGTCGCGCCGTGATCGCGGGCGACGGCCAGGTGTCGCTCGGCCAGACGGTGATCAAGCCCAACGCCCGCAAGGTCCGCCGGCTCGGCGACGGCGGCGTGATCGCGGGCTTCGCCGGCGCCACCGCCGACGCCTTCACGCTCTTCGAGCGGCTGGAGCGAAAGCTCGAGCAGCATCACGGCCAGCTGATGCGCGCGGCCGTCGAGCTCGCCAAGGACTGGCGAACCGACAAATATCTGAGGAACCTCGAGGCGATGATGATCGTCGCGGACAAGGAGGTGACCCTCGTCCTCACCGGCAATGGCGACGTGCTCGAGCCCGGCTCGGGCGTGGCGGCGATCGGCTCGGGCGGCAATTTCGCGCTCGCCGCCGCGACGGCGCTGATGGATTACGAGGAGGATGCCGAGACGCTCGCCCGCAAGGCGATGGCGATCGCCGCCGAGATTTGCGTCTACACCAACGGCAACCTCACCGTGGAGAGCCTCGAGACCGCCGACTGAAAGCAAAGGATTCTTGCGCTCGATGTGCGTGACCTTTGTATCCTTTGACCGCACTGGCCGGTGACCGGCTGGACGATCCTGCCCGGCTGCCGCTAGGTTCGAGCGGTGCTAATGCTTCCGCGCCGCCAGGTCCTCAGTACGAGCGCGCTCGCCGCGGCCGGCCTGCTGCTTCCGGGCTGCGCGACGACCGGCGGGCGGACGACCCTTCGCCCCACCGGCTGTCTACCGCCGGTGAACGTCTCGCCGGACCGGGTCATCCGCACCGTCGCCGGGCTTCGGCCTTACCGGGCCCCGGGCTTCGTCGTCCGCGGCGAGGCGCTGGGCGACAAGCGCCTCGTCCACAATTACGGCCATGGCGGCGCCGGAATCACGTTGAGCTGGGGAAGCTCGAAGCTGGCGACGGAGCTCGGCCTGCAAGGCTTTCACGGGCCTGTGGCGGTGATCGGCGCCGGAGTCATGGGATTGACCACCGCTCGGCTCGTCCAGGAGGCCGGGCTCCCGGTCACGCTCTATACGGAGGCGCTGACCCCCCAGACGACCTCCAACATCGCCGGCGGCCAGATCTCGCCGTTCGGCCATTACGACGAAGGCGCGGTCACGCCCGAATGGCGGGCGCAGTTCGCCGCGGCGATGGATTATAGCTGGCGCCGATTCCAGATCATGGTCGGCGACGATTACGGCATAAGATGGCTGCCGACCTACCAGCAGCGGGCCAGCGGCGGCCCGCCCCGGCCCAACCCCTATCATCCGGGCGCCTGCGAGCTGATGCCTTCCGAGCATCCGTTCCCGTTCGATCATCTGCTCGTCTACAACACCATGTACGTCGAGGTCGGGCGCTTCCTGCGCGAGCTGACCCGCGACGTTCAGATCGCCGGAGGGCGGATCGAGGTTCGCAGGTTCGCGACTCCGGCGGAGATCGCGGCGCTTCCGGAGCGGCTCGTCTTCAACTGCACCGGCCTCGGCGCCCGCGAGCTCTTCGGGGACCAGGAACTGCACCCCGTCCGCGGCCAGCTCGCCATCCTCCTTCCGCAGCCCGAGGTGCGCTACGCCTATCAGGGCGAGGCGGGCTACATGTTCCCTCGCGCCGACGGCATCCTGCTCGGCGGCACGTTCGAGCCGGACGAGTGGGACGCGACGCCGCAGCCGGCGGCGATCGAACGCATCGTCGCTTCGCACAAGGCGCTGTTCTCCGGCTTCCGCTGCACCGCTTGATTCCGCTCCGCCGCGGGCCATCTAGCGGATCGAGAGCGCAACAGGCCCCACGGGAAAAATGAACGACAAGCTTACCCCCAAGGCGGTGGTCGCCGCCCTCGACGAGCATATCGTCGGCCAGGTCGAGGCGAAGCGCGCGGTTGCGGTCGCCCTTCGCAACCGCTGGCGGCGGCAGCAGCTCGAGGACGGGCTGCGCGAGGAGGTGACCCCGAAGAACATCCTGATGATCGGCCCGACCGGCTGCGGCAAGACCGAGATCAGCCGGCGGCTGGCGAAGCTCGCCGACGCGCCTTTCGTCAAGGTGGAGGCGACCAAGTTCACCGAGGTCGGCTATGTCGGCCGCGACGTCGAGCAGATTGCCCGCGACCTCGTCGAGGAAGCGGTCCGGCTCGAGAAGGAGCGGCGGCGCAACGCCGTCAAGGACGCCGCCGAGAATGCGGCGATGGAGCGGCTGCTCGAGGCGCTGACCGGAAAGGGCGCCAGCGAGGCGACCCGCGAGAGCTTCCGGCAACGCTTCCGCGAAGGCCATCTGAGCGACGCCGAGGTTGAGCTCGAGCTTGCCGAAGCGCCGAACGCACCGTTCGAGATTCCGGGCATGGGCGGCCAGGTCGGGATGATCAACCTCTCCGACATGATGTCCAAGGCGATGGGCCAGGCTCCGAAGAAGCGCCGCCGGCTCAAGGTCGGGGAAGCCTGGACCCGGCTGGTCGAAGAGGAAGCCGACAAGCGGCTCGATCCCGAGGACGTCAGCCGCGCCGCGCTTGCCGACGCCGAGGCCAACGGGATCGTCTTCCTCGACGAGATCGACAAGATCGCCGTCTCCGACGTGCGCGGCGGCTCGGTCAGCCGCGAGGGCGTCCAGCGCGACCTTCTGCCGCTGATCGAGGGAACCACGGTCGCGACCAAATACGGGCCGATGAAGACCGACCATATCCTCTTCATCGCCTCGGGCGCCTTCCACGTCGCCAAGCCTTCGGACCTTCTGCCCGAGCTTCAGGGACGGCTTCCGATCCGGGTCGAGCTGAAGGCGCTGACCGAGGAGGATTTCGTCCGGATCCTCTCCGACACGCGGGCCAGCCTGACCGAGCAATATCGGGCGCTGATCGCCACGGAAGGGGTCGAGGTCGAGTTCACCGACGAAGGCATTCGCGCCATCGCCCGGATCGCGGCGGAGGTGAACGGCCAGGTCGAGAATATCGGCGCCCGACGGCTTTCGACCGTTCTCGAGAAGCTGCTCGAGGACGTCAGCTTCGAGGCCGAGGAAAGGCGCGGCGAGCGAGTCGTCGTGGACGGACCCTATGTCGAGGCGCAGCTCGCCGACATCGCGCGCAACACCGACCTGTCGAAATACGTGCTCTAGGCCGCGCCTGCGGCCAAGGGTTCTCGATCGGCGGCGAGTCGAGCGAAAAGCGCGGAAATCCGGGATCGTTGTTTTAGGTTAATGAAACTGCACGCGTCGTCGCGGCGTTCAGCCTCAGTGTTTTCACGGGGAAAGGAACCCAAGTCATGCGTAAAGTCACCCTCGCCATCATGGCCGCCACCATGGCGATGCCCGTCATCCCGGCCGCGCCCGCTTCGGCCCAGACCGCCTATCACGGCCGTACCTGGCGCGATTCCCACGGCCGCCTGCGCTGCCGCCGCTCCAACGGAACGGTCGGGATCATCGTCGGCGGCGCCGCCGGCGCGCTCGTCGGCCGAGCGGTCGACGGCGGCCGCAACCGCACCGTCGGTACGGTCGTGGGCGCCGCCGCGGGCGCCCTTGCAGGCCGCGAGATCGCGCGCAGCCGAAGCGTTCGCCACTGCCGCTAGACTAAGCTTCTACTGAACTAACGAACGGGGCGTCCTCACGGGCGCCCCGTTTGCGTTGCGCCGTCTTAAGGGACCCATTAACAGTGCTCAAAAACCCCTCTCGTGGCCACATAAACTATGAGGTTGGACGCAATTGAACCAACCGCCCCGGCGGATTGGACGCAATTAGGCTGCCTCGGCTCGGAGCACCTTGGACTGAAAGAAGTCCAACGCCTCCTTGCGAACGTAGCACGCTTGCACGTTGGGGCGGCGCTCAACGATGCTCGCGATTCCCGCCAACATCAGTTCAGCATTCACCCTCACCGTTGAGATGCCCGTAAGGCGATGAATCTCCACCGCCGTAATTAGCTCTCGTTCAAACCTCTCGATGGATTCCACGGTTGGGCCCAAAACCCGCTTTCCGCTCGGGCTGCGGCGAAGAGCAAAACTCAATGCTTCTGCTTTCTTGAGCGCGGTCATTGTTTTCGTTGCGATCTGCAGCCTGGAGCACCCTTCCAAGTGAGATAGCGTCGCTTTCGCATCGGAATCATCGAATGCGCAGGCACTTCTCGCTTCCTCCTTAGACACAAGCAGGCTTGGAACACCCTTCCGACCCTGCAGTCGACCGGCAACCCTCAATCTTCCCTCGCGAAGCGCGCGGTAAACGTCGACCCACCTCAGCCTAATCACCCGTGCCCGCATGACCTCGACCATGTCCGGCGGGACCACGGCGAACAGCGGCTTATCAGCAGCGCTGCGAATCAGGTCGATGATGCCGCCCACATTGTAGCGATAGGTTGCCCAATCCCCTCGCACGGCTCCGGGCAGGATCTCGCCTGCGGATCCGTCGGGGGTTCTATGTATCTGGGTAACTTGAACACCCATGGTAGCGGCCAGATCCTCCAACCGGCCCGTGCGGAGACCCGCATTCGAGGTGGCCGGGGCAGGGCCGGGGCGGCCATCAGGCTGAGGTACAGCTCCGTTTGGAGAGCCGTGGGGCAGGATACGCCGGCCCCAGAGATTAACCTCCTTCGCGTTCCGAAGCCCTAAGCTGGCATGCTCTGCCAACTGACTCTTTATCTGCAGCAGCGATCCTTGGTCGGCGCGGTGGCTGCGATCGAGCCAAACCCACAACTCGCCGTAAGCTTCGCCTGGCCTCCTGGCGTTCCCGCGAGCCGCCGCCCGATCAAGCACTCGAAACAGCTCAGCATCACCAGCGGCAAGAATACTTGCGCCCCGGTTTGCCATCCTCATGCGAACCCCAGGATCAAGGCCGAGGAGGACCAGGCGCCTGGGACCGAGGTCGTCCAGAATTCCCAAGCGGAGCGCCAACCCGGACATAGAGCGGATACTCATGCCTACCGCCCATTGCGGGGGCTTCTGTCCCAACATGACCTGTGTCAGCACTCCATCGAAGTTCGCGACAGGATCGCCGACGGGCGTACGAGTAAGATTCTCTCCGCACGCGCATCGATCAGGCCGGAGATTAACCAACCGCGCCGGTCTCCCGCACGCGGGGCACGAAGACGCCAAAGGCACGCCATGCGAGGGGCACCCGATGATCTCTTCAAGATCCCACCAAAACCTCCTGTAGGGCCGGCATGCCAAAGGACCATCATTCCGCTCAAGGTCCTCGGCCAGACAACAAGGGCACCAGCGGCCATTCGACTTTCCCGGCATAAGCCGTCCTGCGCGCTCGATCAGCACGTTTCCGATGACGAAGCCCTGGTCAGTTCTGATCGGCGTGGATGCCCGTATCAGTTCCTCCGGAAAACCGGTCATCCTCGATAGAATGTCCAGTTTCTGCCCTGCGGCCATGGCATTGAGCGTGGAGAAGGGAAAATGTCGTATGTCCGCAAGGAACTTGTTCAACGAGGGACTCCCGCGCCTCGTCGCCAACCGGCGCAACAGCTGGATCGACCTCTCGTGCGGCCTGAATCTTACCGTAAGCGGCAGAAGTCCTATCGCGGTCTCGTCCTGACGACTGCGCTTCATCAGTGCACCGTTGGGACATCGGCACGCAGGTATATCAACTGCCGGCATTCGGGCGGACCGAACTTCGGTCGGATGCCAGCTGCAGCCAGCGTTCTGGAGACCTTCGCCCCCGACGTGCGTCGTGCTCGAGCAAGTTCTGCCGCGGTCACGTGGTCCTTGAAGAAGCGCGAGACCTCCGCGCGGGCGACCCGGCCGTGGGCCTGCGGACCGAACACCCCTTCGCGGACGAGATGCAGCGCCGCCTCATGGTGGATCCCGCCTAGACGCGCCACGGCTTGGACACCCAACGCCTCGTCTGGCTCGCGGAGTTCAGCTAGATCCGACTGGCGGACCATAGCGGCCTGCAGTCCGTCGTCGACCGTGCCGCACCTCCCCACCTTGATCTTGTCGGCTAGTATGCCGCGACATGCGGTCGCTAGCGGCACCGACATGTTGCGGCATGCCACCGGCAAGGGAAGGAGATTATCCGCAGCCACGGCGGTGGCGCGGGCGAGGACGGCTCCCGCCAGGTCCTCGCCCGACAGTTTCTCGACACCCACTAACTCAGCAATCTGTGAGTCTCGCATCAGGCCACGCGCTTGCGTCCGCCCAACGCGAAGACTGGACTGTGGCGATTTCCTCCGCAGTCGATCCACCCCAGCCACGATCTGCGGATCAATGGCGAATGGGACGCCGCGACGGGAGCCGTCGGGAACCGCATCACACTCGTCAAGGAGACGCCGGGTAGTGGCGTAGGAACGACCAAGACGCCTCGCCACCTCGGTCGCGGTGATGGTCGGTGGGACCTTGGCGCCTAGCCGCTCCTCGTCACGGGCAATAACGCCGTTCGCCACCGCGTGTTCGCGTAGAACCGGTGCGACCAGGTCGGCGGCCGCTCGGGGCGCATCGCCGACACAGATCTCGGAGTATAGCCAGCCGTAGGTCGCCATCAGTCCCTCTGCGGCAGCAGCGGGCCGCTTGGCAACCAGCGCATCGAGCGTGCCGCGAAAGCTGGCCGGCCATCCAATCGCCACCGACAGTCCATCTTGGCGATCGGCCAATACCTCCGTCTCCTTCCGGCGCGGCTTCACCGCCCGCCATTCCAAACGGGTGGCACCGAGAAGCTCCATGGTCCTGATGGCGTCCACCAGGGCCATTGCGTCGAGTATTGGAACGGACATGACGGGACCGTAGGACAGGCGCGACAGGATGTAGGACGCGACGGACGGATCGGCGTCTTCCGCCGCGCTTCGGTCGTGTTGCGCGCCGCACCGGCAGCATAGCAACCCCCTGCGCCAGGTCTGCAGTCCGCCGCACGCACCGCAGTGATCGATCATGCGGACGCGGTGCTGAGGACAGGCGTCAACCGACCGAACATCCCACCATGCCCGGCTGGTCGCCCACCATTCCGGCGGAATGCCGATCAGCCTCGCCTTTGAGTGGTCCTCGTCGACACATACCGGACAGCGCCTCCTCGTCCGCATCGACCAGTCCCCCAGTCTCAGGACTTGACCCCGAAGCAACACCGTCCGGGACTTGGCCACGACAATCGGTGAATGGGCTTCAACCGCCTCCGCATTCAGGCCGGCCGCATGCGAGAAGGCGCGGACATCGATGCCCTTGGCTAGCTCCGGCAGCGGGTGTCCAATCTCTCGAGCAAACCGGAGGGGATCGGAGGCCCCCCATCTGGTCCCCAGGCGAGCGGCGGCGGCGTGGCAGGGTTCAAACTCCCGAGCCCGAAGCGTCAAGGGGAAGCGCGCGTCCAAGACTCAGGCGCTTCCGATCGAGCGCCGACTGAGCCTCCGGCGCCCCTTGCGTTCCGCCTCTGCGTCGGCTGCGGCCTTGGCCGCAGCCGCCATTTGCGCCAACCAGATTTCCTTCACCTTGTCCGATTTGCACAGGAATGGGTTCTGAGATGGGGGAACCGGCGGTTGCGGCTTAACCGGCTTCAGTTCGACGTCGCAGTCGAAATCAATGACCACCTGCCCGACATCCTTCCTCCGGAGATTCATCCAGACCTCGCCCAGCAGCTTCCTGTCAAAGGCGCAGCCGCGCTCAGAGGCGGAGCGGAGGGTTGCGACGAGCAGCTTCGAAACGATGCCAACGTGACCACCGGTCGCAACGTAGATCCTGCGCGCAAGGTCGAATTCGTTTAGTCCGACCGGAGAGTCGAACCCGAGACGCAGATCGAAGACCTTCAGCAGTGCACGAAAGTTGAGCTGCCCTTCACTTGTGTCCCACCGGTACGGTGCAAGGACGATATCCTCCTCCGTACGGCGCTCCAAACCGTACCCGGTATTGAGGTTCAGGATCTTGGGTGCTCCGGCAAGAACGAACTGCGCCTTCACGACATTGAGCAACGAGACAAGGAACTTGGCAACGGCCTCAGTATCAACTCCAAAAATGCGGTCTGCCTCGTCCAGCGAAATCATAAGGGTATGATGCTCCTGGACCAGGTTCGCTATCTCCTCGATGATGTGAGCGGAGTTCCACTCGCGTGGCACGTCATGGTGCATGCTGCGGAATATCGCCTCAACCACACCCTTTTTGGTGCACGGCGTCGGCATCTCAGCGTGCACCGTTGTAATGCGAAGCCCGTCCTGATCGCGCACGTCGGGGAACTGACGCTTGTGCAGCTTCAGTAGCGTCGTCTTGCCAGCGCCCGGCTCGCCTGTGAGCATCAGGAGGTGACCAGGCTGTGGCGCACGGCCGTCCAGCGGAAGGCTTCGCAGCTGATGCAACCGAAGGGCCTTCTGAGCGGTCTTAAGCGATGGATGGGGAATGATCCCGTTCTCAAGCTTGGCCGCGAGTGTGGCCGCCTCGACCTCACCCGGTTCGTATCCCGCTAGTGGGTTCACAACTGCATCTCCTGAATAAGCCTCAGCGCCTGTGCATCGATGTCCGCGATCAGCGACGCATTGGAAGCCGGCACATCGACGGCATCTGAGTCCTCCGCATCATCGGCGTCGGTCTCGTCAGCGCCCTCGCCGGCCCCAGCGTCGTTCGTCGGGGCGGGCAGCAAGGCCTGCACGGGTGCGGCAATCCGAGGGTCACCTGAACCGAAGCCCGGCACCGGGGTGAAGGTGTCGCTCATGTCGCCGTATCTCGCCCACTTTAAGGCGGTCGCCAGTGTGGTGCCGCCCTCGAGGGCCTTCTCCCGCTGCGCCTCGACGCGAAGGCGGGCCTCAGCGAGATCCTCGACGCATGGCTCCTCGCCCTGCTCAAGGTGAGCAATGGCATCGCCCTTCCAGATCGCATATTGCTGCTCTGAGACGCCGTTGGTCAGCGCGTAGTCGATGTTGCGGATTTCCTGCCAACCTTCGCCCTCGACGAGGATCCAGATCCGTCCAAGGTCCGCGCGGTCGCGTCGGAAGGTCCAGTCGCGCTCCTTGGCCCCGTTCTGCCTGAGAAGGCGGCTAAGCAGCGCCTCATCGACGTAGATCTGAGTCTTGATGTGGATCCCGGTCGACAGGATCTTTCGTTTAAATATCTCGCCAGTGATGCGGAAAGCATGGTCGGGATTAGGCGCAAAGCGCACGCCATACCGCTCGACCAGCATTTCCCACGCCTCATGCGGCGTCATTTCGCGGCCATATTTCCGGAGAAGGGCGGGATGAGGCGCCTGGTGGTAGTCGTCGACGATCCACTCCACCAGCAGCCGGTCGAACTCCGGCCGTGAAATCTTGGCGCGCTTCACGGAATTGTAGGTGTCGGGGTTCCAAGCCTTGGTGGACCCTTCTTGCAAATCAAATACACGTGCGTGGAGGGTGCGGAAAATTCTTTCTACGGCTGCTTTTAGCCAAGGCTTCCGCCCAGGGAGGGCGATCGCATAGACGTGGAGCAGCAGGCAGGCATTCCTGAAACTGCGGCTGAGAAACTCCTTCCCCCGGTCACTTATCAGCCATTCGACAAGCCCGAAGCAGGGCCAATCGTTCTTCAGACCCGGAAAAGCGGACAGGTCCTTCTCATACATGCTGTGCGCCAGCGCCCGCTGGATTGTCATGTAGCTCGGCGGCAGGAAGCTGACGTGGATACCGACAATGCACTTCGTCGCGCGATCGAGCAGCACCGTGATCCACGGCCGGCCAATCGCCCCACCGTTCACATCAACGACGATCAGGTCGACGAGGCAGTGGTCGACCTCGACCTCCTCAAGTGGCCGGTCGGGCAGATCCCGAAGGACGAAGATGCCGAACTTTAGCCAGGCCGCCTTCTTGCCGTCACGCTTAACGCAACGATCATATGCATCGTAGTGCTTTGCCAGGAAGCGGCGGAACGTACGGGACGCTACTTGCGGGATGTTGCTACCCTTGCAGAGCTTCCCGTAGAATTCGTAGGCGACCTGCTTCGATCGCTTCATGAGGTCGAGGTAGGCGCCCTTCGCCGCCTCCTCCATCAGCTGGTAGGTGTCCTTCTCCTCGTCGGACTTAGCGACCGGATAGCGGGGATCGCGATAGCCCCGCTTCTCGTAGTCGGGCATGAGGACCATCTCATTTCGACCTGAATCGCTCCACGCCGAATACCATGTCTTTACCGTCGATGGCTTGGGCTCCCTAACCACTTTCATGCGAACCGGCTCGGCGTCGGCTTCAACGCCTTCCCGGCGACGCACCTTGGCCGCTGCAGCCGTCGATGCCTCACGTTCGCGATCCTGCCACTCAGATGACATCCGCGCCCAAACCTCGGGAACGATAGCCTTCGCGGCCGCGTCGACACTTCGATACGAGTCGCGGACCGCATCGACGGCCTCCACGAAGGCAAGCCTGCGCAGGCACTCTCGCTGGCAATGCGACGGATAGGACTCGAACGCCGATCTCATCTTGGCTGCGCGGCGCTCGTCGAATCCTTCCAGGTCGCACGCCCAAGTCTGAAGACGCCGCTCGTGGTAGGCAGTGACCAGATCAAGGTCGCTCAAGAACTGGGTCGTGTCGGCTCCATGAGGTTGGATGACCCAGCCACCCCTGGCCCGTTTAAGGACCTTGAGCAGGTTCTCGGACGGCCCTCCAACCTGAAGGGTGTCACCAACGTTGATCGCCAGCCGATTGGCGCGAACTTGCTCTGTCACCAGTAAACCTCCAAATCGTCATCGATTTTTGCGCCGAGCGGGATCGCCACCTGCCGGTGGCCGACCAAGCCGAGGAGACAGTTGCGCAGGCGCGCATCGAGCCCGGCGGCACGCAGATCACCGAGGCGGCACGGCGACGAGAACGACCGCAGAATTACAAAGACCTTGCGCGCTTCAAATGGATCGATCGCCGTGGCGGACGCATGGATCCACCTCGCGTTCGAGAGGCGCCGCCCCACCCGTAGCGCCTCACGCGGGCAAAGACGGTGGATGGCACCGCGGGCAGCACTCTCCGCGTCGATCGACTCGATACGTCCCTTCAAGGTCGGGTCCGCACCGAACCTGGCGCCCGGTTTGACTTGGAAGTAGCAGCGCTCGCCGTCCAGTGACGCTGCGAACACGTCCGGCACGTAGCTCGTCCAGCGCGAGCCGTTGTGGACGCGAAAGCGCTCGGGCTGGGAAGTAAGCTCGACCGTGCGGTAGTCGACGTCGAGCATGACGAGGAGATCTCGCTCGCCCGCGCTCTCAAAGACCAATCTCTTCGACGTGGTCAGCGAAATAAATTCGCCGGTGCAGGATTGGGAACTCGTGCGGCGTGACGGATCGCGGACAAGATCTGCGGACAGACTCGCGAGGAAGAACCCGGATCCGACACCGTGCAAATTTTGAGGTGCGGTCACCAAGTCTTGTTGAGCGCGGGCTGTAGTCACATCGGCCACCAAGGTCCAGACTCGCGACCCCCACCCTCACGCACTGGCGCAGCTGCCGCAGAAACGCGACCGCGCCTCAACCTGCTGCTCCAATCAGGGGGATATCCGGCCTTCGGCCAATGCGAGTAGCCCAACGTAGCGCCCTTCTACATGATTTAGAAAATAACCTAGGATGTGTAGCGCCCATGTCAAGAGCGGCAGGTGCGCACCCTTCACGTTGACCAAAATAGGGAGAAGGAGCCATGACGACGTCGTCGAAGGACGTCGTACGCGCGATCCTCGCGCGTGTGCGCAGCATCGGAGCAATGTTGAAGGACGAGCCATTTCTCACGCAAACTGACTGGCTTCTGCTTCCGATCACCAAGCAGGAGGTAGCGCTGCGACGCCTCAGAGCTCTCCGTACCTATGATGAACTGGAGAGCCCTACGTCGGCGGACGCACTGCGCGCTGCAAAAAAGGCAGGGGTCGCAATCGCACGCTTCTACCAGTTGGTGGCGCACTGGAGGGCGCACGACCGATCACCCTTCTCACTGGTGCCTCACCAGAAGCTCGGTATGGAGCGACCAACGCGCCTAGCCGCGGAGGAAACAGCGAACGCCATCTCCGCCTCGATCAGAAGTCTTCTAGAGAGCGATCCCCTCGCAAGCACCGGCAAGGTCATCTCGCACGTGCGGCGGACCTGGAAGGGGCCGGGCGACCTGCCGAGCGACACTGCGCTGCGTGCGTTCCACGAGCGTGCCATAAGATCCGCCACGCCGACGCCTGGCACCCTGACGCTGAACTGGGGAAATCAAGCGCAGGAGCGGGACGTAGTCGCCGAGCGATTCGTAGAAACCCTTGTAATCGACCACGTGTCCATCAAGGGATTGGTGGCCGACGAGGACGGTCTGCCCCCTACGATTACCCTTGCAATCGACCTGTGGTCCGGCGGCCCGCTTGGTGCTGCTGTCACGGCCGGATCGGCTGAACCACGCGGAGTGCTTCTCGCACTGCAGGACGTAAACCGAAGGATCAGCCTTGCCCACGGACGTGTAGCGCGCGAAACACCCGCGCAGTCTAAACCTAAAATCGTGATTGCCACCACATTCGCCAAACAGTGGAGAGGGCTGGTCGAAGCTATGCTCGACGAAGACTACGAAGTGATCGACCGTCGCGACGTCTTCCTGCACCAGGGCGGCCCAACCCGTCGCCTTCTGGGAATGGGCCTTGGCCCCTTTCGGCTCGAGCGCCGCGCAGATCGGAGGGAGCCGTTCTCATTCGATCCGCGCGTGACTGCCGTGCAGCCGCTATCAACGATCGAGCGCCTGCTGTCCGAGGCCTTGGATGAAATGGCCAAGCGGCGGGTCCCGAAGGAAGCATGGGCTACCGCAATCCCCCTCGATGTCGCGCCGCTGATGGCTGCTCTCAGAGAGGATGTCTTTACGGACGCTGATGGTAGCCCCCCGGTCCCTCCTCACGGTGATCGGCCAAGAAGCAATGAGCATGGTGACGTGCGCGATCTGCTTGAGAGGGTCGCCGAATCCCGCACGCCCGGTGGAGCGCGTATCGTGCAGGTTCGGCAGGCCGAGGATCATGTCTGGCATCTCACTGTTGCGGTGGGGGACCCTTCCGTCCGCGATGCCGCCTTCCTGCAGCTCGCCAAAGGCGCCATGGAAGTTTCTGAGACCCACAGCGTCCCTGTCGTGGTCCATGTAGATGTGATCGGGGCAGGCGAGAGCTAAGTTCGTCATCATGATCACCAATGAGATGACGAGCTCGCAACCGGCTTAGGCATCACGACCATGCTGGGCGGGTCACCCGAAGAAGCGCTGTTCGATGTTGAGATCGAGACCGGCGGCGAGCGGCGAACCGGGGTCACTGTCGACCAACTCCAGAGTATCGCACATGGCGGGCGCGACAAGTGCCTCGACCAGCGGTTCTGTGGGATTGAAGCCCGCCACGATCCGAGCGTGGACCGAGGCCGCGCCGATGCGGCAGTAGAGGCGCCCTCTTACCTCTGACTCATCGATTGCAAGTGACGCATGGAAAGCGTGGACCGTCTCGCCCCGGTCGTGTGAGACGACCGTAGCGGTGAAGAGACGGAGCTGGGGTTCGGGCCGGTGCGCGAATGGAAGGATTTCCGCGCCCAGACCACGCGGCAGATCCTTGAGGTCTTCCTCGTCGTCATCACCCGCCAGTGCATCGATTATGGCAGGATCCGCATCCAGTCCGAGCGACAGGCCGTGAATCAGAAGACCGCGCACACATGCCGTCCGCTTGAGACATGCATCAATCGCGCTCGCCCCGTCGAACAACGCACGTGGGGCCAGCATCCAGCTCATTGGGTCATGAGACATGCCCTCCCGCTCGAAGCGAGCTCCGGCTTCGGCGGCGACTAAGGCAAGGCGGACCAGCCCCCGGCGGGTCGTGCTAACCGCTGCGTCAGTCGAGGCGTCATCGTCCAGCGGATCGTCATATCGCGCGAGTGCCTCACACGCCCACCCGTAGTTCGAATCGATCGTGGTCGGACCTTGGGTCAGGACGCATCCTTCTCTGGTCTCGGTGTACTCTTCCATTTTATCGCTCCTTAAATCCCATACTGGTTAATTGCGACGCTCCCGCGCCGTCGGTCCTGGTCGGCAGCCCAATGGAGGCAGCAATCACAGGAACCTCGTAAAGGCAGATACTTCCTCAAAGGTGGGGCCGAGGGCCTTCGGGTTTGCGTGCCCAGCGTAGACGTTGGCCGCCAACCAGAACTCCTCTGGGGTACGATCCGGGTCAGCGACCTCACGCCACCAGACCTTCCGACCAGCGTCCCAGTGGTAGCCCCGGCCGCGAAGCAGGTCCTTGACGCCGAAGTCGGCGCCGACCGCGCGAACAATCCAGCTCGGCTGGGCCGCTTTCTCCAATAAAACCGAAAGAGCGGTCCACCCGTCGTCAAACCGGTGGCGCAGCAACTGAATGACGGCATCCACATCGGCGCCAGCACGATGGCCATCATGGAACCAACCCACCTGCATCAGGAGAAACCCAAGTTTACCCCCTTCAAGACCCCTGGCTCGCCAGTCGATCCCCTCCATTGAGCACGCCCAGGCAAGACCTGCTGCACCGGGAAGCCGTTTCTCGACCCAAGGGCGATCGAACCGGCAATGGTGCGCGATGATCAGCGTGCCGGTGCCCAGAAGGCGTAGCGCGTCATCATCCTCTATCGATTGGCCCTTCAGATCAGCTTCAGTGAGGCCCGTCAGCCGCGATATTTCCGGGGGAATGGCTCTCCCAGGATCTTCAAGCCAGCTATATGGAATATCGATGTTCGTGATGACGCCGTTACGGTCGTACCGAAAGCGCCTCAGCGCGAGCTCAATGATACGATCGGAAGTGTGATCCAGTCCCGTCGTCTCAACATCGATTGCGATCCCGACGAATGGTGCGTCCGCTTGATTTCCTTCGCCGGTCGCCCCCTCGCAGACATCGACCCGGCGCAAAATCCGACTGTCGTCCGCACCTGATGGCGGGACATATCCATTGGGTTTTCCATTGCTCATGGCGCAAGCTCCCTACCCCCCGCGCTCGCATCACCGTCCGGGACGGGAGCGCGGGGGCATCTGTTCTGGTGAGGTGATCTTCTGGTGAGGTGACGACCTCGAGCTTCGAGACGTTGCTCGATTGTCACTGCGAAGTTGCCGTAAGCCGGCGCCGCACTCTCCCGCTCGACCTTCCGAAGCACCTTGGCGACGGGTGCCGGCACCAGGGCGAGAACGATAGGCGCTGCAGGATCAAGGCCGACGCGGATCTCCGCACGTTCAGCAGCGGCTGAACCAAACTCTTCTTCAAGCCTGCCCCGAAACTCTTCCACCGAGGACGCGACCGAGGCATGAAACGCCTGAAGCATGGTTCCGGAAGTCGAGCGAAGCACGGTTGCCGTGTAGAGCCTTGATCGTGCGGCTGCTCTCGAGGTGCCTCGGCGACGCTGGCCGACAACACGAACTTCATTGGGGTCGTCTATGAGGTCGTCGATCTCCTCGGGGGCGGCATCGAGTCCAAGCGATAAGCCATGCAGCAGTAGGGCCCGCATAAAGTGCTCGCGCTCAAGACATGCTTCCAGCGCCGTCGAGCCGGCGAACATCCGCCGTGGGGCCAGTAGCCAGGCCATCGGATCGTGTGGTTCGGCCTCTCGCTGAAAGCGGGCACCCGTCTCTGCCGCAATCACCGCAAGCCGGCACAAGGCTCGGCTGGTGGTGATTACAACGTCGTCGAATGGAGAATCAGCGTCCAGCGGATCGCCGGGGCAAGCCTTCGCAGCCTGCGCAGGCGCCGTTCGAGAAATGGTCATCGCATCCATAGCGAACTCCATCGCTGCCTGTGGTTCCTAAGTCCGCGTGCTTGGCAACGAGAGCAGCACGGCTGACACTCACATAATCGGATGCCGATTATGTTTCAATGGTTCTAGAACTATAGAATGTTATATGAGTCAAAATGGGGCAAAAAACGGCCACGGCGAATTGACGACACCCCTAGTTCGATTATTCTAGAGGGATGGAAAAGATGACAGCTATGCAGATAATGAGCGCTCTCGCCCAGGCGACCCGCCTGAACGTCTTCACTATTTTGGCCGAGCAGCAGCCAGAGGGCCTCTCCGCAGGTGAGATAGCCGCTAAGTCAAACACTCCTGCGAATACGATGTCCGCGCACCTGGCAATCCTATCTAGGGCCGGCCTCGTCACTTCGTCGAAGAAGGGCCGCGTCGTCACCTATACCGCCTGCCCGGAGGCAGTTCGTGAACTCTGCGCTTTTCTTACTAGGGCATGTGGGGGCGCCACGCCGCAAACGTAATTCAAAGGCGGGTCGATTGGGCAGGTCGAGCAAGAACCCCCGGCTTCTTACAGGTTCGACCCTGCTGCCTCGCCAGATTGTTGCTGACTAACATCGCGCGTCTCTTTCGACCGCCTAACGCATCGAGGCGCCGACATTCAGGCCTGACCCGCCGACCGACAAGCTACAGCCGACGATGAACTGCTAACGCGGCCCCCTGAAGCGGCGCGCGGTGAGGTCGACCTCACCGTAGGTGCGCAACAGCCCTTGCAGCCGCCGATCGATCCACGCCCGGGAGATATCCGTAAGCTGCATACCTGGTTTGCGCAGATAGGAGGCGAACGGGTCAGTGTTACCGTGTCCGGCGCGGGCATTCTCCTGGGTCGACCGCCACGCGTCCGCGCCGAGCGTGTTCAGCATCTCGGCCATCGATATGCCAACGCGAAGCTCCGCGTCGACGAAGTGAGCGTCATGCACGCGAATGTAATTCTTGTAGCGCGACTTCCATGGCCGTGCGTCGATCTCCTTCTTAGTCGCCACGTCTTCGTCGTCACGGTGGCGCCAGCCGGTTGCATAGCCGAAGATTAGGATGTCGTCGGGCGCGGCGATCCTGGCCATGTACAGTCTGTCCCCGTCCTCGATCTGCCGCGGCCGCCGAGCGGTAGGATAGGTGCAAGCCCAGGCGCAGCCGGATTCTGCGACCATGTCAGCGATTCTAAGGTTGAGGGGCGCACGTTCGCCGGCTGTCCCCATGAATTTGAGGAATGCCTGGTTCGCATATTCATTCTTCCTGCGCGACCCGGGTGCGACGAGTGGGCCGCCGGCGCCCTTAGCGCCGTGGTCCGGAAGCTTGGGTCTTGCACCTCCCCCGCCTTGGCGCCGGGCAGCCGCGATCACGTCGCGCCATTCGGCGAGCCGTTCTCTCGTGAGATCGGGCCCAGCCTTGGGCCACAGGCGGTCGAAATAGGTGCGGCAGGCCGCGAGCACCTCAGCCTCATCCGAAATGAATCCAAATTCGTGATTGCGGAGCATGCCGGCATCCGTGAGGTTCGCACTGGTGCCGATCGCGGTGGCATCGTCGAATAGATATACTTTCGAATGAAGCCCCTTTATGCCCCGGACCCGGGCACCAGTCTCTAGTAGGGCCGCGAGAGCTTCAAGGTCGCTGACACCCTCATAATAGCACCTGAGGTCAAAGCGCGTGATCACTTCGACGTCACCAGCGCCTGCGTCGAGGATGCGCGAGATCGCTCGCTCCTTGATGAACGGGCACACGATGCGAAGCCCGTCGGGGCTCCGCCGCCTAGCATCGAGGACCACCTCATCCCACCCGTCGCTAACCAGCCGAAACATCTGTCCCCCTAAGTTCCCGTAGCCCACGCACGCGATTGGAAGGCAATCCGATTTAGCACCGCGATTGGCGGTATTCACCAAGTGACGCCACCAATTGCCTCTCCGCGCGCTACTCAGCCTTCAGTTCACCTGACCTGATCCGAAGCCGATAAACGGGAACTTCACCGGCGACATCGCGTATCGCTTGCTCGAAGGCGGCGGAAATCCGCGAACCAAGTATGATGCGCCTGATCGCGCCCCCAGGCAGGTTGTAGAATGTGTCGGAGACCAGGAGCCGCAGCTCCCGTTCCCGCGCCCAGTCGCTGTACTTCTTCGTGAGGATGTCCAGCGCAAGCTGGTAAGGGTTCGCGTCCCGCGCCCACTTCTGAATCCGGGCACCGGACGCATAGTCGATTCGCTTGAGCAGCCCGTTGGGAAGTCGATCTCAATCGCGACGCCCTTAAAATCGGACGCATAGTATGCCCACATCGCGTGCGACTTGTAGGTGTCGGACAGCGAGCACACTCGGAGTTTGCCTTTATGTTCGCGGATTGCCTGCAGCGCAGCCGACCGCTTGGACGGGTCGACGATGAGCGTGTCGTAGGTTCCCTCCATCGGGTCGTTGAGGTCGTGCCAGCTGGCGCAATGGAGCCGATTGTTCTGCAAGATGTCCGTGACGAACTCCGGGTTCGTTTCACCCCTGAACTTGAACGCCCTCACGTCCGACCGCCGCAGCGGGTAACCGCCCCACTAGGTCCCCGGGCCCCTGCCCCTAAGAGCGCAATCGCCGCAATCATGACGTTTCGAACTTGAGTCGCGTCGCGCCGGTGCCCAGCGCTTTGAAAAAACTGCGTCCCTTCGCGCTCATCGGGTTCGGCAGCTCCATCACGCGCCACCGCGTCGGATCGAACACGAAAGGCACGTAGAGAATCCTGTAGCGTCGGGTCGTGTCCGCCGCACATTCGGCGGCAATGCGCATCTCGTTCTGCGTGAACTCGAACTCGAATGCGTCATCGAGGTTCGACTTCACCTCGTAGCGCCAGTCAACCTCGACTGTCTGAACCCTAAAGTCGAAGCCGAGTTTGTCGTCGCCCTCCCAGTCGATCTCCAGGAGACTCCGGTTCTCGGACACCCAGCACCGATCGCTGTATCGATCCCTGTGCTTATGCTGGAGAAATCTGTGAGCCAGATACTCGCTCGCGAAGCCCATTGCCGACTTCACGTCATCCGTGACCCGCTCGAGACGCCGGCGCTTGCCCCCCTTACCGCCGGGCCCACCGCGGCGTGGATCTGACTGCAGCTGTTCTACCAGACTGAATTTGCGCCGCGAGCGGGTCAGCCAGCCCCCATCAGTCATCTTTGCATCCGCTAACTCCGTCAGGCGTTGAGCGAACTCCTTCGCCCGGGTGTCTAGTGGAACGTCGGCGAACTTGATCGTCCGCCGGTCAATTTCTGCTTGCTGCCGGCGATCCTGCTCGCGTCGCTTCTCGCCGTGGAGGTCGTCCGGGTCGAGACCCAGTGCTGACGGGTCAACTGTGTGAGGCATGTCCTTGGGCCAGCAGTTCGCCCGGACGAGCGTAGCGATTTCCTTGCCGGACTCCACGGTGGCGAAGTCTAGCAGACCGCCTTGATCAACTATCTTGAGCACCCGGAGTGAACCGTCGGCCCATGGATTGGTCTGGTCGTTCCGAAAGCACCAAGCGCCCATTACTGGCGCGGCGTCGTCAATGAAGCGCTGGAGCCTCCGCTTTGAGGCGTGACGAACCTGGTGTTGGGGCTCCAACTCGCGCGGAACGTCCTCGCCGACGAGTTCGTCGAGCCGTGCATCGAGGAGCGACTGTACGTCGCTCCTATCTAGTTGCTCGCGGTCGAGGACCCAGCTTGACTGAAACTCAAGGAATTCCAGCGACCGGAGCATCACGTATCGGTCCAGCGGAAGGCCGCGCTCGAAGTCCGACATGAAGTATCGACGGAGCCTCTCCACGGCGTGGCCTGCGAGTTCATCCTTCCAAGTATCGAACAGCCGTCGCAATTCCCCCTCGTTCGATAGCGGACGTTCACCGAGAGCAATGAGCATCTCGTTGAGACGGCCGTAGTCGAGGTGGAGCGCTCGGCGTACCTCGGCGAGATCGGGCCGCGCGAGTTGGTCAAGCAGGGCGGACGGGGCGAGCGGGAGCCTGTCGACGATCGTCGCAAGTGCCTCCACCACATGTGAACGCAGGGCGGAATCGCCCAGCTTTTCACCGATCGATAGCGCCGTTTCGAGGTCGGTGAGGCAAGCGACAACCGGCAGCAGTCGCCCGACGAGGAAGCTGCCGTCGGTCCGGAGCGCCAGCGAGTGCTCGTGAACGAGTTCAACCTTGCATCCTAGCGCCCGCGCGAGCGCCTCGTCGCTCGGCCGGTGCCTGGGGTCGGGCGACACGCCGCGTGCAGCAAGTCGCAGCAGAAGAGTTTCGAGCGAACGCATGCGCCGGTCGAGCAGCGTCGACAACGCCGGCGCGGCATCGGCGAGCACCGACCAAGTAATTTCCTGATTATCGCCGACAACGAGAGTTGGTAGCTCGTCGTCCGGCAGCGCGTAGAACGGTAGCACCTCCTCGACAGCGGCGCCGGCGACTGACAGCTTGATCGTTCCGCACCGGCGCAGCCGGACACGCCTGAGCCGCTGGTCAACTGCTGCGCTCGAAATCTGCCGCTCGAGGGCTTGGCCAAGCACCTCGTTCGCGAGGACAGCGGCTTCCGGCAGCCAGTCGAGGCCGTCTCCGACGAGGAGGGGGTCAGTCAGAGAAACCACCATCGGCTCCCCGTCGACGAGTACGCCGACCTGGTGCGGATCTATGCTGAGCGCATCGAAGCCGCCACTCGCAGCAAGTCGCTCGAGCGCAGGACCCACCTGTTCCGCCTCCGCCAGTTCGAGCACAGGCTGGCCCGCGGCGATCACGGCCTTAGTTTCCGCCTGCAGTGGATCTCCGGTGACGAACACACGCGGCTTGTCATCCACATTTCCATTAAGAGTCGTTGGGCCCGTGGACGTGACGACCGCCAGGGGAAGGTCCGCAGGCAGCGGTAGCTCCGACCCGCAGACGTCGGCCCAGACGGCCTGATAGGCCTTGCGAAACGCGACGCGGTCACGAGGCTCAAGGCCCATTGCGGCGCGGGCAAGGTCGGCCAGCCTCCGCACTACCTCCTCGCTCCTTGACCAATCGCGCAGCGAGACCGGTGCCGAGAACATGGCCGCCGAGAGGTGCTTCTCTTCTTCGATCAACTCGGCGAGCCGTTCACGCGGACGGTCGACGTAGCGTGGCGGTCGCTGCCTGCGGTCAGAACTCCACCACAGTCGGGAGGGGCGTTCGAATCGGTCCGCTTCTCCGTCGATGGGCATCCACGGTGCGCCGGCGATGAAGATGGCGGCGGGTGTGTAGAGCACGCATTCGTTCTGGTCGGTGCCCCACCGCTCGTATCTGCCGAGCTTCCAGTGCAACCAGTGCTGATCCTCGTGCGCGAGCAGGATCAGGATCAACTCCGCGAGGCGCTGCCGGGCCTCCGGGGGCAGCTGAGTGTGCTCCACCTGACCAGGGACGCGCCAGAGATCGCCCCGGCGGGAGTATTCCGTGTACGGGTTGGGCAAATAGGCCTTCGAATTGGACGCGACCCAGGCGGACGAGCGTCCCAACTTCGCCGCTTGCGTGCTGCGGAACGAGTTCCAAGTGTAGATCGGAGTGCCACTCTGTGGCACGTCCTCGTCTGCCAGCAGCGGCAAGCCGTCACGGACACCCGCGGCGCGCAGGAAGTCCGTCCACTGCTTGCGGGCACCGTCCGACTTAGGAGCCCACTTCGGCTCCGGTAACAGCAGCAGGTTCGCCGCCCGCGCGCAGTCGGGCGAGATCAGCGCTGCCTCCGAAAGGTAGGTCGAGAGCTTCCGCCCCTCAGAGGTCCAGCCTTCCGAGAATCGTGCCGAACTGGCCCGTTGCCATCCTCCCCGGGTCTCTACGTGCAGATCAACCGTTTTGAGAATTTTCTCTGACTTCGGCCCCTCTGCTCGCCAGACGTCGAAGGCCCATCGCAGCGCCGCTTCGCGACGCTTTGGGGCAGGCTTGTCGCCGAAAGTTGACTGGACGCTCTGGAGGACCTGCAATGCATCATAGCGGCGCAGCAGGCCAGCCTTCAGGAAGTCGGAGGTAACCTCGGGCGACATAGCAATGCCATCATCGAGGATCGCGAATTTGCTAGAAAGGGACGAGGGTGGCAGCGGCGCCCGGTCCTTGTCCCGCGTCCCAATTGCATCACGAATGAACACGGGCGAGCGGCCGTCGGAGGTCATCGCCTTGTGCACCGTGCCGTCGCGGGTCTTGAGGATTGCCTTATTGGCCAGGTTCCGGAGCGCATTGACGCTCGGCAAGGCCTTCCTGCTCTCCTCATACAGTGTTGCCCATGTCCGAAGAGGTGAGCCGTCCAGTTCCAGCGAGCTCGCGACGGCCTCGATCCACTCCGCGAGTTCCCACTCCTCCGGCAGCGAGCATATGTTCACGACCGCCAGCATCCGATGGAGCCTGTCGAGGCGCTGGCTCTCCAGGCTCGAATCGGCGAGATCCTTGATGCCCGCCTTAATGAGGCGCCGGACCCGCAGCAGTTTGTAGCCCTGCTCCTGCCAGATGTAGGCAGCCCGAAAGGTGGTCCAGCAGTCTTGACCACCTGCGGCCGGCACGACGTTGCGGTCCCGCCAATCAAGGCCCGCACGAAGCGACGCGCGGTGCAGGCGCAGGACGTCGTCAGGCGACCAGGCGGCGAGGTCGAAGATAGCGTTACGCCCGATCTTGGACGATATCGGCTTGAGTTCGGCAGCCGCCCTGACCGCAGTCTCCGCCAACTCGTCGAGGAGGAACGAGTTGAGCGGCAGGTCGAAGTTCGCGCGCCTGCGATCGATCGATGCGTAAAACGGAGCATCGACGTGGCCACGTATCGGTGACGGCACTTCAGCTGCCATCGGGAGGAAGTTATAGGTGCGGCCACCCTCGATGTCGCTGTTAGACAAAGACACGGCGACCGCGACCCGCGGCTCACCCTGCCAGTCGCGCCATCGCGCGAGCTGCGGCTCCTTTGCTATGCTCGCCTCGATCGCCTCCAGCAGCCGGACGCGGTCGACCGCGCGGCGAGCGATCAGGTAGCGTCGGGTTCCCGGACCAACGCCGACGATCTCGTAGTCAACCACAGTGTCTGTGGCCGGCTCCGGTCGATCCAAGACCTTGCGGGTGAGGGTCTTCCTCTTCACCTTGCCCGCTTCGTGTATCTCGATCGTCACTCGAGCTAAGCGGTCCAGGAAGAGTAGCAGCGGCACCTCGATATCAGCGAGGGCATTGGCCTGCTCGCGCGCGACAGAGACTGCGTTGCGGCTACGGAGCGGCAGATGCACGACGGTTGCGAAGCCGTCCTTCGCAAACCGCCTGATTTCCTCCGGCTGCGTGGTCAGGGGGACGGCGGCGAGGTACCTCGGGAGCACCGTTGCTACGCGGTCCGCGATTGTGGCATCGGCGATGAGCGCCGTTTCGCGCCGGACCTCTTCGCGCCCCGCGAACCGAAAGCAGTAACCGTCGAATGCCTCGGCTGGCCGCGCCAGTTGCTGCGAGTAGATGCGGGGATCCTCAGTCAGCGTCTCGACGCTGCGGAAGCCTAAGCCCTTGTTGCCGATCCCCTCCCCGACTGACTTGCTCGAGACGCCGATATTGCGGATCGCATTCACGTTCTCCCAGCTGAAGCCCTTGCCCATGTTGGCGATGAAGAGGTCCGCATTCTCCGCCCCGTCGATTACGAGCTTGAGGAGGATGGCGCCTTCCTCGCCATCCTCATGGGCATCGTGCGCGTTCTGCACGAGTTCGAATATGACGCGGTCGCCATACTCGCCCCCGATGACCTCGCTGACATTCCGGAGGCTCTCGTAGGTTAGGAGACCAGACAGCGCGGCATCGACAGCGTTTCGCAGCTGGTCTTGCAAGGTCTTGGTCAGCTTCCAAGCTGGATCCGCGCGGGCTTCCGAATCAGACGAGCGCGGCGCGTCCGTGACTAGCTTAAGAACGGATTGCTCCACGTCGTCTGTAAGTCCCATATAATCTCCCCAGCGACGACATCTTGCCTAGGGCGCCGCGAAACGCCATCCTAAAGAACGAAGCGCATTTTTCACGTGGCTCGAATTGGGGTTATAGCGACCGCACCAGGCGCTGAGCGGCCGATCTACAGCGCCTTATGGGCGTCGGATGATTTCGCTTTGCCTCCCAAGTAAGGGCCGCGGGAAGTTACGGTTCTTTCAGCGCAGGATTGAGTCTGACGTCGTCCACGTGCGCATAAATGACGGTAGTCCGTTCAATCGCTACAGAGTACCGTCAAATCTACCCCGACCGTCTCTTTGACGTAAGTAAGGGCAGCCCCGAGAACCATCGATTGAGCCCTCGTGCGCTTGGCTTTCGATAGGCCGGGTTGCGCGAGGATAATTTCGGTTCGGATCGGACGGAACCGGTTCAGTTTGACCAGCTTGTTCAGATCGGATGCGTCGCCTCGGAGGAAGCGCGTCGGACGTCCAGCCTCTTTGAGCGCTTCGTTCCTAGCCTTGAGGTGCTGCGCCAGCTGAGGGAATTTACCGATCCACCGCGCAGAGCGAATTGCCTGCGAGGCTACCTCGACCACATCAGCCACTCGCTCGCCGGGGGATGCTCCGCCCGAGAATTTGCAGTGCACCAGCGCCAAGCGCAGGGCATCCTCTTCGACCTTAATGCACACCAGGTCGGCCGCTTCTCCAGCGTCGTCATCATCAAAAACAACGTCGTAATCTTCAGCGAGGAATTGCTGTGCGACGTGCCACTGGATCGAATCTTCCCGGTAGGCGCCGCCCTTCCACATCGATTCTTTTTGATGATCCACGCCTCTCCATGGCCAAACCTCAAAGCGTTCATCGTCAATGGTCAGGTCATAAGGCGTCTGCGGAACGATGTGCAGGTTCGCATCGAGCTCGGAAAGGTCGACGAAACGGAACAGTGGGGGGTAGTCTGAAAAATACTCATCAAGACGCTGATTGAGCTTGCCGATAGTGACGGAGAGGACGTTCCCAGCTGCCTGAGTGACCTTAAATTCCTCCGGACCACCGAGGGCAAAGCGGAATGTCCCCCAGGAACCGGTCCTGGCCTCAACCAATTCGAAATCGATCGCGTTGGCCGGTCTGTCGACCGCCGTGATAACGAGCTCGAACGTGGTTTGCGACCGCTTGCGGGCTCCGTCGCTGAACTCAACCCGCTCCTCAGCCTGCCGCAGGATCTCGACCGGCCATTCGATGCTCAGCAGCTCCGCGCTTGGCAATTGATCGACCACCGTCGGGAGAAGGACGTTGTCGATCAGCTTGGACGTATCGATCGAGGCATCGACAATCTTATCGCCGACGGCTTCGCACCACTCCGTGAAGCGCGGCACCGGACCCTGTTCGCGAGACCATACGCGGCCCTTAGCCGAGCAGCCGACGGTGATTTGCTTTCCGCCTTCCCAACCAATGCCGCTTAGTAGCGCCTTGAGCGATCCGCTCTTCTCGGCCTGACTCAGTGCGCCGACCACCTCGGCGCCGGTATAGGAAGCATAGGACAGGTTGCGCCGGCCATGCTTCTTCACGCCGAGATTCTGAAAGATCAGGCGGGTGATTCGACCCATGGCGCGGAAAATCACGTCACCATTGAGGATCTTCGTGGCGCCGACCGCCTTGGCCAACTCCACAAAGGCGGAGTCGTGATCGGTGGAGGAGAGGTAGAGCAGACCCCGCGGAGCATCATAGTGGAGGATGAAAAGCGTCCAGGTCCGGTCCTTGACCGCCTTGGAGCGACTCCACTTCACCGAAGGTTCGGAGCGAGTAACGAAGAAGAGCGTATCTGAAGGAGTGTGGAGCCAAACGCGGTAGGGTACGAAAGAAGCGGGAAGGCCCTCGTGAAAGCTCTTCGGCGTGAACTTATCGGCACTGTAGAAAAGCGTGCTTAGCGTCGGCTTGAGTAGCTTGTGCGAGATGGGCGTGTCGTCATCCGCCGGTCCGGTATCGAGCCTCTGTGCCTCATTCAGGAACTTCACTAGCTTGGCATGCTCCTGGGCCGCTTCCGAGCTCATCTCGCTTAACAGCTCGTTCCAATCCGCGTCCTCACTGTAGAGACGCTCCAGCGCGGCAGAGACATTGGCTTCGGCGACATTGGCGATGACCGTGGCATTCCCGATGTTCGCGGGAGCGCTGCGCGTAAACCGCCCGGTGAATTGAAGGAGGATCGTCAAGCTTTTGTGGAGGTCATGGACCGCTGCCACCTTCAACTCTGGCAGATCGAAGCCTTCACCAAGCATATTGACGCACACAACGATTCTGCTTCGGCCCTCCCTCAGATCGGCCACGCGATCGCGCGCGTCGGTCAGCTTGGAATGGACCAGCATCGGAGCGAAGTCCGGAGCGAGAGCCTGGTAGATGGCGTGGACATCACGCGCCCGCTCGATACTGGAACAGCGGGCCATCATCAGATGGTTCAGGCCCTTAGCAACGTCCTCGCGCAGCCGCGAAACTGCTGCTTCCGCAATCGCCTGATCGGCATTCGCCGGGATCGGCTCATAGACCGGCTCAAAACTGATCGGCTTAAAGTAGCCATCCGCCTGCGCCCGGCGAAGAGGGTAGTTGTAGATGACCTGGCCGTCGACAAGCTGGCCGTCTCGACGGAAAGGCGTTGCCGTGAATTGCAGGATTGGCTTGGTCGCAAAAGCTTCCCGAAAGCGGGACCAGCGGGCGGCACCGATATGGTGCGCTTCGTCAATCACCAGCACGCCGACGCGGGCAACGATTTCCGGCCAGAGCGGCTCGGCCGCCGCGTCCGCCAAGGAATCCATCGTTCCGATGATGACGTTGCAGCGGTCGAACAGCGTCAAATCAGCGGCGGTTTTGGGAACCTTGGTTACCATCCCCACGATGGGGTTGGCAGCGTCGGGCGCAAGCACCTTTAGCCAACGTAAGAGCCCAAATGTGAGAAACTTCCGTGCCGTCTGCGAGCGAAGCGCGTCGGAGGGCACGACGACAAGCATTGGCTGTCGCACATATGCCGCTAACGCGGCCAGCATTGTTTCCGTTTTTCCGGTCCCGGTCGGCATGACGACCGTTCCCGCTTGATTGTAGATGCTCCAGTGCGCACCGATTGCGTGGAGCGCCCCCAGCTGTGGCGGCCGCAACCCACGCTCGTTTTCCTCCACCTTGCCATCGTCGTTCGGGTGCTCGGCTCGAAAGGCGACCTTGCCATTCCATTGGCGAGCTCGATCAGCAACAACCGTGGGCCATCCGTTTGCCTCGGCGGACTTCTCGAGATCGTCGATTTCGCGATGGCTGAGCCAAGCCAGCTTCCCGTTGTCGTCTCGCCACAGCAGCCCATCCACATCGGCCGGTCGCGTCGCACTCTTGCGAGAAGTAACGACGATTTTCTCACCATCCGGAAGCGCAAACAGCGGCTCCTTGATACGGGGCGAAACATTCGTTTCGCCAGCGGGCCTTGCGGGTACGGTCCTGGGTGGGCGCAACACACACTGAATGACCCCGATGGTACTGCGTACTGGGCCATAAAGCAGCTGAGGCAGCTCCAATTCCTCCGCAGGCGCGAACAGGTCCGGTTGAGCCATAAAAACTCCGAGATCCTTTCCCGGATCAAAGATAGAACTACTGCTTCTTGAGACTAGCCCTGACGCAGGAGTTACCCACAGAAATGTCGTTGGTGAGTGGACGCGACGGGATCCCAGCCGGCGACGCCCACGTCCCTGCGGAGGCGGGCCGCATCTGTGGCATCCATCTGCGCATGAGGTACAGCTGCAAGGCAAGAATTCGAAGAGGAAAGCGTTGTGGAGGATGACCGCGTAGAGATCGTGCGGAGACAGATCTTTGAACATCTAAAAAGTCCGTCGCTAAAGCACATTCGGGACGGCTGGGCAGTCGATAAACTCGCCCGCGACATTATTCGCCGGCTCGACCGCAGGACCGCCCTTTGGGCGAAATGGGAGGGAGAGCGCGAGGCTTTGTGCAAAGCCGCGGCTGGATGCTGGATACCGATCGAGGACCTCCGCGATTGCCTCAACCGAATGGACGGGCCGAGGCTCACTTCGACTGATGTCGCGCAACGGCTGCGGGCCTTCCATGAGGAGCCCTATGCACATTATCCGAACGAAGAACTCCGAGAAGACTGCCTGGCAATCTACGAAAGGGAAAAGGCCGAGGGCACCGATCTCCCTGCCATCGTCGGCGCCTTACAGGAGCATGTCGAGCGCGAGGAGGAGCGACTGCAGCACGAACTCCATGACCGCTATCGGCGGCAGCAAGAAGAGGCGCGCCAGGCCCTCGAGCAGAGATTTCTTTCGGGCGCCGATTGCAAATGGACTCCCATCAACCGCTCCAAGGATCTGTACTGCCGCGTCAATGGTCGGACCTACCGGCTCGCTCCCGCCGCCAACAAGAAATTGCGATTATCGCGGATTTCCTCAATCGAAGAAGAAAATGGGATCCTAATCGGCATCTACGGTTCGCGGCGCGACGTTACAAAAATCGTCGAACATGTCGCCTATCAACCGGAGCCACACCGATAGCGGCGACTAATGGGAGACATGGCCCTACCTAAAGGGGCAGCTTCACCGTGCTCCGTCAGGCTTGGTGCACCCCGCGCAACGCCGCCTCCCAACGGTATCCCCCGACCGGATGAGGCCAGCGTCTGGCAAAGCTGTGCTTTGAGCGGCTAGCCCGCTAGGACGCCCGGATGCGTACCGAACTCGACCATCTCCCCGTTTCGAAGCAGCGTGAGCTTCAGCACGTCACACGTGTGCTGTTCGAAGAATTTGAGGCCGCGCTGAAGAACGCAACACAACCTTGGAAGAAGCAGGGACGGATCCTGAAGCTTGTTCTCTATGGATCGTACGCGAGGGGGGACTGGGTCGAAGATCACGCCGGCGGCTATGTGTCGGATTATGACATTCTCGTAGTGGTCAACGAAGAGCGCCTAACCGACGTTGTAGACTATTGGTCGGCGGCCGAGGACCGGTTGATGCGAGAGACGAGCATTGCCCAGACGCTGAGCGCGCCGGTCAGCTTCATCGTTCACAGCCTGAGGGACGTAAACCAGCAGCTTGAGAAGGGGCGGCCATTCTTCATCGATATCGTGAGACAGGGAATTGCGCTGTACAACGCGGAGGGATTCTCATTTGCAGCGCCCAGAGAGCTTCCGCAGGCGGAGGCACGCGCTGAGGCCAAGGGTCATTTTGAGCGCTGGTTCTCCACTGCCGAGCGGTCAATTCGTACCTTTGAATTGCAGCGTGGTGAGGGAGATGATGACCATTGGCGCCGCAAAGCCGCCTTTGAGCTGCATCAGGCAACGGAGCAGCTGTATCACTGCACCCTCCTAGTGCTGACTCTCTACAGCCCGAAATCCCACAAACTGAACTTCCTTCGCTCGCAGGCAGAGCAGATTGCACCAGCGCTGGTGGCTGCATGGCCGCGAGATGGGAAATTCGAACGCCGCTGCTTCGAGCTCTTACGTCTGGCCTATGTGAACGCGCGCTACTCACCGGAGTACCGGATCACAAAGGAGGAACTGAAGTGGCTCGGCGAGCACGTCACCGAGCTGCAAAACGCCGTCAGGATGGTATGCGAGCAGCGGATGAAGGCGGAAGATCACTAATCAATGGGTAGGGGTAAGACCTGTGCTTCGCCATCGCCGAACGATTTTACGCGAGTGACGGCCGTTCTAGGCTGCCAAGCAGCTTCACAGAACCAGGCACTGGCCTTGCACGCTGCTGACTAGAGGACGCGGAGGCGGCGCCAGCTGACCCGAAGGGGCCTGCTGAAGCTCCCGCCCCCAAAAGGCCGCTGCGGGATGGCGAAAGCATTCTCGCAGGAGACCGACCATGAGCGGTTACGCTAACGCAAGACCCTGCTTGGCTGGCCAGAGCGGCGCCCGATAGACGCGATGCGAACTTGCTATCGCCCATATCCTATTATCGTATTAGCGATGATTTTAACTCGACAGGTGTACGGATTTGTATAATCCAAACGGACCTTTCACGCAGGATGCTCGCATGCCTGGACTTACCGATGTCCCCGCCGCCGCGGTCGAAGAAGCTCGCCGCCACTTTCGCCTCCGCCGTATGCGCGACCAGCAATTCGGCCCGGCCCTCTTTGGGGAACCCGCATGGGACCTGCTCCTCGACCTCTACATCGCGGCCAGTGACCCGCGCCTCGTCTCCGTCATGAGTGCCTCGATGGCCGCGTCCGTGTCGACGCAGGATACAGCACGCTGGCTCGTCATCCTGGAGGAACAAGGGCTGGTGGAGCGGTTCAATTCCGGCGCCGATGCGAGTCGCGCGATCGTAAGTCTCTCACAGACAGCGTTCGACCAAATGACACGCCTCCTAAACGACCGCCCCTGACGAAAATCACACCTAGGCCCGTTCATTCGGCCCGCGGTCGACGCGGCTATGCTTTGTCCTTCGGCGGATTCGGATCGTTGCCGTGGCTATCGGAGCGCTGAATCGTCATGTCCTTGCGGTGTATCTGAAGCTCGGTTTCCTGATTACGACTGATCTGGCGCGCGATCTTCTCGGCCTCCGCCTTGGTGCCCTCTACGTGGCTAGCGCGCTTTCCGCCGTCGCGCTTCACCTGCCACCCGTCTTCGTGCGGCATCACCCTATGAGTGTCTCTCGCCATCGATCCAGCTCCTCGTCCAACCTGTCAACAACCTAACACCGGCCCGTCGTGTTCCCACAGACAGACAGAACGGCCCGCAGTCATCCGCAAATCGACTCGCAGGGTACGCCATCCCCGCCCCGTCCAATCGGGAGACGCCGCACTATCGCGATCGGCGATCAGGAAGCCATCGCCACTCTCGATGACGGGAACGATGTCCATGTCGGCCTTGCCCGTCTCGACGCGGACGGAGCGCTTGTTGATGCGCTCAACCTCATATCCATTGCCCCCGTCCTCCAAGGCCCGTCGGGGTGGTCGTTCCGGGTGAAGTTCGCAACTACGATGATGTCGACGTCGGCCCGCTCGTGGCCGCCTTCGACGGTCCGCGGCCGAATCGAGGTGTCGCGACAGTAGCTCCCGGACAGGAAGCTCCTCACATATTTGTCGGGAACTTCGCCTGGCAACGCAGATGCTCGCGAGTGCCGGTATGCGCCGCCGAGGCGCAAGACTTCGTGGTCGGCTCGGTTCAATATCCGCCAGCAGCTCAATAAAACGCGTATTCGGAACCATTCTTGTCCCCCTCCTCCCCAAAACCGGGGGAGGACATATAGGGACCAAAAACGTGGTTAAAGGGGCGTCCAGAAAAAGATTCTGCTCCCGTAACCGCGAGCGCCCTCACTCCGCCAAGCGGTTGGCAAGATGCCTCAACAGCGCTCGAACTGCCTCATAAATCTGCGTCGCACGCTCCTCGTCGTAGGTCTCCTGCCCGTGCATGGCGCGATTGCGCCAACCATTCTTGATCGCCCGAAAATGCGATGCCGCCTCGGCCGCCCACTGCTCCTCATCCGGCCCATCCTTGCTCTTCGAAACTAGCCGGAGACGGCTCTCAATCTCGTTCAGCTGCTTGTTCCAGTTCACCCCGCCAGGGACGCCAACGCGCTCGGCCAAAACAGCTAGAGGCGCTTCAAGTGCTCGCATCAAGTGCGTCACCGCGGCCGTCCATCGGCCGCAGGCCAGGCACTTTCCCGCTTCCGAAATGTCGAAACTGCTCGAGGGGAAAGCATCGTCGACGGCTGCACCGAAGAGAGGCTCGGCTTGGTCAAATAGAGCCACATTGCGGCCGCTCATCACGAACAGGGATCGGGCCTCGATCTCATCCCGGAAGGTCCGGAGAAGGTAGTCCAGGCCGCCAATCAGATCGTCCAGATGACGCTCCTCCAGAACTAAGCCTTGCGGCTGGGCCGAAGGTAGGCGCGCGAAGACATCTCCCAAATCTCTGGCGGCAGCGGCACACACCGCCATGTCCAGCTGGTCCGCCGAGGCCCACATGATGCTCGCCGCCTCGATTATCCCCTGCATGTTGTCCAGTGAGACAACGAGAGCGTCTTCAGAGCGACGTGCCTCTCTCCGCCCGACTTGGAGGAACTTGCAGCTCGCTCCCAGGAACGAGGCGCTGGCTATAACATTCCCGCCCTGTATCCGCTGCATCACTCGGCATTCCCTTGCGCAAAGCTCACCCGGCACTCTTCGATCAGTACGGGCAAGCCTGGAAGCAATATGGGAGGTTTTCGGGCGAGGACAGCGGGCTGACCACCCGAAGCGCGGCAACTCCCCACCGGTGCTCCACCCAACCCTCTTCTTGTCGGCAGAGCACGGGCTCCCGCTTCCCTCAATACGGCCGGTGCCTAAGCGACCTGTGCTAAGACTGCCCTCGACGGCTAGTCACGTTACACCGAGTCGTCGTATTGCCATCTGTGCTGAGCCGACTCGTCCAAGGCCAATATGATCGAGCACCTATGTATCGGCCGTGCAGCATATTTTTATGCACGCAAGAGGCGCGTGACCAACGTCGCCATCGATCGGCTCTTCCGCGCTCTTCGATCGGAGGCGCGCGCGCCGTCCCAGAACCTGTTCCGCGTTGATCGGGAGGCCCACGACGGTTCCGTATACTCGGCTATCTGTTTCTCATATGAGCGTTCGCCAGCATTTCTGGATAGCAACGCCGGCGCGGTAGAACGAGTGTTCGGCTTTCTGCTGGTCGTGGAGAAAGCCGAATTCATAGCGGTCATGAAGGCAGGCCTCGACCTGCCGTCATTCTTCAAGAGCGCCTATCTCGACAAAGTCGGAAACGAGCGGGTTGAACGAGCTGTCGCTCGCCACGACGCAGTTTTCGAGAAGCTTCGTCTCAAAAATATGTCCACGTCGAAGCTTGCTCTCCGGTCGAAGAGCCTCGAGGCGCGCGACCTGGAAAACGCGGTCGCGACGTCGAGCGCGAGCAGATACGTCCCACAAGGCTATAGCGTGCGCCGGCCGGACGGAAACTACTCGGCGACCCCAGGCACCGGGCGTATCTCAACGAGGGCCGATCGGGCCGGATACGAGGAAATTGTCGAGTGGGCCGGCGAAATCATCGATCTCCTCGGGACGGGAGGTGGTGTGGCCGCCCCTTTCATCCGGAATTTCGCCCGCCCTCTGGAGCTCGCCGCCATCCCGCGGAACGTGCGTCCCACGTACATGGCCGTTGATGTTCTGGGCCTCGCGGACCTGCTTTTCGAGGAGGACCCGACCATCCGCTTCGTCAGGGAAGAAGCCGGCGCATACGTCGAATTGACCAAGAACGAGATCGAACCCATCCTAAGCGAACTCGATGAAAGTCTTCCCATTCAGGTGGGACGATCTGAAATTAGCATCCGCCATCCCGAGACCGGCCAAAGGGTAGGCGCGGTGAGGGTCGGGAAGACACGCATTTCGTTGCCCGGATTCGAACTTGCTGCGACCCAAGGCGTGTTCGTGGAAGATCGTACCCTCCCGATTGGCACTGACCCCGATCGCAAACCCTTGGCCCGCTACATCGATCGCGAGGATTTGTTCACCGTCCTCTTCAGCGACCTTGCATTGGCCTACATCGACGGCGGCCTCTATCGCGACGAAGCTCTCTTGGACGGAGGGGCAAACTTTCTTCGCCATCTGCAGATCGCACCGATCCTGGCAACAGCGACGAGCGAAAAGGGCGCCTTTGCCGCTAACCAGGACACCTTCGCTCCCCAGTCCGTCTTTCGAGCCGTTGTCGATGAGATCGCCCATGATGCCGACGTGCTTGTGTGCGACGATCTCGGAGACGAATGGGCGGATTTCATCGGCATCAGCACCCTGACCAACCCATCCATGATCAGCTTCTATCACGCCAAGCACGGCGGGCGCTCCCTGAGCGCCTCCGCCTTCCATGATTCTGTTGGCCAAGCCATCAAAAATCTCGGCCGGATGAGTCTTCCGGAAGCGGTGATGCCAGCCAAGCTGACATCGTGGGAGGGACAATATCGGAACGACGGGATCCAGACGGCCATCGCAAGGCTGATACGCGGCGGCAACCGGGCCGAAATCACGCTCAAGATCGACGACGTTCGAACCGCTCCCGACCTATTGAAACGGGTCTTCATCGTGACCTCATCGCTTAGCCGGTCGCAAGTCGAGGCGGCATTTCAAAGTGCGGCCGCCGGCCATGCGCCTTCCGCTCACTTCGTCCAGCTTTACTGGCTGCTGATGTCCTACTTTTCGGCTTGCGCTGAAGTCGGTGCAATCGGTTACGTGGTATGCCAATCCTAGGCTACACCGCCTAGTCGGATCCCAAGACCAAGGAACTCTTCGAGCTCGGGCAGTGTGACGCGTCAGATCCCCACTTTGCGGCGTGACTCTTGAGACAGCGTGAGAAGATCGTCGGATGAATGTCGAGGTTGAGACAGCGCATGGTAGGCTTGCCGTGTATGAGTGGAACGACTGGGAGGGCTATCTTGCGGCGCACCTTTTTCATGACAGCGTGAGGATTCGCGCGGAATTAGCCGACCGGTCCCGCGACGTTCTGCAGCGGCTGCCTCCCGATTGTGGAAGCCTCCTATTCCACCTCGATTGTAGTCAGACGGCGCGATTTCCTGAGAAGCGCGTGGAGTTGATACACGCGCTACGGGATCGAGGCATTCGGCCGATTAACGAACTAGTTGAGGACATAACGAAGCCGTTCATCCAACGGTTGTGTCAGCAACTCGGCCTTCCTACCACCGCGCTCTCAGGAGATGTCCCGCCGATGACGCGAGTCATTGTCAAAACTGCGTTGAATCACGGCGGAGAACCTGAAGCCACTCTCTCCCCCTACCAGCGCGCCCGTCTGGGCCTCCCGCCGGTTTCTCAAGTCGTGCGAAATGCTTTAGACTACAGGGTGTCGACATGGGCCGAAGTTCCTAAAAGGTGGCTTGGCGACCCCGCATTGCAGATAGAGCGGTTCGTCTCAAACCGCCAGAATCGATGGTTCCGGGCCTTTGTCTGGTTAGACCGCCTCTGCCTGGTCGAGGCAATAAACCCTCATCCGATCAAGAAGATGACGACCAACTCGGCACGACACGATCATAACTTCCTGCTCCGAGCAGGGCGCTATATATCTTCTGACGGAGCCCAAGATGTCGACGAGACCCTGCTCAAAACTCTGGCTTCGGTGGTCAGCGCCATGAAGCTTGAGTTCGGCACGATCGACGCCGTTTGCAGCGATGATCCCGTCTATTATGTCGTAGACGTAAATACGACTCCTTACTGGCGGGTCCCCCACTCCCCCACAATCGCTCATTTGCGAGGGGCCGCGCTCACGCCGAGGGCGCGCTAGAATGTGTCGCAATCTACGAAACCAAGTGTAGGACGCGGACCTCCTCAGCAGTGAGTCCAGGCCGCGAATCCGCCAACGGAATGGCGACGAGTAGCCGCTTACGCGATGCCGGTGCGCACAACCGACACTTCATGTCAGAGCACGCCCCGCCCGCGATTCACAGCTAAGTAAGCACGCAGGAAGCCATAGATACGGGCGAGGTTACAGCCGAGTACCGCCATATTGTAGGAGATTCCCATCTTGCGGTCGAAAAGCCCGGGAAAGTAGTCTGATGCCGTGTGAGCTCGATGATGCTTTAGGTTACGGTAGAAGCGGCCTTCGCCATACTTTGCCCATTTGCGGACTATGTCCCACGCTGGCGAGGTGCAATCATGTAGCATTAGTATTGACGGGCAGTAAGCCACTTTAACCTCAGATATCGAGATTCTGTATGCGAATTCACCGTCGCTTCCGTACCTAAACCGTTCATCAAATCTCCCCAATTCCTCAAATAGTCGTCTCCTGATCACGAGATTCGGGCAGTAGGCAAACTGGCCACTTCTGTACCGAACGCTTCTAATGCGTGCGTCCAAGTCTGAGAGAATGGTTTTGCCAAAAAAGTTGATTTTTCCAATAGCAACAGCGCAGTCGCCAAGTTGTAACACGCTGTCTATCGCGCAAGCATCTACTATGCAATCGCTGTCGACGAAATATATTGTATCCGACCTAGCGGCATCCACGCCAATGTTGCGAAGTCTGCCAATCGTGCCACATTTCTCTATGACAATGACCCTGAGGTCGAAAGAAAGGTTTGCCACATCGAGATGCTCCTCGGCATCCACAACAACGCCGTCGCCTATCGCAATAACCTCCGCTTGACTAATATTGTTACACTTTCCAAGTGATCTCAAGGTAGCTGCGAGCTCTTTCGGACGAACGAACGGGATTACGATCGAGACGGAAGGAGATTTGCCCACAGGGGCCGGTACGCCACCTTGCACTGCCTCGTAGTTTCTCAGGGGCGCTGTCATGCGGCTGTCGAGAGCATCTCTACCAGACGCGATATTGAAGACCGAAAATCAGATCCGCCCAGATACGAGTATTCATATACCTCTAGGCGGCTGGCCCACGCCGACCAAAATTTGTGATGACGGCTTCTGACCTGGTCGAGGACATACGGGAAATGATAAGCCGAACTGATTATAAAGTCAGCAAGCCCCTCGGCCCCACACACGTCGCATCGATCAAGACCATTGCGTGGATTAATAACCACGATCGAGTCGATTAGGATTTCCTGGGCTTGGCAGCTTTCTCCGAACACACGAGCCGGAGGAACGCTGATCTTATCCCGGGATCGCAAACCGTCTAGCAAGTGCAGGCTGTCGATTCCCTCTAGTGAAATGGCCCTCTCCAAATCCGTTAAAGTTAGGGAAATCGATGGATCGAAGGTTGATGCGGCCAAGCGGCCGTCGATCGTCGTAACAACAAGCCAGTCATCACACAGAATCCTTACATCCATGCCCTGCGAGAGAGCATTGATCGCAACGTTGAATAAGGCCGTGGTCTTTCCGCCTCGGGAACCGCCTACCAACAGGACTCCTTTTCCCCCTAGGGAGAGGGCCGCCGCATGAGCCGGAACGTATCCCTCAGGTTCAATCTGTAGGCTCGCGAGAGCACTCACGGCGGACTTAAATAAACCGAAACCCTCGCCTACCACCAGTGCACGCTTATGATCCTCGGTAATGTACCCCAAGGCCGGGCCACCCTCAAACGGGCGATGAAAAAACGATAGCTCCGCTGCGTCCGGTACTACTTTGCAAATGTGAAATTTCTCAGCCAGCTGAGCGTGAAAATCAGCCTCGTCATATTGAAGGTTTAAAGAATACCTGTCCTTGTAAAAATATGAGACTCCGTGGCGGAAAGAACCAAGGAGACCGGTTTCCCTACATACCCGGTCTATTACCCGACTTGATGCAACTTCCCATGCAATTTCGGTTTTTCCTCTATAGGCAAGGACCATGGATTTTATCCTGTGGGGGAACTGTGTTTACACTATGTAGATATCCCTCGCCATACGAGGATCGATCCGCAGTGGCGGTGGCATGAAAGCAGTCGACCGAAATGCCTGCGATCGCCCTGCCTCCAAGTTTATTGAGTATAGTTCTTGATATTCACAATCCGATCGCGCCTGTCCGCTAGTCAGGTAGGTCAGGTAGTGATCAATATCTGTCCTCATGAACGCTTGGAATTGAATCTCTTCGTCTTCTGTTAGGTCGTAGACCGACTTCAGAAGACCAAGGCCAATGGCAAAGGCTTCGGTTTCGTACTCCTCTTGAAGAGCGCGCAACGCCGGACTCAATGTAATCGGCGGAGTAGCAGCGGAGATGTTGGATATCAAATCCACATATCTCCCGCTCTCGCAATATTGCACGATATGGCCAAATACGTGGGATACAATAAAAACCCTACAATTATTGGTTCTCATCCTCACGTTAACAAGCAAAACGCCATTCTGGAGTGCAGCAACCTCGCCAGCTAGCCCTACATCGTCTTCTGTTATATCGACGTATAAGCCGTATTTTGTTTGTAGATATGTGGCGATGTCAGAGAACTCAAGGCCGTCAGTGATCCGGTCTTGTGACTGCGGCTTCATTACCTGCACCTCGGGGCTCATGTATCTGGAAGCGAACTGCTATCTCTCACATGCACCCCAGCCGGTGCTCAGCGAGCCTTTCATTACGCCGGCTGTTGGGGCCCGAGCTTGAATTCCGTTATCGGACCTGGCTTTAGAGTCGCTCAGAACACGGGCTAGGTCAAAAGCGGCCAACTAGCATATTTTATCTGTGGTTAGTGTCAAGGAGCCCCGTCAGCCGTGCGGTATGCCCCTTAGCGAATGAGCCGCCGCTGCCCGAGGCGGCTCATTCGCTTTGGCAGTGCGACGGCGTTCCGCGGGATCCGCAATGTGCTACAACCGAGGATCGCATTCACCCCTAAAGGAAGCCACTCGTATGCGGCGCCGTCAGCTACGGCTAGGAAGGCCGGCAGGTGGCCGGCAGCGGATTGTCGGCTTTTCAGCATTGAATTGCAAAACTGCCCCTGCCGCGGGATAATGGCCATTCCGCCGATTTCGCCCCCCACCATCGTGCCGGCTGGCGGGACATCATCTTTTCAGGGATCTCGCGCGGCACCTCATAGCTTGATTAAATAAGCATAGTGATCGCCGTGGCTCCGCGCGCGGAATCGCCCTCGGCAGCGAACGATCAGCCTTTGCATCTCAAGGTTTCGAAATGTGCCTGCTTCCGGCAAAGAACCTCGACCGTCGTCGTCAAGAGGGGCAGAGCGAATGGCGTCACGACCGAATCCCGAGGCTCACACACCACTGGTCCAGCCTGAGAACGCGGAGTTCAAACTACTGGGTAAGGGATATGAGCACCTCGTATACCAGCACATCCATCACCCTGAGTCGGCCGTCAAAATTTCTGCACACAAACTCAGGCAAATTCTGACTGCCTTCCCTGGAATGACCCGGCCAAAAAACAACGCTCTGGCGTCCTACGGCAGAGCCGAGTTTGTACCCGACATTCGTAGCAAAAACGCCCAATTGGTCGAGCTGATGCGTACGTTCGGTCCAGCGCACGCCCTTAGGGAGAGGCGGTTTCTATCGCGGGTAAAGGTAAGCGTAAGCTTCATGTGCCAGCTTTTTTTCCTGGACTATTGGCAACGTGGCACACCGGATTGGGTAAAAAACGCGGAAATCCTATGGACCCATGTCGCCGTTCAGAGATTCTGCAAGGCGGCTTCTGACCCCAGCCGCCTTTCCCTTAGCTTTGGCAGTTTCACTGAAGACGGACCATTCGACCGCCCCCGCTATCGCCAGCTGCACGCCCTGATGCTGCGAAAATCGGCCGCGGCAATCCCGTTGGACACCTTCCTGGCGTTGCAGGACAATTCGCGCGCGCGCTACCTATCTAGGCTCCTCCGGACCGCAGAGCGGGACCCCGGGCTTAAGGCTGCCCTTATCGATTTTATTTTAAAATCGATGACTTACAGCCGACGGACCGGAAACATCCTTGCCCTCGCCGGCCAAGACAATGTATTCTTCTTCCAGTCCGCCGGTTCGTGGACGTACTGTTTGATGGACGTACTCCCCATTCCAACGGGACCGGTGCTGCGCCATGCCGAGGAGGTGGCGTTACGCCTCTCAGGCTGCGCGCCGTCAAAGCAAGAGCTTGAGGCGGTGAAGCGTGCGCTAAATTTCGTGCGTACGATCGACGGGATCGCGTCGGCCCTGGGGCTTGAGGAGCGAATTGGGCTGGCTCCCGCTCTTGCAGCAGCATCTGAATTAGACCTGGCGCCAGACGGGAGGTATGCCTTTTAAATGCAGCCTATCCTGCTCCCTCTTGACCTGCGGCTGTCTGCGACAGGTTCCGTGGACGTCGTGACAGCTATCATCCCTCCGCAGCGATTCTGCGAGCCATTCTTCGTAGATACTTTGTCCAAGAGGTTCGGAATATCTGTTGATCACCGTCACCCGCACGAATTTATACGACCCTTAATCTTGAGCGGTTCCAAAGTTCCTATCACCTTTTTGTCGATTGACGAATTTAAAAGCCGTTGGGATTCAGCCGATCAGGGCAACCTGAGGTTCATATTCCACATGTCACGATGTGGATCTACTCTTGTATCCCAGATGCTCGCGCAAGTGCCCACGGTGCACGTAATTTCTGAACCGCATATCATTAACCGTATACTGAGCCCGTTAACGCCGCTAAGCGAAATGTCCCGTCGCGACTTGATCAAATCGGCGGTCGCCGCGCTACAAGCTAGCCGCCCGCTGTCAGCATCGTGGACATGTATCAAACTTCGGAGTTGGAATAGTTTATTTGCTTGGGAGATGCTGGATTGGTTTCCAAAAACGCATTGGATATTTTGTCACCGGGACGGTCTTGAGGTAATGACATCTGTACTTTCCAACCCTCCTGGCTGGCTTCGTGCAAGGCGCGACGTGGCGCCAGCGTTGGCCACTCGCGTTGGGGTCGCTGAACGTGACTTAGTAGATTCTACCGACGAGGAATATATCGCCACTATGCTGAGGGCCTTCTGCAGTCGAGCGTTGGCGTGCCAAACCGAGCAAGCGACCTTCCTTCACTATCCAGATATTGCAGAGGCGCTGCCGACCCTTGTTGAGCAGCGGTGGCGTATCGGGCTGGAAGACCAAGATCGGCGGTCAATGGTGGCACGCTCCGCTCTCTATTCAAAAGATGAAAGTGCAAAACGGAGATTTGTCCCTGACAGTGTCCGAAAACGAGCGGGATCCTCCCCCGCGGCTAGGTCCGCTGCGGAGGCTTTAGTCGAACCGTTGAGTTACTCGCTAAAAGCCAGTGCCCGAGCTTTCTCTCTTAACGGTCAGACCAATGGGTAACGGGCATCGAGGAGCCCTTGAGTAATGCGGCCTATATTTCCTAAAACGTCGCTACAAATCTTTGATAACCGGTCCTGATCGAGACCGCTCACTGTGTTGACGATAATAGCCCAAGGGTCGTCGACTGGACGGTCAATCTGACTCACAACGAACACTTCTGAGGGTTGGCCGCATTCTAACCAAAGTCGTTCTGCGATCTCCCATGCTGCAGCGCTATAGATCTTGCCTGCGTGATACTGGGGGTTCTTTCCGTTGAGGCCTTCAATGGTATACGGGCGACGCGAAGAGATCAGGCCGCCGATCCGATTGCCCCGACTGACTTGGCCCTCATCGCCAGATTCTATACACGACCCTGTATAAAGCATATAGATGAGATCTTCGCGTGCGCGATCACCAGTCGTAAGGTGGAGATCGACCGTAAAGTGCTCATCATACCGCGAGCAGACTTGCTGAATCATCTGCTCGACCTCCCGACGGTGGGCGAGATATACCTCTGCGGATGCAACGAGCGTGGATATCTGCGGCACGCAGATTGTAAAGCGGACTTGCCGACCAGTTCGAACCGCCATTGTTTTGATATCAGAGCCGAGCCAAGGTAATTCGGACTTTGTTTGGTCGCTGTTCAGTGTGCCTTCGACTTCAAGCACTAGCCGCTCAAGAGGCGAATAGGGAGCCCACCCACACCCAAGGGCGGTGTCGTTAGACAGTGGTCGAAGATACTCAGGAAGATCAGTGACACTACCGGGTCTGAAGCGAGAATAGGCGGACGATGACGTTGGCTCCTGACCAATGATAACTCCGCGAGTTGTGTGTGCCGTGACTTCGAACATTACCCGGCAGTTATACAAGAAATCAAAATTCCTAAGCTCACGCTCGAGAAAGGTCTCGGCTGTGTCAACCAGTGCATCTCGATAATGTATCTTCTGCCCCCCCACTGAAGGTGTAGCACGCCCGTTGATTAATAGCCTAATCGGTGATCGGAAAGCGCCGCCGCCGAAGCGGACGTCGCATTTTCCGCCCATCAGTGATAGCTTGTCAAACTGGTGCCGCAGCACCGTCCCGAATTGTTCCCGGCATATATCGGCATAGGTGCGGGAGAGAAGCTCCGCGAGCTTGTCTGCCAGCGTATCCGGATGACCTCGCCCCTTGCGCTCTACGATCTCAAAAGGAATCGTCGACACGTCTGCGAGGTCGTGGAAGGTGTCAATTCGCATGGTCGTGCGCCTCAAGGTTTCGACGTATGATACTGAACGATGGAGCGGCGGACGTCTATGCGCGGCGGAAGGACTGAGGTAATCGAGGCGGGCGGCCCGTGCGTAGTCTTCATCGGCGCAAGCGCCAGCCTATCCCACGTCAACAGGCATTTCGGCGCTTGGGCGAGGATTGTGGGTCTTCGCGCGAACCTTGTAGCGATCGACCTTCAGCCGGATCGGCAGCAGCACGAGTACGCAGAGATCATTCGGAACCTACAAGCCTCAAATGAGGTGGTGGGAGGCGTGATCACGAACCACAAAATCGGTCTTTACAAAGCCTTCCAGCAGCGCGGATGGCGAGTGACGGCCGCTGCTAGCTCTCTTGAGGTGGTGAGTTGCTTCAGGGGCTTAGCTGACGGTTTCGAGGCCGATGCAGAAGAGCCCAGGGCAATCGAGCGCGCCCTGCGCGAAATCGCCTGTGACGCATCGAGCGACCCATTCTCTGAACTCGTCGTTTTTGGAGGCGGTGGCGCAGGCCGTGCAATCGCCTACACCGCTAGTCTCATGCCATCCGAACTGGGTCTGAGACGAATAACGATCACGGACACTCGAATGAGCAGGATCAAGGACGTACGCCGACTATCGCGTGATTGGAATGCTGAGGTAACCGTCACGCTCGCAGCTGATCGAGGAGTAAACGACGCAGTGCTTGCTCGAGCTAACCCAAGAAGCTTGGTAGTTAATGCAACCGGGCTAGGAAAGGACTTGGGCGGCAGTCCGCTATCCCTGAATACTACGTTCCCGGCCCGTTCGATAGCATGGGACTTGAACTATCGTGGGGACCTTGAGTTTCTGCGTCAAGCTCGCGGCCAAACCTCCGCTCGCGGCGTTCGCCCGATGGACGGATTCACACTGTTCGTTGCGGGATGGACGGAGGCCCTGTGCTACATTGCCCGCACCGCTCCGGAAGATCACCTCTTTCAAGATTTCAGAGCAGTTGTGCCGTAGAGTAGATACCACCTTTCCGTTTTTTGGAAAAATCGTGTCGCATTCGCTTGCCGCAAACGTAGTCCCGTTCCACGATCTAGGACTCGGGTGCTCTTCTTAGCGAATCTGCATCGCAGATGGGGACCAAGCGCTTCGGGACAGCAAATTGCCGGGATCGCGGCGGTCAGCGATCCGCGCACCAAGCTGTCGGGGGCGAGGGCGCACACACTGGATTTCCACAGCAGCGCAGACGCGTTGCCTCCGCCGCCCAAACGGCGGAAGCGGCAGCGGTCTCCCGACGAATGTCCACTGTTGGACAGCTCAGCGCGGGCCCGCACGTCGGCTTCTGGCGCATAGCTGCCTTTCGAACGTAGGGTTGTCGGCTCGTTAGGGCTTATCCCTTGAATACTAGTGGGGCCCTGACGAGGAGGCGGGTGGTCATCCCCGGCCCCCGCAAAAATCCGCCTTCCAGAACTACGGTTCCGGGCGAATGTCTCTGTTCTTCCGCGGCGACTGTGATCCCGCGGCTGGCTTCTGGACGAGGCTTCGTGGCGACCTCCTCGCGATTGTCACCCAAGAGTCACGCACTGTGAACCGTCGGCCTTGTGACTCCCCGTGCCATGTGGAAAACCATCAGGAAATGAGGGCTCATGAGAACGATCGGATGCAGGGGGTCCCTTTGCCGGACCAGCCGGTCGAAGAGCCCATATCTCGCGATCGGTCCAGGCTGATGGCCAACGTTCGTAGAGCGGACACGAAACCGGAAATTGCAGTCCGCCGGGTCGCGCATGCGCTAGGATATCGCTTCCGTCTCCATCGGCGTGATTTGCCGGGTACGCCGGACCTCGTCTTCCCTCGGTTGCGGAAGATTGTCTTCGTTCACGGTTGCTTTTGGCACCGCCATGCTGGGTGCAAACGAGCCAGCAGTCCGAAGACGCGAACAGCCTTCTGGGAGGAGAAATTCAGCCGCAACGTGGACCGGGACCGGAAAAATATAGCCGACCTGGAAGCTAGGGGATGGTCTTGCGAGATCGTATGGGAGTGTCAAACAGTCGACGCGGATCGGCTCCGTAGACTCCTTATCGGCATGCTTTCGCACTAGCGTTGTGGCTCAGGACTCAACTACCACGGTGGGACAATGCTGAAGTGGAGGGGGTGACGTGGCTGCAGATCAGGAACCGGCGGAAGCCGAGCCCGTCACCGCCGATGCGTCGGAACGAGCCAATGAGCTTTTTCAGCAGCTTTTGAAGCGCGCACCTCGTGGGTTCGCGACGTCGAGCATGGGGAAGTTCGATGACTTCCGAAAATGGCTCGCCGACGAATTGAATCTGGGCGACTGGCGTACGAAGACCTATGCGGTGGGATCGGCAGGGATTGCCCATAACTTCGGCTCGCGATGGGCGCAGAACAACACCATCTCCGGTAGCCACGTACCGCTCGGCTTGGCGTTTTTAAGCATCCCGGAGGACGCCGATGAAGACAAGCTTGTTGCCACGGCGGAGAACACCAATCGCAAGTTCGTAGATGGATCGAAGCCGACCTCCTTCGAGGCGATCATCACGTTTGTGCAGTCGCTTGGAGACCCGGACCTCCACCCCCATTCGATCATGGCGCTGCCAGACAGCGCCGTCGCGGCCGGTTTGGTCGAGCTGTTTCCAGATCTTCCGGTGACCACCGTCGACTGGAAGAGGGGCCAGCTCCCGACTGGAACGGAAGCATTGCCCCAGAAGGCGGATGAAGTCGTCGAGCAACCAATGCAGCCCGAACTCATTGGATCGTTGATCGCCTCGCTGGAAACGGCGAATTACATGGCTCCCGAGGGACTCGCCGAGCGGGTGGTGAGTTCGCTTGCGGCCAAGCCCTTCCTCATTCTGGCTGGCCTATCCGGATCCGGAAAGACCTTGCTCGGAATCATGATCTCGCACTGGTTCTCGCTTGCCGCTGAACAGGTCCAGGTCGTTGCAGTCGGTGCGGATTGGACGACCACCCATCATTTGGTCGGCTATCCCGATGCCCTGGACCACAATCGATACGTCCGCACGCCTACCCTCGACTTGCTGTTGAGAGCCGCAAACAACCCCTCCCTCCCGCACTTCCTCGTCCTCGATGAGATGAATCTCTCTCACGTCGAGCGCTACTTCTCCGATTTTCTCTCTGCGATGGAGAGCGCTCAACCGATATCGTTGCACGGTTCGGACGGAGCCCGCGACGGCATTGCGCCGCGGGTCGACTTCCCTAGGAACCTGTTCATCCTCGGGACGATCAATGTGGACGAGACCACATATATGTTCTCTCCGAAGGTTCTGGACCGGGCCAACGTGATCGAGTTCACGGTCACGCCGGCTGCTATGGAAGCCTACTTGGGCGGAAGCGGTATTTTTGATCCTGCCGCGATATTAGGAGCGGGAGCTGCCTACGGACCAGCCCTTGTGGAATTCCGGGAGGGGGAAGCCGCTCTTGCCAACTTGGCCGAGGACGAGCCTTTCGCAAGGTCGGAAATCCAGGCCCTATTCGTAGCCCTCGACCGTGCAGGTATGCAGTTCGGTTTCAGGACTGCCGGGGAGATAACGCGCTATCTCGTCGCTAATCGCCAAATTCTCGGCTCGAGCTGGACATTGCTCGGGGCATTGGATGCGCAGATAAGTCAGCGGATCCTGCCGAAGCTCAGCGGGGACGCTGCCAGACTGCGCCCGATCCTGATCGCCGTGCTGGCCTTCTGCTCCACTGCGATGTCGGGTGCCGCCCCTGAGCAGGACGTGATCAGCGCGGCAGCCGAGGAACTGCTACAGGCGGCCCCGGAGGTTATTCAGGCAAGGTGCGTTGAGTTGGCCGCTTCCTTTCCGATCACGGCCGACAAAGTCGGCCGGATGCTCAGGCGCCTCGAGGCCCACGGCTTCACGACCGCAGTGGAGGCGTGAATACCGGCCTATCTTCAGTGACCGTCCGTTGTTGGGGGCGGCACGGGCAACTCCTAGGAGACCTGACGATTGCGGATCGACGCGGCCAGCCTTCTTTGAGGCAGGAATCCGAGCCGTCGCGTGCGGTTTCGATCTCGGAACTAGGCGAGTACGTCCTCCGTCTCTCCGCCGCTTCTGCATCCGTGGGAGCATTCGGGCGCCCAGTCGAGACCAGTCCGCTGCAGCACGCCGGCGAACTGCTCGGGTCGCTAGGGCAGAGTCCGGGCTTGGGAATCGTCCGGGTAGGTCTGCAAGGACACAGTGGAGAGATCCTTTGGCAGCAAGCGCTCCACGTACGGCCGGAAAAGCTACGCGACCAGCATGAGTTCGAGGCGATGGTCTCCGACATCTGTCGCTGGCGAACGTCCCTCGCTCTGGATCTAAGATCCTATTCCTCCGCCCCATGGTCGCTTGATTCGGAGTCTCGCGCCATCCAGCCCGAGGAACTGCTCGTCGTTCTCAGATCGGTCGTCGAGACCCACGACGTCTTCGCTAATTTGGAGCAGGTGCAGCGCCGCGCCCAGGCGAGGCTGGATCGTGATCAGACCTTAGCCAGGCTAGGCTTCGACCAAATCGAGGCCTTCCGCTTGGGGCGCCTCCTCAATGCTCCCGGCGAGCGGGTGCTGGTTCCGAGCGGCCATCCGTTGTCTCCCCGGTTTCAGTCGCTCCCGAGGCAGGGGCCGTCTGCAAGGAAGATCGAAAACGTCGATACGCCGGCCAATCAGTTCGTGAAGTTCGTGCTCGCGAGAATTGGCTCCCTCCTTGGCGAAACGTTGGCCGCCGAAATCTATTCTCATAGCCCGCTCGTCGCCTGGGCAAAGCGCGCCGAAGCCTCTGTTCGTCGGCTCATCGCCAACCCTTTCTTCTCTCGTATCAGCAGGATCTCCAAGATCGATCTCGGTAGTCCGGTGCTTCAGAACCGGGAAGGATATCGGTCCATTCTCCAAGCCTACCTTATGCTTAAAGCTGGACTTTCCATTCGCTGGCCCGAGGTCAGCGAGGCCGTGTTCGGCGAAACGCGCGACACGGCACAGCTGTACGAGATCTGGTGCTTGATCCAGCTCAGGCACTCATTGGCCGAAGAGTTCGGAGCGGAGCTCCCGCTGGACCACTTCGAGTGCCGGGAAGGTCGCTTGCGCGTCCTGCGAGGCAGTTCCGCGGTGTCGCCGATACCCGTCGAGCTGCAAGGTCGGCATTATCGCCTTCAACTCCATTACAATAAGCTGTTTTCTCCCGCGAAAGCCGGGACGCAAGGCTGTCTCGTCACGCACGAAGGCTCCGCAGGTACATGGTCGAAGGTAATGAAGCCCGATTATACCATCGCACTGTTCCCTCACAAAATCACGACTGCGGCCGCGGCCGAAGCCGGAGACTTGTGTCTCGTGCATTTCGACGCGAAGTACCGGCTGAAAAGCCTCGGTCGCATGCTGGGTGAGGAAGATGCCGCCCTCCGCACGTACGTGCCGGATGACCTCGACAAGATGCATGCTTACGTCGCCGGAATCAACGGCAGCGCCGGTGCCTACGCCCTGTATCCTGGCGACCGAACCGCATTCTATCTCCGCAGCGATCGCAAGGCGTCCGTCGGCGGAATCGCGGCATCGCCTGGGGCTACGGACAGCATCGGCCCAGCGATCCGGGAGGCCTTGAACCTTGCGGTCGAGCTGCCGCCACCGGGCGCATGACCTTCCCTACCAGGCTTACTCCGCCGCGGCTTCGGCGGCAGCTCTCCGCTCGATGTGAACTCCTAAGGACTCCAGGAAGGAAGGCGCCCAGGCGATCTCCTTGGATGATAGGGCCCTGGATCTAAAGCCCTCGGTGGCGCGCAAGGAGAGCGGCTTCAGGGGCGCCTGCAGGAATTCCTCGAGGGACGGGTTCTTTCGATCTACCGGCCACTCCGAAATTCTGACCTCGTAGCGACGTCCCTTGTGTCCCCATGCCGCCTTGGGCCAACGGCCTTCGCTGATGGGCCTGTCGCGGCAGCTGTCGTATTCGCCCGGATTCTTCAGGCGCGCCGCAACCCAAGCTGCCATCGGCGGACAGACGGCATTCCCGACCAGGCGCCAGCGGGCGCTGGCACGAAAAGCTCTATCCGCAAGGACGGGTGCCGTCCAACCGCCCGCAAACCCCTGAAGCCTCTCCGCATCCTCTATCTGAGGCGTCCCGAAGAAGTCTTCGGCCGAAAGCCAGATAGCCGGCGGCGACGGAATACCTAGGCCGGAACCACCTTTGATGGGCGGGGTGGCCTCTCTCGCCCAGCCCGCTCCCATTTTGCCCATCGTCCAGTAGAAGCCATAGGCGGGGCCGATCTGAATCCTGCTGGGCCGGTCCTCCGTCGGATTGTCCGATCCCTCGTCCGCAAACAGCACGTCGCGCGGATCGTCGGTGCGAGAAGCGAGGAGCAACACTCGCTGACGGCGTTGGGGCAGCCCGAAGCTCCGGGCGTCTACGACCCGATATGCCCAACGATATCCTGCAGCTTCCAACTCCTTTGTCAGAGACAGCATGCCGCTGCCTTTGTTGAGCAGCAACATATACGGCACGTTTTCGAACAGCAGCCACCGGGGCTTGCGGTGAGCGCTGCGTACCAATCGAAAAACCTCTCCAACCAAGCCGGAGCGACATCCTTTATGGCCGGCCTTCCCGCCAGCCAGGCTCAAGTCCTGGCAGGGGAAGCCGGCAGTCAGTATCTCGCAATCGGGGATCGATCTGAGCGTCTTCACGTCATCGTGCAGCGGAATCTCGCAGAACCACTCGCCAAGGACGGCGGCTGCAGCCGGATCGATCTCGCACATCAACTCGGACTCGAACCCGTGTTGCTCCAGGCCGAGCTCGAGTCCTCCGATCCCGGAGAAAAGGCTCACCACTGAATTCATCGCAGCAGACTGAGGCCAAGCATGGTCATAACTAGCGGCGGTACGCTGTTCCCGATCATCTTTTGAAGCTGAGTCCGCCCCGCTTGGCCAAAGTCCACAAAATCCGGGATCGTTTGGAGCCGGGCGGCCTCATGTGGCGTGAGCGTGCGAGGACGTAGCGGATGAACATACCGGCCCTGCCCGGTCGATCCGAACCCGGTAGTGATCGTAGGAGCGGGCTGATCCCAACGCATGCGACCGTAGACCGCCTTATAGGCGTGATCCTTCAGGCGATGACAGGCCGGCCGCTCCCGATCCGGAAGATCGAGAAAGTCATGTTCGAACAGGTAGCGGATCCGCCGGTCGTTCTCTGGCGAGTGCCTAGCCGAAGTGTTGAACGTGTCCTTAGACTGGCAGTCCAGCAAGTCGGCGATCGCCCAACCTACGGTACGGCTCCCTCGATCCAACGCCTCGAACTCCCGAACCCCATCGAGGTTTTCCGTCGTTGCTACGAGCATATACCGTCGCCGGGATTGAGGGACTCCGATCCGGTGGAACGGCACCAGCAACTCCGCAACGTCATAGCCCAAGGTTTGAAGGTACGCGGCGGTCTGCGACGCGGCACGCTGCCTGTCATGGCGCACGCCCTGGACGTTCTCTATGACGACGTATTTAGGTTTGAAGAGCTCAGCGAACCTGGCCATCCGGCTGATCAGGCCGTTGCGGATGTCGTTGCGACGGGTGTGATTGTTCAGGTCGGAATGTCCTTGGCAGGGGGGGCCGCCCATCAAAAAATCGACCCTCCCCACGCGATCGATGAGAGATCTTTCCGAAGGAGATGGAGGGGCGCCAAGGTCCCCATCCATCGCCTCCTCGACTGGCCTGACCTCCATTTCGCGCGGAGCTAAGTTGGAGGCGTAGACCTCCCCCTTTGACGGGTCGAGCTCCGCTCCATAGGCGACTTCGCAGCTGAGGTTCAGCGCCCGGCAGGCCTCCGATACTCCAATGGACATGCCCCCAAGCCCCGAAAAAAGGTCTGCGACGCGCAGCGAGCGGTCCGCTAGCTGGTCATGCGGGCGGGTAGGTGAGCGGAGCCAAGAAAGATCGAAATCCGCACCCAAGTCTCCACTATTAGTGGCGGCAACCACACGTGACGTTGTCAGTGCACCGGACCGTCGGCGGACATGCCGATAAATGAACCGATTATCGAGGCTGTAGGAAAGCCAACTGGCGCTGGTCGCCTGGGCGGAATCCCTCAGGCTTGGCTCAAAGAGCCTCAGTTGCGACGCGCCGACCATGGTCCCCTTGGGGCTCCCCTCTGTTGCGGCCGTCGCCGCGAACAGACAGTGAATCAGATTCGGTGATCGTTCAAGCCCAATCGGCGCAAGTATGGATTTCTCTGTGGATAGTTTGGAGGCCCACGCCCCGCCTCCGTCGTCCAACCGGCCCTCTCTCTACTTTCAGGTTCCCCATCGGCCCGCAGTTCGTCGCCGGTCTGCCGGAGCCTTCTGCCTGAGGGAAGGCTTCCCATCCGGCTGAGCCGGCCAGCGTCGCGACCGCCACGTTCTGCCGGGCTGACCCCCGCAACGGCCCGTCGGAGGAGAGGCTGGGCAGCGGCGCATGCTCGTCAGTCAGAGATGAACGGGCATTAATTCGTTAGTGAGAGGCTCACTGGTAGAGCAGTTCTCGGAGCTGCTCAAATTCGTCCTGTGCCGACCCTTCCACCTTGTCCGCTCCCGATCTCATCGTTCCAATTTCGGGAAACAGCATTTCGAGGTGAACCGTCAGGCGCATCTCCGTTTGATGCACGTTCCCCTTGCACTCCGACCTTACGGAATCACCTTCAAAGCACCTGAGGATTCCGGCGAGCCCATCATCGTCCGTCAGGAAGTCGGAGCGCAAAAAGCTTGCCTTCCCTTCCCGCCCCCACTGCTCGATCTCCAATTTCCGTGGGATAAGCCTCGAAATTATCATGATGTCGGCCAAGGCGTTCTCGGCATTGAACCGCGCACCGTCCGCCTTGAACTTCATCAATTTCTTGGCGGCGGAGTTGCCGTAGAGACATCCCAGCGTGACCAGCACGACGGGATGCTGCCTTCCGATTGATAGCGCATCTGCCGCCGTCAGAATTTCCTTGGCCTTCTGCAGCCGGCGCGGGCGTGCCACCGGATTTGCGAGCGTGAACTGGTCATTCGCGGCGCGGAGGAACCGGATATAGGCCTCGTGGGACAATTCGTGCGGCATCCTGCGGAGCGCTCGAACGTAGCCACGGAGGAACTCGTCGGGTTCCACTACGCGAGCGTGCGCGAAAAATGCTCTTAGCGCTGCCACGTCGGCGACGACCTGGTCCTCCAGCTCCGTGTCGGTCAGCTCGCCGCGTGCGTCGCTCACCTTTTCGGCAAGCGCCAGGAGGTACGAAAAAGAATTCTGCGGCTTGTCCAGCTCCTTGAGGCGAGTCACGAGTGCTCCCTTTCTCGTGTCCTTTTCTAGCGCCTGCAGGGAGAGCTTCGTGGCATTTGTCACGCAAATGTCGAGGAAATACAGCGTCGGAACCTCGTCCGACCACCGCCTCATGAACGCCAAGATTTCGGGAGTAGCCTCGAACGTCATGGTCATCTGAGGTCCGCGGCGAAACTCCTCTCCGGAAGTTGGGGATGCCATGCACGTCTTCTCCTCGTCTCCGGCTCCCGTACCAGCAGGCGGATCGGCGAAGAAGTCCGCGAATCGGGAGATTCTGCGGCAGGCGGTGCCGTCGGCCCCCTGAGGCGACGTCGATCCTGGTTGCGAGCTGAGGAAGCTCCGCGCCCGCGCAGCCGCTATGCCGCTCCCATGCCGCTGTCCTCGACCCAGATCGCAGCTATAGGCTAGTACCTGCTCGCCACGCGGCGATGAAGGCCAGCGACCGCCTTCCCCCCCGATCTTCAGCCGTTGGCCAGAGCCGGCTGAAGAAGGTGGCGTTCGAACTGCACCAGGCGACGGAGCGCTCTTATCACTGCGTCTTTCTGGTCCGTACGCTCTACAGCCCGAAGACGCATAGCCTGAACCGACTCCGCAAGCTCGCGCAGGAGCTGGAGCCGCGGCTGGTCGAGGTGTGGCCCAACGAAGCCAAGTCCGAGCGGCGGGCGTACGATCTTGCCGAGGCGAGAACATCAGCGTAGTTTCCGCGTCGCCGTCGGAGTCTTGAACAGCTTCGCCGGTGCACCACGCGTGCCGAGCACGGTCCGCTCATGTCGGGCGGCCCACGAAATACAATAGCCTCACGGCGAATACGTGGGGCGACCTGCCTCGTGCTCGGTCGTGTTCAACCACCCGGCTCCCGGGTGGCGGTGCTGAGCACGGGGTCAGGCGCGTCACATAAAAGCTCCTCCCCCCATCCGCCCCTCTTTTGGGGAGATGCCGCCGGCTGTCTGGTCGGCGCCGATCAGGAGACCGTACGTGGCTAGGAGCAAAAGATCGAATTCAGGGGCATGGGCTAGAACTCGTAGCATGGCTCGACCCAACGGGCGTTTACGATTGCTTGCGCTGCTGGCCCTTTCATGGCCGCAACTCGCCCTCGCTGACCCACCGATAAGCGGCTGGGAGTCACCCTTTCAAGCCGGCACACCTGACCCAGTCAGGCAAAAGCTCATCCCAGTTCCGGCGGGACGATGCGACAAGGCAGATTACAACAAGTGCACCTTCACTGCCCGGGTCGACTACGACGGAAATGGTACAGCGGACACAGTGCGAATGGTGGATGGCGGGGGAGTCAGCGCACTGGTCGTGGAGTTCGCTGGCAGGCCGAAACGCCGCCCCCTGACGATCGCCAGCTTCCAGGGGCCTTGGGCAGGCAGCTGTTACATCGAACCTGACCGGACCGATCGCACTGCCGTGGCTTTCACCTGCCCCGAGTCGAGTTCCGCGCTCTTCAAGATGCGCAATGGCAAGCCGGCGGTCCGCTGGACCGGGGACTGAGGCTGACTGGCGTCCTGCAGGAGCGAAATCAAATGACCCGTGATCCGGATCAGCAAGTCTTCAGAACCGCAGGGGGGTCTGGTTTACTCCTGTTTGCAGCTGCGCTTGTTCTTATCCCAGCATTCCTTCCCGCCTATGCTTTATACAAGCTACTTATCCTCACCGGCGTAACGACCTTGCACCCGGCGATTGTGATCGCTGTTGCCGGCGCAGCCGGCTGGGCCGCCTGGAGACTAGGCGGCATGCTAATCCGCTCAGTGCCGCCAGGCATCGCTCGACTAGCCATCGCAGGGTACGTTGGAGCTTGCTACAGTTTCGCAGTTTTCCAGCGTGAGATCACAACCGCCCGGTCCGAGCTTGACCTAGTATGGCTTATGTTCGCGTTCGCGATCTTCACATTTGTCGGTTGGAAGGTAGGGGGCGCCTTAGTCCTGAAGGCGCACAGGGATCGCTTAGTCCGGGTCCGACGGAAAGAACACAACGCAGGCTAGAAGCTCTCGGGGACCCGGGATATTCGGTTACGATAGTCACTGGGGCTCTAGCCTTGGGCCGCGTCAGACCTTCACCGGAAACGCACACACCGCGCGCAACACGATCAAGGCACGAAAAAGGGAGCGGTCACCCGCTCCCCTCTGGTCGTCGGCGCTGGTGCTGAGCCTTAGTCAATCGGCTGTTTCACCCGTTCCAGTCCACCCGCCTTCTGCCAAGCGGCATAGCGGTGCGTAGCGGCGCCGAAACTGATGTCCATCGCCTGCTTCACTGCGTAGCGGGTCAGGCCTTTGTCGAACAGACGGTAGCAGATCTCGACGCCGCGGGGCGTCAGCTTCTCGAGGCCGCCCACTTCGTACTTGTTCTTCGGGTCCTTAGGGTCGAACTCTCGGTCGTTCGGCTTCTCGGTCGTAAGCAGCTGGCGCAGCGTGGCCAAGCTGGCCGACAGCTTTTCAATGCCTGCACTGATGGCGTCCAAGGCTGCGGCGATCTGGTCGGGGTGAGGGGTAGCGGCTGCCGTAAGCATATCATCTCTCCTTACAGGGGTTAAGGTAGGCCCCTTCTATACACTAGCTAAGGAGAGTCAATTACTTTCCTTATGGTGGTTAAGGAGGTGTGATCTGCACCTTCCTCTCCCACCTTCCGATGTGTCTCGGTCACGCCCGCTTTGAACCGTGCTTCCCGCATGCGGACTGACCGCTTGCTTGATCGATCGCACGCAGGGGTCGTTGCGGCGGTCGCTCAGCCTAGAGCTTAATTTCGGCCGGATGCGGCCAAAGCTGCTCGCCAGGGCCGTCAGACCCGGGAAACTGGTAGCCAACGGACGTGACGCTATCGAGGATGTCGCAGATGATGTGTCTCAGCCCGGCGCGCGTCTGCACAAGAAACTGCACATCGACCGGCGTATCGAAGACTAGGAGCTTCCGATTGACGAATTTAGGAACCGAGCGGCCCTGATCGTCGGGTTTGCTCCATGACCCGTGGCAAAGCGCGTTCCGGATGTTCTTTGCCTGTCTCAGCTCCTCCATCTGCGCGCTGTAGTCCTTGCCCTTGGTGCGCGGGTTCTCCACTAGTGCCTTCTCGTAACCGATGATGAGCCCTCCGAGCTGGTCGGTCAGCGCCCTTTCAAGGGTCTTGATCCAGGCGTTGAACGCGTCCGGATCGCCCTCGGGATCGAATTCTCTCGCGCCCGTGAGGGCGTAGATCGCCTTGCCGAGCATCTCCTCAATGAAGCCGAAGGTCGCGACCGTGCGGCCCAGTTCCTCGCAAAACGCCGCGTCATGGAATTGCGTGGGAAAGTCGGCATGGAGCTTGTCGCGGTCGATGACGTGGCCCTTCGGACCCTCGGTTTCGGGCAATTGATCCTCCGCACATTTTCGAATGCCACGATACCTCAAGGCGCGACGGACCGCAGCACCAGATCGCGCTGGACCAGCACTGGCAGTCCGATCAACCGATATCACCGGCTGAGCCAACCAGCACCAGGCCAGTGACAGCTTCACATCGTCCATACTCTGACTGACCACGTTTCAGGCATCGGGAAGGATGTGGACGAACTGCACGTCATGCCATTCGGCGTCGACTACCTCCGAACCCTGACGCGATAGGCTAGAGCTAACGGAGGCACTTCACGAAATCCGCGCAGTCTCCGAAATAGTAGCTTCCGGGTTCGGAGGTCAGCTTCTGTTTATATGAGGAGTTCGGCCAACTCGTTTTGGCGTCATAATCGTTGAATTGGAGCGAGTGAAACAAGTCCTCGTCCATGTAGATTTCGGCTCTTCCATGCGTTCCGGCACGTATAGCCGATCGCGCTGTCCCCTCGATAATCTGTATCTGGGCGAACGGCAGACCCAAGCTGTTCAGCGAAATATGGTTCTTCGAGGCCGAAATGTGGAGAAGCGGGTCGTCGTAATATTCGTTCGCTCCCTGCGCGAACACGCCGTAGATTTCGAGATTGAGCGTGTCGCGGTAGAGCGTCTGTAGCTCTTGAAACAGATAAAGCAGCGCCTCAGGCCGGTAATTGTATGTGACGCCGGTATGGACCATGCCCGCCGTCCAGTTCGTTTTGAGCAAGAGACTGTCAGCGAACGAAATGAACGATATGTCTGGATGACGGCCCGCGAACTCATCCAGACGGTCCCTGAGCGCAATCACCTTTTCATGTGAGATAGCGCCCGACTTGATCGCTGCCGTCATGTCCACGGCGTCGATTATCGCGAAGATGGAATTGGATTGGAGGTGCAGCTTCCGCAACCAATCGCTTCTCACAAAAACGCTCACGCGCTTTTCGTATTGATACGCGAGTGCCGCCGCCACGAATGCCTCTCTGGGCAGGAAGGTCTTCACTTCATGGAAGCGGTCGTGAGTGTTGGGATACCAGCTTATCTCTGCGCCAGCAGCGGTCACTTTGGCTATGTGAACTGGAGTGATGTAGCCGACCTCATAGGGGGAAGCGTGCTCGTCGCCGCCTATCGACTTGAGCCACACCTCTTCCCATTCCTCGATGTAATTCTCGTCCATGATCCACGTGTCACGCTGGAGCGGAAGCTCATCGAGCGTGAACTTCTCGAACGAGTAGCTGGAGAATGGAGCCATGACCCTTTGTGCCATGCCGCTCCGTCAGGTGCCAAGCGGTTCTGCCCCTCAGACCCCCCGGACACGTTTTGACGGCCGCATTCACTACACCCGCTGGACCGACCATCAGGACGTTGAGCGCTTCGGCGTCGAGATCATCGCCGACGAGGTCACCCGACCCTTGTCTAGTAACGGCGCAGACGGTCGGCCATTCGGCATGTTCCCATCGCTGCTCTTTATCGGGATGATTGAACAGCTATCGGCGGGATCGAACGTCTAAAAGCGTGGACGAGAATCGGCTTGCTCCAGACTAAATGCGAGCCGGCTATTAGCCTTTGAGATACCAGACCAGCATCGAACGTCGTGGCGCAGTCGCCTTTCCAGATTAGTCACGACAGCCCAATTGAGTCCAATAACTGTCCAATTGAGGCCAAAGTAGCTGTAATTGGGTCCGTTAAGAGGCCGCTCGTCAGACGTCCAGGTTCGCCACGTTGAGCGCATTCTCCTGGATGAACTCGCGGCGGGGCTCGACGACGTCGCCCATCAGTCGGGTGAAGATTTCGTCGGCGACGTCGGCCTGGACGACCTCGACCCTGAGCAGCGAGCGGTTGTCCGGGTCGAGCGTGGTCTCCCAGAGCTGGTCGGCGTTCATCTCGCCGAGGCCCTTGTAGCGCTGGACGGCGAGGCCCTTGCGGCCGGCCGCGAGGATCGCCTCGAGCAATTCGGTCGGCCGGCGGACGAGAACGCCGCGCACGTCGGGCGCCCACTCGGGAGCGGCCTCGGCCTCCTCGCCCCCCGTATCGGCCTCCTCCGCCTCTTCAGCCGCTGCAGCCGCGGTCTTGGTCGAGACCAGCCGCGAGGCGCTTGCATAGGTGGCGGCCTGCTCGGCGGTGAGGCCGTGGAGTTTGCGCGCCTCGGCGGAGGCGACGAACTTGTGGTCGACGATATGGTGGTCGGTCACACCGCGCCACAGCCGGCGAAGGACGTAATCGCCGTCGGCGCCGATCTCGCCGGTCCAGCTGGCATCCTCGTCGCTGCCCTGGAGGAAGGCGGCGGCGCGGGCGATCGCCTCGGCGCGCTGGGCGGGGCGAAGCGCGGGGTCGAGCGCTCCATTGAGGGCCAGCGCCTCGATCAGGCCCGGATCGTAGCGGCGCGGCACGTAGCGCATCAGGCTTCTCACCCGGCGCGCATGGTCCGCGAGCGCGCGCAGATCGTCGCCGCTGCGCGGCCCCTCCGCGGTCTCGAGCCGCATCAGGGCGATGCCGGCCTCGACCAGATAATCGTCGAGCTTGTTATCGTCCTTGAGATAGACTTCGGAGCGGCCCTTGGCGACCTTGTAGAGCGGCGGCTGGGCGATGAAGAGGTGCCCGCGCTCGATGATCTCGGGCATCTGCCGGTAGAAGAAGGTGAGCAGCAAGGTGCGGATGTGGGCGCCGTCGACGTCGGCGTCCGTCATGATCACGATCTTGTGGTAGCGAAGCTTGTCGATGTTGAAATCGTCCCGGCCGATGCCGGTGCCCATCGCCTGGATGAGGGTTCCGACTTCCTTCGATGAGAGCATTCGGTCGAAGCGGGCGCGCTCGACGTTGAGGATCTTGCCCTTCAGCGGAAGGATCGCCTGCACCTCGCGGTTGCGGCCCTGCTTGGCCGAGCCGCCGGCGCTGTCGCCCTCGACCAGGAACAATTCGCACTTGGCCGGGTCGCGTTCCTGGCAGTCGGCGAGCTTGCCGGGGAGCGAGGCGATGCCGAGCACCGACTTGCGGCTGGCCTCGCGCGCCTTGCGGGCGGCCTCGCGGGCGGCGGCGGCGTCGATGATCTTCTGGATGATGGTGCGGGCGTGG
>JBJMTX010000046.1:0-35503 GCA_045811485.1 Allosphingosinicella sp.
CACCGACGCCGACGCCGAGCGTCGCGCTGCCCTGGGCACCGGCGTAGTTGCCGGCGAGATCGCCCGGTCCGAGCCGGTTGACCGGCGCGAACACGCCCCAGGCCAGCGCCGACTCCTGGGTGATGCCAAGATCGAGCTGACCCGGATGGACGCGAACACGCTCGCCGCCGGCAACCAGGACTTCCACTGGATCGGTGGCAGCGCGTTCAGCGGCACCGGCGCCGCTTCAGCGGGCGAGCTTCACGTGTTCGAGCAGAGCGGGACCTGGTTCGTCGAGGGCGACACCAACGGCGACGGCACCGGAGACTTCCTCATCGCCCTGACGCTGCAGGGCGCGACTCCGCTCAGCCAGAACGACTTCCTCCTCTAGGAGCCGGGAGCCAACGCCGTCATTGCGAGCGAAGCGAAGCAATCCAGTGCGGCCTCCGAGGTCCGCTGGATTGCTTCGTCGCTTCGCTCCTCGCAATGACGGCGTCTAGCGCAGCCAGCCCCGCTTGACGCCGGTGCCGGCGAGCCAGACCAGCAGAAGGCCGACCACGATGATCATGGCGGGCATCGCGTAGATGGACGGGCCGATGGTCGCCGCGCCGCCGCTCAGGAAGCACCACCAGCCGAACTGGACGATCGCCGCGACCACCGAGAGGATCAGCAGCAGGCGCGACCACGCCTTGCCGAGGAGAAGGCCGAGCGCTCCAGGCAGGCCGGCGAAGACGGCGACGGCGAAGGCCGCGGTGAACCAGGCCGGCGCCCGGGCGGCGAGCGCCGCTTCGGCCGGGGCCATCTCGCCCATCGTCGGCACTAGGCGCACGAAGGACAGATACTGCCAGACCCCGAACGCTTCCCAGAGCAGGGCGAGCAAAGAGACGATCCGGAACCAGGCCGGCGGCCGAGCGCTGCTGAGGTCGTTCATGGCCCATTTCCCTCTGATGAAAGACGAGACTGCTCGTTTCGTTCCCGTAATGCAACGGGCCGACGCGCCTGCCCGGACAGCTGTTTCAAGAGAGGATGGTGGACGCACCAGGGCTCGAACCTGGGACCCGCTGATTAAGAGTCAGCTGCTCTACCAACTGAGCTATGCGTCCATGGCCTTTGCGGCGGAAGCGGTCCTCTAGGGGCGGCGGCGGCGGAATGCAACTGTTCGGCGCCTGCTCCTGCCTCCCGACCCTGCAAAGGATGGGGAGGGGACCGCCGAAGGCGGTGGAGGGTGACCTGGCGCTGAAGCAAGCAGGTCCAACGAGAACCCGCGGATCCTGCGCCCTGTCACCCCTCCACCAGCTTCGCTGGTCCCCCTCCCATGCTCCGCATGGGGAGGCAGAGTCGGCCTCAATGCCCCGTCGTCACCGCCGCGAGCTCGTTGCCAGCGGGATCAAGGAAGTGGAACCGGCGCCCGCCCGGGAAAGCGAAGATGGGTCGGACGATCCGGCCGCCGGCCGCCTCGACCGCGGCCAGGGCGGCCTCGAGGTCGGGGACCTCGATCACCGCCAGCGGCGCCTTGCTTGCCTCGCCCGCGTCGCCCTGGAGGCCGATGTCGGTGTCGCCGGTCGTGGTCGCCGCATAGGTCGGTCCGAAGCCGGTGAGGCTCCAGCCGAAGGCGGCTTCGTAAAAGGCCTTGGCGGCGCCGATGTCGGCGACGGGCAGCTCGACATAGTTCAATCGCGCCACTTGCCTCTCCTGGGTTGGGAGGACCGCCGACACCACGAGGCGACGGCCCTCCCTCAAGGCTCAGTAGCGCCGCAGCAGCCCCGCAAGCCGGCCCTGGATTCGGACCTGATCGGGACGGTAACGCTGCGGATCGTAGCGCCGGTTGGCCGGGTCCAGCCTAACCATTTGTCCTTCGCGACGGAAGGTCTTGAGAGTCGCTTCCTCGTCGTTGACGAGAGCGACGACGATTTCGCCGTCGCGGGCGGTGTCGGTCTTGCGGATGAGGGCATAGTCGCCGTCGAGAATGCCCTCCTCGACCATCGAATCGCCGGCCACTTCGAGCGCGTAATGCTCGCCCGGGCCGAGCAGTGCGGCGGGGACGGGAAGGGTGGTCTGGCCTTCGAACGCCTCGATCGGCATGCCGGCGGCGATCCGGCCGTGGAGGGGCAGGTCGACGACGTCGTTCGCGGCCTGCGGCGGAGCCGTCGGCTTGGCCGGCGCGGCGCTTCCCGCCTGGGTATCGGGCATCCGCAATATCTCGAGAGCCCGGGCCCGGTTGGGAAGCCGGCGGATGAAGCCGCGCTCCTCGAGCGCCGAGATCAGGCGATGGACTCCCGATTTCGACTTGAGCGCCAGCGCCTCCTTCATTTCCTCGAAGGAAGGCGAGACGCCGCTCTTTGAAAGTTCGGCCTGGATGTAAGTAAGTAATTCGCTTTGTTTACGGGTCAGCATGTGCGACTCCCCCTGACGAAACGTATATGGAACGCCTAGGGAACGTTACGGGGGCTGTCAAGTCTTGCGCGAAACGGCGGCGATTTGAAGGAAGTTGGCGAGCAGCGCGTGACCGTTTTCACTGGCGATGCTCTCGGGGTGGAACTGCACCGAGTGGATCGGAAGCGTGCGGTGGCGAAGCCCCTGGACGGTGGAATCGTCCCCGGTCGCGTTGACGATCAGGCTGCCCGGAACGCTTTCCGGCACGACGGTCAGCGAATGGTAGCGGGCGGCCGTGAACGGGGAGGGGAGGGCGTCGAACAGGCCGCTGCCGTCGTGCCGGACCGGGCAGGTCTTGCCGTGCATCGGCGTTCCCGCCTCGACCCGGGCCCCGAAGCGAAGCGCGATCGCCTGGTGGCCGAGGCAGATTCCGAGCAGCGGCCGGCGCGCCTCGGCGCAGGCGGCGACCAGATCGAGCGACACGCCGGCCTGCTCCGGGCGGCCGGGCCCGGGCGAGATGAGGAAGGCCCCGGCACCGCTCGCCAGCGCCTCGGCCGCGGTCAGGGCGTCGTTGCGCTCCACCCGCACCTCGGCGCCCAGCTCGCGCAGATAATGGACGATGTTCCAGGTGAAGCTGTCGTAATTGTCGAGGACGAGGATCATGAGGCCCCGTTCTATTGGGCGTTTCCTCCCGCCAGGTCGCCCTTGAGCTTGCGAAGCGCGTCCCGGTTGATCTTGACCTCGAGGCCGGCCCGGATCGCCGTCATGAACTGCTGCGCATATTCGTCGCCGACGATCTGGGCGAACTGCCCGCGCACCGCGTCGATCAGCGCCGGCTCCTTGTGCGCGTCGCCGGGCACGATCTTGTCCAGATAGACGATGAAGAAGCCGCGCCCGTCCGGGGCGGGAAGCAGGCGCGCCTTGCCGCGCGGGAGACTGAACATCATCGCCATCGGCGGCGGCACCTGGGCGTTCTGGCGGGCGATGTCGCGGCGCGTGGCGGTGATCGTCTGAAGCGGCGGAAGCTTGACCTGGGCCTGGGCGAAGGCCTGGGCAGGGGCCATTCCGCCGTTGATCCGGGCGACGATAGCGGTCGCGACTGCCCGCGCCCGCTCCGCGGCGCGGCGGGCGAGCAAATCGGCCTTCACCCGGTCGCGGATCTGAGCGAGCGGAGCCACGGCGGCGGGGATCGTCCGACTCACCGTCGTCACCGCGAAGGTCTTGTTCTCCTCGATCGGCTCGACCGCCGGGTCCTCGCCGGGCTCGGCCGCGAACGCGTCTTCGAGCAGAGCGTGAAGCTCGGGCGGGGCCTGCCAGCCGGGATTGTCGGGCGTCGCCCCGGTGGCGGTCACCGGCACCGACTCCTTGATCGTCAGCTTCTGGGCGGCGGCGATCTCGTCGAGAGTCGAGCCGTCGCCGATCGCGTTCTCGATCTTGGTGGCGAGGTCGTTGACCGCGTTCTGCGCCTTGCGCTGCTGGTTCTGGGTCGCGATCTCGCCGCGCACCGCGGCGAGCGGCCGGGCGGCGGAGACGAGGATGTCGTCCACCCTGACGATGTGCCAGCCGAACGGCGAGCGGATCGGCCCGACCGTGGCGCCCTTGGCGGCGGCGAAGGCGGCCTGGGCGACGGCGGGCGAGCTCTTGGCGGCCAGCGCCTCGCGGCTGTTGATCCCGAGCGCGGTATCGGTCGGGCTGAAGCCGGCCGCGGCGGCGGCGGCGGCGAAGCTGGTGCCCGACGCGATCTTCTGGGCGAGCGCGCGCGCCTTGGCCTCGTCCTGGAGGACGACCTGCGAAAGGCCGCGAGTCTCCTTGGCGGCGTAAGCCGGATTCTGCTGATAGGCGGCGGCGATCTCGGCCTCGCTCGGCTGGCTCTGGGCGGCGACATTGTCGAGCCCGAACAAGGCGTAGCGTATCACCCGACGCTCGGGGATGGTGTAGCGCGCCCGGTTGCTCCGGTAGAAGGCGCTGAGCTCGGCATCGCCCGGCTCCGCGCCCGCGCCGAGCGCGACCGAGGGGACGGCGCCGACCATGCCGGTGCGCGACTCGAGCAGCAGCGAGGCATATTGATAGGCGAGCGCGTCCGGAACGTGCGCCGAGCCGGCGGCGGGAAGGACGAGCTGGCGCTGGATCATCCGCGTCGCGAGGTCGTCGCGAAGCTCCTGCTCGGTCAATTTCTCCTGGGCGAGGACTCGCCGGAAGGTGGCGTCGTCGAACTTGCCGGAGACGTCCTGGAAGGCCTGGACGCCGGCGATCTCGCGGTCGAGCATCTGGCGCGAAACCCCGATGCCCTGCTCGCGGCCGAAGACGGTGCTCGCGGTGATGTCGACCAGCTGGTCGAGCACCTCCTCGATCGAGCCGCGGCGAAGGAAGGCCGCCATGTCGAGCTCAGGCTCCTGCTCGCGGCGGATCCGCTCGAACTGGCGCTGGGTCTCGTCGCGCAGGCGGTCGGCGGTGATCCGCTCGCTGCCCACCTTGGCGATGGTTCCGGCGCGAAGCCCGCCGAGGCTGTCGAGTCCGCCGAGCCCGCCGGTTCCGAAGCCGGTGACGATCATCGCCAGGATGACGAAGCCGAGGATTCCGAGCATGATCTTGGCGACGATGCCTCGGCGGAAGAAGGTGAGCATGGAGTTGGAACCCTGACGCGCTGATGTTGCGAGGGGGTCATAGAAGCGGCGCCGGGCGCGGGCAAGCTTGGCACCCGGCGGAGCGCTTGCTAGGCGCACGGCTTCGCTGAAGGGGGCCAGAGGGACCATGCACGTTCGCCGCAAGCTCGTCGCGGGCAATTGGAAGATGAACGGAAGCCTCGCCTCGCTTTCCGAGCTGGCGGCGATCGCCGCCGCCGCCCGCGAAGCGTCCGGCGTCGACGTCGCCTTGTGCCCGCCCTTCACCCTGATCGCCGCGGCCGCCGCCCGGGCGTCGGGGCTCGCCATCGGCGGCCAGGATTGCCACGAGGCCGAGAGCGGCGCCCATACCGGCAGCGTCTCGGCGGCGATGCTGAAGGAAGCCGGGGCGAGGCTCGTCATCGTCGGCCACAGCGAGCGCCGGGCCGGGCAGTCGGAAAGCGACGAGACCGTCCGGGGCAAGGCGGCGGCGGCGCTCGTCCACGGCCTCCAGGCGATCGTCTGCGTCGGCGAGAGCGAGGCCGAGCGCGAGGCGGGGCGGGCGGAGGCGCGGGTCACCGGCCAGCTCGCCGGCTCGCTTCCCGATCCGGACGGGGCAGGCGAGCTGATCGTCGCCTACGAGCCGATCTGGGCGATCGGCACCGGCCGTACCGCGACTCCCGAGGACGTCGCGGCGATGCACCGGGTCATCCGCGAGGCTCTTACCGCCCGCTTCGGCGATTTCGGCGGACGGATCCGGATCCTCTACGGCGGCTCGGTCAACCCCGGCAACGCCGCCGGCCTGTTCGCGGTGGAGAATGTCGACGGCGCCCTCGTGGGCGGCGCCAGCCTCACCGCCGCCCAGTTCGTTCCGATCATCGAGGCGGCGGCGAGGAGTTGAAGCCGGGCGGGTGATGGACTAGATGACCGTCATCCCGGCGGAAGCCGGGAACCCCAGCGAGAATTCGCCACGAGCTACCGGCTTTCGCCGGCATGACGATTGAAAGCAGCCCCCCATGTTCACCTTCCTCCTCATCATCCAGTCGCTGGTCGCCGCTTCGATGGTCGCGGTCATCCTGATGCAGCGTTCGGAGGGCGGCGGGCTCGGCGTCGGGGGGAGCCCCTCGGGCCTGATGTCGGCGCGCGGCGCCGCCGATTTCCTCACCCGCGCGACCTCGGTGCTGGCGACGATCTTCATCGTCCTCTCGATCCTCCTCGCCGGCCTCGCGACGATCGAGCGGGCGCCGACCAAGATCGATCCCAACCTGTCGAAGGCGCCGCCGACTTCCATTCCGCTCGCGCCCCAGTCCACGCCTCGCGACCCGCTCGCCGGAGCGGCCGCCCAGGCGCCGGCCAATCCGGCCAATCCGGCCAACAAAGCCGCCGGCAACGGCTCGGTCCCGCTCGCCCAGTAATTCCTTCGATACGGGCCTTCGACTTCGCTCAGTCCCTACCAGGATGAGCGGTGGAGAATAATCGCTTCCGCTCATCCTGAGTAGCTGCTGAGCGGAGTCGAAGCGGCGTATCGAAGGATAGCTCTCGCGACGCCCGCCGCCTGGCCCCTAATGTCGGGAACGGCGACGATCTCCCAGAAGGCGCCCTTGGTGAGCGGCCCGAGCGCGTAGAGGGCAGGGGAGGCCGGTCCCGCGACCCGCGAGTCTTCGTCCACCTCGAGCCCCAGCCCGAGCCGGTCGGGCCGCGCCCGGCCGCTGGCGAGCAGCGAGCGGATCAAAGGATCCTCGACCCTTCGGATGTCGCCTTCGGGACCGGTGCAGTTAATGACCGCCGCGAAGAGCCGGCGAAGCTCGCCGCCGCCTCGCCGGGAGATCGTCACTTCGCCGGCCTCGATCCTGGCGACTCGACCGGCCACGATCTCGAGCCGTCCCTCCTCGCGCATCGCCGCGATCCGGGCCGCGACCCTGGGCGCGATCCGGTGGCGGTGGACGTCCCACCAGGGCCTCGCATGGCGCATGAACCGCCTCTGCTCCGACTCGGAGAGGCCGCGCCACAAGTCGAAGCTGTGCGGCCTGAGGCCGTCGACCGAGGCGCGCCACGGCTCGCGGGCGCGTATCTCCCGGGCAAGCTCGCCCAGCCTCGGCGGAAGCGGGCGCTCGAGCGGCGGCGCGGCGGGGACGACATGCGGCCGTGGCACCAGCCCGCGGCGCGAGGTCGCGGTCATCCGGCCGCGGAAGCCGGCTTCCTCGAGGCTGAGCGCGAGATCGACCATGGTGAGGCCGGTGCCGACGAGGAGGAGGTCGCCGCCCCCTTCGGCGGCGCGGGCGACCGCCGCCGCCCCGTCCGGCCCCCAGGGATCGTTGACTGCGTCGGGCCCGAAGGCGGCCGGAAGCCGCGAAGGGAAATTGCCGCCGGCGAGCACGATCGAATCGCAGGCCAGAAGCTCGCCGCTCGCCAGCCGGAGCCCGTCCGGCTCCGCCGCCACCGCCTCGCCGGTGACTCGCTTCACGCCGGGCGTCGAATCGAGCAGGTCCGCGAGGTAGCGGCGATAGTCGCGCCTCGGCACATAATCGTCGGCGTGGAAGCCTTCGGTCTCGGCCCAGCGCGCGAAATGGCCGGGATCGCCGGCGAGCGCGCTCATGTTTCGGGCGCGAACGTTGAGCAGGTGTCGGGGCGAGGTCGTCGAATAAGCCGCGCCCGCGGCGAAGGCGCCGCTCTTCTCGATGAGGAAGATTTCGGCGCCGGGCGCCGAGCGCGCGATCTCGACGGCCGCGATCGTCCCCGAATAACCCGCCCCGACGATCCCGACCCGCATTGACGCCCCTTAGCCGCAGGCGAAGGGGCCGTCACCCCAGCGAAGGCTGGGGGCCCAGAGCGGGTGAAAAGCACCGCGTTTTTCACGCCCTGGGGTCCCAGCCTTCGCCGGGACGACGAGAAAAAACCGATTCGCGCCCTTGCCCCCGATACCCCCTCCTCTCTATCCGGTGATTCCCATGGCGCGGTTCATTTTCATCACCGGCGGCGTGGTCTCTTCGCTTGGCAAGGGCCTGATGGCTGCGGCGCTCGCCGCGCTGCTCCAGGCCCGCGGCTACAAGGTCCGGATCCGCAAGCTCGATCCCTATCTCAACGTCGATCCGGGGACGATGTCGCCCTACCAGCATGGCGAGGTCTACGTCACCGACGACGGCGCCGAGACCGACCTCGACCTGGGGCATTACGAGCGCTTCACCGGGGTCCCCGCCCGCCAGAGCGACAACGTCACCTCGGGCCGGATCTACCAGGGCATCATCGCGAGGGAGCGCCGCGGCGACTATCTCGGCGCCACCGTCCAGGTCGTCCCCCACGTCACCAACGCGATCAAGGAGTTCATCCGGGCCGATCTCGACGAGGATCTCGATTTCCTCATCTGCGAGGTCGGCGGGACGGTCGGCGACATCGAGAGCCTTCCCTTCATCGAGGCGATCCGCCAGTTCAGGAACGAAGTGGGCCGCGACAACGCCGTCTCGATCCACACCACCCTCGTCCCCTACATCGCCGCCGCCGGCGAGCTGAAGACCAAGCCCACCCAGCACAGCGTGCGCGAGCTCACCTCGCTCGGCATCCAGCCCGAGATCCTCGTCTGCCGGACCGAGCATCCGCTCCCCGACTCAGAGCGCGCCAAGATCGCCCTGTTCTGCAACGTCCGCAAGGAAGCGGTCATCCCTGCCCTCGACGCCAAGAGCATCTATTGCGTCCCCGCCCAATATTCGGAGGCCGGGCTCGACGCCGAGCTATTGCGCGCCTTCGGGATCGATACCGCGCCCGAGCCCGACATGCGCCGCTGGGACGACGTCGTCGACCGCCAGTTCAACTGGGAGAGCGAAGTGACGATCGGGGTCGTCGGCAAATATGTCGGCCTCCCCGACGCCTACAAGTCGTTGACCGAAGCGCTCACCCACGGCGGCCTCGCCAATCGCGTCAAGGTCCGCATCGCCTGGCTCGACGCGGAGCTGTTCGAGCACCCCGAAGCCGACATCCCCGCCCAATTGGAGCCGCTTCACGGGATCCTCGTCCCCGGCGGCTTCGGCGAGCGCGGAAGCGAGGGCAAGATCGCCTCCGTGCACTTCGCTCGGGAGCGCAAGGTCCCGTTCTTCGGCATCTGCCTCGGAATGCAGATGGCCTGCATCGAAGGCGCCAGGAACCTAGCCGGCCTCCCGGGCGCGACGAGCACCGAATTCGGCGAAGCCGAAGAGCCCGTCGTCGGCCTCATCACCGAGTGGATGAGCGCCGAAGGCCTCCAGAAACGCGAAGCCGAAGGCGAGCTGGGCGGAACCATGCGCCTCGGCGCCTACGAAGCGGTGCTGGCCGGCAACAGCCACGTCGCCAGCATCTACGGCGGAACGAACATCTCCGAACGCCACCGCCATCGCTACGAGGTCAACATCCACTACAAGGCGGCGCTCGAGGAGGGCGGGCTATTGTTCACGGGGATGAGCCCCGACGGGGCCTTGCCGGAGATCGTAGAGAGGCCGGACCATCCGTGGTTCGTCGGGGTGCAGTTCCACCCGGAGCTCAAGTCCAAACCCTTCGACCCGCATCCTTTGTTCGCGAGCTTCATCGAGGCGGCGGTGAAGCAGAGCCGGCTGGTCTGATCCGCCTGCAGGTCCCGTTGGAACGGAAGAGCCGATAGCTTTCACATCCACTGTCGGCTGTCCCCGGCGGCGGCGGGGCGCTAAGGCGCCGGCTATCGGCAATCCCCGCCCGCCCCCAGGAGCAAGATCTTGTCCCTCCTCCCCCTTCTTCCCCTCTTGCTCGCCGCCGCCCCAGCCCCAACGCCTGCCGAAACCGCGTTCGAGCAATTCTTCACCGGCGCCACTTCCGGCTCCGGCACCGTCAAGATGGTGATGTCGCGCCCGCACGGGCTTCGCGATCGGGCGCGGGGGCGGATGGAGCGGGGGGCGCTGATCATCGAGCAGGTGGTGGAGGAGGCGGGGAAGCCGGCGCGGCGGCGGACCTGGCGGCTGGTGCGCGCCGGCGGGGACAAGGTGACGGGGTCGATCAGCGACGCCGCGTCGCCGGTGTCGGGAGAGGTGAGGGGAGCGACGCTCCACCTCGCCTATAGGATGCTGGAAGGGTCGGTCGAACAGTGGATCACGCTCGCGCCGGGCGGGCGGAGCGCGAGCAATCGGATGGTCTTCCACCGCTTCGGGCTCAAGGTCGCCACCGTCGACTCGACGATCCGCAAGGTCGATTAGTGCGTGATCGATTAGACCGAGACACCCCGTCATTGCGAGCGAAGCGAAGCAATCCAGCGCTGAGCACGCGACAAACGCCGTGACTGGATTGCCGCGTCGCTTCGCTCCTCGCAATGACGATCAAGCAGGGACGATCACGCACTAGCGAGCCGCGATCATAACGGAACGAAAAAAGAACTTTCCTACAAGCCCGGTTTCGTGATCCAATCGGGGAGATGGACGTTCCGCCGCCTCGAACCGATTCGCTCCCGCTCCGCAAGCCGGCCCGCGCGAGGAGAAATTTCCGCGGGCGCCCCCCCTGTTTTCGTGTGCCACTTGTGCCATTCGTCGCCTTCCGCAACCCCCGCCGCCCCTCGTTCGACCGGGAATCGCGCATCGTCGAGGCGCTCAGCGCGGCGGCATCATCCGGCCGAGCTGGTCGACGTGCATCTCGGTGAAGCGAAGCGCGCCGTCGGGGGCGAGGGCGATCCGGTGCATGACCGTCGCCCGGGTCGGCACCGGGTAGAAGGTGATTCCCGTTCCGGGCTTGGCACCCTCGGCCTGGCCGGCCTTGTCGATCCTGACCAGGCTGTCCGTCCCCGCCGGCGACGGGTTGTTCTGGTCGACATATTGCTGGGTCCAGAGGTTGCCCTTGCGGTCGAAGGCGAGGCCGGCGAGGATGAGGTTGGGCTGGCCGCGCGGCACCGCGATCTCGCGGATTTGGCCCGAAGAGTCGATCCGGCCGATCTTGCTTCCCGCTTCCTCGGAGAACCACATCGCCCCGTCCGGCCCCGGGATGATCGCGATCGGCCGGCTTTTGGGAGTGTCCTTGATGAGGAATTCGGAGACTCCGCCATAGGGGCCGACCCGGGCGATCCGGTTGCCTTCGAGCTCGGTCGCCCACATCGCGCCGTCGGGGCCGGGATGGATGTAGATCGGCTTGCTCGCCGGGCCGCCCGCCGGGAGCGCGAAGTGGGTCACCCGGCCGTTGGCGCCGATGCGGCCGAGCGTTCCGGTCGCCTTGCCGGTGAACCACAGCGACCCGTCCGGCCCGACGGCGAGGCCGTGCGGGCGCGTGTTGGTCCGGCCGCCGGGCATTTTCGAGCAGGGCATGGCGACGTCGATATCGGCGAGCACGCGGCCGTTCGGGTCCAAGGCCCGCACCTTGCCGAGGAATTCGAGAGTGACCCACAATCGACCGCGGCCGTCGAAGGCGAGGCCGTGCGGGCCGGCGCCCTCGGGCAGAGCGAGGAAGCTCACCGCCTCGCCGTCGCGGGCGGGAACCCGGGCGAGGCTGTCGTAATTCTGGCCGCTCACCCACGCCGCCCCGTCGGGCGCGAAGGCGATCTCGTGGGTCGAGCCGGGATGGAGCGCCTCGACCGGGGCGTTGCAGGCATCGCCGGGCGGCGGAGTCAGCGGAGTCTTGTCGGGATAGTCGAGTGCGATCTCGTCGATCTTGGGCGAGCCATCGGAGCAGGCGCCCAGAAGGGCCATTGCAAGCCAGGCGGCGGCGAGCGATCCCCCCATCTTCATTGTCTTTCCCCCACAATCCCCGGAAGGCTTTTAACCTACGGCGCCGCGCTGAGTCACGAGCTCGTTCCGCGGCCGGAAATGCCTTGCCATCGGGCGTCGGCCCGGCTTTCCCTTGCCATGAACGATCGGGGAGAATCGCGATGAAGCCTCAGCCCTTGTGCGCCGCGCTGGCGCTTGCGCTCGCTCTGGCCGGCTGCGGCCGAAGCGGCGATCGGGACAGGCACGGCGACCGCGCCCCGGCGGCGGCGCAGGTGAAGCAGATCGAGGCCGAGATGCTCGCCGCGATGAAGGCCAGGGATGCGGCCAAAGTCGCCTCTTATTATGCCGACGACGCGGTGCTCGCGACTCCGGGGCGGGCCGCCGGGCGCGGCCGCGCCGCGATCCTCGCCATGCTGAACGAGGATCTCGAGGATTCGACCTTCGACTTCGATATCACCAACGAGAAGACCGCGGTCGAGGGGAACATGGCCTATACGCGCGGGGTGTTCCGGGTCGGCTACACCGATCCCGCCACCCGCAAGACCCAGACCGCCACGGGGAGCTACGTCACCGTCTTCGAGCGCCAGGACGACGGCGGCTGGAAGGTGGTCGAGGACATTTCGAGCCCGGGGGCTCCGGCCGGGCTACCCTAGATCGTCGAGGCTCATGCGACAGGCTGGAAGCTTGAAAGACAGGAGTTCTTGGAGGGCCAACTTGCCAGCCGAAAGGGCAGTTCGCCGTGCGCAAGGCTATTGTGCCAGCATCTGTTTTAGGGTTTATTTCATCCGGGGGGCGCTTTCATCCACGTGAGCGGGTGCGGCGTGTGTCGCCTTCACAGTTGAACGGGAGTCGGCTTGCGGCTCCGCTGTGGAGGATCCGAGCATGCCCCAGCTCTCGAAGACGTCATTACCGCCCCTGCTGGTTCTCGCCGCGTGCTCTGTTTCCGACGATGGCGCGCGTGCTCCGATGACCGTAACCGCATCCGCCGCGCCTGTGTCCCAGGAACGGAGCTATACGATCTGGCGAAACGAGGCTGAAGGGCCTGCCGGACACCTCATATTCCGTCCTCTGGCGGAGGTGCTCCCAAGCGGCCAGGTGGAGCTCGACCACGGCATCGAGGTGCGTGCCGCCGATTGGCCGGCCACCTTGATAGCCGACCTGAGCGGCGGCGGCTACTGCACCGCCAGCCTGATCGGCCCGCGAGCGTTGCTGACTGCCGCGCATTGCGTCGACCTTGGCAAGGCGCCCGGTTCGCCTCCGCCGCTGGCGGGTGGCGGCGAGGTCAGGATACAGGGCCGGGTATTCCAGCTCAGCTGCGAGATCGAGCCATCCTATACGGCGGCGGCCTATCGGCGGGGGCAGTCTCGCGCCAGCGCCGACTACGCTTTGTGCACTCTGCCCGCGTCGGTCGACCTCACTCGCTTGGCACCGGAATCGATCTCCACCCAAGCCTTGCCCGTCGGCCGCGCCATTCTCATGGCCGGCTACGGCTGCACGAATATCTCGATCGATCAGCAAGGCCAGCTCAACTACACGAGCGGCGACGGCAAGCTCAGGATGGGCGATGAGCGCATCAGCTTCGTCGGCGACAAAGCAGCCGACGAAGCCGTTGGAGTCTACGTCACCACCCAGAACGACTCGAACGAACCGACCCTGTGCCCGGGCGATTCCGGCGGGCCGGTGTTCATCGGCGCGACCTTGGCCAGCCAGACCGCGCCGGAGCGGCGCATCGCAGCCGTCAATTCGGCCGTGGGCTGGTCAAGGCGCTCTGACGGTTCCTATCGCTATTATTCCTTTCTGACCCCCCTCGCCACGCCAGCCTTCCAGAGCTTCCTGACGTCGTTCGTCAGTCGCAATGACAATCTCGTCATATGCGGCCACAATCGAAATCCCGGCATTGGCGGGTGCCGTGGCTAATCCCGGCGGCCGCGGCAGAGCTTTCGGATCACTGGCAGTCATAGCGCTGCTCTCAGCGCTCTCGCCCGCCGCTCTGGCTCAGCAGACGACCGGCGCTGATCCAGCCAATGCCGCGACCACCTCGCAGGACAGCTCGCCCCCGACGGTCCTGGTCCGGGCCAAGCGAATGCTCAAGCCCTATGAAGTGGCCACGATCGCTCGCGACGCTCTTCCGAGGCGCTATTTGCAGGCTGAGCTTCCCGGCCTCGAGACCCTGACCGGCGCACAAGCGGTGGAGTCGATCTGCGGCTCGCTCCAGGAAGGCTATTGGTGGTTCGTGCGACGGGATAACCCCGGCTTGAACCTGCAGCTCGATCAAGTGCTGGGCGACAATGCATATCGTATCGCCTGGCCTGCCTGCCTTTTCGTCACGGCCGAGCGCGACGGCGAGCCCCTGACCTACACCGCCAGCAGTACCGAGCGCCTCGCCGACGTCAGCCGATTTTTTACCGGAGCCGCCGAAAGTTCCATGCTCCGGGATCTGGTAGCACAGGCTGGCCGGACTCAGTTGCGGCCCGGTGAGGCGGTCACCGTGCCGGCGGCGACGCTCCCGCGAACTTTGCGGCCCCGCAGCGGCGACGTGGCGACTTTTGCGCGTACCGTAACCGATTTCGCAGACGTGTTATCGGACGACGGCACGATCAACGCGATCGTCATGCCGGCCGAGACGATGTCGGGCGGGGAAATTCAATCGCACGGGGATGCCGATTGCCTGCAGGGTCGGGCACCGTCCTATCCCTTCAATGCCGAAGCGGTGGTGAAGGCCTATCGTCTTTCGCGGGATCACGTCCTCGGTTCCGACGGGACGATCGACAATGTCCACGTACTTGTCGTGGACAACGGTTTCTTCGGAGTACCCTGCGGTACCGGCGCCGACCGCTGCCCTGAAGTCGGCGACGATGGCAAGATCAAGGATTCAGCCACCTTCCCGAAAGTCTATTTCGATGCGCAGCTTTTCCCGGAGGTTTATGGTCCGGACATAACCTATCCGCCGGTCAATTATCTAAGCGGCCTCACCCTTGCGGACGTCAACCTCACGAGCGGCCATGGCACCCATGTCGCCGGGCTTGTGCTGGGCGGACCGGAGTTCGAGCCGTTCCGGCGGGAAGCCTTTCATCGCAACTCGGGTGAGCCGTGGCTCAAGCTTGTGATCGTGAACGTCTCCAACGGGTCTGCCATGGTTCCCAGGAATTCGCTCACGTTCGGGTCGGCGGTTCACGATTATCCGGCGCAAAAGATCGTCAATCTCAGCCTGAGCATTGATAACGCCCAGGCGCCCACTTCGGTGGCCAACCTTCGGCGCTGGGCGTCGGACGAGCCCCAGAGCTTGTTTGTGGCCGCTGCGGGAAACACGCGGCCCGAGGGCAGGGACCTGGTGGCGCTCTCGCTTTATCCGGCGGAGCTCAGCACGCAATTGGGGAATGTGATTACCGTCGGAGCGCTCGACGCGTCCGGTGCTCTCGCGTCTTTCAGTAACTACGGTGAAGCCGTCGACATCGCGGCCAACGGTTGCAAGATCCGGTCCTGGCTTCGCGACGGAGCGCCGCCCGAAGCCGCCAGCGGCACTTCCCAAGCCGCGCCTATCGTTACGTTCGGCGCAGCTTTGCTTCGATCCCTGTGGCATCGCGAGGCGAGGCGTCTGAAAGAGCGTCTGGTCTATAGCGGCGATTCGATCACCCAAGCTGATAGCGCCGCCAAGGTCAGATACGGTGTTCAGCTTTCGATACCCAAGGCGCTACTCTTTTATGACGATATCCTGACCTATCGCGCCGCCGATCCGGCTAATCCCACCGGGCCCAAGACTCCCCGAACCGTATTCGGCCATCTCGATGCCGCGATCCCCGGACTGCGTTGCGGCGGGTCAAGCATCTCCCCGCCAATCCGGCTGCTTTCTTTCAAACGTCCTGAGGGTCGGCCTGCCGACGTTTTCTTTCGTCCAGCGGCCACGGACCTCATGCGTCACTGCGAGCGAGCAACGCTGGCTGACACGATCAGCAATAGTCGAAACGTCATAAGCTTCACCGTCACGCACGAATTTCGCGGCGGCGTACCAATCCCGAAAGCCGAAAGGCTGGACGATATCGACACCGCCGACATCGTCGATCTCGTCCAGCGCGAGGATTATTGAAGGGGGAATTTGAATGAAACCTATTCTGACGGCGGTTGTCGTGCTGGCCCTGGGCGCCTGTACCACCCACCTCGAGGTGGCAAAGGCGGGCGACGACGAAGCCAGCCGTTCCGGCTGGGCCTACCCCCTTCAATTCACGCAATGGAACACGACTTTGAAACGTCGGCTTGCGTCCTGCGATCCGGAGGTCAAGGCGCTGATCAAAGCGGATATCGTGCCCGCCACGGTCGACGATGGCGACCATGTCTACGTCATTTCGTCGACCAGCCTGATATCCCCGATGAAGATCAGCGATCTCCAGGTCGCGTGGGAGGAAGGGCGGCTCAAATCGGTCAATGCGAGTGCGGAGGATCGTACTGCGCAGACAGTGACGGCCGCCGTTCAGGGGATCGGCAAGCTGATTTCGGTCGCGGCTGGGCCAACCATGGGAATCGTAAGCGCCACAGGCGAACACACCCAGGGGCCACCGCCCGACGGGCCTCGCCTGATGTGCCGGGAAGAAACCATCGCCAATCTCAAGATCGTGGATCTCACCCAAGATCAAGTCGAGGCGGCCGGCTCCGCTATCGCCGTCGCGACGGCGGAGGCCACACGACTGAAGGATGAGCTCGACCAGGTCGGTGACGACGCCGATATAGCCGCCAAGCTCAAGGCGCAAATCGAGAAGATCGCTTCCGAAAGAAAGAATCTCGCGGCCGCGCAAAAGAAGCTGGATGCCGCGCTGACTTTCCTGACCCATGAGCAGCTGGTCACCTGGCCGGAACGGAGCAACATCAATTGGACCGACGAAGGGAACGCCTTCGATATCCCGACGGCGGCGCTTCGCAAATGGTTCGTGTCGGTCAATTTCAGAAACGGTCAGCCCGAGATGAGTGGCGACAGACGAGTCGAGAGTCCAGCGAGCGATCAGCAGCTTCGCGACGTCGCTTCGGAATTCAGGGCATTCATGCGAATCGAGCGGATCGGCTCTTACGGCCAAGACCCGTCTCGAGCGATGACCACGGTCGATAGCGTTAATGACAAGGCCTCGCGCAAAGCCGGAATCCGCTATCGTCTGCCCGTCCGTGGGCGTCTCGTAGTTTGCCGTGAGCAACTTTGCACCTCGGCGGATCGGGAGCTGGTGGTGGCCGAGGCGGCAGGACCGGTCTTGCAGCTTGGTCAGGTTTTCTACGCGCCGTTCAGCAGCCCACCGTTATCCAACGGCACTTATGCCATTGCTTTCGATCAATATGGCCGACCAGTTTCGGCTGGTGTCAGCCGCAAAACCGCCAGCGCCGAAACAGCGGCCAATATGTTCCGGGATGTTGCGACGGAAGCCGCCACAGTGGCGGCGGAGGTCCATCGCACGCCTTTGGAGCAGCTCCAGGAGCAGCGTGCCTTTGTTGAGGAGCAGAAGAAGCTTGCCGACGCCCAGGCGGCGCTAAATCCGACGAAGACGCCCCTCCAGGAGCTGCAGGAGCTGAGAGACCTGGCGCAGGCGAGAAAAGAGTATCAGGACGCCGTTGCCGCCTTGGAGCCGGCTGCGCCCGATCCCAATGCCGACACCAGGGCACTGCAGGCGGGCTTCGAGGCGGACGCCGCTCTTCTCAAGGCAAAGGCCGATCTAATCGCAGCGGGAATCGCGCTTCGCGATCTCGAGGCAAAGCGCGACGGCCCATAGGGCTTTGGTCAATGGCGGAAGGTACCGGCGGCCTGCAGGCGGGAGGAAGGGCGGCAGGCGCCCTGACCTAGAGCGGCCCCGGCCCGTCCACGCGGCGCCGGGCCTCGTCGCGGGCGGCGGCGCTGCGCAGCGTGTCCATCTCGGCGGCGTCCTTCTGGAGGCGGCGATTCTCGGCCTCGAGCTCGGCGGCGCGGGCGCGCTCCTCGCGATAGCGGCGCTTCCACTTGCCGCCCGCCATCAGCGCCATTCCGACGACGATGCCGAGCAGGAAGATGAGGCCGACGATCAGCCACTGGTCGGGGGTGAAGAGGGTCACGGCAATCCGCCTTTCGTCGCGCTGTGGAACGGCGGATCAATGAGGCCGGGGGCGGATTGTTCCGCCCCCGGTCCTTATTTGAACAGGTTGTCGGAGATCGAGCAGCTCGCCGGGCCGAGGATGACGATGAACAGCACCGGGAGGATGAACAGGATCAGCGGCACGGTCATGATCGCCGGAAGCCTGGCGGCCTTCTCCTCGGCGCGCATCATCCGCTCGTTGCGGAACTCGGCGGCGAGGACGCGCAGGGCGCTGGCGAGCGGAGTGCCGTATTTCTCGGTCTGGATCATCGTCGTGACGACGCCCCGGACCGCGTCGAGATCGATCCGGTTGGCGAGGTTCTCGAAAGCCGAGCGGCGATCGGTGAGGAAGCCGAGCTCGATCGAGGTCAAGGCGAATTCGTCGCCGAGCTCGGGATAGGCCTTGCCGAGCTCTCGGGCGACTCGATTGAAGGCGGCGTCGACGGTGAGGCCGGCTTCGGCGCAGATGACGAGCAGGTCGAGAGCGTCGGGAAGGCCCTTTCGGACGTTGTTGGAGCGCTTGTTGATCTTGTTCTTCAGCCAGAGGTCGGGCGCCTTGTAGCTGAGGATCAGCGAGGCGGCGACGAGCCCGTAGCGCTTGATCGGGCCCCATTCGGGGAACCAGTCGAAATAGTAGACGCCGAGGATGACGGTGGTGCCGATGACGATCGGAAGCACCAGCCGGGCGAAGATGACGACGAAGGCGAGATCCTTCGAGCGGATGCCGGCCTGCATCAGCTTCTTCTGGGCCTTCTGGACCTGCTCGTCCTGGAGCATTTTCAAGGAGCCCAGCACGCTTCGGACCTTGTCCGCGACCTCGTTCTTGTTGGTGATGTTGCGGCGCCGCTTCGAGGTCGAGGCGACGATTCCCGCCTTCAGCTGCTCGCGGCGCTCGTTGAGCGCCTTGACCCTCTTGGCCATCGGATCGCGGACGGTCGTCGCCGCGTAGATGGCGACGAGCACGGCGAAGGTCGCGATGGCGGCGAGGAAGGTCGCCACCATCACCACGTCGATCCCCATCAGGGTCGGTCCGGTTGCGGGTGCAGGTGTCATGCCGGTGCCGTCCCTAGATCTCGAAGTCGACCATCTTGGCCATGATGAACACGCCGATTCCCATCCAGACCAGCCCGCCGCAGCCGGCGATGATCAGCCGCTCGTCGACGAAGAAGGTCTGCATGTACTTGCCGTTGATGAACCAGATGAGGACGAAGACGATGAAGGGGAGGGCGCCGACGATCCAGGCGGAGGCCTTGGATTCGGACGACATCGCCTTGATCTTGAGCTTCATCTGGGCGCGCTTCCTGAGCACGTCGGCGAGGTTCGCAAGCGTCTCGGCGAGGTTGCCGCCGGTCTCGCGCTGGATGGCGAGGGTGATGACGAAGAACTGGAATTCGGGCGTTCCGAGCCGGTCGGCCGTCTCCTGCAGGGCGGCCTCCATCGTCCGGCCGATCTTCATCTTGTCGGACACGCTCCGGAACTCGTCGCCGATCGCCCCGGGAATTTCCTCGGCGACCACGCCGAGCGTTTCCGAGATCGGAAGGCCCGAGCGAAGGCCGCGGACCATCAGCTCGATGGCGTCGGGGAAGCGGGCGGTGAACTTGGCGATCCGCCGCTTGATCAGCTTGCCGACGATGAAGTGGGGAAGGCCGATTCCGACGAATAGGCCGACGAAAAGCGCGAACAGGATGGGCATGCCCTTCACCGCCAAGAGGAGGGCGATCACGGTGGTGAGCCCCAGGGAGGCCAGAGCATATTGCACCAAAGTCCAGCTTCGGCCGGTCTGATGGAGCCGGTGGCGAAGCAGAGCGGGCTTCGGGATCAGCCGCTGGGCGAGCCCGTCCATCCGAGTCTGGTTGCGGTTCTGGAGGATCCGCTTGAGCTGGGCCTGGGCGGCCACTTCATTGGATTTGCTGTGGCGTTCGCGGACGCTCTCGAGGCGCCGGTTGGAGGCCTTGCCCACCGACGGCCCGCGGACGGCGAAAAGCATCATCGCGAGCACCGCGAGAACGCCGCCGCCCACCATCAGCATCGGAAAGCTCAGCACCCTTTCGCTCCTATTCCACTGGCCGGCACAGGCCGCGCAAACTCAGGCCGTGACCGGCTTCGGCTTCTTGGCGACGAGCGCCTTCAGGTTCAGCTTGTCGAGCAGCGACCTGGTGGAGTCGCTCGACTTCTCGCCATTCTCGGTGCCCTGCTCGACCGTCGAGGTGGTGAGCGTGACGAGCTGACCCAGCGGGCCGCTGATGCGCGAGGCGGTGGCGACCTTGGCGAAGGGCTGGCCGAGCTTGGCCGCCTGGGCGGCCGCCTTCGGCTCGAACGGGATGACGATGTCGACCGAACGCTCGATCGACTGCTCGAAATCCTTGCGGCTGATCTCCTGGGCGCCCGAGGGCACTCGGTTGGCGACGACCAGCACCTTGGCCTGCGGCGCATTGGCCTTGAGCCAGCTCAGCACCCGGATCGCGTCGCGGGTCGCGGCGAGGGTGAACTCGACGGCGACGATGACGACGTGGACGTCCTGGACGAGGTGCGGATGCTGGACGAGCATCGCCCGCGGAAGATCGAGCACCGTGCTCTCGAACGCGTTTCGAAGCTCTTCCTGAAGCTGGAAGAAGGCCGAGCCGTCGTTGAGCAGGGGCTGGTTGAGCGGCGCCTCGGCGGAGAGGACGCAGAGCTTCTCGTTCGCCCGGACCATCGCCCGTTCGATGAACAGCCCGTCGATCCGGCTCGGATTCTCGATCGCGTCGGTGAGTCCGCGGCCGGGCTCAAGGTCGAGCGCGAGAGCGCCGGTGCCGAAATGGATGTCGAGATCGAGCAGAGCCGCCGAGCGGCCGGCCTTGTCGCCCATCAGCCAGGCGAGCGAGGTCGCCAGCGTCGAAGCTCCGACTCCGCCGCGGACGCCGATCACGGCGGCCATGACGTGCGGCTTCTCGCTCGCCGCCTCGTTGACCCGGGGGCCGGAGATGGTGAGCTGGGCATTGGCGAAGCTGTCGCGAAGCTGGTCGGGCGTGAACGGCTTGAGCAGATAATCCTGGATCCCCGACGCGACGAGGTCGCGATAGAGACGGACGTCGTTGACCTGCCCCGCCGCGATCACCACCGTGCCCGGCTCGCAGACTTCGGCGAGGGCGTTGATGTCGTTGAGCGGATCGCCCGATTCGGAGAGGTCGACGAACAGGATCGCCGGGCTCGCCGAGACGGACAGGTTCTGGACCGCGTTGCGAAGGCCGCCTTTGTTGACCTTCTCCGGCGCCCAGCCATGCTCGACCGCGATCGGCCGAAGCATATCGGCAGTGGCGTCGTCGCAGACGAAGGCGCTGAAGGGATCGCGAAGCGCGGCGGTGCGAGAGGCGTTGAAGGGCGCGTTCATCAGTTGTTCCCGCCGTTGGTGTGGATCGTCTCGAGGCCCCGGACCCCGGTCGGCTTGGCTTCCCGGTAGACCCTGATCGCCTTGGTGGACTGAGTGTCGTCGCCGGTGACGCTGCCCGCCTGGCCGAGGACGAGGTCGTTCGGATCCGCGACCATCGCCGCGAAGTTCGAATTGACCCCGCAGCCATAGTTGCGCGAGGTCGAGCTCGGGCCGTCGCGGCCCTCGAAGTTGGGGCAGCCGGGCACGCTCGCCGTCGTTCGGCTGACGATCACGCGGACCGCGCCGGGCGGCAGTTCGCCGGCCATCACCGGAGCGCCTTCGCCGAGCAGCAGCCCGTAATCGGCGGCCACCCGAGCAACGTCGCGGCGGCCCGGCCCGGGATAGGTTTCTTCGACGAAGACCCGGTCGCCATAGCCGATACCGAGCGAGGCGAACCAATCGTCGAGCCGGCGGCTCTCGGACGGCGCGAGGCCCGCTCCGCCGCCGCTGAGGTCAAGCACGTAATCGGTGCGCTGAACGACCGGTTGATTGAGCGAGTCGAGGCTTCGGTTCGAATCCTCCGCCGCCGGCGCGCGCCGCTTTGCCGGCGCGGCCGAAGCGGTCAAAGCGACTCCGATCGCGACGAGGGCGGCGAGTGACTTGATACGGGCCATGATCACGTCCTTTTTCGATCGGTCAGAAGCTGAAGCCGGGGCTTGCGGAAGACTGTTCGGGCTTGACCGCCTGCTGCTCCGCCCGGCGCTGCGGCGCAGGCGAGGGGGCGGGGACGGCAGGGGCCAGGGCAGTGCCGCCGATCGCCGGCGCGGCGTCCTGAGGTCCGGCCATGTGCGGGCCCGGGCGGCGGGCGCCGGTCTGATTGTGCGAGTCCGTACCCACCATCACGCGTTCGACCGTCCCGGCGCTGCGATAGCCGTCGGTGGGCAAGGCGATCTGGTTCGCGTTGACCGGCCGGACCAGATAGGGCGTGACGACGATCACCAGCTCGGTCTCGTCGCGGCGGAAGCTGTTCGAACGGAACAGCGCGCCGAGGATCGGAAGGCTGCCGAGGAACGGCGCCTTGTCGACGCTGTTGGAGCTCGAGTTGCGGAGCAGGCCGCCGATCATGAAGCTCTGGCCGGAGCCGAGCTCGACGGTCGTCTCCGCGCGCCGGGTGGTCAGCGACGGGACTCGGAAGCCGTTGATCTGGATCGCGCCCTGGTCGGAAAGCTCCGACACTTCGGGACGGACCCGCATCGAGATACGGCCGCTTTCGAGCACGACCGGAGTGAACGCCAGGCTCACGCCATATTGCTTGAATTCGATCGCCGTGCCGTTGATTCCGTTCGAGCTCGGGATCGGGAACTCGCCGCCGGCGAGGAAGCTTGCGGTCTCGCCCGACAGCGCGGTCAGGTTCGGTTCCGCGAGGGTCCGGACCCGGCCGTCATTCTCGGCGAGGTCGAGCGCCGACAGGATGTCGAGGCCGAGGAGGTGTCCGGCCGCATTGAGCGTCGTCCCGGCATTCGCGGGATTGACCGGATTGAATACGGTCGGGGTCCGGATGATTTTGCCCGTGGCGTCGCGAACGTAATCGCCGGTGAGCGGATTGACAGTGGCCTGTCCGCCATCGATCGTTCCGACGCTCCGGCCCTGGCTGACTCCGAAGAGGAAGCCACCGGTCTGATCGCGGGTGAGGAGGTTGACGCCGATCGTGCGCACGAGCGAGCGGCTCACTTCGGCGATCTTGACCTGAAGCATCACCTGGAGCGGAGTCGCGCTCTTGAGGCGGCTGATTACCTGGGTGCCGTCGCCGACATAGGCCTGGACGAGGCGGCTTGCCTCCTCGACGTCGGTCGGGGCAGCGACGGTGCCGGTGAGCAGCACCATGCCGTTGACCGGACGCGCCTCGATCTGGGCGTCGGGCATGGCGACACGGATCAGCTCGTCGAGCGAGCCGATATTGTTACCGACGCGGACGTTGGCCGAATAGACGGTGTGGCCCGCGCGGTCGGTGGCGAACACGGTGGTCTCGCCCGCCGACTTGCCGAAGATGTAGATCTGGTTGGCCGACCGGACCTGGACGTCGGCGATCTTGTCGTTGGCGACGAAGAGATCGGTCATGCTCGAGCCGAGCTGCACCATCCGGCCGGTTCCGACCGAGAGGGTGATGTCGTTGGTCGGGCGAACCGCCGACGTCTGGGCGACGGCGGCCGTCGGGGCGCCTGCGGCGAGGCTGGCGGCGACCATCGCGGCGACCGCCGTGCCGACCGCTGCGCGGCGCATGATGTTGGGCTTTGTCATTTACTTGGCTCCGACCGGAACGAGGGTGACAATGTTGCCGCGGGCGACGCGCACGACCGGGCCCTTGGGCACCGCCGGCGCGCTCTCGCTGGCGGGAGCGTGACCGGCCGCCGCGGCGGCGAGCGAGCCGATCGCGAGGGCCGCCATTCGGTCGTCCGACGCCGGCTTCTCATGTTCGCGGGCCGGGACCGAGCTGCGCTCGAAGCGGGAAACCTCGGCGCCGACCGTGTAGCTCGAGCGGGTGTCGATCGGCTGGTTGGCGATGGCGAGAAGCATCTGGCGCTCGGCCTTGGGATCGTCGCTCGCCGGGACCTTGACGTCCCCGGAGGCGATGGCGCGCTCGAGCTCGGCCGAATTGTCGGCGATCGAGCGAAGGGACATCGAGAGGTCGCCGATCGTCTGCGCGACCGCGATCTTCTCGGCGATCTTCGGAGTGACTTCGAGCGTCACCGTCGAGACGTGCTGGACGACCGCTTCGCCCTTGTCGTTGCGAGCCGACATGCGCTGATCGGTGGCGAGCACCCGGATGTTGCGCAGGATTGTCTCGGAAACCTTGAGCGACTCGCCCTCGCCGCCGCCCGCTACCTGCTGGGTGAGGACGAGATCGACGCGGTCGCCCGGGAAGACGAAGCCGGCGACTCCGCTGGTATTGGAAACGGAGACGGTGACCGCCCGCATTCCCGGCCCGAGCGCGGCGGCGAGGAAGCCCCGCTCGCCCGGCTTGATCAGCGAGCCCTGGGTGAAGGGCTGGCCGGCGGTGATCTCGTTGCGGACGACGGTGCCGATCAGGGCCTGCGGAGCGACTCCGGGGTTGCCCTTGATGTAGTAAGCCGGCTGCACGAGCCCCTCGGGCCAGCGCTGGTAGCGAAGGGCCTCGGCGTCGATGATGGTGCCGACCGGGAGGGCACGGGTCGCGACCAGGACCTCGGGGCCCGCCGGAACGGGGGCGGCCGAGGCGGAGGGCGCACCGGCTCCGCTGAACATGTTCTTGGCGGTGACCGCCGTGACGGCCGCCACGATCAGCGCGCCGATCAGCAGCACGAGCTTTTTCACATCCATGACGCTGTTCGCCTCCTAGCCCGCTCTAAAATCGGGCTTACACATCAGACAAATTGGTTAAGAAACCGTTCGCCAAGCACCCAAAACCCGCCGAATGCGATGGCAATGCCGTACGGAATCTCGGGTTGGCCCGCGGACTTGGCGGCGCGGTGCGCGATCAGCATGGCGAGGGTCAGCGCGCCGCCCGCGAGCGACATGATCACCAGCAGCTTCACCACGCCCGCCGCGGGCAGCCACAAGGCCAGCGCCGCCGCCATCTTGACGTCGCCGCCGCCCATCGCTCCGAAGCGAAACGCGATCGCGAACAATCCGAACACCGCCGCGGCGAGAGCGAGCTGAAGCGCGACTCCCGGCCACAAGGAGAGGCCGATGCTCCACCAGAAAGGGATCGCCATCAACCCGATCGCCGCGTTGAGGCGGTTGGGGATGGTCCGGCTTCGCCAGTCGCCGACCGCCGCCAGCAGCAAAGCCGCGGCGAGCAAAGCGATCAAGGCCCAGGAAAGTCCCCCATGCATGCGGATGAGGCCTAGACGGAACAGCTTTCGAAACCGTAACCGGCGCCATGCCCAGTAAAGCGTTCGATCGTCGCGCCATCCCCGAATCCGCCCGCATCGGCCGCTGGACCGCGCCGGACGGCTGGACCTACCGGACGCTGGAGCTCCGCCAGCCGGAAGGAAAGAAACCACGCGGCTCGCTCCTCTTCGCGGGGGGGCGCGGCGACTTCATCGAGAAATATCTCGAGATCGAGGCGCATTGGCACGCCCGCGGCTGGAACGTCACCGCCTTCGACTGGCGCGGGCAGGGGGCGTCGCAAGGGGACAGGCCGGGCGGCTATCTCGATACGTTCGACACGCTCGTGGCCGACCTCGAAGGGCTGATCGAGCGGCTGCTGGCATCGCCCGGGCCGCACGTCGTGATCGGCCATTCGATGGGCGGCCATGTCCTCCTGCGAACGCTCGCCGAGCGCCGTCCGGCGATCGACGCCGCTGTGCTGGTCGCGCCGATGCTGATGATCAACAGCGCGCCGATTCCCCCGTTGGCGGCGGAATGGCTGGCCTCGGCCGCCTCCCTGTTCGGGCTCGGCGCCCACCATGCCTGGCAGCAGCCGAGCCAGGCGCAGCCGGCGGGCTCGGCGCGCCAGGCCTTCCTCACCGGATGCAAGGATCGGTACGAGGACGAACTCTGGTGGTGGGAGAAGGAGCCGGACTTCAACCTCGCCGCGCCGACCTGGGGCTGGCTCAGGGCCGCCTACGCGTCCTGCGCCGCCCTCACCCCCGCGAAGCTCGCGAAAGTGGAGACGCCCGTGCTCCTGCTCGGCGCCGAGCATGACCGGCTGGTCAGCGCGCCCGCCATCCGCGACGCCGCTCGGCATCTTCCCCATGCCGAGCTCGTCATGTTCGACGATTCCGCCCACGAGATATTGCGCGAGCGAGACGCGGTGCGGCTCGAGGCGCTGGCGAGGATCGACGATTTCCTCGACCGGAACGCCCGGTGAGCTTCAACGCCGACGTCGCGGTGATCGGCGCCGGAATGGCGGGTGCGAGCCTCGCCGCCGAGCTCGCCGATCACGCCTCGGTCCTCCTCCTCGAAGCCGAGGATCGACCGGGCTACCATTCGACCGGGCGGTCGGCGGCCTTCTGGGCGGAAAGCTATGGCGGCCGCTTCGTCCAGCCGCTGACGACGGCGTCGGGCCCGTTCCTCGAATCGAACAATTTCCTGAGCCCGCGCGGGGCGCTCCACATCGCCGGTGAAGATTCCGGCGCCGACCTGGCGGCGGTGGAAGCCGAGCTCGGCGATCGGGTGGAGTTCGAGCGGCTCGACCGCGGCCGACTCGAAGCCATGCTGCCGGGCCTCCGCACCGGCTGGACCCGGGGCTTGCTGGAGCCGAGCTGCGCCGACATCGACGTTGCAGGCCTGCACGAGCATTTCCTTCGCGGGGCTCGCCGGAGCGGGACCCGGCTGGTGACCGGGGCCGAGGTCCGTGCCCTCCACGCCGAGGGCGGCGGATGGCGGATCCGCACCGCCGCGGGCGACTTCACGGCCCGGATCGTGGCCAATGCCGCCGGCGCCTGGGCGGACCGGGTCGCGGCGCTGGCCGGAGCCGCCCCGATCGGCCTCCGGCCCTGCCGCCGGACCCTCGCCCAGCTGAGGATCGACCCGCTCGCTTCGCCGGACCTGCCGCTGGTCATCGACGCCTCGGGCGGCTTCTATTTCAAGCCCGAGGCCGGAGGGCGGCTATGGCTGAGCCCCAATGACGAGACTCCCTCGCAGCCGTGCGACTGCGCCCCCGAGGAGCTCGACGTCGCCGTCGCCATCGATCGGCTCGAGCATGTCGTCGACTGGCGGGTCGAGCGGGTCGAGAGGGCCTGGGCCGGCCTCCGCAGCTTCGCACCCGACCGCCGCCCGGTCTACGGCTTCGACCCGCTCGTCCCCGGCTTCTTCTGGTGCGCCGGCCAGGGGGGCTTCGGGATCCAGACCGCGCCGGCCGGGGGGAAGCTGGCGGCGACTCTCCTGCTGGGGCGGACCCCGGAGCTCGACCCGGAGCCCTACGCCCCCGGCCGCTTCGCGAACTGAAGGGCGGCGTCGCAGGCGAGCTTGTCGGCGCGCTCATTCTCCGGATGCCCCGAATGGCCTTTGACCCAGCGCCAGTCGATCTTGTGCGGTGCGGCCGCGTCGAGCAGCTCCTGCCACAATTCGGCATTCTTGACCGGCTTCCGGTCCGCCGTCTTCCAGCCGTTGCGGCGCCAGCCGTGGATCCATTTGCTGATCCCGTCGCGCACGTAGATGCTGTCGGTGTGGAGCACGACCTCACAGGGCCGCTTCAGCGCCTCGAGCGCCCGGATCGCGGCGAGCAGCTCCATCCGGTTGTTGGTCGTCAGCGGCTCGCCGCCGCTCACCTCCTTTTCCCGCGCGCCCGAGCGAATGACGGCGCCCCAGCCGCCGGGACCCGGATTGCCCTTGCACGCGCCGTCGGTGAAGATTTCGACCCTGGGCGCAGTCAAGCGGCTTCGAGCCCGCGCGGAAGCTTGAACACCATCCGCTCCACCACGCCTTCGCCCTCGATCTCGGTCACCTCGAAATGCCCGGCGAGGAAGTCGATGACCTCGCGAACGAGCGTCTCGGGCGCCGAGGCCCCGGCGGTGATCCCGAGCGTCCTGACCCCGGCCAGCCAGCCCAGCTCGATGTCGGCGGCGCGGCCGATCAGCCGGGCGCGGACGCCCTCGCGCTCGGCCACTTCCACGAGGCGAAGCGAGTTGGAGCTCTTGGGAGAGCCGATGACGAGCACCGCGTCCGCGGCCCCGGCTATGTCCTTGACCGCCGCCTGGCGGTTGGAGGTGGCGTAGCAGATATCCTCGCCCTTGGGCCCCCTGATGCCGGGAAAGCGCCGCTCGAGCGTGGCGATGATGTCGGCGGTGTCGTCGACCGACAAGGTAGTCTGGGTGAGATAGGCGAGGTTCGAAGGATCGGCCGGAGCGATCCGCTCGGCGTCCTCGACCGTCTCGATGAGAGTCATCCAGCCGTCCGGCACCTGGCCGAACGTGCCGATCACCTCCGGATGGCCGGAATGGCCGATGAAGAGGATATGGCGGCCATTCTCGACCAGCCGCTCGGCCTGGCGATGGACCTTCGAGACCAGGGGGCAGGTGGCGTCGAGATATTCGAGCCCGCGCTCCTCGGCCTTGGCCGGCACGGCCTTGGGAACGCCGTGCGCCGAAAAGACGACCGGAACCCCGTCCGGAACCTGATCCAGCTCCGGCACGAATATCGCGCCCTTGGCCTTGAGGCTGTCGACGACGAACTTGTTGTGGACGATCTCGTGGCGAACGTAGACCGGCGCCCCGTAGCGCTCCAGCGCCAGCTCGACGATCCGGATCGCCCGGTCGACGCCCGCGCAGAACCCGCGCGGGGCTGCGATCAGCAGGGTGAGGGGAGGCTTCACGGTCATCCTGCTGGGTCTCTAAGCGATAGCTTGCTTCGGCGGAACCCGGTTCCTATGATCTCCGGACCCCTTCGAAGGTGAGGATTCCCACCCTGTGTTCAAGTCCAAGGCGGCGCTCGCCGCGCTCTTCCCCCTCAGCCTGATCGCCTGCTCGACCCCCAATGGCGAGATCACCGAGACCGGAGTGACCGCCACCCGCTCGGCCTGTCCGGCGGTGGCGATCCCGGCGGCGACCGGCGACATCACCTTGTTCAATCCCGAGAACAGCCGCGACGCGAACGCGATCGACGTCGTCGCCAACATCACCAACCTTCGCTCGACCTGCGACGAGACCGGGGCGAACATCCTCACCAACGTCACCTTCGACGTCCAGGCGCAGAGGCGCGACGCGCGCGGGGCGCGGGAGGTGGTGCTCCCCTATTTCGCGGTCGTCGTCCAGGGCGGCAACCAGGTGATCGCCAAGAGCATGAGCCGGGTCGCGCTCCGCTTCGGCGACGGCGAGCCGCGCGCAAGCGCCTCCGCCTCCGCCTCGGGCCAGGTGAGCGCCGCGGCGGCCACCCTTCCGGCCGAGATCCGCGCCCAGATCACCCAGCGCCGGAAGCCCGGGGACCCGGCGGCGGCGATCGATCCGATGGCCGATCCCGCCGTCCGGGAGGCCGTCCGCAAGACGAGCTTCGAGGTGCTGGTCGGCTTCCAGCTCACCCAGGACCAGCTCGCCTACAACGTGACTCGCTGAGCGCAGGCTAGCCATCTCCGTCCTCCGGCGCGGCCGGCGGGGCGGAGAAGGCCGGCCGGGCGAAGTTGAAGAAGTTGAAGGTTGCCCGGGTGCCGTCACGCCGGTCTCGACCGCCGTCGGTGCGAGCTCTGCTTCCTCCTCCATTTCGCCCTCGGCCGCGGCTTCGGCATCCGCTTTCATGGCGGCGACGATCTCGGCCCGGAGTCGCTCGTAGATGGCGGGGCACTCAGGCCCGTCGGGGCGGGGCTCGCCGCTGTCGCGAAACATTTCCAGCCAGTCGAGATAATGGCTGCGAATGGCGCGGATCCAGCCGTCCAGGCCCCATTCGTCCATCCGGTCGGGGTCGAGATCGCCGATCGGGATCTCGGGCGGATCGACGTGGCGCCAGCCGCAATAGCCGGCCGCGGCGGCGATGTCGTCCAGCCTGTCCCTCCGGTAGGGGAGGGCGGGCCGTTCCTCGGGTTCGGGCGGGCAGGGCCGCCGATCCTCGACGAACGCGTCCTCGTCGCCGCCTTCCTCGAGCAGCTTCACATAATCCTCGAAATCCTCGGAGAGGGCTCGGCGGAGCTCGTCCTCCTCCCCCTCGTAGCGGTCGGCGAGCCGGTCGAGGCGGGTGAGCATCGCCATGGAAAGCCGGTTGTCGAACCGGCGGCGCTCGGCGACGACCGCTCCGTCCTTGACGATCTGCTCGACCCAGCCGTCCGTCGCCCGCGCCATATTGTTGTCGGCGAGGCGGGCGCGGGCGCGGTGGATCATGAGCGACTCCCACATCGCCCCAAAGGCGCGGCCGGAGCGGCGGCCGCGCAGGGCATAGGCGCTCGCGACACTCATCCCGACGGCGCCGCAGGCGTCGGCCACCGAGGCGCCCGTGGCGATGGCCTCGAGGAAGCGCGCCTTCTTCCAGGGTTGCCAGCCATCCTCGCGCGGGCGGCGGCCGCCGGGGCCGAGAGAGGCTTCGGCCTCCTTCTCCGAAGGCGGCTCGGCGGCGCTTTGCAGACCACGGCGCACGCCTGCCCAATAGGCATCGGTTTCGGCGGCGCTGCCGAAATCGATGGGCGAGAGGGCGCGCTCCTCGGTCGAGGCTCCGGCAATCCTATTCTTAATCCGTCCGCGCGGTGGGCGCCGACGCCGCAAGGGTTTCGCGCAGAGACGCAGAGACGCAGAGGAGCTTGTGAGTGTCTTTTGTTTCCGGCGAAGCCGGCGGCAAGCCGCGCTCCACGGCTTGCGAACATTACCGGACCTCGCCTTCCGTCGGTTGCGGTTGGCCGCAGCGACTGTAGCGGCCGACCTCTCTGCGTCTCTGCGTCTCTGCGCGAACCTTGAATGGTGACAGTCACGAGTGACTGTCACTTCAGGTCACCCCTCCACCACCCTTCGGGTGGCCCCCCTCCCCACGAGCAATGCTCGTGGGGAGGCAAGTCTGCGTTGACTCGCTCTTCGCCAGCCTTCACAGCCCCCTTGCCGCCGGCTTTCGGGCCGGTGCGCGCGCGGGAGAGTGTTGAGGGCCGCGAGGCCCGAGACCGCCGAAGGAGCAACCGCCCCGGAATCTCTCAGGCACAAGGGACCGCGCGCGTGAAGGCACTCTGGAAAGCGTCCGCCGCCGCGCAAGGCTGTGGTGGGCCACCGAAGGTGTAACCCGCCGTCGCCAAGGCTATGGCGGGGAAAGCTCTCAGGTCCAGTGACAGAGGGGGAGATTTCTCGACAACCACCGATGCCCTCGGGCGTTGTCGGATTTCCTCGCGACGTGCTGGAGACCGAAAAGATGAGCGATCAAGCGGCCCCCGACAGCCTACTGCCGCTCGACGGCTGGCACCGGGCGCGGGGCGGCCGGATGGTCTCCTTCGCCGGCTATGCGATGCCGATCCAGTATGAGGGGATCATCGCCGAGCATCGCTGGACCCGCGAATCGGCCGGGCTGTTCGACGTCAGCCACATGGGCCAGCTGATCGTCGCCGGCGCCGAGGCGGAGAAGGGGCTCGAGACGCTTCTTCCCGCCGACCTCGCCATCCTCAAGGAGGGGCGGCTGCGCTACTCGCTCCTCCTCAACGACGAGGGCGGGATCGTCGACGACCTGATGGCGACCCGCCGGGGCGATCATTTCTACGTCGTCGTCAACGGCGCCACCAAGGCGGGCGACATCGCCTATCTGTCGGAGCGGCTGCCGCGCGGCGTCGTCCTCGATCATATGAGGGAGCAGGCGCTTCTCGCCCTGCAGGGGCCGAAGGCGGTTGCGGCGCTCTCGCGCCTCGCCCCCGGGGTCGAGCAGCTCGGCTTCATGACCGGCGGGGCGTTCGGCCTGGGCGGTACGACGGCCTGGATCAGCCGCTCCGGCTATACCGGCGAGGACGGCTTCGAGATCTCGGTTCCGGCGGCTCGGGCCGTCGAGGTCGCCGACCTTCTCGCCGACCAGCCGGAGGTCAGGCCGATCGGCCTCGGCGCCCGCGATTCGCTGAGGCTCGAGGCGGGACTTCCGCTCTACGGCCACGATCTCGACACCGAGACGACTCCGATCGAGGCGGATCTCGGCTTCGCCGTCTCCAAGCGCCGCCGCGCCGAGGGCGGATTTGCCGGCTGGCACCGGATCGTCCGCGAGATCAACGACGGCCCGGTGCGCCGGCGCGTCGGCCTCGCCGTCGAGGGCCGCCAGCCGGTGCGCGAGGGCGCCGTGGTGGTCGACGAGGACGGAGACGAGGTCGGCAAGGTGACGAGCGGGGGCTTCTCGCCGATTCTCGAGGCGCCGATCGCCATGGCCTATGTCCCCGCCGACTGGGCCGAGCCCGGCCGCGACGTCCGCCTCGTCCAGCGCGGCAAGGTCTTCCAGGCGAAGGCAAGCGCCATGCCCTTCGTCCCCCATCGCTATCACCGCAAGGGAGCCGCCTGATGAGCGTCTATTATACCGAGGAGCATGAGTGGATCAGCGTCGACGGCGACCAGGCGACGGTCGGGATCACCGATTTCGCCCAGGGCCAGCTCGGCGACATCGTCTTCGTCGAGCTTCCCGAGGCGGGCCGGCAGGTGAGCAAAGGCGGCGAGGCGGCGGTGGTCGAATCGGTCAAGGCGGCCTCGGACGTCTATGCGCCGGTCAGCGGCGAGATCACCGAAGCCAATCCGGCGCTCGGCGACGATCCCTCGCTGGTCAACACCGATCCGGAAGGCGAGGGCTGGTTCTTCCGGCTTCGGCTTTCGGATCCCACCCAGCTCCAGGGCCTGATGGACGCGGACGCCTACAAGGCGTTCTGCGACGCGCAGTGATGGCGATCACGGGAGCGTAAGAATGAGTCTCAATCCCTCTTCGCAATGGTCGCCGACCGATTATGCGACCAACGCCGCCTTCGTCCCGGCGCTCGGAATGGCGGCGCTGGAGCTGCTGGCGGCGCAGCCCGGCGAGCTGATCCTCGACCTCGGCTGCGGCGACGGAGTCCTGACCCGGCGGATCATCGACGCGGGCGCGCGGGTGATCGGGCTCGATGCGTCGCAGGAGATGGTCGAGGCGGCCCGTGGGCGCGGAGTCGACGCCTTCGTCGCCGACGCCCAGGCGCTCGATCTCGAGGAGCAGGCGGTCCGCTTCGGCCAGTTCGACGCGGCCTTCTCCAACGCCGCCCTACACTGGATGCTCGATCCCGATGCGGTGGCCTCGGGCGTGTTCGCGGTCCTGAAGCCCGGCGGCCGATTCGCCGGCGAGATGGGCGGCGACGGCAACATCGCGACGTTGCGGGCAGGCATTCGGGCCGAATTGAGCGAGCGCGGCTACGAGGTGCCGGCGGAAGACCCGCAATGGTACCCCTCGGTCGAGGAGTTCGTCCGGCTCTACGCCTGCGCCGGCTTCACCGGAATCCAGGCCCAGCTCATCCCGCGCCCGACTCCGCTCGCCACCGGGGTCGCCGCCTGGGTCAAGACCTTCCGCGCCGGGTGGCTCGACGTCGCCGGCGTTCCGCAGGCCGAGCGCGACGCCGTCGCCGCGGCTGTGGAGGCGAGGCTCCAGCCCCGGCTCCAGCAGCCCGACGGCAGCTGGGTGGCCGACTATGTTCGGCTCCGCTTCACGATGAGAAAGCCCGATTGATGCGTTATCTCCCCCTCGCCGACGCCGACCGCAAGGCGATGCTGAGCGCGGTCGGCGCGGCCTCGATCGACGATCTTTTCGTCGACGTCCCCGAAGCCGCCCGGCTTCAGGCTAAGATCGCCGATCTTCCCGATCATCTCAGCGAGATGGCGGTCGAGCGTGAGCTCGGCCGGCTGTCGCGAAGGAATCTCGTCGCCGGCGACGTTCCCTTCTTCCTCGGCTGCGGCGCCTATCGCCACCACATACCCGCCAGCGTCGACCATCTCATCCAGCGCGGCGAGTTCCTGACCAGCTACACGCCCTACCAGCCCGAAATCGCCCAGGGGACGCTCCAGGCCCTGTTCGAATTCCAGACCCAGGTGGCGCGGCTCTACGGCTGCGACGTCGCCAACGCCTCGATGTACGACGGCTCGACCGCCTGCTGGGAGGCGATCGGAATGGCGCGGCGGATCACGAGGCGGGGGAAGGCGATCCTCTCCTCCGGACTCCATCCGCACTACGTCTCGGTGGCGAAGACGATGGCGCGGTTCACCGGCGACGTGCTGGAGACCGGGCTTCCGGAGCTGTCGGCCGAGCCCGACACCGCCCGCCTGCTCGATTCGATCGACGGCGAGACGAGCTGCGTCGTCGTCCAATATCCCGACATACTCGGCCGGATCGGCGACCTCTCGGCGCTCGCCGAGCGGGCGCACGAGAAAGGCGCGCTTCTGGTCGCGGTGGTGACCGAGCCGGTCGCGCTCGGCGCGATCCGCTCGCCGGGCGAGATGGGGGCCGACATCGTCGTCGGCGAGGGTCAGTCGATCGGCGTCGGCCTCAATTTCGGCGGGCCCTATGTCGGCCTGTTCGCCACGCGCGACAAATATGTCCGCCAGATGCCCGGGCGCCTGGCCGGCGAGACGGTCGACGCGGAAGGCAAGCGCGGCTTCGTCCTCACCCTCTCGACGCGCGAGCAGCATATCCGCCGCGAGAAGGCGACCTCGAACATCTGCACCAGCTCGGTGCTCTGCGCGCTCGCTTTCACCGCCCACATGACCTTGCTCGGCGAGACCGGGCTTCGCCGCCTGGCGGCGCTCAACCACGGCAAGGCGGCGAGGGCAGCCGAGCGGTTGTCGGGCGTGGCCGGGGTGGAACTGGTGAACGACACTTTCTTCAACGAATTCACCCTTCGCCTGCCCAAGGCGGCGCGGCCCGTGGTCAGGAAAATGGCCGACAAAGGCGTGCTCGGCGGAGTCTCGCTGGGGCGGCTCTATCCGGGGGTCGAGACGCTCGGGAACGGGCTTCTGGTGGCGGTGACCGAGACCGGCACGGACGAGGATGTCGAAGCGCTCGCCGCGGCGCTCGAGGAGGCGCTGGCATGAGCATGAACCGCGAAGGGCGGCCGACCCGGCCGGAAGCCGCCGAGGGGGCGCCCGCCACCTATACGGGCAACCGGGCGCTGATGCTCGAGGAGCCGCTCATCTTCGAGCTTGGCGAGGAGGGCGGCTGCGGGGTCGATTTCGAGGACTATCCCTCTCCCTACAGGGGAGAGGGACAGGCGGAGCGCAGCGGAGCCAGGGTGAGGGCGAATTCGGACGCAGAAAGCCCTCACCCCAACCCCTCTCCCCTACAGGGAGAGGGGCTTTCGCGCCTCGGCGGGCTCGAGCGCAACCGGCCGATCGGGCTTCCCGGACTCTCCGAGCCGCAGGCGGTCCGGCATTATACCCGGCTCAGCCGGCAGAATTATGCGATCGACCTCGGCCTCTTCCCGCTCGGCTCGTGCACGATGAAGCACAATCCGCGGCTGTGCGAGAGAGTGGCGAGGATGCCCGGCTTCGCCGACATCCACCCGCTCCAGCCTGTCGACACGGTCCAGGGCGCGCTCGAGCTGATCCACCGGCTGGCGGGCTGGCTGGTCGAGCTTACGGGCATGCACAGCGTCGCGATGAGCCCCAAGGCCGGGGCGCACGGCGAATTGTGCGGGCTGCTCGCCATCCGCTCGGCCCTCGAGGCGCGGGGCGATGCGCGCGAGGTCATCCTCGTTCCCGAAAGCGCTCACGGCACCAACCCGGCGACGGCGGCCTTCGCCGGCTACCGGGTGGAGAGCATCCCGGCGACCGACCGGGGAAGGGTCGATCTCGGCGCGCTCAAGGCCCGGCTCGGGCCGGACGTGGCGGCGGTGATGATCACCAACCCCAACACCTGCGGGCTGTTCGAGCCCGACATGATCGAGATCAGCCGCTCGGTGCACGAGGCGGGCGGCCTGGTCTATTGCGATGGGGCCAATTTCAACGCCATCGTCGGCCGCGTCCGTCCGGGCGACCTCGGCATCGACGCGATGCACATCAACCTCCACAAGACCTTCTCGACCCC
>JBJMTX010000047.1:0-3500 GCA_045811485.1 Allosphingosinicella sp.
GCCGAGACGGCTGATGGGTGTTCGGGATTGTAGGCTGCCGTGCGGGCGGTGCCAGTTATATTGGTGGAGCCACCGCGGCAGCTCGGCCTTGCGATGCTCTGAGGTCGGATAGGCCTGGGCGTAGGCCCATTCGCGCAAGCTGGTCTGGATGAAGCGTTCGGCTTTGCCGTTGGTTTTCGGCGTGTATGGCCTGGTCCGGATGTGCCTGAGGCCAAGGGCCTTGCAGGCGCCTTTGAAGGCGCGGCTCCTGTAGCAGCTTCCGTTGTCGGTCATCACTCGCGTGACGGTGACGCCCAGGCCCGCATAGTAGGCGACGGCGGCCTCCAGGAAGGCGACGGCGCTTTCCTTCTTCTCGTCGGGCAGGATCTGGCTGAAGGCGATGCGCGAGGCATCGTCGATGCAGACGTGGACGAAGTCCCAGCCGGCTCTCCTGCTTCGCCCGTGCCGGTCGCTGCGGTGGGCGCGATCGCCGGTGATGCGATGGCCTATCCTCTCGAAGCGGCCGAGCTTCTTGATGTCGATGTGGATGAGCTCGCCGGGATGCTCGCGCTCGTAGCGGCGGACGGGCTCGGCCGGCTCGAGGTCCTTGATCCTGCTGAGGCCGAGGCGCCTCAACACCCGGCTGACGGTGGCGGTCGAGGAGCCGACGGTGATGGCGACGCGCTTGCCGGTCCAGCGCTGGCGGCGCAGCGCCTCGATCCGCTCGATCGTCTCTGGCGGCGTTGGCCGGCGCAGCCGGTGCGGGCGCGAGGAGCGGTCGGCGAGGCCGGCCTCGCCTTCGGCCCGGTAGCGCGCCACCCACTTGTGGACGGTCCGGGCCGAAACGCCCATGTCGGTCGCGACCGACATGGGCGACTGGCGCTCAATGAGCACACGCCGGACCAGCTCGCCTCGACTGCGCGGCGTCAATCTGGCATTCTTGTGGATGTTCATCCGGTCCTCCTGAGAGCCTGAAGCTTCGCAACCTCAGTCTGCTCGGCCCGGACCGGATGAACAACCTATGGAAACCTCACAGCTAGCCCGTCATTGCGAGCGAAGCGAAGCAATCCAGTGCGGCCTCTTACGCCCGCTGGATTGCCGCGTCGCTTCGCTCCTCGCAATGACGGCGCTACATCTCTTTCAGCGCAACGTCCGTATCGGTCAGCCGCTCGGGCGCGATCGTCCGGCGTTCAAGGATCAGCTTGCGGCCCTGGACGTAGTCCCGGGTGGCGTTGACGCAGTCGAGGGCGATGACTCGCCCGTCCAGCATATAGAGAACTGAGAAGCTGCGCTCCTCCGGGCGTCCGCGCACCACGGTCGAATCGTGGCCGATGGAGAGGCCGACCGTCTGCAGGCGAAGGTCGTATTGGTTGGACCAGAACCAGGGCACCGCGTCGTAGGGCTCGTCGCGGCCGACGATCGCCCTAGCGGCGGCGGTCGCCTGGTCGTGGGCGTTCTGGACCGATTCGAGGCGGATCCGGAGGCCGCCGGCGAACCGGTTCTCGTGCGCCGCGCAGTCGCCGATGGCGTAGATGTCCGGAAGGCTCGTCCGGCATAGGCCGTCGACGTCGACTCCATTGGCGCCCGCGGCGCCGGCGGCGAGAAGGGGCTGGACGGCGGCCTCGACGCCGATTCCGACGAGCGCCATCTCCGCCTCGATCGTCGTTCCGTCCTGGAGCCGGACGCCAGCGACCCGGCCGCCTTCCCCGACGATCTCGGCGACGCTCGCGCCGAGCCGGACGTCGACTCCGTGCGAGCGGTGCTCGGCCTCGTAGAAGCGCGAAATCTCCTCGCCCGCGACTCGGGCGAGGACCCGCTCGAGCGCTTCGACCAGGACGACCTCCTTGCCGAGCTTGCGAAGCACCGCCGCCGCCTCGAGGCCGATATAGCCGCCGCCGATCACCGCGACTCGCCGGACGCGGTCCAGCCCGGCGTGGATGGAGTCGACATCGGAGCGCCGCCGGATGACGTGGACGCCCTCCAGCTCACCGCCGGCGCAGAGCAGGCGGCGGGGCGTGCCGCCGGTCGCCCAGATCAAGGTGCCGTAGCCGAAGCATCCGCCTTCGGCCGAATCGAGGACCTTCCCGGCGGGATCGACGGCGGCGATCGTCTCGCCGAGGACGAGCTCGATCCCGCGCTCGCCCCAGAAGCTTTCCGGCCGGACGAGGATCCGCTCGAACTCCTTCTCGCCGGCGAGGTAATCCTTGGAGAGAGGCGGTCGTTCGTAGGGCGGTTCGGCCTCGGCGCCGATCAGAGCGATCGAGCCTTCATAGCCGAGCTGGCGGAGCTGGATCGCCGCCTGGGCGCCGCCATGGCCGGCCCCGACGATCGCCACGTCATAATGCTTCACGCTATTGTCACCCGCTTCCCAAAGCGCCACTGAGCCCGTCGATGACCGACAGCGCGCTCATCGACGATTACCGGCAGGCGATGCGCCGCGTCGCCTCGACGGTCAACGTCATAACCGTCTGCGTCGGCGGCGAGCCGATGGGGATCACGGCCACCGCCATGTCCTCGCTGTCGCTCGATCCGCCGAGCCTTCTCATCTGCATCAACCGGAGCGCCTCCCTCCACAGCCCGCTCGAGGACGTCAGCCATTTCTGCGTCAACGTCCTCCACCGGAGCCAGGAGGACATCGCCCAGATGTTCGCGGACCGGAGCCGCCAGGCGCTTCGATTCGCCACCGGCTGGACCGTCGAATGCGACCGCCCGCCCCGACTCGCCGACGCGCAGGCTTCGATCCTGTGCCGGCGGATCCACCATCACGGCTACGGCACGCACAGCATCTTCATCGGCCAGGTCGAGGAGGTGGCGTTGCGCGGGGAGGTGGATCCGCTCGTCTATGTCGACGGGAAATATGGGGGGGCTTCTTAGCCCGTCATTGCGAGGAGCGCGGCGACGCGGCAATCCAGCCCGGCGCCTGCGACACGCTCAGCACTGGATTGCCACGCTTCGCTCGCAATGACGGCGGGTCAGTCCCTGATGAACCGCTCCAGCGTCTCGTAGGCTTCGTCGTCGGTGACCTGCTCGGGCGGGTGCTTGCAGAAATAGGCGGCGGCGGGGTGGATCGGGCCGGAGAGGCCGCGGTCCTTCGCCAGCTTGGCGCAGCGGATCATGTCGATCGCGACTCCGGCGCTGTTCGGGCTGTCCTCGACCGACAGGCGAAGCTCGAGGTTCATCGGAACGCCGCCGAACATCGAGCCTTCCATCCTCAGGAAGCAGACCTTGTTGTCGTTCTGCCAGGCGACATAGTCCGAGGGCCCGACATGGATGTTCTCGTCCTCGAGCCGGTGCTCGGCGACCGACTGGACCGCCTCGGTCTTCGAGATCTTCTTGGAGGCGAGGCGCTTCCTCTCCGACATGTTGAGGAAGTCGGTATTGCCGCCGGTGTTGAGCTGATAGGTGCGCTCGAGCTTCACGCCGCGTTTCTTGAACAGATCGGTGAGCACCCGGTGAACGATGGTGGCGCCGAGCTGAGACTTGATGTCGTCGCCGATGATCGGCACGCCGGCTTGTTCAAA
>JBJMTX010000048.1:0-48792 GCA_045811485.1 Allosphingosinicella sp.
CCAGGCGCGAGTCCCCGGCGCCGCCGGCCTGTGGCGCGACCTCACCGACAACGTCAACCAGCTCGCCGCCAACCTCACGAACCAGGTCCGCTCGATCGCCGACGTCGCCACCGCCGTGACCAAGGGCGACCTCACCCGCTCGATCGCGGTCGAGGCCTCGGGCGAAATGGCGGCTCTGAAGGACACGATCAACGAGATGATCCGCAACCTCAAGGAACAGACCTTGAAGAATGCGGAGCAGGACTGGCTCAAGACCAACCTCGCCCGCTTCTCGCGGATGCTCCAGGGCGAGCGCGACCTCACCACCGTCTCGAACCTCATCATGTCGGAGCTGGCGCCGCTGGTCGACGCGCAATACGGCGTCTTCTACGTCACCAACCGCGACGAGGAGGAGACCAAGCTCGAGCTCGTCGCAAGCTACGGCGCCGAGAGCGTCGACGAGCTCAAGCGCGAGTTCAAGCTTCGCGAAGGGCTGGTCGGCCAGGCCGCGGCCGACAAGCGGCCGATCCTGCTCAAGGAGGTCCCGAACGACTTCATCCGGATCGGCTCCGGCCTCGGCCACGCCGCCCCGGCCAACGTCAACATCCTGCCCGCTCTGTTCGAGGACGAGGTCAAGGCCGTGATCGAATTGGCCTCGTTCGGCGAGTTCAACGAGACCCACCAGAGCTTCCTCGACCAGCTGATGGAATCGGTCGGGATCGTGCTCAACACGATCGCCGCCACCATGCGCACCGAGGGCCTGCTCAAGCAGTCGCAGCTGCTCACCCAGGAGCTTCAGGCGCGCCAGACCGAGCTCACCACCAAGCAGGAGGAGCTCCACGCCACCAACGAGGAGCTTCAGGAGAAAGCGCAGCTGCTCGAGAACGAGAAGAAACAGGTGGAGGCCAAGAATCTCGAGATCGACATGGCCCGCCGGGCGGTCGAGGAGAAGGCCGAGCAGCTCGCCCTCACCTCCAAGTACAAGTCCGAGTTCCTCGCCAATATGTCGCACGAGCTGAGGACTCCGCTCAACTCGCTGCTCATCCTTTCGAAGCTGCTCTCCGACAACCCGCAGGGCAACCTCAACGAGAAGCAGACCGAGTTCGCCCGGACCATCCACTCGGCGGGCTCCGACCTTCTGAGCCTGATCAACGACATCCTCGACCTCTCCAAGATCGAATCGGGCACGGTCTCGATCGAGGTCGGCGAGATGCCGATGAGCAGCCTCAAGCAGCATATGGAGCGCACCTTCCGCCAGCTCGCGGCGGACAAGGGGCTCGAGTTCAACGTCGAGTTCGAGGATTCCCTCCCGGCCGCAATCCGGACCGACGAGAAGAGGCTTCAGCAGGTCGTCCTCAACCTGCTCTCCAACGCCTTCAAGTTCACCGCGCACGGCGGAGTCACCCTCGCCGTCAATTGCGCGAGCGGAGGCTGGAGCCCGAACCATCCGGTCCTTCGCGGCGCCGAGCAGGCGATCGAGATCGCCGTCACCGACACCGGCATCGGAATCCCCGAGGACAAGCAGAAGCTCATCTTCGAGGCCTTCCAGCAGGCGGACGGAACGACCAGCCGCAAATATGGCGGAACCGGCCTCGGCCTCTCGATCAGCCGAGAGATCGCGCGCCTCCTCGGCGGCGAGCTCCAGGTCCGCTCGACTCCGGGCGAAGGTTCCACCTTCACCCTGTTCGTCCCGATCCACGCCGTCGCTCCGCCGGTGCTCGGCGGCGGCACCGGCGCAAGCGCCCGCTACGACAATACCGGAGCAATGGTCCCGACCGCGCTTCCGACCGGCTTCGAGGTCAGCGACGACCGCGACGATCTCGGCAAGGATCCCTTCGTCCTCATCGTCGAGGACGACCCGACCTTCGCCTCGATCCTGCTCGACATGGCCCACGCCGCGGGCCTCAAGGGCGTGGTCTCGACCGCCGGTGCCGGTACCCTGGCGATGGCGCGCAAGCTGAGGCCCGACGCCATCACCCTCGATCTCGGCCTCTCCGACATCGACGGCTTCGTCCTTCTCGATCTGCTCAAGCACGATCCGCAGGCCGGCAACGTCCCGATCCACGTCATCTCCGGCGCCGACAAGCTCGCCAAGGTGATCGACATGGGCGCGTTCGGAGTGACCGAGAAGCCGGCCGAGAAGGACGCCCTGGCGGCCGTGTTCAAGGGCCTCGCCGAGCATGTCGAGAAGGCCGGGCCGCGCCTCGAGGCGGTGAGCGACGAACCCCGGGCCGCGCCGGCGACCCGAAGCGTCCCGGAGCTCGCCGGAGCCAAGATCCTCATCGTCGACGACGACATCCGCAACATCTACTCGCTGACCAGCGTGCTCGAGAGCTACGAGGTCGAGGTTCTCCACGCCGAGCGCGGCAAGGACGGCATCCTCATCCTCGAGCAGACCCCGGGGATCGACATCGCGCTCATCGACATCATGATGCCGGAGATGGACGGATATGAGACGATGCAGCAGATCCGCCGCAACGACGCTCTCGCCGAGCTTCCGCTGATCGCAGTGACGGCCAAGGCGATGAAGGGCGACCGCCAGAAGTGCCTCGACGCCGGCGCCTCCGACTATATCGCCAAGCCGGTCGACATCGATCTCCTGCTCGCTCTTCTCCGGGTCTGGATCGGCCGGGCCCGCGAGGCTCAGGCGGCGATGATCCCGGCGACGATAAGGGCCGCCGAATAACCGTGCGGAGCCGAACCCCAGCCCGGGCCGCCGAGCGCGAGCCCGCGCCGCCGGCGCCTGTCGAGGCGCCGGCCGAGGCGCCGGCGGAGGCGAGGCCGCGAGTCCTCGTCGTCGACGACGACGAGCGCAACCTGCTCGCCATCCGCAACGTGCTCGAGGACCTGGGCGAGATCGTCGTCGCCAAATCGGGCGAGGAGGCTCTTCGCCACCTCCTCAAGGGCGAGTTCGCCGTCATCCTGCTCGACGTCTACATGCCCGGCCTCGACGGCTACGAGACGGCGCAGATGATCCGCAGCCGCGAGCAGACCAAGCGGATCCCGATCGTCTTCCTCTCCGCCGTCAACAAGGAGACCGAGCATTTGATGCGCGGTTACTCGATGGGCGCGGTCGATTACGTGTTCAAGCCGGTCGAGCCGATGGTGCTTCGCTCCAAGGTCGCCGTGTTCGTCGATCTGTTCGCGATGACCAAGGAGATCCAGCGCAAGGCCCTCCAGGAGCAGGCCCTGCTCGACGCCAACCTCAAGGCCAATGCCGAGCGGCTCCGCGTCGAGCAGGAGCTAAGGCTCGCCGAGCAGCGCCAGGCCGCGATCATCGAATCGCTTCCGATCGTCCTCTATCTCGAGGCGCTCGATTCGTCGCCGCGCGCGCCGCGCTTCGTCAGCGGCAACTTCACCGCTTTGACCGGATTCCAGTTCGCCGACGTCCAGGCCTCGCCGGCCTTGTGGATCGACCGGCTCCATCCCGAGGATCGCGAGCGAGTCGTCGGCGCCCTCGCGGCTCGGCGCCACGGCCGCTCGCTCGCCGTCGAATATCGCTGGCAGTGCGCCGACGGCCAGTATCGCCATTTCCTCGACCAGGCGGTCCTGCTCCGCGATGGCGAGGGCGCTCCGATCGAATATGCCGGGACCCTGCTCGACGTCACCGACCGCCGCGAGCTCGAGGGCCAGCTCGTCCACGCCCGCAAGATGGACGCGATCGGCAAGCTGACCGGCGGGATCGCGCACGATTTCAACAACCTCCTTGCCGCCGTCCTCGGCGGGCTGGGGCTGATCGAGCGGCGGCTTCCGCTCGGCGAGGACCAGCTCAAGATCCTCAACATGACGCGCCGCGCCGCCGAGCAGGGCTCCGAGCTGGTCGGGCGGCTGCTCGCCTTCGCCCGCCGGCAACAGCTCGCCCCCGCCTGCATCGAGATCGCCGATCTATCCAGCGCGGTTTCCGATCTCCTCGCCCACACTTTGGGCGGGCTGGTCGAGCTCGACTGGCGGATCGACGAGGACGTGCCCTGCGCCTTCGCCGATCAGGCCCAGCTCGAGCTCGCCCTCGTCAACCTCATCATCAACGCCCGCGACGCCATGCCCGATGGCGGCACCATCGCGATCTCGGCGGAAACCCGAACCGCGGGGGACGAAGAGGAGAACGGGCTCGCCCAGGGCAAATATGTCGTCCTCGCCGTCGCCGACACCGGCTGCGGGATCTCGCCCGAGATCATCGAGCAGGTGACCGAGCCCTTCTTCACCACCAAGGAGGTGGGCAAGGGCACCGGGCTCGGGCTGAGCATGGTCTACGGCTTCGCCAAGCAGTCCGGCGGAGCGTTCCGGATCGACTCCACCCTCGGCGTCGGAACCCGCGCCGAAATCTGGCTGCCGGTCGGGGAGCAGTCGAAGCGGCAGCCCGAGGAGGCGCCGACGCGGAGCGTCTCGGCGCGAGTGCGGCCGCTCCGGGTCCTGCTGGTCGACGATCATGAGGGCGTCCGGACCACCACCGCGGCCCTGCTCCGAGACATCGGCCACCAGGTCACCGAGGCTTCGGACGGATCCGAGGTGCTCGCCCTGCTCGGCGATTCCCCCGACGGGTGCGACCTCCTCATCACCGATTACGCCATGCCGCACGTCTCCGGCGCCGAGGTGATCCGCCAGGGCCGCGAGATTCGGCCCGGCCTGCCCGCGATCATCATCACCGGCTATGCCGACGAGCAGTCGATCGGCCGCCGCCCGGACGACGTCCTCGTCCTCCCCAAGCCCTTCACCCCCGACCAGCTCCAGGCCGCGATCGGCGCCGCCGTCGCCGAGCCCGCAATCCCGCCCGCCAAGCCCCTGAGGGCCGCTTCGCAAGGCTAGTACCCGGCGACCTCGCTTGCTCGCCGGCCCCGCCTGCGCCAGCATCGTTCCATGGCCGACCGCCTCTTCCGGACCCTGATCCGCGCAGGGCCGCTGACCGTCGCCGGGCCCGACGGCCGCGAGCGGCGCTACGGCGCGCCTTCCGCCCAAGTCTCTCCGGTCGCCATCCGCCTCCACGACCGCGGCGCCGCCCGCGCCATCCTGCGCAATCCGGCCCTCGGCTTCGGCGAGATGTTCGTGGAGGGCCGGCTGACCGTCACCGAGGGCGACCTTCGAGCGCTGCTCGACCTCATCTTCTTCAATCTGAGATGGGAGAAGGAGAATCCGGTGCGGGCGCGGCTGTGGCGGCCGCTTCGCCTCGCCGGCCTGTGGCAGGCGCGCAACTGGCGCGCGCGCTCGCGGCGCAACGTCGCCCACCATTACGACCTGGACGACGCGCTCTACCAACTCTTCCTCGACCGGGAGCGGCAATATAGCTGCGCCTATTTCAGCGAGACCACCCAGGATCTCGACTCGGCCCAGCGGGCGAAGATGGCGCTGATCGCCGCAAAGCTGAACCTCGCGCCGGGGCAGAGAGTGCTCGACATAGGCTGCGGCTGGGGCGGGCTCGCTTTGTATCTGGCGCGGAGCGCGGACGTGGAGGTGCTCGGAATCACCCTGTCGGAATCCCAATTGCGCTACGCCCGCGACCGCGCCGCGTCCGAGGGGTTGAGCGAACGCGTGCGGTTCGAGCTCGCCGACTGGCGCGACGTCGCGGGCCGGTTCGAGCGGATCGTCTCGGTCGGCATGTTCGAGCATGTCGGACCGCCTTTCTACGAGGCGTTCCTGGCGCGCTGCCGCGACCTTCTGAGCGAGGACGGCCTGATGCTGCTCCACACGATCGGCCGGGCCGACGGGCCCGGGCCGACCGATCCGTTCATCGCCAAATACATCTTCCCCGGCGGCTACGTCCCGGCGCTCAGCCAGCTCGCCCCGGCGATCGAGAAATCCTGGCTGTGGCTGACCGACGTCGAGGTGCTCCGCGGCCATTACGCCCTTACCCTCGCCGCCTGGTACGAGCGGGTCGAGGCGGCGCGGGACGAGATCGTCGCCCTCTACGACGAGCGCTTCTTCCGAATGTGGAGCTTCTACCTCGCCGGCGGAATCGCCGCCTTCCGCCACGCCGGCCACGTCGTGTTCCAGCTCCAGCTGGCGCGGCGGCAGATGGGGGCGCCGATGACGAGGGATTATTTGTTCCCCGGCGAAGGCCGGGGCCCAGAATAGCGGCCGCAGGGACTGGGCCCCGGCTTCCGCCGGGGAACAGCTACCGGACCCCGACCGCCGCCCTGACGTCCTTCATCGTCGCTTCCGCCCGTTCGGCGGCGGCTTCGGCCGAGCGGGTCAGCATCGCCGTCAGCGCGCCCTCGTCGCGCCTCAGCTCGGCGAATCGGCGCTGGATCGGCTCCAACCCGGCGATCACGGCCTCCGCCACCCCGGTCTTGAGCGCGCCATAGCCTTGGCCTTCGAAGCGCCGAAGGGCGTCCTCCCAGCTGCCGCCGGCGAAGGCGTGGTAGATGGTGACGAGATTGGTCACCCCCGCGCCCGGATTCTCCGCATCGACGGCGGTGCGGCTGTCGGTCTTCGCCGATTTGAGCTTCTTGAGGATCGTCGCCGGCTCGTCGAGGATGGAGATGGCGTGGCGGGGGTTGGTCGAGCTCTTCGACATCTTCGCCTCGGGATCGTCGAGCCCCATCACGCGGGCGCCCACCGTCGGGATGAGCGCCTCGGGCAGGGTGAAATGATAGCCGAACAGCCCCTCGAAACGCTGCGCGATATCCCGAGTGACCTCGATATGCTGCCGCTGGTCCTCGCCCACCGGAACCAGATCGGTGTGATAGAGGAGGATGTCGGCCGCCTGGAGGATCGGATAGGAATAGAAGCCGACCCCGACCGTCTCCATCTTCTCCGCCTTGGACTTGAACTGGGTCATCCGGTCCATCCAGCCCATCGGCGTCGCGCAGTTGAGGATCCAGGCCAGCTCGGAATGCTGCCTGACCTGGCTCTGCAGGAAGATGATCGACTTGTCCGGATCGATTCCGCAGGCGACGTAGAGCGCGGCGACGTCGAGGCTGGTCGAATTCAGCCGCTCGGCCTCGATCGCCTCCGGAATGGTGAGAGCGTGAAGATCGACGACGCAGAAGATGTTGTCGTACTTGTCCTGCTCGCGCACCCATTGGGAGATGGCGCCGATCAGGTTGCCGATATGAAGGTCCCCAGTCGGCTGGACGCCCGAAAAGACCGTCTTCCTCGTCTTCGCCAAGTCGCTCGCTCCTCGCTTATGGCCGGGCCGTAACCGGGCGGGCGGCCCCAGCGCAAGCCGGGGATCGGCACCGCATCGGAGTCATGAAGCTTTCCTAGCATGGCCGCCGGGGCTAGCGTGCCGCAATGACGAAGCCCCTGCTCTTCGACTATTTCCGCTCGTCGGCCGGCTACCGGGTCCGAATCGCGCTCAATCTCAAGGACATCGAATATGAGAGGGTCGCGGTCAACCTGCTCGACGGAATGCAGAAGGAAGCGAAATACCGCTCCCGCAATCCGCAGGGCTTCGTCCCGACGCTCGACATCGACGGCCACCGGCTCACCCAGAGCCTGGCGATCATCGACTATCTCGATTCAACCCGACCCGAGCCGCTTCTGTCCCCGGCCGATCCCGCCGACCGGGCCCACGTCCAGGCGCTCGCGCTCGTCGTCGCCTGCGACATCCATCCGCTCAACAATCTGCGCGTGCTCAAATATCTGACCGGGCCGCTCGGCCAGAAGCCCGAGACGCGCGACGCCTGGTACCTTCACTGGATCGCGGAAGGTCTTGCGGCGCTCGAGGAGATGGCGGCCCCGCGCGCCGGCCGCTTCCTGTTCGGCGATAAGCCGACGCTCGCGGACATCTGCCTGGTGCCGCAATTGTTCAACGCCCGGCGCTTCGAGGTGCCGCTCGACGATTATCCGACCCTGCTTCGGGCCGATGCCGAGGCGCGCCGGCTCGAGGCCTTCGCGGCGGCGCATCCCGACGCTATAGCGAGCACGTAGAAGGAGGCGACATGGGCAGAGTCGAAGCGATGGGCGACATGAGGATGGCGGACGCGGTTCCGCTTCCGGCGATCGAGATCCCGCCGATGCAGGACCGGGTCTCGGCCGAGGAGTGGAAGATCCGGGTCGACCTCGCCGCCGCCTACCGCCTCGTCGCCCATTACGGCTGGGACGACCTCATCTTCACCCACCTCTCGGCTCGGATCCCGGGGCCGGAGCATCATTTCCTGCTCAATCCCTACAACCTCATGTTCGAGGAGGTGACGGCGTCGAGCCTGGTCAAGGTCGACATCACCGGCAATCCGGTCGGAAGCTCGCCGTTCATCACCAACCCGGCCGGCTTCACCATCCACTCGGCGATCCACATGGCGCGCGAGGACGCCCATGCGGTGATGCATCTCCACACGCCCCACGGCCAGGCCGTGTCCGCCCATAATGAGGGCCTTTTGCCGCTGACCCAGACGGCGATGCTGATCCGCGACGAGGTCGCCTATCACGATTATGAGGGGGTCGCCGTCGATCTCGACGAGCGCGAGCGGATCGTCGCCGATCTCGGAACCAAGGGCGCCATGCTGCTGAGGAACCACGGCACCCTGACGGTCGGCGAGACGATCGGCGAGGCGTTCGTGAAGATGTACTTCCTCGAGCGCGCCTGCGAGGCCCAGATCCTCGCTCTCTCGGCCGGCGAGGCCAATCTCAACAACCCGCCCCAGGGCTCGCCCGAGGTGACCGCCCAGCAGGGCAAGATCGGATTGAAGCTCGCGGCCGGCGCGCTGGCGTGGCCGGCGCTGCTGAGGAAGGCCTATCGCCTCGACCCGGGTTTCGCGACCTAGCGGCTCCGGTTCCCCGGCGAAGGCCGGGGCCCAGTCACTCGGACGAAGAACTGGGTCCCGGCCTTCGCCGGGAAGCAGCTCGGCTCGACCCCGCTCCTTACCCGATTAGAACCTGAACCGCCCCGTGATCCCGAACGTGCGCGGCTCGGCGAGGAAGGCGGAGAAGATCTGCCGGCCGCCGGGATATTGCGGATCGACGAAGGGCGCCGCGGTCGTTCCGGCCTGGAAGGGCGAGTTGAAGGCGACCTGGGTATAATCCTGGTCGAACAGATTCTGCGCCCACAGCTCGACGCTCCACCTCTGCGCCGGCCCGCGAAGGCCGATCCTGGCGTTGACGATGAGGAAGCTCGGCTGCTCCTTCTGCGGGAACAGGTCGGAGCCGGTGTTGAACTCGCCTGTCCAGCGGCTGTCGACGTAGAAGAGCGCGCTCATGCCCGAGCTGCCGATCGCGGGCGTGAAGCTGACCGACGTGGTCAGCACCGATTCGGGCGCGTTCGACAGATTGTCGCCGGGCAGCTTGCGCAAGGCGGGATCGAGCGGGACGCCGTTCTCGTTGCCGACCAGGTTTCCGCGATAGCGGGTGTTGGCGTAGGTGTAGCCGAGATTCATGGTGAGGTCGCGGCGCGGCCGGACCGATCCCTCGAGCTCCACGCCTGTGGAACGGACTCCGTAGCTGACGTCCTTGGCCGGGCAGGCGCCGGTCGCCGCGCTGAGGTCGCGGTCGCCGCCGGCGAGATCCGTGTCGCAGCCGTTGATCGTCTGGACGAGGAAGACCGAGCCGTTGAACGTATTGAGCTGGAAATTCTCGAAATCCTGCCGGAACAGGACGGCGTTGAGGGTGAGGATTCCACGCGAGAATTTGGCGCCGAGCTCGTAGGCGGTGTTGATCTCCGGATCGAACTGGAGGTTGCCGGTGAGCGCCTGGGCGCCGCCCGCCGCCGCGAAGCTCGTCGTCGGGACTCCGCCGACGACCAGGATCGGCGCCTTCAGCGCCGAGCGATCGAGGTTGAAGCCGCCCGCTTTGTAGCCGCGCGAGACGCTCGCATAGACCATCAGGTCGTCGCTGGGCTTGTAGGAAAGGATCCCGGTTCCGGTGAACTCGTCCTCGCTCCGCCGGTCCTTGATGCTGACCCCATTGAGCTCGGCGGTGGCGTTGCCCTGGCAGCCGAGCCCGATCAGGCCGCCGGCCAGCGCCCGGACGGTGGCGTTGGGGCTGATCAGATCGTCGGTCAGCGTGTTCTGAAGCGTGACGCACTGGGTGTTGTCGTTGCCGAAGGTCGCGTTGAAGCGTTTGCGCTCGTTGGTGTAGCGAAGGCCTAGGGTCAGCGCCCACTTGTCGGTGATGTGGAAGATGTCGTGCGTGAACAGCGCCCAGTTGCGGCTGTTCTGGTGATAGCGGTCGAGCGTGCTTCCGCGATCGTTGAGCGAGTCGAGGGTGGCGAAGCCGTTCCGGATATCGGCGCCGAAGCTGCCCAGAGTCGCCGGTCCGGCCCCGGGCACGACACAGCTCGGGCTGCCCGGCGAATAGAGGCCCGAAAGGCCGCCGCCGGAGATGATCCGGCAGGTGGCGAAGCGGCCATATTGGGTGCCGAAGCGCAGATTGTCGGTGACGGTCAGGCCCTCGTCGGCGAAATAGCCGCCGATCAGCCAGTCGAGATGATCGTTGAACGCCGAGCCCTGCAGCCGGAGCTCCTGGCTGAAGGTCTTGAAGCGGCGCTCGACGCCGTTGTTGTTCGGCGAGCGGTAGAGGATGTCGACGAAGCTGTAGTCGATATCGCCGGCCTGGCCCGACCGATAGTCGCGCAGCGCGGTGATCGAGGTCAGGTTGGCGCCGCCGAGGTCCCAGTCCGCCTGGAGCGACACGCCCATGTCCTCGGTCTCGCCGCTATAGGTGCGGCCCGGAGTGACGTAGAGGTTGCGGCTGAACGGATCGTGCAGCGCGATCGCCGGCTCGCCGAGATCCTGAAGCACGTTGATGATGTTGTTGCCGTTGGGATTGGTCACGCCGCCGGCGAGCAGGGGCGTAGCCCGCTCGTTGAGGTTGCCGATCAGCGGGTTGAAGCGGTTGTCGAGATAGACGGCGCCGCAGCATTTCTCGTCGCGCTTGGTGTAGTCGCCGATCAGCCGGAGCGAGAGGGCCGAATTGGGCTCGTAGAGCAGCTGGCCGCGGACGAAGAAGCGGTCGCGGTCGTTGACGCTCTGATTGTTGGTGACGTCGTCGTAGAAGCCGTCGCGGCGGACGTAGACTCCGTCGAGGCGGAAGCCGAGATTCTCGCCGATCGGGCCGGTCACTCCGGCGTCGGCGCGGATATAGTCGAAATTGCCGTAGGTGGCCGAGACGAAGCCCTCGAAATTGTTGAGGTTGGGCTTCTTCGAGATGATGTGGATGAGGCCGGCCGAGGCGTTGCGCCCGAACAGGGTGCCCTGCGGACCGCGAAGCACCTCGATCCGCTCGATCTCGCCGAGCTCGTTCAAACCGATGCCCGAGCGCGAGCGATAGACCCCGTCGACGAACACGGCGACCGAGCTTTCGAGGCCGGGATTGTCGCCGACCGTGCCGATCCCGCGGATTCGCGCCGAGCCGTTGGCTTCGGTTCCGGTCGAGGAGACGAGAAGCGACGGAGCGAGCTGGTTCAATTGCCGGATGTCGGTCGCGCCCGAATTCTGCAGCGACTGGGCCGAGACGGCGGAGACGGCGAGCGGCACGTCCTGGAGGATCTGGGTTCGGCCCTGGGCGGTGATGACGATATCGTCGTCGCCCTTCGTGGCGTCGTCGGTCGGTGTGACGTCGGTCTGCGCGTCGACCTCGCCCGCTTGCTCGACGGGCGTGGTCTCGCCGGTCGGACTGGTCTGATCCTGGGCGTAAGCGGGCGTCGCCGCGAGCGCGCACAAGCCGGCCGACATCAGCCAAATCGACTTCGACATATCCCCTCTCCCTTTATGGGTTTGTCCGGAACGCTACTGAAAAGGTCGTGGGGCTGCCAGCCGGAATCCGCACTTTTCCGCGGGTTTCCGAGCCTTGAGGCAATCGCGCAACAATTCGGTTTCGAAACGAAACTCGGGATTTCGGCTGCCGCTACGGAAAGCTGACCTTTCCGTAAGGGTAAAGCAAGGGGGAGAGGACCGTCATTCCCGCGAAAGCGGGAATCCACTTCTGACTCCGCGCTGGATTCCCGCTTTCGCGGGAATGACGGCCGGGTTTGCGGGGCTCACTTGGGCGCGAGCACCATTAGCATCTGGCGGCCTTCCATGCGCGGATGCTGCTCGACCTTGGCGGTCTCGGCGACGTCGCCCTGGACCCGCTGGAGCAGCCGCATCCCGAGCTCGCCATGGGCCAGCTCGCGGCCCCGGAAGCGGAGCGTGATCTTGACCTTGTCGCCCTCGCCGATGAACGCGAACACCTTCTTCATCTTGGTGTCGTAATCGTGATCGTCGATGTTGGGACGCATCTTGATCTCCTTGATCTCCTGCGTCTTCTGCGACTTGCGGGCGAGGTTGGCCTTCTTCTGGGCCTCGTACTTGAACTTTCCGACGTCGAGGAACTTGCACACGGGCGGGTCGGCATTGGGCGAGACCTCGACCAGATCGAGGCCGACTTCGGCGGCCTGCTCGATCGCTTCGGCGGTGAGGAGGACCCCGATATTCTCGCCATTCTCATCGATCACGCGCACCTTGGGCACGGAGATGAACTCGTTGAAGCGGGGGCCGTTGAGGGGCGGCGCCTGCGGGCGCCGGATCATGGGCGGACGTATAATCGTGTCTCCTGACGTTGTGGTCCAGCGTCTTCACCTAGTGGTTCCGGCTGTCGAATGAAAGACGGGGGGATGAGGGCGAACGCTTTTCCGGGCGCTCTGTTGCCGATGGGTCGCGCCGGCTCAACTGATGAGCCGAAGCGCCTCCGAGCCGCCCGCCACCGCCGCCGGCAACAGCCGCCGGTCGAACGTCGCGAGCATGCCGCCCCGGTAAACCGCGAGCGCGAGAAGATAGGTGTCGGTCACCTGCGCCGATCCGGCGATTGCGGAGACATCGACAAGGGGCGACGACAGGAGGCTGATTTCGTCGTTCCAAAAGCAGTGCCCCGGCAGATTGCGTGCAATCCCGAGCAGTTCCGCTGCCGCCGCCGGTGTCCCGGGCCCCTTCGGATAACGCGCCTGGCCCAGAATCCGGATGACACCGTTTTCCGTTATCGGGCAGGTCGCCCAGCCCTCAGAGGCGTTCGCCTCGAACCACGAATGCGCCTGGTCGTGGAAGACATGGTCCGCGTCGAGCAACGCCAGCAGGACGTTCACATCGAGGAGGTAGGTCACTCCTCATCGTCGCGAAGCGCGTTGACCAGCTCCAAAGTGATGACGGTTCCGCGGCGAGGCAGCACCGGAAATCCATTTCGCGCCTTGGAGGAACCACGGTCGCGGGCCATGCCCTTGCGGGCCATTTCGGACACGACCTCACCCACCGACCGCCGCTGGTGCGCTGCGAGCGCTTTGGCAGTCAAAAGGATGTCGTCATCGATCGAAAGAGTGGTGCGCATCGCTCCCAGATGGCAAATCGCGCATCAAACATCAAGCATCAGCGCAGATCCGGCGCCCTCGCCTCCGACACCAGCCGCGCCACCGCCTCGTCCAACCCCAGCACCTCCTGCCGCGCGCCCTCGCCGAGCGGTCTCAGCGCGACCGTCCCCTCCTCCGCCTCGCGCTTGCCGAGGACGAGGAGGTTGGGGACCTTGGCGAGGCTGTGCTCGCGCACCTTGTAGTTGATCTTCTCGTTGCGAAGATCGGCCTCGGCGCGAAGCCCCGCCGCCTGCAGCCGGGCGACGACCTCGCGGGCATAATCGTCGGCGTCGGAGACGATCGTCGCCACCACCGCCTGGACCGGCGCCAGCCAGAGCGGGAAACGGCCTGCATGATGCTCGATCAGGATTCCGATGAAGCGCTCGAACGTGCCGAGGATGGCGCGGTGGAGCATGACCGGCCGGTGCCGCTCGCCGTCGGCTCCGACATAGGAGGCGTCGAGCCGGTCCGGAAGCACCGTGTCGGCCTGGATCGTGCCGACCTGCCAAGTCCGACCGATCGCGTCCTTCAGATGGAATTCGAGCTTGGGCGCGTAGAAGGCGCCTTCGCCCGGAAGCTCCTCCCAGCCGAACTCCGCCGTCGCCCGCCCGGCCAGCGCCACCGCCTCGCGAAGCTCCTGCTCGGCCCGGTCCCAATCCCCGTCCGATCCGAAGCGCTGGTCGGGGCGGAGGGCAAGCTTGATCTCGTACGTCTCGAAGCCGAGGTCGCGGTAAATGCCGTCGAGAAGGTCGCAGAAGATGCGCACCTCCTCCACCACCTGGTCGGCGGCGCAGAAGATGTGGGCGTCGTCCTGGGTGAACTGCCGCACCCGCATGATTCCGTGAAGGGCGCCATGGGGCTCGTTCCTGTGGCACGAGCCGAACTCGGCCATCCTCAGCGGCAGGTCGCGGTAGGATTTGATCCCCTGGCGGAAGATCTGGACGTGGCCGGGGCAGTTCATCGGCTTGAGCGCCATCCAGTCGCCCTCGCCGCTGATCACCGGGCCCTCGGCCTCGGTGTTCGGAACCTCGTCGGGGACGACGAACATGTTCTCCCGATATTTGCCCCAATGGCCCGACGCTTCCCATAGGCGCGCGTCCATAAGCTGCGGGCTCTTGACCTCGGCATAGCCGGCGGCGTCCAGCTTGCGGCGCATATAGGCCTCGAGCTGGCGCCAGATCAGGAACCCCTTGGCGTGCCAGAAGACCGAGCCGTGCGCCTCGGCCTGGAGGTGGAAGAGGTCCATCTCCTGGCCGATCTTGCGATGGTCGCGCTTGGCCGCCTCCTCGAGCCGGGTCAGATGCGCCTCGAGCTGCTTCTTGTTGAGCCAGCCGGTGCCGTAGATGCGCGAGAGCATCGCGTTCTTCTGGTCGCCGCGCCAATAGGCGCCCGAGACCCGCGTGAGCTTGAACGCCTGCGGATCGAGCTTGCCGGTCGAGGCGAGGTGCGGGCCCCGGCACAGATCGACCCACTCGCCGGTGCGGTACATGGTGATCGTCTCGTCGGCGGGGAGCTCCATCACCCATTCCGCCTTGAAGCTTTCGCCCTGCTTCTCGAAATATTCGCGCACCTGCTCGCGGGACCAGACCTCGCGCACGAGCGCCTCGTCGCGGGCGATGATCCGGCGCATCTCCTCCTCGATCGCGGGGAGGTCCTCCTCGGTGAACGGCCCGCGCTCCGCCGCCGGGGCGAAATCGTAATAGAAGCCGTCGTCGGTCGCCGGGCCGAAGGTGATCTGGGTCCCCGGGAAGAGGTTCTGGACCGCTTCGGCGAGGATATGGGCGTAATCGTGCCGGACGAGCTCGAGCGCGTCGGCCTCGTCGCGCGCCGTCACCAGCGCAAGCTCGGAATCGCCCTCGAACGGGCGGTTGAGGTCGCGCAATTCGCCGTCGACCCGGGCCGCGAGCGCGGCCTTGGCGAGGCCCGGCCCGATCGCCGCGGCGACGTCGGCCGGAGTCGTCCCCGGCTCGACCTCGCGAACCGAGCCATCGGGAAGGCGGATGTTGAACGGCTTCGTCATGACGTGGGGCATGTAGCGAGAGCTTGGCGCCATCTCCAGCCCCGGCCGCTTTGATCCCCTGCTTTTCTCCAACGCCCGCCACCCCTACAGCGGGGGGCATGGCGGAACTCGAACATCTCCACCGCGGCGGCCGCCGGCTCGCCTTCCGCCACCGCGCGGGCCGCGGCCCGACGATCCTGTTCCTGCCGGGCTACATGTCCGACATGGAGGGGAGCAAGGCGACCGCGCTCGACTCCTGGGCCGAGTCCGAAGGGCGGGCGATGCTTCGCTTCGATTATGGCGGCTGCGGCGCGAGCGAGGGCGAATTCGAGGCCCAGACCTTGGCGGATTGGCGCGACGATGCGCTGGCTATGATCGATCGGGTCGAGGGTCCGGTTGTGCTCGTCGGCTCGTCGATGGGCGGCTGGCTGATGTGTCTGGCGGCGCTTGCGCGGCCGGAGAGGATCCACGCTCTGGTCGGGATCGCCGCGGCGCCCGACTTCACCGACTGGGGCTTCGACAAGGCGCAGAAGCACGCGATCCGCGAGCAGGGCCGTCTCGAAGAGCCCTCCCCTTATGGCGACGCCCCCTACGTCACCACCCGCGCCTTCTGGGAGAGCGGCGAGACGCTCAGGCTGCTCGGCGGCGGGATCGCGATCGACTGCCCCGTCCGCCTCCTCCACGGCCTCGCCGACGCCGACGTGCCGTGGCGGATCTCGATCGAGCTGATGGAGCGGCTCCGCTCCGAGGATGCCGGCGCGACCCTGATCAAGGACGGCGACCACCGGCTCTCCCGCCCCGGCGACATCGTGCGATTGCTGGCGACGGTCGCGCAGCTGGTCTGAAGATTCATTCACCCCCGGTGCAGCCGCCTTTGTTAAGGCCGCACCTCCACCGCTTTTCGGAGACGCGATGCTCCCCCTCCTGCTGGCGCTCGCCGCCGCTCCCGCCGGCCCGGCCGACACCGCCGAGCGCCGCACCCGCGACTGCCTCGCCCTCGCCCGCTCGGCGCCCGCCCAGGCGGCGAGCCGGGCCCGCACCTGGCTCGGCGAAGGCGGCGGAGTCGCCGCCGCTCAATGCCTCGGGCTCGCTTTGACGGCGCAGGAAAAGTGGACCGACGCGGCCGCGGCCTTCGAGGCCGCGGCGAAGGATGCCGAGGCCCGGCAGGACAAGCGCCAGGGCGAGCTGCTCGCCGAGGCCGGCAACGCCTGGCTCGCGGCGGGTGAGAACGCCAAGGCGCGCACCGCGCTCGAGGCGGCGCTCGCCACCGGCCTGCTCGCCCCAAAGCTGGCGGGGGAGGCCCATCTCGACCTCGGCCGAGCCGCGGTCGCCGCCGGCGACGGCGCCGGGGCTCGAATCCATATCGACAAGGGCCTCGATCTGGTGCCCGACGATGCCTTCGCCTGGTACCTCTCCGCCGCCCTGGCGAGGAAGCAGGACGATCTCCCCCGCGCCCAGAAGGACATCGCCAAAGCCGCCGGCCTCGCCCCCGACGATCCCGCCATCCTGCTCGAAGCCGGCAACATCGCCGGCGCCTCGGGCGAGCGCGACGCCGCCCTCGGCCTCTACGCCCGGGCCGCCCGGCTCGGCCCCAACACCGAAGCCGGCAAGGCCGCCCAGGCCGCCCTCGCCGCCAATCCCGACCCGCGCTGACCGTCGCCCCAGCGAAGGCTGGGGCCCCGGCGGGTGAAAACTCGGTGCCTCTCGCCCCCTGGGGTCCCAGCCTTCGCTGGGACGACGGGACCTCAATCCAGGTAGAAATCGACCGTCGTCACCACCCGCACCTTCTGGAAAGGCGAGTCGCCGGCCGAGGAGCCGCCTTCGCCGTCGACGTCGCCGTCGCGCGCGCCGATCGAGAAATAGCCCTGGGTCGCCGAGCGGATCCCGCCGACCCCGGTGCCGCTGTCGCGGGCGAACTGGCGCGCGCTCTCGCGGGCGTTGCGGGTCGCGTCGGCGATCATCTCGGGCTTGATCGAATTGAGCTTGGTGAAGCTGTAGACCATCCCGCTGCCCTCCTCGAGCGCGACTCCGCCGCGGATGAGGTCGGCCTGGCGGGCGAAGGCGGACCGCGCCCGCATGACGTCGTTGGTCCGCAGCTGGACCCGCTGGCGGACGGTGACGCTGTTCTGGCCTCGATTGGTATCGTAGAATTGGTTGACCGAAATGCCGGTGTCGCTGAGGTCCTTGTCCTGGAAGCCCGCGCGCTTGAAGAAGGCGCGAACCGCCCGGCTCTTCTCGTCGACCGCCGCCTGCACCGGCCCGAGCTCGGTGCCCTGCTCGGAATAGGCGATCGTCCAGGTGGCGAGATCGGCGGAGACGTTCCGCTCCGCCAGCCCGCGCACCGTCACCGCCCGATCCGCCATCCGCGCCCGCCTCAGCCCGTCGCCGAGCAGATAGCCGCCGACGACGATCGCCAGCGCCAGCAAGACGGCCGCGACCAGAAGCCCATTGCTACGATTGTCGATCCAACGGTCCGCCATGCGCACCTCCCTCGCCGAGCGCTCACTCAGCGCTGGTGACGATGAACCGTGCATTTATAGCGATGAACGGTTGACGTCAATCGTCATCCCGGCGGAAGCCCGGATGACGGGGATCACTCCTCGGGAAGAAGCATCGCCGTCCGCTTGTCCGTCAGCCAGGCGGCAAGGCTGTCGCGGTCCGCCTTGGGGAACTTGACGGCGGCGAAGGCGAGGAAGGCGTCGCGATAGCGGAGCCAGGCGCGCTGGGCGGCCAATATGCCCTCGCGAGTCACCGGCCCGGGCGAGTCGACCGGCTGGGTGTCGGCCCTAAGCTTGCGATAGGCGGCGTTGAGCTTGCCATCGGCGGCCCGGTAGCCGCCGGAATCGTAGCGCGGATAATGGCCCGCCGCGAGATCGCGGAGGAGGGCGACGAACTCGTCGCGGAGCGCTTCCTCCGCCTCCACCACCATCGCTCCGCGCGCGGTGCCGGAGAGATCGACCTCGCCCTCGCCATGCGCCTCGACATAAGCGGCCTGAGCCGTGCGGAGCCGCTCGAACGCCTGCTTCTCCGTCGGAGTCCAGCCTGCCGTCAGCCGGGCGATCTCGGAGTCGCGCTTCGCCCCGTCGATCCGCTCCTGGTGGCTGGCGCAATAGCCCATGGCGAGGCCGCTGGTGACGTCCTCGCAGTAATTGAAATCCTCTTGCCCCCGCGGCTGGCCCTTGAGCTCGGCGAGATGGGTCACCCGCCCGTGCGATTCCATCGGCGCCCCTTCTATCCCGCAGGCGAGATGGATGGCGACGTCGAGGTCGCGCTTCGCCCCGCGCCCATTGGCGTAGATCGTCATCAGCATCGCCCGCCCGCCGAACACGGGCTCGTCCTCGCGCCCCATCTCGAGGAACGCGCATTGCCGCGCCTTCACCGGATCCGCCGCCATGCCGATCCCGTAATAGAGCGCCTCCGAATCGCACCCCTTGAACGAAGCCGCGGTCGCCGCGTCGGGCCGGTCCGCGGCGGGAGGCTCGTGGCCTTTGAGGCTTCGGCACAAAGCCTTCGATACCCCATAGTCGCCGTCGCTCGACCATTCGTCGTTGGCGGTGCCCCAGTCGTAGGGCGGCTCGGCCGCGGCGGCGAGGAGAGTGGCGGCGAGGGCAAGGACGAGCTTCATTCGCGTCATGATCGTCCCTATAATCCACGGATGAAATATCTGCACACCATGATCCGGGTCTCGGACCCGGACGAGACGATCCGCTTCTTCGAGCTTCTCGGCCTGAAGGAGCTTCGCCGCTTCGACAACGAGGCCGGCCGCTTCACTCTCATCTTCCTGGCCGCGCCGGGCGACGAGGACGCCCAGGTCGAGCTCACCCACAATTGGGACGAGAAGGGCTATGGCGAGGGCCGCAATTTCGGCCACCTCGCCTACCGGGTCGACGATATCTACGAGAGCTGCCGGCGCCTGCAGGAGGGCGGAGTCACCATCAACCGCCCGCCGCGCGACGGCCGGATGGCGTTCGTCCGAAGCCCGGACAACATCTCGATCGAGTTGCTCCAGGCCGGCAACGCGCTGGCGCCGGCCGAGCCCTGGGCCTCGATGCCCAACACCGGCCATTGGTGATGCTCGAGATCGTCCCCGTTCCGGTCCTTTCGGACAATTACGTCTGGCTCGTCCACGATCCGGAATCGGAGGAGACGGTGGCGGTCGACCCCTCCGTGGCCGATCCCGTGCTGGCCGAGGCGGCGGCGCGCGGCTGGCGGATCAGCCAGATCTGGAACACCCACTGGCATCCCGACCATACCGGCGGCAACGACAGGATCCGCGATGAGACCGGCTGCGCGATCACCGGCCCCGCCGAGGCCGAACGGGTGTCGCGGATGGACCGGATCGTCGCTGGCGGAGACCGGGCTCGGATCGGCGCGATCGAAGCGGAGCTGATCGACATCCCGGCCCACACAGCCGGCCACGTCGCCTTCCACCTGCCGGCGGCGGCGACCGTCTTCACCGGCGACACATTGTTCGCGATGGGCTGCGGCAAGCTGTTCGAGGGCGGCGCGGAGCAGATGCATGACAACCTGCAACGGCTCGCCGCCTTGCCGCCTGAAACGCGCGTCTATTGCGGGCACGAATATACGCTCGCCAACGGCCTGTTCGCGCTCACCGTCGAGCCGGACAACGAGGCGCTCGCCCGCCGGGTCGAAGCGGTTCGGGCGGCCCGCGAGCGAGGCGAGGTCACGCTTCCGACGACGATAGCCCTCGAGCGCGCAACCAACCCGTTCATGCGCGCTTCATCGGCCTCGGAGCTTGCTGAGCGGCGCCGGGCCAAGGATAATTTCCGCGCTTAGGGAGAATGCCCGGCGCGTCGGGCGTTGGAGCCCAGGAGGCCAGGGATGAAACATTTGATTCTGCTCGCCGGAGCCTGCCTCGCGGCGGGCTGCACGATGAACGACCAGCCGGTCGAGATGAGCGCCAATGACGAGGCTCAGCTCGCCACCCAGCTTCGCGGCTACGAGCCGGCCGGGCCGCCGGTCAGCTGCGTCGACACCCGCCGGCTGCAGGGCAACCGCTCCGCCGGCGAGGGCGCCATCGTCTTCACCGGAAGCGGCGGCCGCAAATGGGTCAACCGCCCGCCCGGCGGCTGCCCCACGCTCGACTTCAACCGAGCGCTTCAGACCCAGACCCCCAGCACCCGCCTCTGCCGCGGCGACATCGCCACGGTCTTCGATCCGCTCAACCGGGTCGAATATGGCGGCTGCGGCCTCGGCGATTTCGAACCCTACCGGCGGGTGCGGAGCTAGGCCGTCGTCCCAGCGCAGGCTGGGACCCCAGCGGGTGAAAGGCGCGGCGTTCCTCACCCCCTGGGGCCCCAGCCTGCGCTGGGGCGACGATTCATTTCTTGTAGAGCGCGTCGAGCCGCTCGCCGTAGGCGGCCCTGATGACGTGGCGGCGGATCTTGATCGACGGTGTCAGCTGCTCGTTCTCGGTCGAGAAAGGTTCGTCGGCGAGGATGAAGCGGCGGACCTTCTCGATCACGGACAGGTCGGCATTGACCCGGTCCACCGCCGCCGACAGCGCCCGCTGATAGTCGGGATCGCCGCGCAGGACGGCGGCGTCGCGGCTCTTCCCCGCCGCCTTCGCCCACTCCGCCGTCCACTCGGGATCGGGGACGAGCACGCCGACCAGATAGGGTCGCCGGTCTCCCACCACCATCGCCTGCAATATCTCCGGCTGGAGGGTGAGCATGCCCTCGACCTTCTGCGGCGAGACGTTGTCGCCCTTGTCGTTGACGATCAGGTCCTTCTTCCGGTCGGTGATGACGATCCGGCCCGCTTCGTCGATATGGCCGACGTCGCCGGTATGGAGCCAGCCGTCGCGGAGCGCCTGCTCGGTCTGCGCCGGGTTGCGCCAATAGCCCTTCATGACGAGCTCGCCCTTGACCAGTATCTCGCCGTCCTCCGCGATCCTGACCTCGGTGTTCTTCAGCGGCGGACCCACCGTGTCCATCTTCACGCCCGCCTTCGGGCGGTTGCAGCTGATCACCGGCGCCGCCTCGGTCTGGCCGTAGCCCTGGAGGACGGTGAGCCCGAGCGAGTGGAAGAAGATTCCGACGTCCGGGTTGAGCGGCGCCCCGCCCGAGACCATCGCCTTGATCCGGCCGCCGAAGCGGGCGCTGATCTTGGGACGGAAGAGCCGGTCGAGAATGAGGTCCATCGGCCGGTCCCACAGGCTCTTGGTCCCGGCATAATCCCTGGCGCCGATCTCCAGCGCCCGCTTCATCAGATAGTTGGGAAGCTTGCCCTGCTTCTCAACATTCTTGAGGATACGCTGCCTCAGCACCTCGAAAAGCCTCGGAACCACGATCATCAGGGTCGGCCGCGCCTCCTCGATGTTCGAGGCGAGCTTCTCCAGCCCTTCGGAATAATAGATCTGGGCGCCGATCCCTATCGGGAAGAACTGGCCGCCGCTATGCTCGTAGGCGTGGCTCGGCGGGAGGAAGGAGAGGAACACTTCCTCGTCCACCCCGAAATCCTCGGCGATGACGGCGATGCAGCCTTCGACATTGTGGAGAATGGCGCCGTGATGCTGCATCACCCCGCGCGGCGCTCCGCCGGTCCCCGACGTGTAGATCAGGCAGGCGAGGTCGTCGCGGGTCACCGCGGCGGCCGCCTCGGTGCAAGCGGCGACGTCGGGGCGATGGGCCGCGATCAGGGTCTTCCAGTCGTGGAAGCCGACATTGCCCGACTGGCCGCCGGGCAGGGCTTCGATTCCGATGACATGCTCGCAGGTGTTGGAGCGGATCGCGGCGGGCAGGAGCGGCCTGGCCAGCTTCTGCGTGGAGACGATGACGGCGCGGGCGCCGCTGTCGTCGAGGATATGCTGGTGGTCGCGCTCGGTGTTGGTCGTGTAGGCGGGGACGGTGACGCAGCCGGCGGCCATGATGGCGAGATCGGCGATGCACCATTCCGGCCGGTTCTCGCTGACCAGCATGACCATGTCGCCGGGCCTCAGCCCGATCGCCTTCAGCCCCGCGGCGAGCGAGCAGACCTGTTCGGCCGCCTCGCGCCAGCTGATCGAGCGCCACGCCCCTTCCTTCTTCGTCCAGAGGAAGGGCGAGTCGCCCTTCTGCCCGGCGCGGGTGAAGAACATGGCGACGAGGTTCGGGAAATGCTCGAGCTCGCGCATGGCCTTCTTCCTTCCGTCCCCCAGCGCCGCGCTCATTCCGGCGGACGCTCCCCGGTGCCGGCGCGGACGATGTTCGTCACCTCGCCCGTCTCGCTCATCCCGACCCCCTCGCTGCGGGGATCGGCGGCGCCGACCCAGCGGCCGCCCACCCGCTCCACCGCATTCGCCTTGAGGCCGAGCGGCGCCACCTGCACCTTGTGGCCGAGCGCCCGGAGCGCCGGTGCCAGCGGCTCGAGCGCCGTCCCTTTCTCCACGATCACCGTGTCGCCCGGAGAGAAGACGAGGCCCATGGCGATCGCGTCCTGGGCGCTCATGTTCCAGTCGAGCACCGCCACCAGCGCCTTGGCGATCTGGGAGATGATCGTCGGGCCGCCGGCCGCGCCGAGCGCGATCCTGACCTTTCCGTCCGGCCCGTAGACGATGGTCGGCGCCATCGAGCTCCGTGGCCTTTTGCCGCCTTCGACCCGATTGGCGGCAAGATATCCGTCCTTCTCGGGGACGATGTCGAAATCGGTGAGCTCGTTGTTGAGCATCGTCCCGTCGACCGAAAGCCCGGAGCCGAACACGCTCTCGATCGTGGTCGTCACCTCGGCGACGTTGCCGAACCGGTCGGCGACGGTGAGGGACGTCGTCCCCGCCCGCTCGCCCGGCGGCGCCGGAAGCCGCGCGGGCGCGCCGCTCGGCTTGCCCGGCGCTACCTGCTCCAGGGTCCGGTCCGCCGAGATGAGCGTCGAGCGCGAGGCGAGATAGACCGGATCGAGCAGCCCGGCGACGGGCACGTGAACGAAATCCGGATCGCCGACGTAGAGGTCGCGGTCGGCCCAGGCGAGGCGCGAGGATTCGGCGAAGAGGTGCCAGGCGACAGGCGAACGCGGCCCGAGTGCGCGCATGTCGAACCGCTCGAGCTGCTTCAGGATCATCAGCACGGTGAGGCCCCCGGAGGAGGGCGGGCCCATGCTGCACACCTTGTAGGCGCGGTAGGTGCCGCAGACCGGCGGCCGCGGCACGGCGCGATAGGCCGCAAGGTCCGCGAGCGTCATCTTCGAGGGATTGCGCGCCGCTCCATTTACCCGCGCCACCAGCTTGCCCGCCTGGGCGCCCGCGTAGAACGCCTCGGGCCCGGCCCTCGCGATCCGCTCCAGCAGCGCCGCCTGCTCCAGGTTGCGCACCCGGGCGCCGGCCGGCAGCGGCTTCCCGTTCGCGTCGAGGAAGACCTTCGCCGCACCCGAGTCGATGAAGCCGGAATAGCTTGACAGCAATCTCGCGAAGCGCGGGCTCAGCGCCCAGCCGCCCCGCGCCAGCCGGATCGCGGGCTGGAACAGGGTGGCCCAGGGCAGGCGCCCGCCGCTTCGATGCGCCATCGCCATCGCCCGAAGCGTCCCGGGAACGCCGACGCTTCGACCGCCCGGGATCGCATCCTCGTGCCTCAGCGGAGTCCCGTCGGGGCGGTAGAACCAGCGGGGATCGGCGGCCTTGGGCGCCGCCTCGCGCCCGTCGATCGTCGTCGTCGCTCCGGTGCGGGCGTCGTAGCGGACGAAGAAAGCGCCGCCGCCGATTCCGGCGCTCTGCGGCTCGACCACGTTCAGCGCCAGCATGGTGGCGATGGCGGCGTCGGTCGCGCTGCCCCCCTTGCGCAATATCTCGACTCCCGCCGCCGCCGCGCGCGGATCGGCCGCCGAGACAACCCCCGGCGCGGCGCGGGCCGCGGCCGGGGCGTGGGCGCGTGCGGGCCTGCGGGCGTCCGAAGGGACCGTGGCGAGGGACAGAAGGAGGACGAGAGGCGCGAGGCGGGAAAGCCGGTACAGCATGGCGGCGGACACTAGTCGGATGCGCCCGCGCCGCAAGGGCTAAGCGGCGCCGACCGCTTCGCCGAGGGCGGCGAAGCCGTCACGGCTAAGCAGCTTTCGAAGCTCGCCCGCGATCGCCCGGGCGACTCCGGGCCCGTGATAGACCAGCGCCGTGTAAAGCTGGACGAGGCTCGCTCCGGCCCGGATCCGCTCATAGGCGTCGAAGCCGTTCTCGATCCCGCCGGCGGCGATCAGCGGCAGCGCGCCGCCGGTCGCGGTCCGGAAGTCCCTCAGCCGCTGAAGCGCCAGCGCCTTGAGCGGGAGCCCGGAAAGGCCGCCGGCCTCGTCGCGATGGCGCGAGCGCAGCGGCGGCCGCGACACCGTCGTATTGCCGACGATCAGGGCATCGATCCCGGCCTCGATCGCGGCCCGGGCGAGGCCGTCAATCTGCGCCGCCTCGAGGTCCGGCGCGACCTTGAGGAAGATCGGCGCTCTTCCCCGAACCTCCCCAACCGCCGCGAGGAGCTCCCGCACCGCCCCTTCGTCCTGAAGGCCGCGCAGGCCGGGCGTGTTGGGCGAAGAGATGTTGATCGTCAGACAGTCGGCGAGGGGCCCCATCTCCCGGACCCCGGCGACATAATCGGCGATCCGGTCGGCGCTGTCCTTGTTGGCGCCGACATTGACCCCGACGATTCCGCGCCGCCGCCGCTCCAGCCGCGCCCGGGCGGCCGCGAAGCCGCCATTGTTGAACCCCATCCGGTTGATCACCGCCCGATCCTTCGCAAGCCGGAACAGCCGCGGCTTCGCGTTGCCGCTCTGGGGCAGTGGCGTCAGCGTGCCGACTTCGACGAAGCCGAAGCCGAACCCGAGCATCTGCCGATGCACTTCGGCGTCCTTGTCGAAGCCGGCGGCGAGGCCGACCGGATTGGGGAAGTCGAGCCCGGCGACGCGGATGGCGAGGCGACGGTCCTCCGGCGCGGGCTCGCCCGCCGGCACCGCTTTCAGCGCCCCGATCGTCAGCCGATGCGCGCGCTCCGCATCGATCGCGAAGGCGAGGGGCCGAAGCAGCGGATAAAGCGCCATGCGACCGTCATTGCGAGGAGCGGAGCGACGAAGCAATCCAGGAACCGCTTGCGCCATCGCGGGAGATGCAGGTTTAGACTGCCCCCGGGCAGTCTAAAGCCGCGTCCGGGGGACGCGGCGACCTGCTATCTCTTCGCTTCGCTCGCAATGACGGCTTGATTCCCGTGTCCCTCTGGGCCACATGCTAATCGGAACGAATTGGTCCGATTAGATGCGCCTTACCTCCCTCGCCGATTATGCCGTCGTCGTCATGGCCGCCGCCGCGCGCCATCCCGCCGGCGCGCGCCTCTCGGCCGGAATGCTCGCCGAGGAGACCGGGGTCCCGGTCCCCACCGCCCAGAAGCTGATGGGCCGGCTCGCCGGCGCCGGCCTGCTCGTCTCGGCGCGCGGCACCGGGGGCGGCTTCGCGCTTGCGCGTGAGGCCGGCCGGATCAGCCTCGCCGACATCATCGAGGCGATGGAAGGGCCGATCGCGATGACCAACTGCATCGAAGGGTCGGTCCACGATTGCGTGCTCGAGGGCAGCTGCCGGGTGAAGCCCCACCTCAACGCCGTCAACGGCGCCGTCCGCGGCGCTCTCCAGGGCGTCAGCCTCGCCACCCTGGCGGAAGCGAAATGACCGACATCCGCAACCGCGAGGCGCACGAGGCGGCGGAGCGCGCCGCCACCTACGAATGGGGCTTCACCTCCGACATCGAGCAGGATTTCGCGCCCAAGGGCCTCAGCGAGGACACGGTCCGCTTCATCTCCGCGAAGAAGAACGAGCCCGAATGGATGCTGGAATGGCGCTTGAAGGCCTATCGCGCCTGGCTGACGATGGAGGAGGTGAGCTGGGCCAAGCTCGACATCCCCCAGATCGATTTCCAGGACGCTTATTATTACGCCGAGCCGAGGCAGAAGCCCACTCTCGCCTCATTGGACGAGCTCGATCCCGAGATCCGCCGAACCTACGAGAAGCTCGGGATCCCGATCGAGGAGCAGAAGGTGCTCGCCGGAGTCGAAGGCGCGCGCAAGGTCGCCGTCGACGCCGTGTTCGACTCGGTCTCGGTCGCCACCACCTTCCGCGAGGAGCTGAAGAAGGCCGGGGTCATCTTCCTCTCCATCTCCGAGGCGGTCCGCGAGCATCCCGACCTCGTCCGCAAATATCTCGGCTCGGTCGTCCCTCAGCGCGACAATTACTTCGCCTGTTTGAACAGCGCCGTCTTCTCCGACGGCACCTTCGTCTACATCCCGGAGGGCGTGCGCTGCCCGATGGAGCTTTCGACCTATTTCCGGATCAACGCCGCGAATACCGGCCAGTTCGAGCGCACCCTGATCGTCGCCGACAAGGGCAGCTACGTCTCCTATCTCGAAGGCTGCACAGCGCCGATGCGCGACGAGAACCAGCTCCACGCCGCGGTGGTCGAATTGGTCGCCCTCGACGATGCCGAGATCAAATATTCGACCGTCCAGAACTGGTATCCCGGCGATGCTCAGGGCAAGGGCGGGATCTACAATTTCGTCACCAAGCGCGGCGCCTGCCGCGGCGCCCGCTCGAAGATCAGCTGGACCCAGGTCGAGACCGGCTCCGCCATCACCTGGAAATACCCGTCCTGCATCCTCCAGGGCGAAGCCTCGGTCGGCGAATTCTATTCGGTCGCGCTGACCAACAATTATCAGCAGGCCGATACCGGCACCAAGATGATCCACATCGGCAGGAACAGCCGCTCGACGATCGTCTCCAAGGGAATCAGCGCCGGCCGCTCGAACAACACCTACCGGGGCCTCGTCCGGGTCCTCGCCAATGCCGAGAACGTGCGCAACTTCACCCAGTGCGACTCGCTCCTCCTCGGCGACAGATGCGGCGCCCACACAATCCCCTATATCGAGGTCCGCAACCCCTCGGCGCAGATCGAGCATGAGGCGACGACCTCGAAGATCAGCGACGATCAGCTCTTCTACGCCATGCAGCGCGGCCTCTCCCAGGAGGATGCCGTCGCCCTCATCGTCAACGGCTTCGCCCGCGAGGTGCTGAAGCAGCTTCCGATGGAATTCGCCGTCGAGGCCCAGAAATTGCTTGGAATCAGTCTGGAAGGGAGCGTCGGATGATCACCACTCTGCTCATGATGTCCGCGGCCGCCGCCGCGATGAAGCCGGTCAAGCCAACCGCCGAGGATTGGTTCCTGGTCCAGGCCTACAACCAGTGCCTGGTCGCCGCCGCGCGCCAGGTCCCCGAAGACCGCGAGGGGCGCTCGCAGCTCATCGCACGGGCCCAGGCCGATTGCCGGACGTCGCTTCGCACGCGGATGGACGCCAACGAGTTCGTCGACGTCGGCAAGGCGGGCAGCGCGAAGCGGGCTCGGAGCGAAGCCGTGCTCGATTATGTCGATGGGCGCTTCAACGACATGATCCTCGCCATGCCCCTGCCCTCGGAGGTCAACGCCCGGATCGCGGCGATGAACATCGACGTGCGGGTCCCCGAGCCGGTGGTCGCGCAGCACAGCCGCTACGGCAATTGCGTGACCAGCGCCTATCAGGCGGACCGGCCGCGCTCCAATGTCGAGGCGGCGCGGGTCAAGGCCTGGCGCCAGGCCATTCGCGCCTGCCGCTCGACCAAGGCCGCGATGATGGCGCAGGCCGATTCGATCCTGGCCGGCCGCCCCGACTACCAGGATCCGGGGAAGCGGCGCGCGGTCATCTCCCAGGTGTTCGACGGCTACGACCGGGCGACGCTGAAAATGGCCGAAGTCGACTGGACCAGGCCGTGAGGACCGGATGAGCGTTCTTCTCGCTCTTCTCCTGGCGGTGCCGGCCGCGTCGGCCCCGCCGGCGCCCGATTCGAACGAGGACATCGTCGTCATCGGCCAGCGGCTGATGAAGCTGAAGGTCCGCGTCTCGATGGACAAGCAGGGCCAGCCGCAATGCCGGATCAAGCGCTCGAGCGGCGATTCGGGCCTCGATTCCGCTTTTTGCGGCGTTGCCCGTCGCTGCGTGGCGCAGGGCCCGTCGAGCGGCGAGGAGCTTTCGCAATGCATGATCTGCGGCAAGGATGAGATGATCGCGGCTCTCGCAGCGTCGCGGGCGCGAGGAAAGACCGATGCTTCGAATTGAGAACCTCCACGCCACCGTCGACGGCAAGGCGATCCTGAACGGGCTCACGCTCGCGGTGAATGCGGGCGAGGTGCACGCGATCATGGGTCCGAACGGCGCGGGCAAGTCGACGCTCGCCTACGTCCTCGGCGGCCGGCCGGGCTATGAGGTGACCGGGGGCTCGGTGACCTTCGACGGCCGCGACCTGCTCGACATGGCGGCCGACGAGCGCGCCGCTGCCGGCCTCTTCCTCGGCTTCCAATATCCGGTCGAGATACCGGGCATCTCCACCGTCCAGTTCCTGCGCACCGCCGTGAACGCGCAGCGCCGGGCGCGGGGAGAGGTGGAGATTTCTGCGGGCGACTTCCTTCGCCTGTCGCGCGAGCAGGCGGACGCGCTCGGCCTGTCGATGGACATGATGAAGCGGGCGGTGAACGTCGGCTTCTCGGGCGGCGAGAAGAAGCGAAGCGAGATGGTTCAGATGGGGATCATCGCGCCCCGCCTCGCCGTTCTCGACGAGACCGATTCCGGGCTCGACATCGACGCTCTGCGGGTCGTCGGCCAGGGCATCAACCGGATCATGCGCGCGCCGGACAAGGCGGTGCTGCTCATAACCCACTATCAGCGGCTGCTCGACATCGTCGAACCGGACTTCGTCCATGTTCTGGCGGAGGGCCGGATCGTCCGCTCCGGCGGGCCGGAGCTTGCCCGGCAGCTCGAGCGCGAAGGCTATTCCGAGGTCGCGGCGTGACGCGCGCGGACATCCCTTTCCCATGGACCTATGTTCGTGCTATGTTCGCATCCATGTGGCTTCACCTGCCCGCCGCGAATAAATTCGCTTCGAGCGGCTCCTCGGGCTCGGGTCAGGTGGGGAAGCTTCGCAAAACCCGCGACATCGTGAACTTCGTGAACTTCACCTCGGGGCACGGCGCTCCGACGGCTGGCGGAGCGGCGGCCTGATGCTGCTCGATCTCCCTTCGAGTCGGGCCGAAGGCTGGCGCTGGAGCGATCTTTCGGCCCTGCCGGACCTGGCCGGGCGAGCGGCGTCGGGAGCGGTGCCCCGGACTCTGCCGTGGCTCGACTGCGACGGGCCGCGTCTGCTCTTCGTCGACGGGCGGTTCGAGGTCTCGCATAGCCGCCCCGGTCCGCTCACGCTCGGACCGATCGATGCCGAAGTGGGCGATCACGCTTTGGCCCGGCTGGTCGGTCGCGAGGGCTGGCGGCTGCGGCTCGAGCGGGACCAGGCGCCGGACGGGCTCATCCAGGTCGTTCATGTATCGACCGGCGGGACCGATCACCTGCCCGCTCTGATCGAGATAGGCGAGGACGCCCAGGCTTCGATCGTCGAAACCTTCGTCGGCAAGGGCTGGGCGAATCGGCTCACCCGGATCGACCTCGCCCCCCATGCCAGGCTGATGTTGGCTCGGCGCATCCTTTCTACCGACGGCTTCGCCAGCCTCACCGACCGCGCCGAACTGGCGGAAGGAGCGAGCCTGATCATCACCACCCTCGCGGCCGGCGGCGCCGACACCCGGCTCGACGGCGAGATCGTGCTGGCCGGCGAGGGCGCTTTCGCCGAGGCGGGCGGGGCGCTGCTCGCACGGGAGCGGGGCCGCCATGACGCCAATCTCGTCGTTCGCCACGCCGCTCCGGGCGGGACCAGCCGTCAGGTCTGGCGCTCGGTCGCCGACGATCTCGCCACCTGCTCGGTCGCCGCCCGGGTCGAGGTCGCGCGCGGCGCCCAGAAGACCGACGGGGAGCAGTCTCTGAAGGGCCTGCTCCTCTCCCGGAGCGCGACGATCAACGCCAAGCCCGAGCTCGAGATCTTCGCCGACGACGTCAAATGCGCCCACGGCGCCACCGTCGGCGAGCTCGACCGCAGCGCCCTCTTCTACATGGCGAGCCGCGGAATAGCCGAACCCGAGGCGAAGTCCCTCCTCACCCGCGCCTTCGTCGCCGACGCGATCGACCGCGCCGGCGAGGAGAAGGTGCGCGAGGCGCTGCATTCGGATGTCGAGGCCTGGTTCGCTCAAACCCCTCTCCCTGTAGGGGATGCGCAGGTGAGCCCTGCCCCGCAGGGCTCAGCCCTGTCCGGGGGACAGGGCGGCCGGCGCATGGAGGGGCCCGCCGCCGAAGGCGGTGGGAGGGTGAGGGCCTGATGGACTCCAGCCCGCACCGCTCTCACCCCCCCATTGCTGACGCAATGGGTCCCCCCCTCTCCCCTGCAGGGAGAGGGACGAAGCCGCTCGACCGCGTCGCCGATTTCCCGGCGATCCCGGAGGGTTGGTCCTATCTCGACACGGCGGCGACGGCGCAGAAGCCGAGGCCGGTGATCGAGGCGATCATGCGGGGCTATTCCGAGACCTATGCGACCGTCCATCGCGGCGTCTACCAGCGCTCCGCGGAGATGACTTTGGCCTTCGAGGCGTCGCGGCGGCGGACGGCGGAGTTCATCGGCGCCGCCTCGCCCGAGGAGATCGTCTTCGTCCGCGGCGCCACGGAGGGGATCAACCTCGTCGCCCAGAGCTGGGGCGGAGCCAATCTGAGGCTTGGCGACCGGATCCTGCTCTCGGCTCTCGAGCATCATTCGAACATCGTCCCCTGGCAGCTCATCGCCGCGAGGACCGGCGCCGCGATCGACGTCGTCCCGCTGACCGCGGATCACCGCATCGACCTCGACGCGATGGCGGCGATGCTCACCGAGCGCCACCGCCTCGTCGCCCTCGGCCACGTCTCCAACGTCCTCGGCTCCGTGCTCGACGCGAAGCGGGCGGCGGACCTCGCCCATTCCGCCGGAGCATTGCTCCTGCTCGACGGCTGCCAGGCGGTGCCTCGGATGCCGGTCGACGTCGCCGCGCTCGGCTGCGACTTCTACGTCTTCTCCGGCCACAAGCTCTACGGCCCGACCGGAATCGGCGTGCTTTGGGGCCGCTCCGAGCTGCTCGAGGCGATGCCGCCCTGGCAGGGCGGCGGAGCGATGATCGACAAGGTGAGCTTCGAGGGCACGACCTTCGCGCCGCCGCCGGCGCGTTTCGAGGCGGGGACCCCGCACGTCGTCGGCGTGATCGGCCTCCATGCCGCCATCGACTATGTCGAGAGCATCGGCCTCGAGGCGATCGCCGGGCATGAGGATGCGCTGGTGCGCTCTACCCGCGAGGCGCTCTCCTCCCTCAACAGCGTCCGACTGTTCGGCCCCGACGACAGCGCCGGAATCGTCAGCTTCGCGCTCGAGGGGGTGCATCCCCACGATATCGGCACCATATTGGACGAGGGCCGGGTGGCGATCCGCGCCGGCCACCATTGCGCCCAGCCGCTGATGGCGGCGCTCGGCGTCGAGGCGACGGCGCGGGCGAGCTTCGGAGTCTATAACGGGTCGCGCGACATCGAGGCGCTGGTCGCCGGCCTTGAACGGGTGAGAAGGATATTCGGGTGAACGAGGAGCGCAGGATCGAGGTCGAGGAGGTGGACGGCGTGCCCGCGCCGCCCAGGGTCCGCGTCGGCGACGCCTTCGAGCGCAAGCGCGATTACCTTCAGGGCTTCCTCGCGCAGCAGCCGCCCTCGGCGGAGCCGGACGGCGACCTCTATGAGGCGGTGATCGAGGCGCTGAAGGAGATTTACGACCCGGAGATTCCGGTCAACATCTACGATCTCGGCCTCATCTACGACGTCGAGATCACCCCCGAGCACCATGCCCGGGTCAAGATGACCCTGACGTCGCCGCACTGCCCGGTCGCCGAATCGATGCCGGGCGAGGTCGAGCTCCGGGTCGGCGCCGTCCCCGGAATCGGCGACGCCGAGGTCGAGCTGGTCTGGGACCCGCCCTGGGACCCGCAGAAGATGAGCGACGAGGCCAAGCTCGAACTGGGAATGCTATGACGACCGCGACCGCCCGCCGCCCCCGCCGGGCCGCGCTCACCCTGACGCCGGCTGCCGAGGCCCGGATCGCCGCCCTGATGGCGCGCGCGCCCGAGGGAACGCTCGGCGTGAAGCTCTCCACACCGCGCCGCGGCTGCTCGGGCCTAGCCTACAGCGTCGACTATGTCGCTCAGGCCAGCCCGCTCGACGAGCGGATCGAGACTCCCGCCGGGCCCTTCTTCGTCGACGGCGCTTCGATCCTCTACTTGATCGGCTCGACGATGGACTGGAGCGAGGACGATTTCGCCGCCGGCTTCGTCTTCGAAAACCCCAACGCCAAGGGCCAGTGCGGCTGCGGCGAGAGCTTCACCGTCTGACCGTCCGGTCCTGGCGGGCGTCGATGCTCGAGACCGCGAAGTCGGCCACCATGTCCCGAAGCGCCGACGCCTCCGCTTCCGTCATGCCTTCGGGAACGTAGCGAACCTGCCGGACGTCGGCGCCCGAAAGGTCCGAATAGATCATGAGCGCGCAAATGTAGGTCCCGAGCACCGAGGGATGATTGCCGTCGGTGGTCAGCCGCATTTCCGGATGGGCGGCCTCGACGCGCTTCCAGATCGTCCCGACATCGATCAGCCCGGCGCCGCTATGCTCGGCAAGCGCCCGGTAATCGTGCTGGATCGTCCTGTCGTAGTCGGCGCGAACGCCTTCGCCATAGCCACGGAACACCTCTTCGCCATAGTTCCAGTTGACGATGAGGCTCGCCGGCGAGCCGCTCCGGCGGGTCCGAGCGATCAGCCAGTCGCCATAATGAGCGAAGTCGGCGCGCCACTTGTCCTCGGCCTGGGCACTGCTCTCGCCCTGCAGGATGACTCGGTCCCAGCGCTGGCCGATCAGCTTTTGAACGATGGGCATTCCGGCGTGATCGCGGAAGCTGGCGCCGTTGACCGTCCATTTCCGCACCCGGTACTTGACCGGCGAGCCGGCGGAATCGGCGACGGCGCGGACCATTGAAGGCATGTCGTTTCGCGACATCCGGCTGGTGCCGATGAACAATATGTCGCGGGCCGGCCGGGGATCGAACAGGTCGATCGCATTGCTGGTCACCTCGCGCGCCGAGGCGAGGTTGACGAACTGGAACCATGAAAAAGCGGCGAATATCGCCGCGATCAGAGCAATTCGAAGCGGCGCCACCCAAACCCCCACCGATGCTCGGATCGGCTTAGCGGTGCTTCTCTAAATTGGCGTTAAACGGGCCAATCATGGTTAGCGCGGCGTTAAGGATATCCCGCTATTCTGACGCTCTTCCCGAGGGGAGAGCGAGATGAGCACCGACCGCGATTTCCTGCTCCAGGTCCAGGGCTATGGGCTGATGACCGCCGAGGTCGCCTATTATCTGCCCGACCATCCCAAGCTCATCCAGCTGTTCGTCTGGCAGCAATATGACGTCGCTCCGCGCTTTCCCGTCCTCCACCGCTTCCTCGACCATTGGCGGACCGACATCGAGGCGGTGCTCCATTCGGTCCGGGTCGCCCACCAGCATCTCATCCGCCCGGCCGAGTGGCGGGCGGTGGATGGCGTGATCTCGATCAACTGACTATCCTCCCGGGGCGGGAGGGTTCATGCGGCTTTACTGGATCGCCTTGGCGGCGCTGGCCGCTCCGGCTTACGCCAACGACAGCACGGCCGAGCATGCCGCCGGCGGCCTCGTCCTCACTCGAAGCGCCGACATCGACATGGTCTCCGAGGATCTGTTCGTCTCGGCCGGCGAGGTGCGCGTTCGCTACGTCTTCCGCAATCGCTCGCCGCGCGACGTACGGACGACGGTCGCTTTCCCGATGCCCGATCGCGACCGCACCGAGGAGAATTTCAGCGACGTCGCCTATCCGGAGAATTTCCGGACGACGGTCGACGGCCGGCCGGTAACCATGGCGGTGGAGCGGCGCGCGCTTCTGAAGGGGGTCGACCGAACCGCCGAGCTCAAAGCGCTCGGACTGGCACCCGATGCCGAAGGCGAGGCGCTGGACGCCCTGCCAGCCGCGGCGCGCGGGCGGCTGGAGAAATCGGGGCTCGCCGCCGTCGACGAATATGATTCCGGCAAGGGCTGGGAGCGTCACCTCGTCCCCGCCTGGACCGAGAAGGAGACCTGGCACTGGGAGCAGGTCTTCCCGGCCGGCCGCGACCTCGTCGTCGAGCATGTCTACGTGCCCGGAACCGGGGGCAGCGTCGGCACCGGCCTCGCCATCCCCGGATTCCGGAGTTCTCCTGAAGGCAAAAGGACGATCGCCGAACATTGCGTCGACTCCGCCTTCCTCGCCGGGGTCGACCGGCTGGTGAAGCGGGCCGGTGGAATCGTCCCCGAGCAAAGGGTCGGCTACGTCCTCACCACCGGCGCCAATTGGCGGGCCCCGATCGGAAGCTTCCGGCTGGTCGTCGACAAGGGCGCGCCCGAGAATCTGGTCAGCTTCTGCGGCGAGGGGGTGCGGAAGATCTCGCCGACGCAGTTCGAGATGCGCAAGACCAACTGGCGGCCCCAGCGCGACCTCAAGGTGCTGATCGTGCTGCCCGGCGGAGGCTAGAAGCCCAGGGTGAACCTGATCGCCGCGCCGAGATCGTCCTTGGCCGCGGCGATATTGCCGGGGTCCCGCCGGCCGAAGGCGTTGGCGCTGACGTGGCCGGCCCCGTCCAGCAGGTCGAAGCCGTAGGCGGCCTCGAGATCGATCTCCCGCCCGGTCGGCGCGAGGTTGAAGAAGCGGTTCTCGTAGCCGGCGCTGAGGCTGTCGTAGCTGTAGGAGACCGGAACGCTGAGATCGAGGCCGCCCGAGCGCACCCGGAGCGGCTGCATCAGCCGAACCGCGAAGCGGTCTCCGGGGCTGAAAGTGGAGGCTCTCGACAGGTCGACCGACCAGGCGTCGGTCGACAGGCGTCCCCCTTGGGCAAGCGCACCGCCCGCGGCGGCCGTGGTCCAGCCGCGGCGATAGGCGGCATTGCCGGTCCAGCCCCCGCCGAGCCGAAGCGAAGCGCCGGCATCGGCGAACCAGCTGGTCGCCCCGCCGATTCCGAGCAGGGGCGAGAAGCGGGCGCCGAGCGTCGTCGCCTCCTCGTCGAGCCGGCTGGCTCCCAGGCTCAGGGTGGCCGGACCGATCCGGCGGTCGGCCGAAATCGCCCCGAGGGCGTAGCGCGGCTGCGCGATCGAGCGGTCGAAGCCGGGCTGGAACACCTCGCCGCGCTCGCCGGTGACGGTGAGGCCGAATCCGCCGAGCTGGCGCCGGGCCCCGAGGCTTCCGGCCGCGTCCGCATCGAAGCCCATCCGGCCCATAGGGTCGCGGGCGACGAGGAAGGCGCCTTCGCCATGGCCCGCCAGGCGGCGCTCGAGCGTCTTGCCGCTCTCCGACAGCCCCATCGCCACGGCCATCCGAGGGCTCAGCCGGGTGATGGCGAGGCCCGAAAGCACCCGGGCCTTGCGCGCATCCTCGTAGGTGAGGCCGAGCTGGGCGAGGCCGACCTCGGGCCGGCCGGTCAGCTTGCGGTCGACGGTGATCGAGACGGCGACTCCCCGCGCGCCGGCGGTGGCGGTGCTGAGCCCGGGCTGAAAGGCCCGCTCGAGCGGCCGGTCCTCGGCCGCCCGCTGGAGCGCCGAACTCATCTGCATCACATAGGCGCGCGAATAGCCGTCGAGCACGACCATGCCGGTGACGTGCGCGGTCGCGTCGCCCATCGTCGTCGAGCCGGTGCCCGTCGTCGAGGTCACCGCCACCTGGCTTCCCGGCAGGCTGAGCGTGCCCTGAGGCTGGAAGGCGCGGTCGAGGTTGAGGATCCCGCGGCCGAAGATCGAATCGGTCCCCGGCGCTCCGGCATCGTCGGCGCTTTTCATCAGCAGGTCGAATATCTGCTGGCCGGTGAGGTTGGGGAAAGCGGAGGCGAGCAAGGCCGCGGCGCCGCTGATCACCGGCGCGGAAAAGGAGGTTCCCGACCACAGGAAGGTGGTGCCGGTCTGGTCGAACGAGCGGACCTTCACCCCCAGCGCGGTGAGGTAGGCGTTCGCGCCCGCGCCGGCGCGGTTGGAGAAGTTGGCGATCTGGCGGTTCGAATCCATCGCGCCTGCGAGGATGACGTTGCCCGCCTGGGAGGCGGACAGAGCGAAAGCTTCCGGATTGCTGCCCGAGCTGGTGTCGCCTTCGTTGCCGGCGGACATGACGACGAGGATGCCGGCCGTCGCCGCGCGGGCGATGGCGGCGTTGACCTGGCCGCTCGGATCGCCGCCGCCGAGCGAGATGTTGATCACCTTGGCGCCGGCGGCGCGGGCGAGGTCGATCGCCGTGGCGATGTCCGAATCGCTGTGGTTGCAGCCGTCGTCCGGTGTGCAGTCCTTGGGATCGGCGGTGTTGAACGAGAGGATGGTGGCGTCGAAGGCGACTCCGAGGATGTTGCTTCCGTCGCGCGCGGCGGCGGCGACTCCGGCCACGGCCGTTCCGTGCCCCTCGGTGTCGGTGATCCCGCGATTGGCGGCGACGTCGCGGCTCGCGGGATCGATCCTTCCGGCGAACTCGGCGAGGTTGGGGTTGATGCCCGAATCGACGAACGCGATCTTCACGCCCTTGCCCGTCGCGCCGTTATTGTAGGCGGTGAGCGCGCCATGGGCGCTGGCGCCGTTCGAGCGCGCATATTCGGCGTCGTTGAAGCTGCTCCCGGTCGTCGTGACCGACGGCGGCGGAGGCGGCGGTGGTGGGGGTGGCGGAGGAGGAGGGGGAGGCGCCGGCGGGGGCGCGGAAATGGGGCTGGGACCGCCCGTGCTACCGCCGCCGCCGCATCCGGACAGCATGAGGCCGGCCGCGCAGACGGTCAGGAGCAGCACATTGCGTGTAAGCCTGGCGTTCATTCCGGCCTCCGGCGAACTAACTAACTCAAAATTTTGGAGTTTTCCAATTCCTCCCTAGCCTTTGGATGCTTTCAATTTGCTGAAGGCCCCGGCTTGCCTATGAGGGCGTCCATGCTCCCGGCCCCTCTCCGCCACATCGATTGCTGGATCTTCGATCTCGACAACAGCCTCTACCCCGCCTCGACCAACCTGTTCGAGCTGATCGACGTCCGAATGGGGGAGTATATCGCACAACGGCTCGGCTGCACCATGGTGGAAGCACGTAAGGTCCAGAAGGGATTCTTCCGCGATCACGGCACCACGCTTGCCGGGCTGATGAAGGAGCATGGAGTCGAGCCGCGCGAATTCCTCGACTATGTCCACGACATCGACATGGCGCGGCTGACCGCCGACCCGCGGGTGCTGGCGGCGCTCGACCGGCTTCCGGGCCGCAAGTTCGTCTTCACCAACGGCGACGAAGCCTATGCCCGGCGGGTCCTCGACCGGCTCGGCCTCGCCAACGCGTTCGACGGCGTTCACGACATCCACGCCATGGATTACGTGCCCAAGCCCGATCCCAGGGCCTATGAAGCGATGTGCGAGCGGCACGCAATCGCGCCCGAACGCGCTTTGTTCGCCGAGGACATGGCGAGGAACCTCGTCCCGGCCAAGCGGCTCGGAATGGTCACGGTCTGGGTCGACAACGGCTCCGAGCAGGCGAGCCACGCCGCCGATCCCGCCTTTATCGACTACCGCATTGCGGATATCGCCGACTGGCTGACCGAGATTATTGGGGACGAGGAATGAGCGATTCTCTCCGGGCGACGATCGAGGAGGCCTGGGAGCGGCGCGACTCGCTCGGCGGCGACGACGCGGAGCTTCGCGAGGCGGTGGAGGACGTCATTCTCCGCTTGGATTCGGGCGAAGCGCGGGTCGCCGAGAAGGGCCCGCCCGAGACGGGTGGCGGCTGGACCGTCAACCAGTGGCTGAAGAAGGCTGTTCTCCTCTCCTTCCGGCTGACTCCGATGGAAGCGATCGAGGGTGGGCCGGGCGGCGCCCACTGGTGGGACAAGGTTCCGTCCAAGTTCGCCGGCTGGGGGCCGAACCGCTTCGCCGGCGCCGGTTTCCGGGCGGTTCCCGGCGCGATCGTCCGCCGCGGCGCCTTCGTCGGCAAGGGCGCGGTGCTGATGCCGAGCTTCATCAATATCGGCGCCTATGTCGACGAAGGGACTATGGTCGACACCTGGGCGACGATCGGAAGCTGCGCCCAGATCGGCCGCAACGTCCACATTTCCGGCGGGGCCGGGATCGGCGGCGTGCTCGAGCCGCTCCAGGCCGGGCCGGTGATCATCGAGGACAATTGCTTCGTCGGCGCGCGTTCCGAGGTCGCCGAGGGCGTGATCGTCGAGGAGGGCGCGGTGCTCTCGATGGGCGTGTTCATCGGCGCCTCGACCAAGATCGTCGACCGCTCCAGCGGCGAGGTCTTCATGGGCCGGGTGCCGGCTTATTCGGTCGTCGTTCCGGGCACCCTGCCGGCGAAGGACGGCGGCCCGAGCCTCGCCTGCGCCGTCATCGTCAAGCGAGTGGACGCCCGCACCCGCTCCAAGACCAGCATCAACGAGCTGCTTCGGGATTAGCACTTACCCCCTCCTTCAGCAGCCGCTCCGCCTCCGCGCTCCCCCAATCCTCCCCGCCCGTCCACCGCCAAAGCTCGCGCCCCCGGGCGTCGTAGAGGATGGTCGTCGGCAGGGTGTCGACCTTCAGGGCCGGCATCAGCGCCATTTTCGGATCGAGCCAGGTTTCGAGGTTGCGATAGCCCTGCTTGTCGAAGAAGGCCTCGACCCCGGCGCGGCCGTCGGGATCCTGGCTGATCGTCACCACCTGGAGCCGCTTCTCCTCGCGCCCCGCAAGCGAATCGAGGGTGGGCATCTCGGCGACGCAGGGCGCGCACCAGGTCGCCCACAGATTGAGGAGGAGGGGCTTGCCGCGGAAATCGGCGAGGCTGGCCGGCTCGCCGTCCGGATCCTCGAAAGCGGTGTCGGGCGCGGGCTCGCCGGCGTGCGAGCGGTCGAGCCCCAATTTCGGCGCTTTCGGCGGAGCCGGGCTCCGGTCGGGCTGGGCGGGGCCGGGCTGCTCTTTGGGCGCGGCCGGGCCGCAGGCGGCGAGCATGAGCAGGGCAAGCAGGATCGGCCGCATGGCAAAGGGCCTAGGTCGCCGCCGCTCCGCCTTCAAGCCGAGGATTGGCCTTGGCCCGGCGCGACCGCTTGCGCTATGGCGGCCCATCCCATGCGCGCGCTCCTCCTCCTCGCCATCCCGCTCCTGCTCGCCGCCTGCGGCAACATGGAGCCGCTTCGGCCGAAGAGCGCGGACTCGATGCCGCCCAAGCCCGCCATGGCGGCGCGCGCGCCGACCACTCAGGAGCTTCTGACTCCGCCGCCGATCGCCCGGCCGGCGCGCCAGGACGACGGCCTGCGCCGCTCCGAGGAGCGCGAGGACGACCCCTTCGACCTTCCACCGACCTGACGGAGACCCAGTTGAAGAAAGTCAGAAAGGCGGTGTTCCCCGTCGCCGGACTCGGCACGCGCTTCCTTCCGGCGACCAAGGCGATCCCCAAGGAGATGCTCACCGTCGTCGATCGGCCGCTCATCCAATATGCGGTGGAGGAGGCGCTCGAGGCCGGGATCGAGCAGATGATCTTCGTCACCGGCCGCGGCAAGACGGCGCTCGAGGACCATTTCGACGTCGCCTACGAGCTGGAAGCGACGATGCGCGGGCGCGGCAAGCCGCTCGACGCTCTCGAAAGCACTCGCCTGCCCGCAGGCGCCCTTGCCTCCGTCCGCCAGCAGGAGCCGCTCGGCCTCGGCCACGCCGTCTGGTGCGCGCGCGAGCTCGTCGGCGACGAACCTTTCGCGGTGCTCCTTCCCGACGACCTCATGTACGGGAAGCCCGGCTGCCTTGCCCAGATGGTCGAGGCCTATGAAAGGGTCGGCGGCAACATCGTCTGCGTCGAAGAGGTCCCGGCGGAAAAAACGGCGAGCTACGGGATCATCTCGCCGGGCGGCCGCGACGGACGTCTCACCGAAGTGACCGGTCTGGTGGAAAAGCCGAAGCCGGAAGAGGCCCCGTCGAACCTCGGCGTCGTCGGTCGCTATATCCTCCAGCCGGAGGTGATGCGGATCCTCGAGGACAAGGAAAAAGGCGCGGGCGGCGAGATCCAGCTCACCGACGCCATGGCGAAGCTGATCGGCCGGCAGCCGTTCCACGGCGTCACGGTCGAGGCCGAGCGATACGATTGCGGGGACAAGATCGGCTTCGTCCGCGCCAATCTCGCCCTGGGGCTGAAGCGCGACGATGTCGGGCCCGCGCTCCGCGCCTATCTGGCCGCCCTGCAATGAGCTGCACGGCGGTCCTCGCCGGCGACGGCCCGACCCGCGCGATCACGCCCGCCGAGGCCGCCGCTTATTCGGGCCCTGGCTTCGTCTGGATCCATCTCGACGACATCGATACGCCGAGCCTCGACCTGCTCGACGGCCAGGACATACCCGAGGTCGCCGCAAGCGCCCTGGTCGCCGCCGAGACCCGCCCGCGCTGCGACCGGATCGACGACGGCGCCATCCTCAACCTGCGCGGGCCCGCGGTCGAGGGGGTGGAGATCTCCGATCGCCTCGTCTCGATCCGGATGTGGGTCCGCGCCGGTCGGGTCCATTCGCTCACCCGCCGGCCGCTCACCGCCACCGCCGCCGTCGTCGCCCAGATGCAGGCGGGGCAGATCCACGATCCCGGCGATTTGGTCGCGGCCTTCGCGCGCGAGATCAGCCGCCAGCTCGACCCCCAGGTCGCCGATCTCGGCGACGAGCTCGACGATTGCGAAAGCGAGCTGAGCGGCCGCAATCTCTACCGCCTGCGCACCGCGATCACCCGGATCCGCTCCGAGGCGATCGCCTTCCGCCGCTTCGTCGCGCCCGACCGCGATGCCCTCCAGACTCTCGCCCAGCTCGATTTCGACTGGCTCGCCGACGACGACCGGCTCCACATCCGCGAGGCGGCCGACCGCTTCGCCCGCATGGCCGAGGAGCTGGAGGCGGTGCGCGAGCGCGCCGCGCTCGTCCACGAGCAGCTCACCGACCTGCGCGCCGAGGAGATCGACCAGCGCTCGCTCTACATCTCGGTCGTCGCCTTCATCTTCCTTCCGTTGACCTTCATCACCGGCCTGCTCGGAATGAATGTCGAGGGCATACCCTATGCCCACCATCCCGGCTCGTTCTGGGTGGTCACCGCCTTCTGCGTCTTCGTCGGCGCCGCCGTCCTCGCCTGGTTCGCGCGAAGGCGCTGGCTGCGTCGGTAAACCGTCATTGCGAGCGCAGCGAAGCAATCCAGTGGCGCGGGTGGGTGGATTGCTTCGTCGCTACGCTCCTCGCAATGTCGAACGCAGCCCCATCATCGCCAGCGCCGCCTTCGCCGCCTCGCCGCCTTTGTCCTTCTCGTCGGGCCGGGCCCGGGCCAGCGCCTGGGCCTCGTTCTCGACGGTGAGGATGCCGTTGCCGATGGCGAGGCCGTCGAGGGTGAGCGCCATGATCCCCCGGGCGCTTTCGCCCGCGACGATCTCGAAATGGTAGGTCTCGCCGCGGATCACCACGCCGAGCGCGACGAAGGCGTCGAAGCGCCCCGTCTCCGCCGCCATCGCGATCGCCGCCGGCACCTCCAGCGCGCCCGGCACCGTCACCGTCTCGTGGCTGTGCCCGTCCGCCTCGATCGCGGCTCGGGCGCCGGCGAGCAGAAGGTCGCCCAGATGCTCGTAGAAGCGGGCCTCGACGATCAGGACGTGGGCCATCTCATTCCTCCGTCGGGATCGCGCGCTCGCCGATTATCTTGAGGCCGTAGCCGCCGAGCGCGACCGGCGTGTGGTGGGTGTTGGTGAGCAGAACCATGTCGTGGACTCCGAGCGCGGACAGGATCTGGGCGCCGCCGCCATAATCCCTCAGCTCGTCCGGGCCCTTCGCCGCCGACTTGCCGGAGCGAAGGTTGAGCGCGGCCGACATCGCGTCCGGCATCGCCCGGTTGAGGACGACGATGACCCCGCGGCCTTCCTCGCCGATGATCTTCATCGCGCCGCGAAGCAGGCTGGACCGGCCGCCCTCCTCGCCGAACGCGTCGGAGAAGAGGCTGAGCTGGTGCATCCTCACCAAAGTCGGCTTCGACGGGTCTATCCGCCCCTTCACCAGCGCCACCTGCTCGGTGCCGAGCGCCTTGTTGAGGAAGCTCTTCGCCGACCAGGTCCCGCCCCAGCGGCTCTCGAAGCTCGCCTCGCCGGTCTGCTCGACGAGATGGTCCTTCTGGAGCCGGTAGGCGATGAGGTCGCGGATCGTCCCCACCTTGAGGCCGTGAAGCTGGGCGAAGGCGACGAGATCGTCCATCCGCGCCATCGTCCCGTCCTCGCGCATGATCTCGCAGATCACGCCGGAGGGGTTGAGGCCGGCGAGGCGGGCGACGTCGACCGCCGCCTCGGTATGGCCGGCGCGGATCAGCACCCCGCCGTCGCGCGCGACGAGCGGGAAGACGTGGCCGGGCGTGCAGATGTCGTCCCGGCCCTTCGCGGCGTCGATCGCCACCGAGACGGTCCGCGCCCGGTCGGCCGCCGAGATTCCGGTCGTCACGCCTTCCTTCGCCTCGATCGAGGTGGTGAAGGCGGTCTCGTGGCGAGTGCCGTTGTTGCGGCTCATCAGCTCGAGCCCGAGCTGCTCGACCCGCTGCCGGGTCAGCGCCAGGCAGATGAGTCCGCGGCCGTGCTTGGCCATGAAATTGATCGCGTCGGGTGTCGCCATCTGCGCCGGGATAACGAGATCCCCTTCATTCTCGCGATCCTCGTCGTCGACAAGGATGAACATCCGCCCGTTACGAGCCTCGTCGATCAGCTCCTCCGGGGAGGAGAGGAAGCCGCGCTCCATTAGCGCCTCAGCTCGAGCATGCGGCCGATATAGCGGGCGAGGACGTCGATCTCGATGTTGAGCTTCCGCCCGGGCGCCATCTCGGCGAAGCTCGTCTGAGCGGCGGTGTGGGGGATGATGTTGAGCGCGAAGCGCACCCCGTCCGACACCGGTTCGACCTCATTGACGGTCAGCGACACGCCGTCGAGCGCGATCGAGCCTTTCGGCGCGATATAGAATTCGAGCTCGGCCGGGGCGATCACGGTGAGGCGGGTCGAGCCGCCGACCTCGACAGCCGCCTCGACCTCGCCGACCGCGTCGACATGGCCGGTGACGATATGGCCGCCGAGCTCGTCGCCGAGGCGGAGCGAGCGTTCGAGGTTGAGGCGCGCCCCCTCCTGCCACAGCCCAGGGGCGCTCCGGCTCAGGGTCTCGGCGGAAAGATCGACCGCGAACCAGTCGTCGCCCTTGTCGACGACGGTGAGGCACACCCCCGAGCAGGCGATCGACGCCCCGAGATCGACTGCGGCCATGTCGTAGCCGCAGCCAATCCTCAGGCGCAGGTCGCCTCTCTGCTCCGCCGCGACGACGCGGCCGACGTCGGTGATGATCCCTGTGAACATGTCAGTCCCGCCGGCGCTCGTAGACTTCGAGCCGGTCGATGCCAAGCATCCGGCTGTCAGCGAGGTGCCAGCGGCGATGGGCGTCGGCGAGGTCGGTGAGGCCTATGTAGCCGACCGACGACTTGCCCTCGCCGATCAGGATCGGGGCGCGGTAGATCAGCATACGGTCGACGAGGTCGGCGGCGAGGAAGGCCGAAGCCGTGGCCGATCCGCCTTCGACGAGCAGGTCGTTGACGTCGTGGAGGCCGTGGATCGCCTCGGGCGAATCGAGCCGCGCCCAGCCTTCCACCGCCTCGCCGCGGGTGAGCAGCGCCCGCCGCGGCGATCTCTCCTCGAGGCCCGGAAGCCTGACGTCGAGCCGCGGCCGATCGCGCTCGAAGGTTCCGCGCCCGACCAGGATCATGTCGGCGCAGGCGCGCTCGAGATGGACGTGGGCGCGGGCGTCCTCGCCGGTGATCCAGCGGCTCTCGCCGGACGGCAAGGCGATCTTGCCGTCGAGCGACATTGCGAGCTTGAGCGTGACGAAGGGCCGCCCGAGGCGGATCCGGGTGAGGAAGCCCGCCATCGAACGGCTCGCCTCCTCCGCCCCGGGGCCGACCTCGACCGCGATTCCAGCCGCTTCGAGCCGGGCGAGGCCGCCGCCGTCGATCCGCGGATCGGGATCGGCGATCGCCGCGACCACCCGGGCGATTCCCGCCGCGACGAGGAGGTCGGCACAGGCCGGTCCGCGCTCGCTTCGGTGGCAGCAGGGCTCGAGGGTCACGAAGGCGGTCGCGCCGCGCGCCTCATCGCCGGCTTCGGCGAGCGCCATCGCTTCGGCGTGGGGCCGGCCTCCGGGCTGGGTCCAGCCGCGCCCGACGACTCGGCCTTCGTTGACGAGGATGCAGCCGACATTGGGGTTTGGCGCCGTGTTGCCCCGGCCGCGCTCGCCGAGCGCGACGGCGGCGCCCATCCACCGGTCCTCAGGCCTCAAATGCCCATCCGGTTCAGCGACTCGTCCAGCCGCTGGAATTCCTTTTGCCGCTCCTTGCGCGCCGCGTCACGAGCCGCCTGGTCCTTCTTCTGGTCGGCCTTGATCTGGGCGTCGGTGCGGTTGGCGGGCCAGCTCTCGACGAAGATGATCTCGCTCTTGGGCTGGATGTTGGTGTGCCCGTCGATGATGAAGAGGACGATCAGCGCGAGCGGCATCAGCAGGGCGAGCGAAGCGGCCACCCATTGGTGGGGCCTGCGCTCCGAGGTGAAGGCGCGGACGTCGGCCCAGAGGGCGCGGGGCGAGGCGGGGCGAGGAAGCGGCATGACGCCAAGATAGGCGCAACGCCGCTTCCCCGCCAGTCGCTCAATCGGTCGGCAACACCCAGCGGATCGCGCTCGACACGCTGTCGCCGATCGCCCGGCCCTCGCTGTCGTGCGCCGGAGTGAATTTCGCCCGGCTCTTCATCAGCTTGCAGGTGGCGGAATCGAGCGCGCCCGAGCCGCTCGAGCCGGTCACGATGCATTCGGTGACCCTGCCGTCGGCGCCGACTCCGAGCCGGAAGCGGGTCGTCCCCTGCTCCTCGCTTCGGATCGCCGAGCTGGGATAGTCGGCATCCGACACGTAGGAAGCTAGGTTCGCTTTGGCGCGGGCCGGCTCCACCTTCCGCGCCGGCGGCGGGGGCGGCGCGGGCTCGGAAATCGCCTGCGTCGGCGGGCCCGGATCGGGAATGACGAGCCTGGGAAGCGGCTGGGGGGTGAAGTCGACGGTGGGCCCGAGCGTCGGCGGAGCGATGACCGGCAGCGGCCGGTCGATGACGGTCCGCTGCTGCGGGACCTCCCTCGCCGGGGGCGGCGGATCCTTGGGAGGATCCTTGGGCACCGGGAGCAGATCGACCTTCGTCGTCCCGAAGATCGTCCGCCCCGGATTCTCCATCTTGGCGAGCGCCAGCGCGGTGAGCGCGGCGCCGTGCATCAGGACGACGATGAGGAGTGCGGTCGGATGCCGTTTCGCGTTGAATGTGGCTGCCTCTGTCATGGCTCTCTCCTGCTCATGTCTTCTCTATGAGACAGTATCTCATAACATTATGTTACAATGTAACACAAGCAGGAAAAGTTCCGGTCCTGGTCAGAGAGCTGCGCAAAGCCGGGCGATGGCTTCGTCGCGGCCGATCAGCGGCAGGAGGGCGGCCATTTCCGGTCCGCTCTCGCGGCCGGTCAAAGCCAGCCGAAGGGGCCGGAACAGCGCCTTGCCGCTTCGGCCGGTCTCGACCTTGAGCCGCTCGACGAGCTGCGGCCAGGGCGGCGAATCCCAATCCAGTGCCGCCGCCGCCGCGGCCGCGGCCTCGATCAGCGGCCGGTCTTCGGCCGCCGCCTTGGCCTCGACATGGCCGTGGAGGATCTCCCACCAGTCGCGGGCGCCGGCGACGGTGGCGAGGTTGGGCCGAAGCGCCTCCCAGTCGGCCGCGCCCATCCCCTCCGGAAGCCGCCCGGCCACCGCCTCGAACGGCAGCTGGTGGATGACACGCGCGTTGAGCTGCGCGAGCTCGCCGAGGTCGAAGCGCGCCGGCGCGCGGCCGAAGGTGGCGAAATCGAAGCTCTCGATCAGGGGCTCCGGCCCGCTCACCGGCTCGACCGGAAGGCTGGTGCCGAGGCGGGCGAGCTTGGCGACCAACGCGATCGGCTCGATCCCCTCGTCCTTGAGGGAATCGACTCCGAGCGAACCGAGGCGCTTGGATAGCTTGCCCTCCGATCCGACCAGCAGGGCTTCGTGCGCAAAGTCCGGAACCCGGGCGCCCAGCGCCTCGAACATCTGGATCTGGAGCGCGGTGTTGGCGACATGGTCCTCGCCGCGAAGGACGTGGGTCACCCCCATGTCGCTATCGTCGACGCTGCTCGGGAGCATGTAGAGCCAGCTTCCGTCCTCGCGGCGGACGACCGGGTCGGAGAGCAGGCTTGGATCGAAATCCTGCCGGCCGCGGATGAGGTCGTCCCATCCGATCGGCGAATCGTAGTCGAGCCGGAAGCGCCAGTGCGGCCGCCGCCCCTCCGCCTCGAGCCGGGCCCGCTCCGAGTCGGAGAGGCCGAGCGCCGCCCGATCGTAGACCGGCGGCTTGCCCCGCGAGAGCTGGACCTTGCGCTTGAGATCGAGCTCCTGCGACGTCTCGTAGGCGGGATAGACCCGCCCGTCGCCGCGCAGCCGCTCGAACGCGGCCTCGTAGCGGTCGAAGCGCTCGGACTGGCGATGCACCTCGTCGGGGACGAGCCCGAGCCAGGCCAGGTCCTCGCGGATTCCCGCCGCATATTCCTCGGTGGAGCGCGCCCGGTCGGTATCGTCGAGCCGGAGGATGAAGCGCCCGCCCTGCTTCTTCGCCCACAGCCAGTTATGGATCGCGGTGCGGATATTGCCGACGTGGAGCCGGCCGGTCGGAGCCGGGGCGAAACGGGTGACGACGCTCATCCGCCGTCATTGCGAGGAGCGCAGCGACGAAGCAATCCAGCTTGTGCGTCTGCGCGCAAGATTGCTTCGCGTCGCTCGCAATGACGGAATTGGCTGAGGCAAGGCCAGCCTTGCCTTCATCTTGGGGCCGCTTATGGGGAGAGGAGGCTCGGAAGGAATGCGCGCATGAAGCTGATGGCCGGCAATTCGAACCTGCCGCTGGTGCGAAGCATCGCCGCCTATCTCGAGCAGCCGGTCACCGAGGCGAGCGTCCGCCGATTCGCCGACGAGGAGGTGTTCGTCGAGATCCACGAGAATGTCCGCGGCGAGGACGTGTTCGTCGTCCAGTCCACCTCCTATCCGGCCAACGACAATCTGATGGAGCTGCTGATCTGCATCGACGCGCTTCGCCGCGCGTCGGCCAAAAGGATCACCGCCGTCCTGCCCTATTTCGGCTATGCCCGGCAGGACCGCAAACCCGGTCCGCGGACTCCGATCTCGGCCAAGCTCGTCGCCAACCTGATCACCGTCGCCGGCGCCAACCGGGTGCTCTCGGTCGACCTCCACGCCGGCCAGATCCAGGGCTTCTTCGACATTCCCACCGACAATCTCTACGCCGCCCCGGTCATGTCCGAGGACATCAAGGCGCGCTTCTCAGGCCAGCCGATCACCGTCGTCTCGCCGGACGTCGGCGGAGTCGTCCGCGCCCGCGCGCTCGCCAAGAGGCTCGCCAACGCTCCGCTCGCCATCGTCGACAAGCGCCGCGAGAAGCCGGGCGAATCGGAGGTGATGAACATCATCGGCGACGTCCAGGACCGCTTCTGCATCCTCATCGACGATATCGTCGATTCGGCCGGGACCCTGTGCAACGCCGCCGCCGCGCTCAAGGAGGCCGGCGCCCGCGAGGTGGTCGCCTATTGCAGCCACGGAGTCCTCTCCGGCGCCGCCGTCGCCCGGGTCGAGAATTCGGTCATGCGCGAGCTCGTCATCACCGATTCGATCCAGCCCAGCGACGCCGCCGGCGCCAAGGTCCGCCTGCTCACCATCGCCCCCCTGCTCGGCGAGGCGATCAAGCGGATCGCGGACGAGAGCTCGGTGTCGAGCCTGTTCGATTAGCCTAGGAGGAGTTGCCAATTGGCGCTCCCCCCTCTATAGGCGCGCCTTCTTTCCAGCTTTGGAAGAATGAACGGCCCGGCCGAAAGGGCTGCCGTGGCCGTTCTCAAACGTCGCGCCGCTGGGCGCACAAGGAGACGAAAATGCCCAAACTGAAGACGAAGAGCGGCGTCAAGAAGCGCTTCAAGCTCACCGCGACCGGCAAGATCAAGCACGGAGTCGCGGGCAAGCGCCACCGGCTGATCAGCCACAACGCCAAATATATCCGCCAGAATCGCGGCACCGAAGTTCTCGCCACGGCCGATACGGCGCGGGTGAAGCTCTGGGCGCCCTACGGCCTGAAGTAAGGAGGAACCGCACATGGCACGCGTCAAGCGCGGGACCACCACCAAGGCCCGCCACAAGAGGATCCTGGAGCAGGCGAAGGGCTATTACGGCCGTCGCAAGAACACGATCCGCATCGCCAAGCAGGCCGTCGAGAAGGCCGGCCAATACGCCTATCGCGACCGCAAGGTGAAGAAGCGCTCGTTCCGGGCGCTCTGGATCCAGCGCATCAACGCCGCGGTGCGGGCCGAGGGCCTGACCTACGGCCAGTTCATGCACGGGCTGAAGCTCGCCGGCGTCGACCTGGACCGCAAGGTCCTCGCCGACATCGCGATGCACGAAGGCGAGGCGTTCAGCGCCATCATCGCCCAGGCCCGCTCGGCGCTTCCGG
>JBJMTX010000049.1:0-67149 GCA_045811485.1 Allosphingosinicella sp.
CGGCGTGGATCGAGATGAACAATTCCGCCCCCATACGGCGCGCAATCTCGTAGCGGTCGCGAAGCACCAGGTAGCGGTCGTCCTCGCGGGTCATCGCCACCCGCACTCGGCCGGAAGCGGCGAGCGCGTCGCGGATGGCGGTCGCGATCGCCAGCGTGACGTCCTTCTCGCGGGCCCCGAACGGCGAGGTCGCGCCGGGGTCGCGGCCGCCATGGCCGGGGTCGAGGACGACCAGGGGGCGGCTTCGATCGAGCGCCCCCGTGATCCTCGGCTGCCCGGGCGCGGGGTCGCTTCGGTCGAGCGCGATCGAAACTCCGCCGGAGTCGCGAGGGGGGGCGGTTCCACCGGGCATGATCGGTCCGATGAGCGCCGTCAGAAGGGCGATGAAGAATTCCATCGCTTCAGCCTACCGCCGGCGAAAGCGATTGTGTCGCCCAGGCGCCGGCGTCGAGCCGGAAGACGAGGTTCTCGCGGCCGAATCTCTTGGCCCGGCCGTCGGGCACGGCGCCGAGCTTCTTCACCGCGGTCTGCGAGCGGATGTTGGCGGGGCCGACCATGAAGACGACGCTGTCGACGAAGCGGAAGGCGTGGTCGAGCATCAGCCGCTTGATCTCGCCATTGTAGATACCGCCCCAGCGGCTGCGCGCCAGGAAGGTCCAGCCGATCTCCACGTCGCGGCGGACGGGATCGTGGCCGTGGAAGCGCGACGAGCCGATGACCTCGCCGTCGCGGGAATCGAGGGCGAGAAGCGCGCCGCGAGTGGCGAGCGCTTCCTCGAAGAAGGCGCGGAAGACGGGCTCCTGCCACCGGTCCGGCGCGGGATGCTGCTCCCAGATCAGTCTGTCGGAGGCGACAGCGTAGAGCGCGTCCCAATCGCCCGGCGCGAGCGGGCGCAGGGTGACACGCTCACCTTTCAGCACCGGCTGCGCATCGAACTCCATCGCGCTCTCACTATCCGGGCGACGGCGCCGATTGGCAAGCTTGGAGCCTAGCGTCCCGCCCAGCCGCCGTTCCGAAGCGCGATCAGCTCGGACGGGCTGCGGTGGCTTCCCCCCGACGCATTGGCCCGTCGGATGAAGTCGGCGCTGACGCCGTTGTTGCGAAGCTCGACGATCTCGTCCGCGCCGATTGTGCCATAGCCGAGCCCATGGAGCTCGGCGAGATAGTCGGGGCTGACACCGTTGTCGCGAAGGCGGATCAGCTGATCGGTGGAGAAAAGATAGCCGGAGCGCGAGGCTTCGCCGACGAAATCGGGCATGACCCCATGGTCGCGAAGCCGGGCGAGCTCTTCGGCCGGCACCTTGCCGATCCCGTAGCGGCGCAGCGCCTCGACGTAGTCGGGCGTCACGCCATGGTCGCGGAGGCGGATGAGCTCGTCGAGCGGCAGGTCGTAACCCGCCGAGCGGAAGGCGCCGACGAAGCCCGGGTCGACCCCGTGGTCGCGAAGGCTGACGACCTGGTCGGCCGAAAGGTCGGCGATGCCGAGCCTTGCCAGCTCGCTCACATAATCGGGCGTCACGCCGTGGTCGCGCATTCGGATCAGCGCCTCGAGGCTGCCCACCCGGTAGCCGCGGCCGCCCATGCCCCTGAGATAGGCGAGGTCCGCGCCATGATCGCCGGCATGGACGAGATCGGCGACGTTCGGGCGGGCGTAGCCCTGCCGCTTCAATTCATCGAGATAGGCATAGCCGAGGTCGTAGAGCGCGAGCGAGAAGAGCTGCGAGTCGCTCGCCTGCCCATAGCCGCGTTCGGCCAGCGCCCGGACGAAGCGCGAATCGGGCTGGAAGCTGCAGTCGCCGGTCCCGTGCCAGCGCCGCACCACGCCTTCGCAGGCGATCGAGCCCGCGTCGCGATCGAAGCGGAAGCGCACCGGGACTCCGCTCTCGGAGCCGAGCTGCCCGGCGCCGAGGCCGGGCAGGCCGGCGAGCGGGCGGGTGCTGCTGTTCATCCAGCGGCTGTTGGCGGTGCGCCGGGTGAGGCTGAACTGGACCTCGCCCCTCGCGCGCTGCGCGGCGTCCGCCTCGATCGACCAGCTGACGTCGGGAATTGCGGCATCGGCTTCGGAACTCGAGCCGGGCGCCGCGCAGGCCGTCGGAATCGTGGCGGGAAGGGCAAGGGTGGCGGCGAGGAGGGCGAAGAGGGCAGGGCGCATGGCTGGCTCCGAAGGCTGCGATCGCGTCCGGCGATGCAAGGAGCGGGCCACCGCCGAATCGGCCGAAATGCCCGCTTTCGCTCGCTTTTCCGGCTTTCCTTGTCCGTTGCCGGACTCATCCTGTCCGGTCGCGGACATTGGCCGCAAGCGCCGGAGTGTCGACCGCCGCGCTTCCTGCCAGGAAGGCGGGATGGCGATCGAAGGCAGGGACTGGCAAGCCGTGGGCGCGGATCTCGACGAGCAGGGCTGGTCGATCCTGCCCGGCCTGCTCGACGCGGATGCCTGCCGCTCGGCCCGGTCGCTGTGGCGGGAGGAAGAGCGCTTCCGAAGCCGGGTGGTGATGGCGCGCCACGGCTTCGGCCGCGGCGAATATCGCTATTTCGCCTATCCCCTGCCCGATCGGGTGGCGGCTCTGAGGTCCACGCTCTATCCGCCCTTGGCCGAAGTCGCGAACCGCTGGCAGGCGGCGCTGGGCCGGACCGCGCGCTATCCGGAGCGGCACGGCGACTATCTCGAGCGCTGCCGCTCGGCCGGCCAGGCGCGGCCGACGCCCTTGCTCCTGGGCTACGGCCCCGGCGATTATAATTGCCTCCACCAGGATCTGTACGGCGCCGAGGCCTTCCCGCTCCAGGCCGCCATCCTCCTCTCCCGCCCGGGCGAAGCGTTCGAAGGAGGCGAGTTCCTGCTCGCCGAGCAGCGCCCGCGCCGGCAGTCCCGGGCGACCGTGGTTCCTCTGGGCGAGGGCGACGCGGTCGTCTTCGCCGTCAGCGAGCGGCCGGTGAAGGGAAGCCGCGGCTGGTACCGCACCCGGATGAAGCACGGCGTCAGCACGGTGCGCGGCGGCGAGCGATTCACGCTCGGCCTGATCTTCCACGATTCCGCGTGAAGCTCAGACGGTAAGGGTCACGAAGGGGACGGGCGCGGTCGGCTTGAGGACGATCGGGCGCCCGCAATCGGCCTGGAAGAGCTCGCCGTCGAGGAGGACGTTGGACATGTCGCCCTCGATCCTGATCTCGTCGCCGCGCTCGAGATGGACCCCGGAGAGGCGCTTGCGGCCGAGCCGGCCGCGCACCGCCGCGACGAAAGCGCCGAGCAGCGAGCCTATGTTGCGGTCGATGACGAGCAGCTGCATCGCCCCGGTGCGCGGCCCGGCGCCGGGCATGTGGCCCTTGAACAGGAGCCGCTGGAGGGTGGTCACCATCAGGAAGGCGAACTGGCCGTTCCATTCGCCGCGCTTGATCACCGAGACCTTGAGCGCGGCCGGCCTCGGCGGAAGGAAGCTTGCGCGCCGGCCGAGCAGGACTCCGAGCAGCCCGAGCGTCAGCGCGAGCATGTGGGCGAGGCCGTTGGGAAGGCCGAGCGGGTAGATCTTGTGGCGGCAGTAGAGCATCGTGTCGGCGAGGCCGGCGCCGCCGAGGAACATGCCGAGCACCGGCTTGCCGCCGCGGGCGCCGCCGGAAAGGGCGATCAGCTCGCGCTGGACGATATGGGGGGCCATGTCCGAGCGGGCGATTGCGAGCACCTGCTCGAGCGCTTCGAGCGGATCGCCGCTGGCGCCGAGATCGTGGGCGATGAGGTTGGTCTTGCCGTTGGGCAGGACCGCGACGGGCGGCGGGGAATCGCCGAAATGGCCGCCATTGTAGATCTCGGTCAGGGCCGCCTGGACGGTGCCGTCGCCGCCGTTGATGACAAGCACACGGGGCTCGACGAGGGCGATCGTCTTAAGCGCCGTTCCGATCTGGTCGACATGCTCGACCTCGTAATGGAATATGTCCTTATGCGCCGCGCAAAAGCTCCTCACCCTCGGAAGCAGAGCCCTGTTTCCGGTGGATCGCGGGTTTGAGAGAAGCGCGACCCGGGCCATGCCTCAGTTCTGGCCGATCGGAGCGATGGTGAACCCGCTTCGGTAGTTGAGCACCACCGGAACCACCTTCATGGTGTTGCCGACCGGCACCGACACCGCACGGGCCGAGGGCTTGAGCTTGAGAATCGACAGATGCGGGTTGTTCGAGAAGCCGCCGCCGTCGTTCCAGTCGGTCTTGCCGTTATTGTCGGCGTCGTGGCGGACGGCGATCGCATAGGTACCGGCATGCGGCACGGCGACGCACACGTTCATCGCGCCCGAGCGGGTCACCGGCAGGTCGATTCGTTTCATCTTCTTTCCCCGCTCGAGAAAGTCGGCGGGATCGCCGCCGTAGAGCTGGATCCGAAGCTTGCCGACGCGGTTCTTGAAGCCGTTGACGCTGACCAGCATGGCCGGCCGGTTGGCTCCGGCGCTGCAGGCGGCCGCATCGGGGCCGAGCGCCGCCTCGGCGGGAACCGCCGGTATCGCCAGCGCGGCCGCGACGATTGCGGTGGAAAGGAAAAGTCTCGACATTGCCGCTCTACTCCAAGGCTGCGCTTTGCGCCGCGGCCGGCACAGCGCAGATGTGATACGCCCCTATGGGTCCTGCCAATCGCCCAAGGTTGCGGCCAAATTATGGTCAGGAGGGGTCGAAAAGCGTTCGCTACCCGACTGAATCGTTTCGATTGTGACAGAAGGGGAGCGGGACCGGGCGCCTCTTTTCGCCGCCGTCACGAACCGTCTGTACCGGCCCGTTCATCCATGTTAGCCTCGCTTTCGGGTTCCGAGGTCACGCGAGGTCCCACGGCGCTTCGGCCGCATCGCGGCCGGAGCGTCTCTTTTGATCAATTTGTGAAGGGGCATTGTATGAGAATGATCGTAAAAGGCGCGATGATCGCGGGCCTGATGACGCTTGGCGCCTGCAACAACACGCCGGCCGAGAACGCCGCCGACAACGTTCGCGAGGCAGCCGACAATACGGGCGACGCGCTCGACCAGATGGCCGACAACGCCGCCACCGATAACGCCCAGGAAGTGCTCGAGAACAAGGCCGACGCCGTCCGCGACGCGGGCGAGAACAAGGCCGACGCGATCGAGGCGAACGGCACCGCCAACGCCCAATAAGGTTTTCGGGGGGACGGCTATTCGCAGCCGTCCCCCCATCTGCATCTCATCTCCTCGGCTTCTCCTTGCCGGGGAGGGCATTCGGCGGACGCCGGCCGGGCTAAGCCTTCCCCATGCATGGCGGGGGTGAAGCCTTCAGGATGAAGAACCGGCGCTTCGCCGCCCGCCTCCGTTTCGCCGCTTCGGGCATCGCCCTCGTCTTCCGTCGCGAGAAGAGCTTCAAGAGCCAATCCGCCCTCGGCCTCGCCGCCGGCCTCGGCCTGCTCCTGCTTCGCCCCGGCTTCGCCTGGTCCGCCCTCATCCTGCTTTGCTGCGCCCTCGTCCTCGCCCTCGAGGCGGTCAACGCCGCTCTCGAATATGTTCTCGACCACCTCCACCCGCACTTCGCTGCAGAGATCGGCGCCGCCAAGGACGCCGCCGCCGGCGCGGTCCTCCTCGCCAGCCTCGCCTCGCTCGCAGTCGGTGCGCTGATGCTGCTCGATCTCTATTCGGGCGGCTGACTGGCCTCGAACACCGCCAGCTGGGCGTCGAAGGCCCGCCGGAAGGCGGGCCGCGCCTCGCCGCGGGCGACATAGGCGGCGAGGTTCGGATAGTCCTCCAGCAAGGGTGCCGCGGCCGGCCTGCGAAGCACCGATACCATCAGCAGGTCCCCGGCGCTGAACGCACCGTCGAGCCACTCGCGCTCGCCGAGCCGCCTGGAAAGCTCGCCGAGCCGGGCCCTGACCCGATCGTCGAGCAGGGGCGAGCGCGCCTCGAACCAGCTCTTGTCGCGCTCGAACAGGATGGCCGCCTCGCGCTCGACGATCGGCGGCTCCATCGTGCTTGCCGCGGCGAACATCCACATGATCGCCCGCGCCCGGGCGTCGGAATCGTCCGGCAGCAGGCCAGGATGGCGCTCCGCGATATGAAAGACGATCGCTCCCGATTCGAACAGGGCAAGCTCGCCTTCCTCGTAGGTCGGGATCTTCCCGAAAGGATGGATGGCGAGATGCGCCGGCGCCTTCATTGCTTCGAACGAGACCAGGCGAACATCGTAAGCCTGCCCCACTTCCTCCAGCGCCCAGCGAACTGGCATGTCCCGCGCCAGCCCTCGCCCGCGATCGGGAGAGCGTTCGAAGGCGGTGATGATGGGGATCATTGGCAAGCTCCCGGACGCGTCGGCATGACGAGCCTCTAACAGACCGACGCAGCTATGTCCGCTTCGGCCCCATCCTTAGCGATGCCGCAACCCTTGCCGAATAAGCCGTCACCATGCGCAACGCAGATTACATCCACATTGCCCAGGTCGCCGCCCTCGTCTTCATCGCGGCGTGGAACGTGATGCCCGATGCGAACGGCGCCGCGAACGTCGCGGCGCGCGATACGACCTCCGGGCCGGCGCCCGATCCGGTTTATTATTCCGGCTGCAACGAAGTCCGCGCCGCCGGCAAGGCGCCGCTCTATGCCGGCCAGCCCGGCTATAGCGAGGACATGGACGGCGACGGCGACGGAATCGCCTGCGAGCCCTACCACCACCGCTATTGAGCGCGTTTCATTCCGGCCTTGCTTCGGCGCCGTTCGAGGCGTCTTGTGGCGCGGGGCCTCGCCCCGGGGAGAGAAACGTCATGAACCTGATCATCATCCTTATCGTCGGCGCGGTCGTCGGCTGGCTTGCCGGAATCGTCACGCGCAGCGGCGGCGGCCTCATCTTCGACATCCTCGCCGGAATCGTCGGCGCCCTGGTCGCCGGCTGGCTGTTCGGCGGCGGCGCATCGATCCTCAACGGCCCGCTCAACATGATGGCCTTCCTCTACTCGCTGCTCGGCGCGATCCTCGTGCTGCTCGTCGTCAAGGTCGTCCGCCGGATGGCCTGAGGCGCGGGACGCAAAGCGCGGTCCGCATTGCGCTCATAGACCGCGGCGCACGCTTTTTCCGCCGGCGAGGTGCCTCCGGGCTATGCCCGGAGCCACTTTCATGCGGCGGCGAAGGTGGGCGCGATGACCCGGAGCGGCCCGAAATCACCGCTTGGCACCCGATAGAACTTGAAAACCGGATCAAAGCACCTCTTTGATCCGCGCTGTGATCGACCGCTATCTCGCCCGCCTGATCCTCGTGCCTCTGCTGGCGACGCTGACTCTGGCGGCGATGCTGCTCATTCTCGACAAGATGCTTCGGCTGTTCGACTTCGTGGTGAGCGAAGGCGGGCCGGTCGGGGTGGTGTGGCGGATGCTCGCCAATCTGGTGCCCGAATATCTCGCGCTCGGGATCCCGATCGGGCTCCTGCTCGGAGTGCTGATCGCCTTTCGCCGGCTGGCCTTGTCGTCGGAGCTCGACAGCCTTCGCGCCGTCGGCCTCAGCTACACCCGGCTGCTCGCGGTGCCCTATGTCTTCGCGCTTGCGCTTCTGCTCCTCAACCTCGCCATCGTCGGCTTCGTCCAGCCGGTGGCGCGCTACGGCTATGAGCAATTGCGCTTCGACCTTCGCTCGGGCGCGCTCGGCGCCTCGATCAAGGTCGGCGAGTTCACCAACCTCGGCAAGAGGATGACGCTCCGGGTCGAGCGGAGCGAGGACAAGGGACGGCTTCTGCACGGCGTGTTCGTCCGCGCCGAGACACGCGACGGAAAGACGATCGCGGTCACCGCCGATCACGGCACCTTCCTCGCCACCGACGACCCCAACGTGATCCTGCTTCGCCTCTCGAACGGGCGGCTGGTCCACAATTCGCCCAAATACCGGGCGCCGCGGGTGCTCAGCTTCAAGATCCAGGATCTTCCGGTCGACCTTCCCAAGGTGGCGAGCTTCCGCTCGCGCGGCCGCGGCGACGAGGACGAGATGACCATCCCGGAGCTGTTCCGCACCGGCGACAGCCACGCCGTCCCCGCCAAGGAGCGAGCGGCCGTCCGCGCGAATTTCCATTACCGGGTCGTCGAGATCGTGATGATGCTTCTCATGCCCCTGCTCGCGGTGGCGCTTGCAGTGCCGCCCAAGCGAAGCACTTCGGGCCTCGGAATCTTCCTCTCGATCGCGATGGTCGTCACCTATCACAAGGTGAACCAGTACGCCGAGCAGATGTCGGCCCAGGGCCGGGTCGATCCGATCGTCGGGCTGTGGACGCCCTTCTTCCTGTTCGCGGCCCTGATCGTCTGGCTCTACTGGACTTTGGCCTACAAGCCGGGCGGCCAGCCGATCGGAGCGCTCGAGCGCGCCTCCGCCAAGATCGTCAAGGGGATCGGCCGGATCCTTCGCCTCGGCGGGGGAGGGCGGCGGGAGGCCGCGGCGGCCGAATGATCAACTTCGACTTCTTCCCGTCGAAGCGGATCGCCTTCTACATGGCGAAGATGTTCGTCCTTCGCTCGCTGGCGGTGCTTGCGGCTCTGGTCGTCATCCTGATGACTCTCGATCTGCTCGGCGAATCCGGCAAGATCCTGCGCTTTCCGGGCAATGGCGACGCCGAGCTCTGGCGCTACGTCTCGCTTCGTATCCCACAGCTCATCGCCCGCTTCCTGCCCTTCGCGGTCCTCCTCGGGACGCTGATCGCGCTCGCCACCCTCAATCAGAACAGCGAGGTGGTGAGCATGAAGGCGGCGGGCATCTCCGCCCACCAGATCATCGCCCCCCTGATCGTCGCCAGCCTCGGCCTCGCCGCGCTGAGCTTCGCGTTCAACGAGCGCGTCGTCACCCGTGCCACCGAGACCCTGTCGAGCTGGGAGAAGGTCGATTACGGCCCGGTCCCGCGCGACAGCGGGATCCGCCCCAACGTCTGGGTGCGCTGGGGCGACGATCTCATCCTCGCCCGGGAGGTTCGCGGGGAGGGCGATTCGACCGAGCTCAAGGGCCTCTCAATCTACGACCGCCACAACGAGACGCTGAAATCGATCATGCGCGCCGACCGCGCCCGCCGAAGCGGCAGCGGCTGGCGGCTCGAGAATGTCGAGACGTTCGACGTCGATAAGGGAACGACGAGCCGCTCGCCCGTCTCCGCTTATGGCGAAGGGCTGGACCCGAGCCAGTTCACCCTCGCCCACGTCTCCGCCGACGAGCAGGATTTCGCCACCCTTCGCCGCTCGGTCCATGAGCTCAAGCTCGCCGGCCGGCCGACGGCCGAGCTCGAATCCGGCCTCTGGCACAAATTGTCCGGCCCCCTCTCGGTGGTTCTGATGCCATTACTCGCCGGAGTCGCTGCCTTCGGCCTCGCCCGCTCCGGCCAGCTCTTCGTCCGGGCGGTGATCGGGATGGCCCTCGGCTTCGCTTACTTCGTCGCCGACAATTTCGCGCTCGCCATGGGCAATCTCGGCGCCTACCCGCCCCTCCTCGCCGCCTGGGCGCCCTTCTTCCTGTTCCTGCTGATCGGCGAGACGGTGCTGATCCGGACCGAGGAATGAGCGAAGCCAATGGCGAAGAGCCCGTAACCCGCGGCGAAGTCGCGCGCGGGGCCGGGCTGGTCGGGCTGTCGCGCGCCGCCGCGCTGATCGAGGCGGTCGCCCAGCCGCTCTTCATCTGGATGTTCGGCCTCGCAGCCTACGGCCTCTACGTGGCGCTGTGGGCGGCGATCAACTTCGTCGAGAATCTCGTCGACCTCTGCCTCACCAACGCCCTCCAGCGCATCGTGCCGACCGAGGACGAGACCGAGGCCCACGGCGCGGTCAAGATCGCCCTACTCATCACCGTCCTTCCCGCCGCCGTCATCGCCCTCCTCGTCACCTTGAACGCCGGCTGGGTCGCCTCCCATTTCTCCGCCGCGCCCGCCGACCGGGCGATGCTCCCGACCGCCGTCGCTTTGTTCGCCTGGGGCCTGCCCTTGTGGACCTTCGTCGAGATCGCCACCTCCGCCGCCCGCGCCCGCCGGGCCTTCGGCCCCGAGATCCGCCTCCGCCTGTTCTGGGAGCAGACCGCCCGGATCCTCTTCGCCCTGAGCTTCTTCGCGCTCGGCGCCGGAAGCCTAGGCCTCGTCCTCGCCCATTTGGGCTCGCTGAGCCTGACCGCCCTGCTCTGCGTCCCCTTGCTCGCCCGCTTCTACAATCCGCGCCTGCTGATCCGGGCCCCGATCACCGCCGCCAACGTCAGGCTTCTGCTGACCACCGGCCTCGCCCTCCTCCCCGCCAACGTCGCGCGCCGCCTTCTTGTCGACGCCCCCGCGGTGATCATCAACCTCCTCCTCCCCGGCGCCAGCGGAGCCGTCGCCTCCGGCCTGTTCGAGATCGCGCGGAAGCTCGCCACCCTGCCCCTCGCCGTCCGCCAGGCCTTCCAGTACGTCATGGCCCCGGTCGCCGCCCACCAGGCGCGGACCGACCGCGCCCAGCTCGCCCCCCTCTACCGTTTCGCCAGCCGGCTCTCGACCGCATTGGTCGTCCCGCTCGCCGGCTGGCTCGCCTTCGCCGGCCCCGACATCCTCTCCATCTACCGCCCCGAGGTGATGGCCGCGCTTCCGCTCCTTTACATCCTCGTCGCCGCCCGAGCCGCCGAGGCGATCGTCGGCCCCGCGACCCCGATCGTCGAGATGACCGGCCACCGCATCCTCCCGCTCGTCAACAGCCTCGTCGGCGCCGCGACCCTGGCCGCCCTCATCCTCCTCCTCGTCCCCCGCTTCGGAGCGGCGGGAATGGCGGTCGCGGTCGGCGCCGCCACCGTCGCCATCGCCTATGCCGCCACCCTCGAGCTCCAGCTCACCGAAGGCCTCACCCCGTTCGACCGCAAGCTCTTCCTCGGCCTCTTCGTCGCCCTCGCCGGAGTCGCCGTCATGGGCCTCGCGGCCGACTGGACGCGGGGCCCGATCCGCTTCGCCAGCGTCACCCTCCTCTGGGCGGCCGCAAGCTGGTCCGCCGTCCGCTTCGGCCTCGTCCGGGGCGACCGCGAAGCCCTCGGCGCCCTCGCCCGCAAGCTCAAGCTGATCTAGACTCTCTCTCTCCGCTCATCCTGAGTAGCCGGTGAGCGAAGTCGAACCGGCGTATCGAAGGACCCTCGATCAAAATACCACTTTGATCGAAAGCCCTAAATCCGCCGCATTGCGATTCCAGGGGAATCCCCCATATTGGAGACGCGCGCGCCGGCGGCGCCGCGCCCGCCGGAAACCAACTGAGGTCAGCCAAGTGAAACTCGCCCAACCGATCCGCCCGAGCTTCTGGAGGCGCGAGCATCATCTCGACAGGATGACCTTGAAAGAGCTCGTCCGGGCCTATTTCAGCTATCCCGCGATCGTCGCCTATCTCGCTCTGGCCGCCGCCGCGATCGCCTGGTTCGCCCTTCGTCCGGCCCCGCTCGCCCCGACCCTGATCGCGGTCGCCGCCGCGAGCCTCATCTACCCGCTCGTCTGGTACGTCCTCCACCGCTGGGTGCTCCACAGCAAGTGGATGTGGAAGTCGAAGCTGCTTTCGCCGACCTGGAAGCGGATCCATTACGACCACCACCAGGATCCGAACCACCTCGAGGTCCTCTTCGGGGCCTTGCACACCACCTTGCCCACGATCGCGCTCGGCGTGATCCCCGTCGGCTACGCGATCGGCCTCCCCTGGGCCGACGCCGCCCACCCGGAAGCAGCCTGGGGCGCGGCGGCGGCGGCCTTCGCGACGGGCCTCATCACCACCTGCTTCTACGAGTTCGTCCACTGCATCCAGCACCTCGCCTACAAGCCCAGGAAGAAATGGCTGGTCGAGATGAAGCGCCGCCACATGGCGCACCATTTCCACGACGAGACCGGCAATTTCGGGATCACCAGCTTCCTGTGGGACCGGCTGTTCGGGACCTTCTACGACCAGGCCGGCGAGCGGAAGAAGAGCCCGACGGTGTTCAACCTCGGCTACACGCCGGAGGTGGCGGAGGTTTATCCCTACGTCGCGAAGCTCAGCGGCGGCGTTGCGACCGACCATCCGCGCGAGCGAGTCCGGCAGAAGGCGAACGCCGGCGCCGGCAATTGACGGTGCGGTCACGAAAAGTGACCACGAAGACCCAGCCTCAAGGCGATTGACCCGCATCCTCGCGCCAATGCCGGCGGGAAGGCGGTCGCGTCGGCCGCGGCAGCGCCTTGCCTACAAGCCGAAGAAGAAATGGCTGGTCGAGATGAAGCGCCGCCATATGGCCCACCACTTCCACGACGAGACCGGCAATCAAGGCCATCCCCACAAAGTGGTTGTCGGCTCACTAAGGCCCTTCGGAAAGGGCCATAGCCGCCAATTGCGGGGGCCCCCGGACAAGGCGAGCGACCGGCCGGCGAAGAGCCCGACGGTGTTCAACCTCGGCTATACGCCCGAGGTCGCGGAAATCTATCCGCACGTCGCGCGCCTCTCGGGCGGAGTCGCCACCGACCACCCGCGCGAGCGCGCGCGGCAAAAGGCGAACGCCGGCAGCTGACCGCTGCCCGATCCGTGATTGCGAGAAGCGTAGCGACGAAGCAATCCAGCGGGCGTCCGAGGCCGTACTGGATTGCTTCGCTCCGCTCGCAATGACGGAATGAATTAGCTCAAGCCGATCACGCTTAACCCGGGCCCCCGCAAAGTACCACTTTGCGGGGATCTCACCGGGGCCCCCACGAAGTACTACTTCGTGGGGATCTCATCACCACGGCCATTCGGTGCTGTCGATGACTCCGTCGCCATTGGCGTCGAGCGTCGGGTAATAGGTCGTGCTCCAATATTCGTCGGCGCTGAGATAGCCGTCGTGATTGGCGTCGAACGCGGTCCAGCTCGGCTCGTAGGCGCTCTGGTGGTAGCCTGGATAGAAGCCGCCGCCATACCAGCAATTGGCATATTCGGCCCGGCTGATGCGGCCGTCATGGTTGACGTCCCACATCGCATAGGCGCCGGTGCGATAGTCGTTCCACTCGGCGTTCGAGATCCGGCCGTCATTGTTGCGGTCCATCGCTCCGTAGCTTCCGCAGGCGGCGTAGGTGCGGTGCGGATCGTAGGTCAAAGCGTCGGCGACCGATTCGACGTCGGCCGCGGCGCCGTGGACGGTGTGGCAGGCGCCGAGCGCCAGCGCCAGCGGGGCCGCGCAGACGGACAGGATCAGGGGTGCGATCGATTTACGCATGGGGATAACTCCAACACGAGCTCCCTCGCCACCGCCCGCTCCAACGGGGAGGGCCGGGGGAGGTAACGGGCGGAGCGGGCGGGGGTTCCTGGGGGGAGCGTCCGCAAGTGGTACTTGCGGCCGGGGGAGGTAAGGGGTGGAGGTAACGGAGGGGGCGGGGGTTCCTGGGGGCACGTCCGCAGGTGGTACTTGCGGCCGGGGGAGGTAAGGGATGGAGGGGAAGGGGTTCCTGGCGGGCACGTCCGCAAGTGGTACTTGCGGCCGGGGGCGCTTGCCGGTCACGAAAAGTGACCACGAAGAATCAGCCGTGGAGGCGCCGTCGCGGGCGGTGCTGTTGGGGACGTTAGGGGGGCTTGTCTCGCCTGGAGAGCCGGGGGTAGTTTGGCCCCGTTGCAGGAGGAACAAGCGTGAAGGCTGTCGAGCTCGAAGTCCACCTTGCCCAGGATGCGGAGACGCGGCTCTGGTACGTCGCCGGCTCGGACGTCCCCGGCCTTCGGCTCGAGGCGGAAAGCGTCCATGAGCTGATCCGCAAGGTGGAGGATGTGGCGCCGGAGCTGGTCGAGCTCAATCGGGAGGAGATCGCGGCGTCGCACGACCGCCGGCTCGCCGGCCCATTGGAGGGCCGCCCCCCGGTCACCATCCGCCCCATCATCGACACGCCCTTCGCCATCGCCTGCTGAGGGAGATCCCCACGAAGTGATACTTCGCAAGGTCCCCTGAAGGTGGCGGGAGGCTACGGACGGCAGATCGAGCGCCTGCTGCGGGATGCCGGCTGCGTGTTCGTCCGCCGCGGCAAGGGCGATCACGAGATCTGGCGCAGCCCGATCAGCAACCGCCACTTCGTGTTCGACCGGGGCGTGAAGGTTCGACACACCGCGAACGGCATCCTGCAGGACGCGGGATTGCCAAAGGCTTTTTGAATCCGAGGCGCGGCCGTGGTTCGTCCGTTCCGGAGCAAAAACAGATTTTCGAATAAACGTATTTGAAAATATGATTTCCCTAAGGCCGACCGGTTTTCGACGGGTCGGCAGGGGAGATCGTCATGAGGCTTTTGAACGTCATCGCCGCGGCGGCGGCGGGCCTTGCCGCGCTCGCCAGCATCGCGACGCCGGCGCAGGCGCAGAGCGATGCCGCGATCCGCCGGATGATCGTCCGCGCCTCGATCGCTTCTTATCCAGGCAGCTGCCCCTGTCCCTATAACACCGATCGCGCCGGCCGCAGCTGCGGCCGCCGAAGCGCCTACAGCCGCCCGGGCGGCTATTCGCCGAGATGCTATCCGGGAGATGTGACGGCGGCGGAGGTGAGAGCGTATCGAGCCGGGCGGTAGGCGGCGCCTCGCGGGCCACATATCGCTGAAGGCGCCACCGGCGCGCATCCTCGGCGGCGACACCTTCGTCTATGCCGGCATCCGCATCCGCATCACCGACATCGACACGCCGGAGGTCTACGGTCGCTGCCCTATGAAACCGAGCTGGCCGCTCGCTCGGCGGCGCGCAGGCGGCGGCTGCCGGCCGTGGGCCCTTCGAGCTTCACCCCTCGCGAGGGCAGGGACGAAGATCGATACCCACGGAAGTTGAGGATCGTCACGCGTGAGGCCAGTCGTCGGGCCCTGTGCTGGGCGGCTTGGCGCGGACCTGAACGGGACGGCGGGAGCGTTGATGTGGGTAATCTCGATCGTCGATGGAAATGGCTGTGCTGAACTTATGAGAAAATGACAATAAGCAACAACGGCTCGCCGAATTCGTAGATGCAGTTGCCCAATTGCTCTGCTGCCCTCCCTCCTATTTGCAGACTCCTTATGTTCCATTTCTCCTGATAACTGTGACAAATAGGACTCTATTCGCGCACCCTGCGGAAAATTGAAGGCCACGACGCCATGGACGGCTTGACACGCTGATTCTACTTGATTCTTTTGCGACGCAAAGAGGAGGGCGACAATGTTGCCGGGCCGTCGCGAAGAAGTCCTCAACACCCTACTTGCTGTGCGCATTGCAACGCATGGCATCGACGCAGATCCAGAAACTATCTTGCGGGGCGGGAAGTCTCGTCCCGATGTAATGGTGAAATTTCGCGGCCTGCGCTGCGCCCTCGAAGGCAAGCTCGGAGACGCGCCCCAGGCCTGCCGCTCGGTACTTGCCGACGCTCAAGGCCGCATCAACCAAGGCATAGCGCACATAGCCATAGCGGTTGTCTACCCGACGGAACTCAGAACGGCCGAGTTTAGCGGCGTAGATCGAGACCTTGCCGAGGCCGTGTTGAGTTTTGCAGTCCTCACCGAGTCCGAGACAGGAAACTGGCATAGCGGGGGAGTGACTGAAATTGTTGCGGAGCTTCGTCGCGCCCACGATGTGATCGTCCGCGATGATGTGCTTCAGCAGGCTGTAAGCACCCTGAGCGTTGGCTTAGCGGAAGTCGCTGACGCACTCATGTCGAGCAAAGGTACCTGTGACCGTTTGGTAAAGCTATTAGGGGTAGGGAACAAGAGCAATGCCACCTCCGCCGTTTGAGCATCGACGCCGAGAAACTACCGCAAAACTGGCGGCGCTCATGCTAGCTAACGCATTCATATTTCAGGAGCAGTTGTCCGCTTTAGAGGAAGACGTTCACCCAATAAGGAAGCTACTAGCTCGCCGTGACTTTCTAGGAAGAACTGCTGAGCATTGGGGAATGATAATTGACACGATAAACTATGTTCCTATTTTCAAGGTAGCTCGAGACATCTTGTTATCCCTGCCTGGGACGGAGGACACGGATAAATCCGTTCGAAATCTCGCGGAGAGAGCGCTTGACATCGTGTCAAAGAAGGCAGCGCTGCGGCATGACCTCATGGGTAGGATATACCATCTACTTCTTCATGAGGCAAAATATCTCGGTACATATTATACCTCTGTGCCCGCAGCGACGCTACTGCTCCAACTTAGTCTTGACATTGATCGGTGGAACGATGTCGACTGGGCAGACCCGAACTCACTTAGGTCGTTCAAAATTGCAGATCTTGCTTGCGGAACAGGAACACTCCTCATGGCAGCAAGTCAAGCGATTACGGACAACCATATAAAATTTCGGCTCAGCAAGGACCAAGGAGTTGACGATGCCTCACTCCGGAACCTCCACAAATTAATTGTGGAGGAAATGCTGCACGGATACGACGTTCTCCCCTCAGCAGTTCATTTGACGGCATCTACCCTAGCGTTACTTGCGCCAGAAACATGTTTCAGAAAAATGAGGCTGTATTCTCTACCCATGGGGAGATCTCAGTCAGGGCAAATCTATCTGGGAAGCATCGACTACATTAGCGCCAAAACAGTTAGGACTCAGCTGGATCTGATGAGTCCCGGAATTGGGGCGGAAAGGGTCGGTGATGAGTCGGACACGGTGGCTCCCGTTCCTGATATCGACCTATGCGTCATGAATCCTCCCTTTGTGCGAAGTGTCGGCGGTAATCTCCTGTTTGGGTCCATTCCTGACGACCGAGGACAAATGCAGGCGGAGTTATCCCAGCGGCTCCGCTCCTCTAAACTTGCGGCATCTTCGACAGCTGGCCTGGGCAGTGTTTTCACCGCTATCGGGGATCGGCATTTAAAGCCCAACGGTCGGCTGGCTTTAGTCCTGCCTGCTGCGGTTCTTACTGGCGCCGCATGGGAGAAGACGCGCATCCTGATCAACGAGGGGTATATCCTGGAGACGGTCGTGACGAGTCACGATCCAGGACAATGGAATTTCTCAGAGAATACTGACTTGAGCGAGGTGCTTTTGATTGCACGCAAGCGGAGGCATGACCGCAGCGATCCGACCAGGCCGTACGCTACTCAATTCATAAATCTCTGGCAAAACCCCAAGACGAGCGCGCACGCTTTAGCGGTCGGCGGTTCCATCTATCGTGGTGCTCCCGCTCCAATCGGCGACACCCAAAAGGCGAGACATAGCGTCTCGGAGGTGGTGGTGGGGAACGAGAAATATGGAGAGTCGCTGGAAATTCCGTGGGACCAAGTTCGGACTGGACCTTGGCTTGGAGGTGCATTCGCGCAAACGAACCTAGTGCGGACGGCGTGGTTTATTCGCCAGGGCAGGCTTTATTTGGCGGGAGAAAACAGAGCCACGGCGATTCCGATATGCCCGCTGGGAGAAGTTGGCAGCTTGGGGCCCGATCGGCGAGACATAGCCGACGGCTTCGTCGAGTCTCGCTCCCGTACAAGTTATCCAGCTCTGATGGGGAATCGAACCCAGCATATCCGAACGCTCGGGATTTCACCCAATAAATATCTTTCACCACGCACGGAGCCGGCAAAGGGCCGACCGGCGCGTGATGTCGGACTTTTATGGCCGAAGGCTGGCCGCGTCATGGTAGCCGAACGCTCGTGGCTCTTCACCCAAAGAGCCCTGGCTGTGCGTCTGTCAGAGCCTGCGCTCGCGAATGTATGGTGGCCCCTACAGATCAAGGGTAACAATCAAAAAGCCGAAAAGGCTCTCATCGTATGGTTGGCCTCGTCCCTCGGGCTTCTGACCATGATAGCGCATCGAGTTCCGACTAGGGGGGCCTGGGTACAATTTAAAAAGCCAACGTTGGAGCGGATGCCGGTGTTGAACGTGCTGACGTTATCGAAGATGCAGCTGACCCAGCTAGCGGAAACCTACGATACAATCGCGTTCGACGAACTGCAGACACTTCCCAACCTTGCGATAGACCCGCTGCGTTCAGAAATAGATTCAGCCATCTCAAAGATACTAGGTCTGCCATCGCTTGCTTCGCTGCGTACTCAGCTCGCCGATGAACCGATCATCACGCTACGCCGATGTGGCGGCATTAAAAAACCGGTTGCGCCCGAAGACATCCTCCAGTTCGAACTTCTGTAGGCTTCGGCCTCTCACTCGACTGATCATCCCTTAAAACAAACCTCCCGATGCCACCGCAGATAGCTCGGATGCGGCCGTAGCGCCGGGCTCGCCGGCGCCAGCGCTCGCCGGCTCTTGTTGACCAGGGCCCAGATGCTGTCGGGGTCGTTGACCTGGCGGGAGACTTGGATGTCGAGTTCGTCGGTCAAGGTGATCAGGCCGCGGTCGAACATCCAGTGGACGGTGCCCGAGAGGGCGAGGCCGTTGGTGATGCTGTCGGGGCCCATTTCGGCCACCGGCTTGATGTGCGCAGCTTGCACTTCCGGGCGGCCGCCGCCGTTGATCAGCCTCAGGCCGGTGATCGCGCAGCGGCAGTCATAGGCCTTGAGGATTCGGTTTCGGAAGGTGCGGTCGCGGACGAGGCGGGAGCTGAGGTGGGTGACCCGGTCGCGGTCGACGTCGAGGGCGAAAGGGGCCTGGGGCTCGGCGACGCCGGGCACCAGCGGCGCCTCCAGGCCGCGGTCGGTGCGGGGGAGGAGCGGCGCTTCCTCCTCGGGGAAGCCAAGCGCGATGATTCGGTTGAAGTCGGCGATTGAGAGGGGGCGGACGGCCCAGACGGGGTTGGGCAGGTCGCGCTCGACCTGGCCTTCGCGGGTGCGGAAGGGGACGTCGCGCTCGAAGTCGAGATAGGAATTGGGCTCGATCAAGGCGAGATAGCGCCCGGGCGCGGACGGATCGGGGACAATGTCCTGGACCTTGGCGATGGCGAAATAGCCCGGACGGTCGCTATCCTCGGTTCCTTTGTAGACGATCCAGTCGCCGATCAGCGGAAGCGCGCGTTGCAGATAGGAGGCGGGAAACTGGTAGCGCTCGGCCGGCTCGTCGTCATAGATCGAGTCCGCCTTGTGTACGAAAATGCCATTGGCCAAGTCGAGCCGCCCCCATTCGGAAAGTGGATGCTAGCAGGCGCGGGCAAGTGAACAAGGTGGATCCCGGATCACGTCCGGGATGACGAGAGTGGTACGCTCTATCTCACCCTATAGGGTGTAGACTGATAGTCTGCATCCGCCTCCCATGCGGCCATGCCGAAAGTGCGCAAGCAAGGGGGGCTCCAGGCGGTGATCGCGGCCAACGTGCGGCGGCTTCGCAAGGCGAAGGGGCTTTCGCAGGAGGCGCCGGCCGATGTCTGCGGCTACCACCGGACCTATGGTCGGGGGGATCGAACGGGCGGTTCGCAAGCATTCCTCTTTTGTTCTTCCCGTATAGGATCGGGTGTGAGAAGATGGGTCCCGGGTCGAGGCCGGGATGCCCTTCGACGGGCTCAGCATGAGCGTCCTTCGACGGCGCTCAGGATGAGCGGAAAGGAGGCGATGGCGCGCTACAGCAAGGTTCCGGCGGCGGTGGCCAAGCCCGCGTTCGTGGCGGCGCTGGCGCGGGGGGCGACGGTGGCCGAGGCGGCCCGGGAGGCGGGGGCGACCCTATTCGCGCTCTATCGCTGGCGGGGGCTCGACCCCGACTTCGATCTTGCCTGGCGCGAGGCGGCGGAAGGGAGCCGGGGGTGGGTCGCAAAGGCGCGGCCGGGGCGGCCCTACAGGGCGGTCCGGACGAAGCGGCGGGTCCGCTTCGCAGGGGCGGCGAGGCAATGGTATCTCGCCGTCCTGGCGCTGACCTGCAACAGCGACGAGGCGGCGCGGCAGGCCGGATTCCACCCTTCGACCGTGCGCCGGAACGCGCGGCGCGACCCGGCCTTCGCCGCCGAAAGGCAAGCGGCGCTGGAGCAGGGCTATGCACGGCTCGAGCGGCTGCTGGCCGCCCAGCGGGCGACGGCGGCGGCGCGGATGGAGGAGGTGCTGGACTCGGCGTCCGATGCCGAGACGCCGCCCGCGGACGACGAGACCCTGGAGCGGATCCTCAGCCGCTACACGCGGCCGGACGGGCGGATCGCGCCGGGCTGCGTCTCGCCGGAAAAGCGGCGGCGCCGGTGGAGCTTCGACGAGGCGATCGCCCTGCTCGAGCGGCGGCTGCGGTGGATGGGGGTCGAGATTCGCGAGACCGGCGACGAGGAGGATGACGGCGCGGAGGTGTGGTGAGGGCCGGATGGCCGCGCCCGCCGCGGCGGCGTCGAAGGGCCCGCAATGACGGTCAGCGGCTGCTGACATGGTTGAGCGCGATCACCCAGCGGCCGTCGCCCTGCTTTCGGAGCAAGCGGGTGTTGATCCCGTCCTGGGGCTGGCCGCCGCCCTCGAGGCGGTAGCGGCCGACGAGGCTGGCGGCGTCGGGGCCGAGGAGCTCGATCCTGAGGCCCCAGAAGTGGAGCCTGCCGCGGCGGGCCGCACCACCTCCGCCATAGTCGCGTTTGTAATGGTCGAGCGTCGCCTGCCAGTCCTTCTGGACCTCGCCCTTCGAGACGAAGACAACATCGGGCTTCTTGAAGGCGGCCATGTAGGCGTCGAAATCGCCGCGGTTCCAGGCGGCCTCCATGTCGGCGACGACCTGGCGGATGGCGGCCTTCTCGGCCCGCGGGTCCGCGGCGGCGGGCGGGGCCGGCTTGCAGCAGGCGGCGAGCGCGAGGAGGAGGGGGAGGAGGGCCCTCGTCGTTGCGAGCGAAGCGAAGCAATCCAGTCCGAGCGGGCGGAGACGGGTAGGTTGCTTCGCTTCGCTCGCGATGACGGTGCTCACCTCGTCAGCTTGCCGCCCTCCGCCGCCTTTCGGGCGAGCAGGGGGGCGGGCTCGAAGCCCTGGCGCTTCAGGCCTTCGACGATCTTGGCAAGCCCCTCGGTGTCGGCCCAGAACATCGGGCCGCCGCGCCAGACCGGCCAGCCATAGCCGTAGACCCAGACGACGTCGATGTCCGAGGCGCGCTGGGCCATGCCTTCCTCGAGGATCCGCGCGCCCTCGTCGACCATGGTGTAGAGGGTGCGCTCGATTATCTCCTGGTCGGATATGGCGCGGGGCTGGACGCCCTCCCTGGCGCGGAAATCGTCGATGATCCCGGCCACCACCGGCGAGGGCGTCGGCCGGCGCTTCTCGTCATAATCGTAGAAGCCGGCGCCCTTCTTCTGGCCCCAGCGGTCGGCGGCGCAAAGCGCGTCGCGGATATTCTCGATCCGGGTCGGGTCGCGGTGCCAGCCGATGTCGACCCCGGCGAGGTCCGACATCTGGAACGGCCCCATCGGCATCCCGAATTCGACATGCACCTTGTCGATCTGCTCGGGCGTGGCGCCCTGGAGCAGAAGCTTCATCGCCTCGACCTGGCGCGGCATCAGCATGCGGTTGCCGATGAAGCCGTGGCAGACCCCGGCGACGACCGCGACCTTGCGGATCTTCTTGGCGAGCTGCATCGCGGTGACGAGGACGTCGGGCGCCGTCTTCGCGCCTCGCACGACCTCGAGCAATTTCATGACGTTGGCGGGCGAGAAGAAGTGGAGGCCGAGCACGTCCCCGGGCCGCGAGGTGGAGGCGGCGATCTCGTCGATGTTGAGGTAGGAGGTGTTGGAGGCGAGGATGGCGCCGGGCCTGGCGATCCGGTCGAGCTTGCCGAATATCTCCTTCTTGACGTCCATGTTCTCGAACACCGCCTCGATGACGAGGTCGCAGTCGGCGAGGTCCTCGAGGGCGAGCGTCGGCTTCAAGAGACCCATCGCGCCCTCGACCTGGTCGGCGCTCATCCGGCCCTTGGCGGCGCTCGCCTCGTAATTCCTGCGCATCACCCCGGTGCCGCGGTCGAGCGCGTCCTCGCTCATCTCGACGATGGTGACGGGGATCCCCGCGCTGAGGAAGTTCATCGAGATCCCGCCGCCCATCGTCCCGGCGCCGATCACGCCGACGCGGTTGACGGGGCGCGGCGTCGTGCCTTCGGGGAGGCCGTCTATCTTGGCGGCCTGGCGCTCGGCGAAGAAGAAATATTGCTGCGCCCTGGCCTGGGTGCCGCTCATCAGCTCCATGAACAGCCGCCGCTCGTCCTGCACCCCTTCGGCATAGGGCTTGGCGACGGCCGCCTCGATCGCCTGGATGTTCTTCTCGGGCGCCTCGAAGCCCTTGAACTTACGCGCATTCTCCTTGCGGAAAGCCTCGAACAGCTCGGGCCCGGCCTCGCTGAGCTTCTCCTGCCGTTCGGAGGATTTGGGCAGCGGCCGCGCGTCCTTGACCTCCTCGGCGAAGGCGACGGCGTGGGGCTCCAGCTCACCCTCGACCAGCCGGTCGACGAGGCCGGCCTCATAGGCCTCCTTCGCCGAGATGGGATTGCCGGTCGCGGCCATCTCCAGCGCCTTGCGGACGCCCGCCACGCGCGGCAGCCGCTGGGTTCCGCCGGCGCCGGGAAGGAGGCCGAGCTTGACCTCGGGCACGCCCAATTTCGCCGACGGCACCGCCACCCGGTAATGCGAGGCGAGCGCGACCTCGAGGCCGCCGCCGAAGGCGGTGCCGTGGATCGCGGCGACGACCGGCTTGGTGCAATTCTCGATGATGTCGACGACGTGGGGAAGCATCGGCATCTGCATCGGCTTGCCGAACTCGGTGATGTCGGCCCCGGCGAAGAAGGTCTGCCCCTGGCAGATGATGACGACGGCCTTCACGGCGTCATCGGAATCCGCCTCCTCGATCGCCTTTACCAGCCCCTCGCGAACCGCATGGCCGAGCGCGTTGACCGGCGGGTTGTTCGACGTGACGACGAGCACGTCGCCGTGGCGGTGGGTGGTGATGGGGCTCATGTGCGGGTCCTCCCTTTGCCGGAGCCAATGCGACGGCTTTACGTGAACGTCAACCGCGCCCCTTGCGGACATCGACGCCGGCCGCCACACCTCGGGCATGAGCCAGCTGACGCTTCGCTATGAATATGACGCCAGCTTCTTCAATCCAAAGCTCATCCGGGATGATTTCGGCTGGTTGTCGGTCTCGGTGCAGACCGACCGCTTCTGTGGCCACGGCGGCTTTTGGGTCCAGTGGCAGGACGTCAAGGAATTCGGGGAGGCGCTTGCGGCCTACCCGATTGACGAAGCTTCGCCGGTGGTCGCGCAATGGGGCTACGACATGCAGGAGGGTGACGATCTGATCCTGCGAATCGAAATTGCGCCTTCGAACAGGCGCGGCGATCTGGTGGTCCGCTTCGAGATCGCGGACAACCACGAGCCCGCGGAACGGATACGCGGTTCCTTTCTGACCAACTACCCCGACGTGGATTCCTTCCGATCGAGCATAGCAAGGCTCATGAAACGCGAAGCTGAGGAGGCCGTGTTGAGCGGCCGGTAAAGCTCGCCGCGGGACCCTGCACGACGCCCTCGCGAACCGCGTGTCCGAGCGCGTTGACCGGGGGGTTGTTCGAGGTGACGACGAGCACGTCGCCGTGGCGGTGGGTGGTGATGGGGCTCATGTGGGTCCTCCCTTTGTCCGCCGCTTGGCGAGTCCTTACGCGAACGTCAACTGCGCGGGGCGGGAGGGGAGGGCTGGGATGGGTTTCACACGAAGACGCAAAGGCGCGAAGGGGCCGAGCCTGTCGCAGATGGCGGCGCCAAACTGGTGGCGCGGGGTGGCCGGACTCAAGCCTAGTTCGGGGCCTTCGCCAACAGAGACACGCCGCGAGGCTTCTTGAGCCGTTTATCACCGCCTGGAATCACGTTCCGGGGGAACTCGTTGGGGAAAGCCTTCGCCACCTCCTGCAAAATCACCGTCAGCGGCGTCAGATCGTATGCGTTGGAGGAGACGATGCCGGATGCCCGCCGCTTTGATCGACGTAGCAACCCCAGTTGCTCTAGCCGATTGATCGCTCGCTGAATCTGTCGACTCGAAACGCCACTCCGGCGGGCTAAGGTGCTCATGCTCGGGAAAGGAAGGTCCTGCTTTTTCCACCAACTGCCGACAAGTTGGATGAGTACCAGCAGCTCGGTGGGGGAAAGCCTGCTTTCCTCCTCAAGAAATTGATTCAACAGGAGAAGATAGTTGGGCACTTGGGCAAACCCCCGCTCCGCGACGGCCAACCCCCATTTTTCGACCATGTCAGACATTGACACCGGCCTCCCATCCAGACATATAAAACGACACACTCATACGGACCATATGTCCTACGATATATATGTAATCAACCTATATGCAAGAGAGTAAGACATAATCAAAACATACGTAGCACATAAATATGTATCTATGGGGCGTGCTGCAGGCGCAGGCCGCCGCCTATCCCGGACAGGTTCGAAAATCGCCCCTCGAGTTTTCCCTTGACAATCGCTTCGCGAGGGTGCTCATGCGCCGGCACGCCGGCGCCGGTCTCATCTGCCGGTCGAGCGGCGAGAGAAGGCATTACCATAGGCCGGATCGGCGGGGGCTACATGTGAGGTGGCCCCCGTTTCTCGGTCGCTGAACACCTCGTGAGCAAGTCGAGCCTCGACACCCAGGAGCTGATCCGCACGTTCGGGGTCCTTTAACCGTCGGTAATCATCGACCCGTGTCGCCACATGCGAAAGCTAGTAGCGCCGGCCGCCAATTGGCGAGCATGGCGGAATGCCACCTTGCGCGTTTCGCCGTGGAGTAAGTTGTAGATCAGGAACGATTGGGCGAAGTGAGATGCGACCGCTCCATGTACGCTGTGGAATGGAGCGATGAAGGAGTCGCAGGCGGCCAGCTCCGAAAATGGCTTGCCGTACGCAGCCTTGCCGAGTTCACATGATAGGTTCATGAAGCATTTCGCTTCGACCCCATCTATGTCGACTACTTCCTCCAGCGCACGAGAGTTTATCCAGCCGTCGACTCCGAACTTCATCTCTGAACCGTTGCCATGGCCTACAAATACCACGTGGGAGTAATTTGAGTGGTATAACTTCCATATTGCAGCCAACTCCGCGACTGACCGCAGTCGGTGATAGAACACGTAGTCATCGGAAGAAAGCAGCCGCGCGAACTGGAGCATTGATTTTGATAAGGGATCGATAAGGACGGACTCGGACTCTAGGTCTCCCACGGCGACAATCCCGATACCGATGTTGCGCTGGCATTTGCTAGTCACGACAAGCTCGGTTTCACCACCACCTACGTCGACTCGCGCACTTCGACCTTCGAGCGCTAGAACCCTTGTTTGGTAGAACGCGGACGGGGACTGCACCTCCGCTTCAAGTACGGACGTCGGAACAAATACTCGCTCGTTAATTTGAAGACCTCTCGCCATTATCCCCTCCCGACCACAACGAAGAGAGAGCCTTCGACCTACATTGCCGGTAACTCAAGCGCTCCATCTTGTTTCGGCGGGAAGTTGTCGAGTTTCTTGTGGGGCGCCAAAGTGCGGTGCCTGGCTACCAGGAAGGGGGCGCTTGTGGTGCCTGACACGAGGGAACATCCTACGCAGCTCGGGGAAGGGAGCGGACTTTTGGTGTTAGCACCCGTTTTTCCTCGGTGCCTGGCACCAGAGGTCCAATAGACTAATCACCCAGGACCGGAACCCCCATGTGCGCGGCCAGTAGCCGGGCCTCGTCAGGCTTCAGCCATGAGGGCGGAATGAATACCCCCTCTGTTTCGCGGCACTGCTGAACCATGCGTTTGACCTCGCCGAGGTACTGCTCGTTGCGCTCAAGCTTTGGCCGGACGATGCTGCTTGAGACCCGTATCTCCGCCATCGCTAAGAGGTCGATCGACTGGTCAGAAACCCACCACTCGTCTGGATCGTCGCCGACTTCACGGGCCGAATCGTTGAGCTCGCGGCCTTCTCCGGTCAAGTAGCCCGGATGCTCTGGCCATGGCACGACCGGCACGTCTGCTATCCGAAAGCCCAGCGCCATCCGGTGCAGGGCGATAGCGTTGGACACATCCGGTCCGGCGTCCGCCCGCCCGCGATCGGCCCCGCTGGTCTTGTCGGCGAAGCGCAGGCCGGTCTGGAGCATGCAATTCGGCACATCGATGCGCTTGGTCAGCCACACGACGGGAGGAAAGTCGACCATGGCGCGGCGGAGGAAGGCATCGGTCTGGATTTCACCAAGTTTGGGATGCAGCACGGCTGGCATTTTGCCCTCTGGGAGAATGACGCCCGCCATCCATAATTGGTTGGTCCGGAGGGTGCTGGTGTGATGGTAGATCAGCTGCGCCTGCTCGGCCCGTCTCCGCTTCGCCTCACCCATTGTCTTCACCGGCCTTGCGCAACGCCTCGTCGGCTTGGTCGGCCGCCTGAAACATCCGGTCGTAGAGATGTTTCTCTGTCGCTCCTCTGCCGACCGCCAGGGCATCAAGCGCTTCTTCCCACTCCGGGTGCCTTGCAAGCTCGAGGAGCAGGTTTGGAAACGCTTCAGGCAGGGGAACCGGCACCGCTACGCCGAGGCCGTTCTCACCGATGAAGATGTCCCCCCCCTGCCGTTGAACGCGACGGAGCCAGTCGAGATGATCAATCATCCTTCTCCCCTTAGTGACCTGCCAGGCGGTCGGCGGCGACCAGCTCTTCCCACGCCTTATGAAACTCAGGACCGTGTTCGCCGTCCTGGCGCATCAGGCGCGCCAAGCGCATCTCGGGAGCGTCGTCAGCTTCTCCTGCCTCGATCATAGCTGCAACGCTTTCCAGCCCTCGGCTGCGAGCATAGCCCGCAGCCTGAGCCCGAGTGTCGGTCAGCTCATTCTCTTCGTCGGTGGGGTCGGGCACGTCCATACGAATCCTCTCGAGACTTCCTAGGCCTTCTTCACGGCAGGGTGCCAGCTACGTGTCTGGTAGGTACCGGGCACTAAAAACGCCTACCCCGGCTCAGATAGGAACCCTGAGGAGTAGACGCTATCCCTCAAGCAGCGCAGCGGGCCCCACCCCCCAATCCCCGCGCCAGCTTGAACAGCGCTTTCACGCCGACATTGCTCTCGCCGCGCTCGATCCTGCCGATATAGTTGGGATGGAGGCCGGCGCGGTCGGCCAGCTCCTCCTGCGTCAGGTCGCGCGCCTCGCGCAGGCGGCGCGCCTCGCGGCCCAGGGCCGGCAGGTTCGGATGGAGATCGAAACGTCGCGCCAAGCGTTGGCGACATCATGGCGGACAATATTCAGATGCTTCGCGAACGGATGGAGGCGGCCGCGGAGGCGCTGGACTTCGAGGAAGCGAAAAGGCTTCGGGACAGGATCAGCCTCATGCGGGGCGGCGCGACGGCGGCCGAGGCGGAACAGGCCGATCTGTCGGGCTTGATGCGCCAGCGTCCGGGGGCGATGGGCCTGGGCACGAGCCAGCAACGCGTCGAGCCGCCGACCGGCTGGAAGCCGCCTCCCAAGCCGGATCCTCTGACGCGTGGGCGCAGCTCCCGGCGTAAGTGAACGGATGCCGCCTTCCGGGTGCGCCGGCGGGCGGAAAACTAGCGCTCTTTCTCCTCGCAGGTGCGTTCATTCACCGTCACCGTGAAGGCTCTGCCGCCGCCGCCGTCCGAATATTCGTAGGAATATGACATGCCGAGGTTGCGCATGTCCCGCCGCTGGGGGCCCGTGCAGGTCGCGGGGATCAGCGTCGAATCGGCGCGCCTTCGAAGCTCGTCGATTCGGGCATCGAGCGAGTCCACGCGATAGTGATAGACAAGGGTCAGACGGTCGGCCGAGACCCGCTCGAGGGTGGTGAATGGGTCCAGCCTGCGCGGCGTGGTCGCGTTGATCTCGTTGGCGGCGGCCTCCAGCTTGGTCATCACCAGGATCGGGTTGGGGGTTGTCGGCAATTCATCGGCGGCGATCGATCCGTTCCCGGCCATGGGGCCGCAGCGGGCGCGGACCCGAAGGGCGTCGGCTTCCGATATGTGTTGGAGCAGGCGCGTCTTCTTGCCCTCCATCGTGGTGTCGACGATGCAGGTGCACACTCTGGCAATGTCCGCTTGCGAAGCCCCCTGCATCGAGAGGCGGCTGCCGGTCATGCACGCCCTGAGGCCGTTCTCGCGAAAGGCGCGGCGGGCCTCCCTGTCGCCCTTCAGGCTGCAGCCGCTCGAGAGCAGAAGCGAGCAAAGCAGGCTCAGCCCCACCAGGGCATCGACCCGCGGATCGTTCGGCGTGACGGCGGGCACGCCGCCACGGCGGTGGGTCGAGAGCGGGCTCATCGGCCGGGTCTCCTTCGCCCGCCGCTTGGCGAGTCCTTACGGGGAGGTCAACCGCGGGGGTGGGAAGGGAGTGCGGCTGGTCCGCGCAGGGTGGGAAGTGGTCGCGGGCGTCTATTCGTAGCGCAGCGCATGCACGGGCTTCTGCCGGGCGACGAGCCAGGCGAGCGTGCCGACGCTCAGGAGCGCGAGGGCGAGGGCGATCAGGCCGGCGGCCGGGAACAGCCAGAGCTTGAGCGGGATGCGCTCGGCAAAGCCGTTCAGCCAGCGCCGCATCAGCCACCAGGCAATTGGCCAGGCGATGAGGTTGGCGAGCAGCACCGGACGGCTGAGCTGCCAGAGAAGAAGCGCGAGGATCTGGCGCGTGCTCGCGCCCAGCGCCTTGCGGATTCCGATCTCCTTGGTCCGCCGCTGCGCCGCCGAAAGGGAGAGGCCGACGAGGCCGAGGCAGGCGAGGAAGATGGCGAGCCCGGAGAAGACGGCGAAGAGCTGCGCGTTGCGCTCGAGGCTGCGGTAGAGCTGCTCGATATGCTCGCTGACGAAGGCGCGCCGGATCGGCCCCTCATTGCCCGTCGCGCGCCACAGCCGATCGATCCGCGAGAGCGTCTCCGGAACGTCGCGGCCGGCCAGCTTGATCGAGACCAGGCCTCCGTTCCACCTGGCCGGCGTTTCCGGCAGATAGAGGGTGGGCTCGATGGCCGTTTCGATGGACTGGAAAGCGAAATCGGGAACGACCGCCACCACCTGCGCGCCGGTGTCGTCGCCCGGCTTATCCGACAGGCTCGGCAGCATCTGGCCGATGGCGGCGGACGGCGAGGCGAAGCCGAAGGCGCGCACCGCCGCCTCGTTTATCACCACCCGCGATACCGTTTCCTGCCCCCCGGGAGGGAGAGTCGAAAGCGTCCCCGCCACCGGCCGAACCCCGTAAAGGGCGAATATCGACGGCAGAGCCGAGACGATGTCGGTCATCAGCTGCCGGCCCCTCCAATCGACGGGGCGGAACGTATTTCCGCTGAGCAGGCTCTCGCTGCTGCACGAGACGGCGCGAACGCCAGGCAGCTTCGCCGTCTCGGCGACGAAAGCGGGCGGGCATTTGGCGGTGACGGTCAGCACCTGGTCGATATCCATGCGCAGCGCCTCATGCATGGCGAAGGCGCGCTGGCGGTGCACGACGGACGTGGCGATGATCAGCCCGATGAGGATCGCGAACTGGGCGGTGACGAGCGCGCTCCGGACCCATCCGCCGCCGGCCGCGGCGCCATTGTCGCGCAGAGTCGCCACGGGCGGCAGGGAGGAGAGCAGGAAGGCCGGGTAGGCGCCGGCCGCGAGGCCGAGCAGCGCCGCGCCCGACAGCAGCCAGAGGAGCAGGGTCGGATCGGCGGCATAATCGAGGCGCGCCTGGGTCTCCAGGAACGCGTTGACCGCCGGCAGCAGCCATTCGGCCGCCGCGAGCGCGAGAAGGGTCGCGACGAGCACCGTCAGCACCGCCTCGGCGAGGAACTGGCCCGCAATGTGGCGGCGGCCGGCGCCGTTCGCCTTGCGCACGCCAATCTCGCGCCGACGCCGCCCCGCCAGCGCCACGCTCAAATTCACGAAGTTGGCGGTCGCGATCAGCAGGACGAGAGAAGCGACCAGGCTGCCGATCACCAGCCGCTCGCGGGCGTCCGGATGGAAGCCCTCGTACAAAGCGAGCCGATCGATCCGGACGGGCTCGAGCCGATAGGCGTTGCGCACGAACGGCGGCACCAGCCCGGCGATCGCCGGCTGGATCGAGTCCGCCGCCTTTCGGGGCGAAGCGCCCGCTCGCAGCCGCAGGTAGGTCCTGACGCTGATGGAAAAGGCGCCCGGTCCGTCCGTTTTCATCAGGGAAAGGCCGGAGCGCGCGGCGAGCCCGGAGGCGAAGATGCCGGAAGCGAGGTCGGTGCCGCCGGGCGGCAGGTCCGCGATGACGGCGCGAAGCACCATCGGCTGCCCGGCGACGTCGATGGTCTCGCCCAGGGCGTCGGCGCGGCCGAAATGCTTGCGCGCCATCGCCTCCGTCCTGACGAGGCCATGGCCGTCGCGGAGCGCCGAGGCGAGGTCGCCGCTGAGGACGGGAAGGCGCACGAGGTCGAAATAATCGGGGTCCGCCCAGTAGATCGTTTCTCTTTGCGCGATGCCGCCGCGGCGAAGGTCCACGTCGGCCTCCATGAGCCGGGCGGTCGCTTCCACCTCCGGAACGTTCGCCTCGATGAGCGCCGCCGCGCCGCCCGGGCTCTTCTCCTGATAGTCGGGCGCCATGTCCGGGCCGCGCACGATCGACACGGCGAGATAGGTCCGCTCGTGCCCGGGCACGACATGGTTGTAGGTGAGCGGGACCCGCGCCACGAGCGCCATCAGGATCGCCCCGGCGATGCCGATGACGAGACCGACGATGGAGATGGCGGAGAGGAGCCGGTTGGCCGCGAGGTTGCGGGCCCAGGCGACCAGCCAGTGGCGCAGCAGCCGGGTCACAGCCGGGTCTCCCCGACGATCCGCCCGTCCAGCATCCGGATCGTCCGGTCCGCCGCCGCGGCGTGGAGCGCCGAGTGGGTCACCATGATCACGGTCGTCCCTCCCGTCGCCGCGCCCCTGAGAAGGTCCATCACCGCGGCGCCGTTGGCGCTGTCCAGATTGCCGGTCGGCTCGTCGGCCAGGATGAGGTCCGGCTCCGGCGCGAGCGCGCGGGCGATGGCGACCCGCTGCTGCTGGCCGCCCGAAAGCTGCCGCGGCCGGTGCCGCGCGCGGTGCGCGAGCCCGACCTGCTCCAGCACCGCATCCACCCGCCGCCGCCGCGCCTCTCCGCTCCGATAGAGCAGGGCCACCTCCACATTCTCGGCGACGTTGAGCTCTTCGATCAGGTTGAAGCTCTGGAAGACGAAGCCGACATGCGCGCGCCGGAGCCGGGTCAGCCGCGCGTCGGACAGCGTCGCAACCTCCTCGTCCCGAAGCCGGTACGAACCTGAGTCCGGCGCATCGAGGAAGCCCAGGATGTTGAGCAGGGTGGATTTGCCGCAGCCGGACGGGCCCATGAGCGCGACGAACTCGCCGGCCGCGACGTCGAAGGAGACGGCATCGAGCGCCTGCGTCTCGACCTCGCCGCTGCGATAGGCCCGCGAAAGCGAGCTGACTTCGAGGAACTGACCCATGAGACGATTCTACACCGAGTCGCGCTCCAGAAAAAACGAACGCTTCCAGTACGATAGCGCTTGGTAAACCCAAGCCGGCCGAGCTAAGCGTCCGTATCCGGACATGTTGAGCAGCGGCGTTTCGCTCGTTACCCTCGCGCCCATGGAACGCCTGAACGCCATAATCGTGATCGACGACAAGCCCGAGGTGCATCAGGCGGTGGCGCTCGCACTCGAGCCCTGGGTCGACCGGGTGGAAAGCGCCTCCTCGCCGGAGGCGGTACCGGCGCTGATGGCCGCCGCCCGCTACGATTGCGCGCTGCTCGACATGAACTTCGCCGCCGGGGAGCGGTCCGGGCGGGAAGGCATGACGGCCCTCGACATGATCAAGGCGGCCGATCCGACGCTCGCCGTCGTCCTGATGACCGCCTACGGCGCCGTCTCGCTGGCCGTCGAAAGCCTGAAGCGCGGCGCCAGCGATTTCCTGCTCAAGCCGTGGCGCAACGAAGCCTTGGTCGCCGCGGTCCGCGAGGCGGCCGGCCGTACCGAGACTGCGCGTGCAGGCACCAGCCTCGACGCGCTGGAGCGCTTGGCCATCGCCGGCGCGCTCGCCAGGCACGACGGCAACATCGCCCGGGCCGCGGCGGCGCTCGGCCTCAGCCGCCCCGCCCTCTACCGGCGCCTGGCAAAGCATGGGCTCTAGTACAGGCCCTCGCCTTCACGCTCGCCTCGACATCGTCTCCGCTGCCGGTTGGCGGCTCCTGTTCGCGGCGATCGCGATCGGCCTGCTCTTCCGGGTGCTGACGGAAACCCGGCATTTCGCCAGCGCCTCCGTGCTCGCCGCTGCGGCCGCCTTGCTGCTGGTCGACATCGTTCGGGTTGCGCTGCGCGGCCGCGAGGACGGCAGCGCTTCCCCGGCCATCGAGGAACGGGCGCGGGCGCAGCAGCTCGATCGGGCGCTGGCCCTGCTCGACGCGGTCACCGTCGCCCTCTTCGCGCTCGGCCCCGACGGCCGAATCCGCTTCGCCAACCGGGCCGCACGCGACCTCGCCGGCGAGGTGGCGCGGCTGGAGGATGCGCTGGACGCGCCGGCGGCGGCCGAAATTCTCGCCTTGCCGGTCGGCGGCCGCCGGGTCGTGACGCTCTTGGATGGCCGTTCCATGCTGGTCTGGACCGGCGCCGTCGCCACGCCTGACGGCGGGCTGCAACGTCTGGTCTCGATGCAGGCGGTGGTGGGGGAGCTGGACGCGGTCCAGGTCGGCGCCTGGCACGCCATGACCCGCGTGCTCGCCCACGAGATGATGAACGCGCTCACGCCCGTGGCGTCGCTGGCCGAAAGCCTTGCGCGCATGGCCGGCGAAGACACAAGGCCCGCGGTCAGCGGCGCGGCGGACACGATCGCACGGCAGAGCCGGCATCTGATCGACTTCGTCGAGCGCTACCGAGCGATCGCGGATCTGCCTGCTCCCGCTTTCGCGCCGCTCGACCTGACGACCTTCCTCGCGGACATCGAGGCGCTCGCGGACGCTCAGCTGCGGGCGCGCGGAATCGCATTCTCCGCCGCCCAACCCGTCGCCGCCGCGCCGCTGGAAGCGGATGCAGCGCTGCTTCGCCAGGCGCTTCTGAACCTGCTGCGCAATGCCGGCGAAGCCGTCGCCGGAGCGGGCGGCGGGGCCGTGCGCTTCGCCTGCGCGGCGAATGACGGGGAGCTCCGCTTCGAGGTGCTGGACGACGGGCCTGGCATCCCGCCCGATCGGATCGAGGAGATCTTCGTCCCCTTCTACACGACCAAGGAAGGCGGCGCCGGAATCGGCCTCGCTCTGGCCCGCCAGATCGCCCTCGCCCATGGCGGCCGCCTCACCGCGGCGCCGAACAGCGGCCGCGGCATGACCTTCGCCCTCTCGATTCCGGCGTCGCAGAGCGGTTGATCGCCGCTGCGTCCGCGGCGTGGTGCCGGGCCCCTGGGCGTTCTGCCCGGTGCATGGCGCCAGAGCGCCAGAGGCATTGGGACTTCATTGCTCTCCCTGCTACGATTCCTTCGATGCGGCAGCGCCCTTCATCCCGGCTCATTGTGGTCAATCGTCTTGAGCAGCTTCTCCTCTTCCGATTCGAGCACAAGGAGGGCGCTCTTTGTGGCCGAGTTTTCTGGGCCACGCCCGGCGGAGGGCTCGACGAAGGCGAGAGCTACGGGGAGGCGGCGCGCCGGGAGCTGTTCGAGGAAGTGGGGCTGAAGGTCGAGGATGTCGGCCGCCAGGTCGCTCAACGCACCGCCGGTTCGCCCTGCCGTCCGGCGCCATGGTGCTGGCCGACGAGCGCTATTTCCTGATCCGGCTCGATGAGGTCGTCGTCTCGAATGCGAACTGGACGCAGCTCGAACATGACGTGATGACGACCCATCGCTGGTGGAGCCGACCGGAGCTACAGGCGACGTCTGAGCAGGTCTGGCCGGAGGACCTGGCGGACGTCATGATCGAGGCGGGGGCGTGGGGACCGGCGTAGACGCTTGCGCGCACGTCGATTGCCGGGGCGGCGGGAGCGCCTGGATTGGGTTCACGCGAAGACGCGAAGACGCGAAGGCGCGAAGGGGCCGAGCCCGACGAGGCAGGCCGCGCTGCCCGGTCGGTAATCGGCGAGCGCGGACTCCGCGAAAAGTGGCTGTCACTCGTGCCAGTCACCGAGCGTCATTGGTGTATGTTCGGACTTCCTGGAGGACGATGTACGGCATGAGCGACAGGAACTGCCCAGCGTCCTCCATTTCGAGCGCGGCAAATATATACTGTCCCGTTTTCGCCCGCGTTCAATCCAGCGAAGGAAGTCGAAGGCAATGCCTGAAATTGCTACCGCGCCCGCCAGACCAGAGGTTCTGCACAAATATCGGCCCGACAACGCCTATACAGAACAGCTGATTTCAGGGCGGCAGGTCTTCCTCGCGACGGCCGAGCAGCTGAACGATCCCTTCGAATGCACGTTGCAGGATCTCAGCCGAGATTGGGTGGACGGCCAGATAGCGACCGCCATGCAGGCCGCGCTCGCCGGGTTCGCCACGTCGGCGCGGGACACCAGCGGCCCGAAACGGCGCTTCTTTGGTTTGCGCCCCGCACAGGCTGAGAAGGCGCTTGCAAAAATCATGTCCTCGGGTCGCCTCGTCGAATCCTATGAGGCGATGCGGGAATTCATCCGGAAACGTAATGGCCGTCCGCCCACGGACTGCCGGACAATGTTCGCGCGATTGGACGACCAGCTAATCCGAACCGGCATCTTCAGCATGTCGGCGCTGCCCGACCAGCCACTGATGTGGGCGCATTATGGCGGCGACCATTCCGGCATCTGCCTCGGGTTCCAAGCCGTGGAGGGCTCCAAGCTGGCCGATGCCCAGCACTGCCTGCCCGTGATCTATTCGGATGAACTCCCGACGATGGACCAGAGTGGCTTGAAGGTCGTGTTAAGCTTGAGAACGGGAGCGAACGGACTTCATAGTCAACAGGAGGTCGCGTTTGATGACGTTACCTTCCAGCGCGTCGTCACGACGAAGCCGACCGACTGGCATTACGAGCGTGAATACCGCTACATCGAGAAGACCGGCGGTCTCTGGCCTTGGCCCGGACGCCTCGCACAGTGCACCTTTGGTCTGCGGTGCAAGGACGATCGTCGGCGATTCTATATCGAGTTGATCGAAGAGCACACGCCAAACGACGTGCTGCTATTCGAGATGCGGAAGGTGCGAGGAACGAATCGGCTGGAAAGAGTGCCGCTCACCCAGCCAGTGGCGCACGGAAGAAGTGAGACGATCCCCTTGGACGTCGCGCCGCCTGCAAGGACTTCCTCCGGGGCCCTGGACCCCCAAACATTCGCTGCGCGGATGCAGGAGCTACTGCTCGCTGGCGACTTTGATGAAATCATCCTCCAGACGGGTGACAACCTGAAGCGCTACCCGACCGACCCCATGCTCAACGCGCTGAAAGCGCAGGCGCACGGTTTTGCCCGCGACCACGACAAGGCATATCAACATTTCGAGCGGTTGTCGGAGCTGCTACCGGAGGCGGCGGATGCGTGGTTCGGCATGGGTGTCGCGCTCATCCAGATGGGGCGATCCGCGGAGGCCATCGGCCCTTTGAAGCGAGCTTACGAGCTTGATCCGAATGATGCGTCGCACGCGCTCAATCTGGGCGTGCTGCTGCTCGACGAGGGCTCGATCGACGAAGGGCTCGCGTGCCTGCGCCAAGCCGATCGTCTCGGCCATCGCCGCGCCGGGCGGATCATAAGCGAAGTCGAGAAGGGAACGCGGCCATTATCGGGCAGCACTGGCGATTAAGGCGTTACGGGCGACGCAGGCCTGGTTAATTGGGACAGTGCATCATTTGTCCGGTATCGGGCGCATGGCGCGTCGACGGCGGCTTCACGTCGCCACGGGCACCGGCGGAGATGCGGAATAAGAGCTGGCTATCCTCCGCGGATGAGACATCTGACGGCCAGCGTGGCCGAGCCGCGCCGCACCGCTCCGCAATGCCGGCCCGAGATCGAAATGCCCCGCTAAGCGTTGGCGCCATCATGGCGGACTCGATCCAGACGCTGCGAGAACGGATGGAGGCGGCCGCGGAGGCTCTGGATTTCGAGGAAGCGAAGAGGCTTCGGGACAGGATCAGCCTCATGCGCGGCGGCGCGACGGCCGCCGAGGCGGAGCAGGCCGATCTGGCGGGATTGGTGCGCCAGCGTCCAGGCGCGATGGGCCTGGGCACGAGCCAGCAGCGTGTCAAGCCGCCGACCGGCTGGAAGCCGCCGCCCAAGCCGGACCCTCTGACGCGTGGACGCAGCTTTCGACGTAAGTGAGTGCGGCGGCGCGCAACCCCCTCCATGTTCCTTTCTTAAGCCTCCCCCTGTACACCGTCCCGGGGGAGATGCGGGATGGCCGAGGGACATGGGCGGTTCAGCGATCCCGCGATCGAGCGCGACTTCCGCTTGTCCGAACGCCGCTCGCGAATCCCTACGGTCCGCCTTTACGGCCTCCTCACCCTTGGACTCCTGCTCGCCTACGCCCTCGTCAACCCGCTCTTCTTCAGCGACGAGAATGTCGTCCGCTTCACCATCCTTGTCGCGGCGAGCCTGGTTGTGCTCGGCACGTATGTCGCGCTGACCTTCTGGGACCTTTATCCCGAGCATCCCGCCATCGACTTCCTCTGCCTGCTGGCCCTCGGCCTCCTCATCCTCGTCGCCAATGTCGTCCTTTGGCACGAGGCGGCGGCGCGGGCGGGGGGCGCTCGCTACGCCAACGTCGCGATCAGCAACGCCACCGTCTGCGCCTTCGCCGCCATCGTCATGGCGGAGCGGATGCGCCGCTTCGCCGCCTGGCTCGGCTGCCACGCGGTCGCATTTGCGGCGTTCATGCTGCTGCTCGAGACCAGCCTGGCCGGACGGGTCTATGCCGCGCTGAGCTACCTGACCGGCGCCGCCATCGCCTTGTTCATCAACTGGGCGCTCGGGCGGGCCCACCGTACCGCCTACGCGCTTCGGGCCGCGCTCGAGGCGGAGCGGGCGAAGAGCGAGGAGCTGCTCTACAACGTGCTGCCCGAGGCAGCGGCCAAGAGGCTGAGGGAAGGCCAGATCGTCGCCGATGCCTATTCCGACGCCTCGGTAGTGTTCGCCGACGTCGTCGGCTTCAGCAGGCTCGCCGGGACGGTCTCGCCCGGGCATCTGATCGAATTGCTCAACGCCTTCTTCAACCTCGCCGACCGCTGCGCCGCCGAGCATGGAATCGAGAAGGTGAAGACGATCGGCGACGCCTATCTCGCCGTCAGCGGCGGCAACGTCGCCGCGGCCAACAGCGCCGATGCCGCCCTCGCCTTCGCCCAGGCGGTGATCGCCGGGCTCGAGGACGTGCGCGAGACGACCGGGCTTCCGCTCGAGGTGCGGATCGGGATCCACAGCGGGCCGGTGGTCGGCGGCGTGATCGGAGCGACTCGGATGGCCTATGATTATTGGGGCGAGACGATGAACATGGCGAGCCGGATCGAGGGCCAGGCCGGGCCGAACGGGATCGCGGTGTCGGAGAGCACCTATTTGCGCACCCGGCTGAAGCCGCTGTTCGGGCCTGCCGAGCGGGTGCAATTGAAGGGCGTGGGCGAGGTGGCGGTGTACCGGTTGAATGAAGGGGCCTAAATTCCTTCCCCAGCTTGCTGGGGGAGGGGGACCGCGCCCTTCGACGCCGCCTGCGGCGGCGCTCAGGATTAACTGCGCCTCGGCGAAGCGCGGTGGAGGGGTAATCCGGAGTCAGCCTTACCCCTCCACCAGGCTTCGCCTGGTCCCCCTCCCCGAGACAAGCTCGGGGAGGATTAGGCGTTTCTCAAGCCCCGCCTGCTACAGCCCCGCCATGCCGCGCCTCAGGCCCTGGTGGGTGCTCGCCCTCGCTTTCATCGTCACGCTCGGGCTCGAGACGGGGCTGGTCGAACGCAAATACGGCGTGTTCGGCGGCGGCTTCGGAGCGTCGCACGTGGTCGATCGGGCCGGCGAGGCCGGGCTGTTCCTGCTCGCTTTGCTTCCCGCCCATGCGCTCCTGATCGGGCTTCTCTACCTTCTCATCCGCGCGATCCACCGGCGCCGTCCCGACAGCCCCGTCTTCCTCCTCAATTTCCTGTTCTTCGCGGTCGGCGGCTTCACCGCCGCCTTGATCGCCAAGTTCGAGGCGCTCGCTTATTTCAGCGACGCGCTCGGCTTCGAGCTGATCCGGAGCCTCGGCGGCGGAAGCCTCGCCGACGCCGCTCTGTTCGTCGCCAGCGACGCGGCGCTGATGCTTCTCGCCGCCGCGGGGGCGGTGGCGGGATGGTGGCTCGCGCTTCGGCTGGCTCGGCGCTGGCTGCCGGCGCGGATGGAGACGGCGCCGCTCAGGTGGCGCCATCTTCTCTGGCTCGCCTTGCCGCTTCCCTTGCTCCTCTATGCGGCGGGGAGCGAGCCGGACGCGCGCTACGCCCTCGCCCGATTCACCGCGCCGGGCTTCGCGCTTCAGGGCCTGAGCGAGGCGAGCGATTTCGATCGCGACGGCTATAGCTGGTTCACCGCCCAGAGGGACGCGGCACCCTTCGATTCCTCGCGCCACCCCTATGTGCTCGACGTCCCCGACAACGGCATCGACGAGGACGGCTATGGCGGCGACTTCCACTTCACCGGAGGTTCGGCGACCTTCGCGACTCCGGCCATCCCGCACAAAAAGCACGTCGTCGTCATCGTCCTCGAAAGCACTCGCGGCGATTCGATCGGGCGGCGGGTGGACGGGCGCGAGCTGACCCCGGTGATGAACGCGCTCGCCCGCGAGGGGAGCTACGCGCGGGAGGCCTACAGCCATATCGGCTTCACCACCCAGTCGCTCAAAAGCCTGTTCTCCGGAGCGCTCGATCCGCCGATGGGGACGCCGTCGCTGTTCCGCGACTTCAAGGCGAACGGCTATCGGATCGGCGTGTTCTCCGGCCAGCCCGAGAGCTTCGGCGACATCGCCGCGACGGTCGGGATGAAGGAGAATGCCGACGTCTTCGTCGATGCGGAGACTTTGAAGGCCGAGCGCGCCTTCAGCTTCGCGGCCAAGGGCTCGCTGCTCGTCGACGGGTCGAAGCTGCTCGGGGCGTTCGACCGGGCGTTCGGGGCGCCGGAGGGATGGCGGCGGCCGACCTTCGTCTACGTCAACTTCCAGGAAGCGCATTTTCCCTACTCGCATCCGGGCATGCCGCAGATCCTTCGCGGGCAGCCGATCCCGCGCGGGGATATCTCGCCGGCGAACAAGGCCTGGGTCGAGCGCACCTATTGGAACGCGGTCGCCTATGACGACCGGCTGATCGGGGCCCTGGTGGCGCGGCTGAAGCGGCTGGGGGTGTGGGACGACACTCTGCTGCTGGTCACCGCCGATCACGGGGAATCGCTGTTCGACGACGATTTCCTCGGCCACGGCCACGTCATCAACCGCCAGCAGACCCAGATTCCGCTGATCCTGAGCCAAGCGGGGGTGGCGATCCCGCAGCCGATCGGGCTTGCAGATTACCGGTCGCTGATCCTTCGCACCCTGGGCGCAAAGGTGCCGCAGCGGACGGGTCCGGTCTTCCAGCACGTCAGCGCGATGGCGGCTCCCGCGGCGATCGGGCTGGTGGCGAAGGGGCCGGTGTGGACGACCTTCCAGCTCGAGACGGAGGAAGTCTGGTTCAGCGAGACCGGGCGGCGGGTGCGCTATTCCGAGCTCAAGCCCGGCTCTCCGGAAAAGGCGCGCGCGGACGCGGTGATCGATGAGTGGAACCGCCAGAGGTGGATGGCGCGCTGACAAATAAGTGCACTGTCACCGTATTATTTTCTAAATCGGTGACAGTGCACTTATTTGATGCGCCGCGCTGGATTGCCGCGCTTCGCTCGCAATGACGGGTCAGACCGCCGTCCGTCCATATTCCTGGTGGTTGAAGGGGTGGCTGATCGAGAGGCCGCCATCCACCACCAGAGCGTGGCCGTTGACGTAGCTGGCTTCGTCCGAAGCGAGGAACAGGGCGGCGTTGGCGATCTCGTCGGGGATTCCGCCGCGCTTTAGCGGGTTGAGGTGGCCGATCCGGTCTTCCTTGCCCGCGGCGCGCGCCCATTCGTAGACGGGGCGGGTCATTCCGGTCTCGATAAGGCCGGGGCAGATGGCGTTGACCCTGATGTTGGCGCCGGCGAGCTGAGTCGCGGCGACCCTGACGAGATTGATCACCCCGGCCTTCGAGGCCGAATAAGCCGGGCCGCCGGCGCCGGCGCGAAGGCCGGCGACGCTGGCGGTGCAGACGATCGAGCCGCCGCCATTCGCCTTCATCGGCGGGGCGGCATATCTGATCGCGAGCGACGGTCCGATCAGGTTGACCCGCAATATCTCCTGCCAGTCGGCGACCTCCTGCTCGAACAAGGAGGCGAGGCCGCCTGAAATTCCGGCATTGGCGAAGAAGATGTCGAGCCCGCCGAAGCGCTCGATCGCGGTCTGGACGAGGTCCTGGACGTCGTCCTCTCGGCCGGCGTCGGCCTGGACGGCGAGGGCTGCGGCGCCGATCTCCGCCGCGGTTTCATCCGCCCCCTTAAGGTCGGCGCAGATCACCTTCGCGCCTTCCTTGGCGAAGCGGATCGCGCTGGCCCGGCCGATTCCGGAGCCGGCGCCGGTGACGATGGCGATCTTGTTCTCGAGTCTCATGCGCACCTCCGTCACCCCGGCGAAAGCCGGGGCCAGGAACACGGTGGGCGGGAAGCTGTAACCCGCAGTGTTCCTGGGTCCCGGCTTTCGCCGGGATGACGGGTAATTACAACCCGACCCCCGTCGTACTCCCCCCGTCCACTACGATCGCCTGGCCCGTCACGAAAGCGGAAGCGTCCGAGGCCAGGAAAACGGCCGCGCCCGCTATCTCGTGGGGCTCGCCGATGCGCTGGAGGGGGGTGTGGGCGGTGACCATCTTGAGCGTCTGGGGGTTCTCCCACAGCGCCCTGGCGAAATCGGTCCGGATGAGGCCGGGGGCGATGCAATTGACCCGGACCTGGTGGGGGCCGAACTCGGCGGCGAGGTTTCGGGCGAGCTGGAAGTCGGCGGCCTTGGAGACGTTGTAGGCGCCGATCACGGCCGAGGCCTTGAGCCCGCCGATCGAGCTGACGATGATGATCGAGCCCGATTTGCGCTCGATCATCTCGGGGGCGACCATCTGGATCAGCCAGTGATTGGCGATGACGTTGTTTTCGAGGATCTTGCGGAACTGGTCGTCGCTGATCCCGCCCATCGGCCCGTAATAGGGGTTGGAGGCAGCGTTGCAGACGAGGATGTCGATCCGCCCCAGTTGGCGCCGCGTCTCGTCGACGAGGGCCTGGAGCGCTTCCTTGGACGAGATAGAGGCGGGGACGACGATGGCGGCATCGGGATACTTGGCGTTGATCGCGTCGGCGACCTCCTGACAGGCCTCGGCCTTGCGGGAGGAGATGACGACCTTCGCGCCCTGGTCGGCCATCGCCTCGGCGATCGCCCGCCCGATGCCGCGCGAGGAGCCGGTGATGACGGCGACTTTGCCGGTGAGGTCGAAGAGGGACATTCTGTTCTCCGTCACCCCAGCGGAGGCTGGGGTCCCAGTGTGAGGACGCGCCGGCGTTTTTCACCCGCCGGGGCCCCAGCCTTCGCTGGGGCGACGGGTTTAGTCAAACACCACCACCGACCGCGCCGAATCGCCGCGCTTCATCTTTTCGAAGCCCTCGTTCACGCGCTCCAGCGGGATCGTCTCGGCGACGATCGAGTCGAGATCGAGCAGACCGCGGAGGTAGAAATCGACCAGGCGCGGGATGTCGACCGGGAAGCGGTTGGCGCCCATGAAGGCGCCCTGCAATTTCTTGCCGGAGAGCAGATCGAGAGCGCCGAGGCCGACCTGGTGGCCGAGCGGCATCATGCCGAGGATGGTGGCGGTGCCGCCGCGCCTGAGCGACTTGACCGCGAGCTCGCCCGAGGCGGGGCGGCCGACGGCTTCGACGGCATGGTCGACCCCGCCCTTGGTCATCTCGACGATCTCCGCGGCAGCGCCTTCCGCCAGGGCGTCGACGACATCGGTGGCTCCGAGCTTCCTCGCCAGCGCGCGCTTCTCCGGGACGGGATCCGCGGCGATGATCCGCCCCGCGCCGGCGATCTTCGCGGCATTGACCGCCGCGAGGCCTACGCCGCCGCAGCCGATCACCGCCACCGTCTCGCCGGGGACGAGCTTGCAGGCGTTGAAGATCGTGCCGGCCCCCGTCGTCACGGCGCAGCCGATCACTGCGGCCCGATCGAGCGGCATTTCGGGGTCGATCGCGACGCAGGCATGCTCGTGGACGAGCATCGCCTCGGCGAAGGCGGAGAGGTTGAGCATCTGCGCGACCGGGCTTCCGTCCCCGGCGGTGATACGTGGCGGGGCGCCGCGCGGGCGGCGGGTGTCCGCGCCGGGGCAGAGCGACATCCGGCCGGTCACGCAATATTCGCAATGGCCGCAGAAGGCGGAGAGGCAGGTGACGACGGCATCGCCCACCTTGACGGTTCGCACCTCGCTCCCGACCGCTTCGACGATCCCGGCGGCCTCGTGGCCGGGGATGCAGGGGAGGGGGTGTGGATAGGTGCCCTCGATGAAGTGAAGGTCGGAATGGCACAGGCCGCAGGCCGCGGTACGGATGAGCACCTCGCGCGGGCCGGGCGAGTCGAGGGTGGCCTGCTCTATGGTGAGCGGGGTGCCGGGCTGGCGGAGGAAGGCGGCTTTCATGACTTAGCTCCTCCCCGGAACGGGGAGGGGGACCGCGACGCGAAGCGGCGTGGTGGAGGGGGCCCAGCGGCAGAGCGGTGGAGAGGTGGGCCCCCACCACCATGCTTCGCATGGTCCCCCTCCCCGTTCCGGGGAGGAGCTACCCACCCCCTCACACCGCATGCTTGGAAAACTCGATCCGCGCGATCGCCCGGTTGTGGACCTCGTCCGGCCCGTCCGCCAAACGCAGGGTCCGGATCCCCGCCCAGCTCTTGGCCAGCTCGAAATCCTGGCTGACTCCCCCGCCGCCATGGGCCTGGACGGCGTCGTCTATGATCCTCAGCGCCATGTTGGGCGCGAAGACCTTGATCATCGCGATCTCGGCGGCGGCGGCCTTGTTGCCGGCCTTGTCCATCAGGTCGGCGGCCTTGAGGCAGAGCAGGCGCGCCATGTCGATGTCGATCCGGGCGGCGGCGACCCTTTGCTCCCAGACGCTGTGCTCCATCAGCCTCTTGCCGAAAGCGACGCGGGTCTGGAGGCGTTTGACCATCGCCTTCAAAGCCTCCTCGGCGACCCCGATGGTGCGCATGCAATGGTGGATCCGGCCGGGCCCGAGCCGGCCCTGCGCGATCTCGAAGCCGCGGCCCTCGCCGAGCAGCATGGCGGTAGCGGGGATCCGCACGTCCTTGAGCTCGACCTCCATGTGGCCGTGGGGCGCGTCGTCATAGCCGTAGACGGTGAGCGCGCGCTCGACCGTCACACCCTGCGCGTCGAGCGGCATCAGCACCATCGACTGCTGGCGGTGCTTGTCGGCCGAAGTGTCGGTCTTGCCCATGACGATGGCGACCTTGCAGCGCGGATCGCCGGCGCCCGACGACCACCATTTGCGGCCGTTCAGCACATAATCGTCGCCGTCGCGGCGGATCTCGCACTGGATGTTGGTCGCGTCCGAGGAGGCGACGGCGGGCTCGGTCATCAAAAAGGCGGAGCGTATCTCGCCGTTCATCAGCGGCTTCAGCCACTGCTCCTTCTGCTCGCGAGTGCCGTAGCGGTGGAGGACCTCCATGTTGCCGGTGTCGGGGGCGGAGCAGTTGAACACCTCAGAAGCCCAGCCGACGCGGCCCATCTCTTCGGCGCAGAGCGCATATTCGAGGTTGGTGAGCTGGGTGCCCTCGAACTCGAAGCTCTCGTCGACGTGGCGGAGCGCCAAACCGGGGGGCATGAACAGGTTCCACAGGCCGGCCGCGCGCGCCTCGGGCTTCAATTCCTCGATCACCTCGACCGGCTGCCAGCGATCGCCCGCATTGAGCTGGGACTTGTAGTCCTTGTTGCGGGGCCGGATCCGAGTCTCGATGAACTCGCGCACCCGGTCGCGGTAAAAAGCCTGCCGTTCCGTAAGGTCGAAGTCCATCCGGCCGGTCCCCTCGCTGATGACGTCCTTCCCCGCTGCCAGAAACGGCGGCGATGCGCCAGTGGCGCACCCGACGTGACGGCGGTCACGGCGCGCCCCACCGGTTGGGACTAGGCCGGCGCGAAGTCAGCGGGGGGCGCGGGAGGGCGTGGCGAGGGAGATTCGCGGCGGCCTCCCGCGTACGGAACGCGCCGGATCGCCGGCCGTTACGCGCCCGTGCCGAGCTCAGCCCCAAGTCCCCTCCTCTTCACCCGGATCGGTTTCGCCGCCCGGGGCCTGCTCTACTTGCTGGTCGGGTTCCTGGCGCTGTGGGTCGGGCGGATCGAGGAAGCCGGCGGGGCGATGCGCTGGCTTCACAGCCAGGCGGGCGGGATGGTGCTTGGAGCGCTCGCCTTCGGTTTCGCCTGCTACGGGGCGTGGCGGCTGTTCGACGCCCTTCTCGATACCCAGCGCAAGGGCCGCGACCTCAAGGGCGTGGTCAAGCGGCTCGCCGGGGGCGGAAGCGGGCTCATCCATCTCGGCCTCGCTTATTCGGCGGTAAAGCTGGCGCTGGGCGGGTCCGCGAACGGAAGCGCAAGCGACCGGGCCGAGGGCGGCGCCGCCGTGGCGATGAGCCTTCCCGGCGGCGAGGTCCTGCTCTGGGTCGCCGGGGCGATTCTCGCCGGCTCGGCCATCGCCCAGTTCGGGATCGCCGTCCGGCGCAGCTACTGCAAGCATCTCGCCGCCGAGGCGAGGCACCGCTGGTGGGCGGTCGTCGCCGGTTCGGGAGGCCATGCCGCGCGCGGCGCCATCTTCCTGTTCGCCGCCTGGCTCGCGCTCCGCGCCGGCCTAGACCACAGCCCCGGCGAGGCGGGTGCGCTCGGCGACGCGCTTCGGACGATGCCGGCCTGGCTTCGCTCCGCCGTCGCCGCCGGCCTCTGCCTGTTCGGCACTTACAGCCTGATCGAGGCGCGCTACCGAATCCTCCCCGAGCCCGCGGTCGCCGATCGGGTCAAGAGCGCGCTCGCGTGAGCCGGCGCGACGGAATCTTCCCGACCTTCTTCCTGTCCGGCTTCGAATGCTCGACCTTCTTCTGGCACGAGGGCGGGCGGCGCGATCTGTGCGAGGAGACGCAGCACCGGGTCCATGCCGACGAGGATTACAGGATGCTTCGCGAGCTCGGGATCGCGGTGGCGCGGGAGGGGATTCCCTGGCCGTTGGTCGACCGCGGTAACGGCGACTACGATTTCAGCCCGATCGATCCGTTCCTCGACGCCCAGCGCCGCCACTCGATCCTGCCGATGTGGGACCTGTGCCATTACGGCTATCCCGACGGGCTCGACCCCTATGGCGAGGCCTTCGTCGAGCGTTTCGTCGCCTACGCGCGGGCGGCGGCCCGATACGTGGCCGATCGCGCCCATCATGGCCCCTTGTGCTTCACGCCGACCAACGAGCCGACCTTCTTCGGCTACATGGCCGGCGAATGGGCCTGGGCCGCGCCGTTCGGCAAGGACCGCGAGACGAGGCGGCGGCTGACCCTCGCCTTGGCCCGGGCGGACATTGCGGCGGTGAAGGCGATCCGAGCCGATTTCCCCGACGCTCGGATGATCCATATCGATCCGCTCATCTGGGTCGTCCCGCCGCGCGACCGGCCGGACCTCGCCGAGGCTGCGCACCGCGAAGCCTATGACGACGCCTATCTCGCCTGGGACGCCATCTCCGGGCGCCGCTTCCCCGAGCTCGGCGGATCGCCCGAGACGATCGATATACTCGGCTTCAACAATTACAGCTTCGGCCAGATGGAATATCGCGAGCACGGGCCGCACCAGCCTCTCGAGCCGGGCGACGACCGAATCCGCCCTTTGTGCGATCTGATCGAGGAAGGCTGGAAGCCCTACCAGCGCCCGTGCATCGTCGCCGAGACCTCCGGCCTCAAGGGCGGCCGTCCCGACTGGCTCAACGACGTGGTGACGGAGAGCCTCGCCGCCGTGAACCGAGGCGTCGACCTCCAGGGCCTCTGCCTCTTCCCCGCCGTCGACATGCCCGACTGGGGCACCGGCGAATGGGTCCACAACGGCATCGCCGACGTCGAGCGCCTTCCGGACGGGGCGCTGATGCGGGTGCCCTATCTACCGTACGTGGAGGCGCTGCACGACTGGCAGCGGCGCTTAAACCGGGTGACGAAGCTGGACGAAAATCCGTTCGACAAGGCGGTGGACCTGGAGGACATCGTTCGGGCAGCGAAGGAGTTGGCGCCGAAGGCGGACGCCGACTGGAGCTGAGTTGACGGAGAGGCGAGGGCGCGCCATTGACGTTAACGTAAAGGAGGCGCCCGATGCCCGACCTCGACACGTTCCGCCAAGAGACCCGCGCGTGGCTCGAAGCCAATTGCCCGGCCGAGATGCGCGAGCCGATGCGGGACGAGAGCGATGCCTGCTGGGGCGGACGCAACGCCAAGTATAAGAACGAGGCGCAGAAGCTCTGGATGGACCGGATGGCCGGGCGGGGCTGGACGGTGCCGGACTGGCCGACCGAATATGGCGGGGGCGGGCTTTCTCCCGCCGAGACCAAGATCCTCAGGCAGGAAATGGCCCGGCTCGGGGCTCGCAACCCGCTTCACAGCTTCGGTATCTCGATGCTCGGGCCGGCTTTGCTCAAATATGGCAATGAAGAGCAGAAGAAGCGCTTCCTCCCGGAGATCGCGCGCGGCGAGATTCGCTGGTGCCAGGGTTATTCGGAGCCGGGCGCCGGGTCCGACCTCGCCTCGCTCCAGACCAAATGCGAGGACGCCTATGATGAGGAGTGGGGCGACCATTGGCTGGTCAACGGCCAGAAGGTGTGGACCAGCTATGCCGACAAGGCGGACTGGATCTTCTGCCTGGTTCGCACCGATCCGCAGGCGCCCAAGCATAAGGGGATCAGCTTCCTTCTGTTCGACATGGCGAGCCCGGGCGTCTCGACCAAGCCGATCCTGCTCATCTCCGGCTCCTCGCCCTTCTGCGAGACCTTCTTCGACGACGTGAAAGTGCCAAAGGACCAGGTCGTCGGCGAGATCAACAAGGGCTGGGACGTCGCCAAATATCTGCTCGGCCATGAGCGCGAGATGATCAGCGGGATGGGGCTCGGCGGGCAATCGGGCAGCCTCGGCGAGGCGTTCGCGGACGTGCTGGCGCAGGACCCGATCCTGCGCGCCGACATGGCCCGCTTCGACGTCGACGCCATGGCCTATCGGGCGATGTCGGAGCGGTTCATCGATGAGCTCAAGGCCGGGATGGCGCATCCGGCCCAGCCTTCGATGATGAAATATGCCGGCACCGAATTGAACAAGGCGCGGCACGAGCTGGTGATGGCGGCGGGCGGCTCGAACGCGCTCGAATGGGAGAGCGACCGATCGAAGAAGGGCAAGTCGGGCCGCGAGTGGCTGAGGACCAAGGCCAATTCGATCGAGGGCGGGACGAGCGAGGTCCAGCTTGGGATCATCGCGAAACGGATTTTGGATTTGCCGGGGGCGTAGCTGGATTGCTTCGTCGCTTCGCTCCTCGCAGTGACGGGGTCCGGAGCCGTCATTGCGAGCGATAGCGAAGCAATCCAGCTTCGCACGGAGAACGAGAATGCCGCTCTACCTCACCGAAGACCAGGTCATGCTTCGCGACACGGCGCGGGAGCTGATGGCGGACGAGGGATCGATCGCCAACCAGCTCCGCAAATATCGCGACATGGAGTGCAGGGACGGCTTCGGCCACGCCCTTTGGAAGCAGCTCGCCGAATTGGGCTTCACCGGAATCCTCGTCGACGAGGCGGACGGCGGCCTTGGCCTCGGCCATGTCGAGGCGGGGATCGTGCTCGAGGAGATCGGGCGCAACCTCACCCCCTCGCCCTTCCTGGTCACCGCGGTGGCGGTGGTCGAGGCGCTTCGCGGCACCGCCCTTCGCGAGCGCTGGCTGCCGGGAATCCTCGCCGGCGACACGGTCGCAGCGCTGGCGGTGGACGAGGGGCCCAAGCACCGGCCGGAGGCGATCGCGATGCGGGCCGAGCGGGCGGGCAACGGCTTCCGGCTGACGGGGCGAAAGCAATTCGTCGTCCAGGGCGCCTCGGCGGACCTCATCGTCGTCGCGGCCCGGACCGACGAGGGCGTCACCCTGTTCGCGGTCGGGAAGGAGGCGAAGGGGCTCGAGGTCGAGGGCGTTCGGCTGGTCGATTCGAGCATCGGCGCCCGGCTCGATTTCCAGGGCGTCGAAGTCGACGCGGACGCGGTGATCGGCGAGGTCGGGCAGGGCGAGGCGGTGCTCGGCCGGGTACTCAACGCCGGCCGAGCGGGCGCGGCGTCGGAGATGGTCGGCCTCGGCTCGGCGGCGATGGCGATGACGGTCGACTATCTCAAGCAGAGGAAGCAGTTCGGCAAGCTGATCGGCGAGTTCCAGGCGCTCCAGCATCGCGCCGCGCACCTCTATTCGGAGCTCGAGATCGCCCGCTCGGCGGCCTTGAAGGCTCAGCAATTGCTCGACGCCAATGAAGAGGGGGGCAGCGAGGAAGCGGAGGCGATGGTCTCGGTCGCCAAGGCCAAGGCCGGGCGAGCCTCGACCCTGGCCGTCCAGGAAGGCGTGCAGATGCACGGCGGCATCGGAATGACCGACGAATATGACATAGGCCTCTACATGAAGCGCGACCGGGCGCTGAACGAGCTGTTCGGCGATGCGAACTATCACGCCGACAAGCTCGCTCGGATGCGGGGATATTAGTTCCCCGGCGAAGGCCGGGGCCCAGAGTCCGGCCCAGCTGGGCCCCGGCTTTCGCCGGGGAACAAGGAGACGCGAATGCCCCTCGATCCCGAATCCTTCGACCTCCTCCTCGCCACCGTCCGCCGCTTCGTCCGCGAGCGGCTTCGGCCGCTCGAGGAGCGGGTCGATCGCGAGGATGAAGTGCCCGCCGAGATCGTCGCGGAGATGCGCGAGCTCGGCCTTTTCGGCCTCTCGATCCCGGAGCAACATGGCGGGCTCGGCCTCACCATGTCGGAGGAGGTCCGGGTCGCGCTCGAGCTCGGCGGGACGACGCCCGCCTTCCGCTCGACCTTCGGGACCAATGTCGGGATCGGCAGCCAGGGCCTGGTGATGGCGGGAAGCGAGGCTCAGAAGGCCGAATGGCTGCCTCGGATCGCCTCGGGCGAGGTGATCACCAGCTTCGCCCTGACCGAGCCCGGCGCGGGCTCGGACAGCGCCTCGGTGCAGACCAAGGCGGTGCGCGACGGCGACGTCTATCGCCTCACCGGAACCAAGCGCTTCATCACCAATGCCGACAAGGCGTCGCTGTTCACGGTGATAGCGCGGACCGGCGGGCCGGGCGCCCACGGAGTCTCGGCCTTCCTCGTGCCGGCCGATCTTCCCGGAGTCGGCGTCGGCAAGCCGGAGAAGAAGATGGGCCAGCAGGGTGCCCATGTCTGCGACGTCAATTTCGACGGCGCGCCGGTGCCCGCCGCCAACCGGCTCGGCGAGGAAGGGGAGGGGTTCCGGATCGCGATGCGGGTGCTCGACCGGGGCCGGCTCCACATCGCCGCGGTCTGCGTCGGCATCGCCGAGCGGCTGATCGCCGACGCCGTCGCCTATGCGGCCGAGCGCAAGCAATTCGGCAAGCCGATCGCCGAGTTCCAGCTGATCCAGGCGATGATCGCCGATTCCAAGACCGAGGCGATGGCGGCAAAGGCGCTGGTGCTCGAAGCGGCGGCGCTCAAAGACCGCGGCGAGCCGATCACGCTCGAAGCGGCGGCGGCCAAATATTATGCCAGCGAGATGGTCGGTCGGGTCGCGGATCGCGCCGTCCAGATATTCGGGGGAGCCGGCTACATCGCAGATTACGGCATCGAGCGGCTCTACCGGGACGTCCGGCTGTTCCGGATCTACGAGGGCACCAGCCAGGTCCAGCAGCTGGTCATCGCCCGGGAGGTGATGAAAAGGGGAGGGTAGCTCGTCGTCCCAGCGCAGGCTGGGACCCAGCGGGTGAAGAACGCGGCGCCTTTCACCCCCTGCGGCCCCAGCCTTCGCTGGGGCGACGATCATCTCCGGACCATCAAATTCATCCGCGCGGCGGCGATCGGCTTCGAGCGGTCCTGCTGCCAGGCATGGGCCTCGACATTGGCGACCCGGTTGCCGAGCCGGGTGACGATCGCCGAGGCGAAGGTGTCGTGGTCGACGCCGCCACGCATGAAATCGACGCTGACGTTGATCGGCTTGGCGGTCGCCCCTTCGCCCAGCGCTTCGTAGAGCGTCCCGAGCGCGGCGAATTCGAGAAGGCCGGCGATCGCGCCGCCGTGGAGGAAGCCCGGGCGGCCGACGACCGCTTCGGCAAAGGGCATCACCCAGAGCATCGTCCCATCCTCGCCGCGCTCGGCGCGAAGGCCGAGAAGCTCGGCGTAAGGGGGGAGGGGGTCGAGCATGGGGGTGCCGCCTAGCGGAGGTCGGAGGGCTCGTCGATGTCGCGCAGCGTCTCGCGCAGGTCGAGCGACCAGCCGAGGGCCCGGATTCGGGCGACGGTCTCCGTCGCCACCGTCGCCGTGCTCCAGGCGATGCCCTCGAACAGCGACGGGTGGGAGCGCCGCAGGCCGAGCAGGACATAGCCGCCGTCCTCGGCCGGATGGATGACGGCGTCGTGCCTTTCGAGCGACTCGGCGGCCGAGCCCAGGCGGTCACGATCCAGCTCCGGGCAGTCGCCGCCGATCAGGAGTAGCGGGGCGGCGCGGGCTGCGGCGCGGGCGAGCCGCTCGCCGAGGTCGCCTTCGCCCTGCGCGGCGAGCGCCACGGCGGGCCCTTCATACCAGCCTGCCGGATCGGGATCACCGCACAGCTCGACGGCGAGGTCGGTCGCGAGCGCTTGCGCGATCGTCGCCCTCAGCATCTCCGCCGCCAGCCGAGCCGCGCCTTCGGCGCCCAGCGCCGGGATCAGCCGGGTCTTCACCCGGCCCGGCACCGGCGCCTTGGCGAAGACGAGGATCCGGGTCACCCCCGGCGCCAGCGGTGGTAGCGTTCGACCCAGGCGAGCAGCCGCTCGGGCTTGTGTGCTTTCTTCCATTCGCCGCCGGCGAATTTGTTGGCTTCGGCGAAGGTCGGGTAGGCGTGAATCGTGCCGAGCAGCTTATCGAGGCCGATGCCGTGCTTCATGGCGAGGACGATCTCGGCCAGAGTCTCGCCGGCATTGGCGGCGACGATCGTCGCGCCCAGCAGCCGGTCCCTGCCCGGCTCGACCAGCAGCTTGACGAAGCCCCGCCGGGCATTCTCGGTGATCGCGCGGTCGAGGTGGGAGAGATCGTAGCGGACGACCTCATGGTCGATCCCCGCCTCGCGGGCCGAGAGCTCGTTGTGGCCGACATGGGCGACCTCGGGATCGGTGAAGGTCACCCAGGGCAGGATCCGGTAGTCGGCGCGAAAGCGGCGGAGCTGGCCGAACAGGCCGTTGACCGCGGCGAACCAAGCCTGGTGGGCGGCGAAATGGGTGAACTGGTAGGGCCCCGCCGCGTCGCCGACCGCGTAGATGTTGGGATAGCGGGTCTCCAGCCAGTCGTTGACCGCGACCGTCCGGCCGGTCTCGATTCCGAGCGCCTCGAGCCCGTAGCCGGTGAGGCGCGCCTTGCGGCCGACGGCGATAATGATCTCGTCGAAGGGGATCGCCCGTTCCCCGGCGGCGCGGACGATCAGGGTCTTGCCCTCGACCCGCACCGCCTCGTGGCCGGTGAGAACGTCCACCCCTTCCTCGCGAAGCACGTCCGCGACCAGCGCCGAGACTTCCTCATCCTCCTTCGGCAGGAGCCGAGGCCCGTGCTCGACCTGGGTCACCTTGGCCCCAAGCCGGGCGAAGGCCTGGGCCATCTCGGTTCCGATCGGGCCGCCGCCGACGATGGCGATCCGCTCGGGCACCTTCGCCCGGCCGCGAAGCGCCTCCCACATCGTGTCGCTGGTAAGATAGCCGCACCCGGCCAGGCCGGGGATGTCCGGGACGAACGGCTCCCCGCCGGCGGCGATGACGATGGCCCGCGCCGTCAGCCGGTCGCCGCCGTCAATCTCCACCGTCCAGGGATCGACCAGCCGGGCATGGCCCTTGCGGACGTCGACTCCGAGGCCGGTGTAGCGCTCGACGCTGTCGGCCGGGGCGATCTCGGCGACGAGGCGGTGGATGCGCTCGATCACTTCGTCGAATCGAACCTCGGGCGAGGCGGCGACGAGGCCGTAATCGGCGGCGGTCCGGATCTCGTGGGCGGCTCGGGCGCTTCGGATCAGCGCCTTGGAGGGGACGCAGCCGGTGTTGAGGCAGTCGCCGCCCATCTCGCCTTTCTCGATCAGGGTCACCTTCGCCTTCACCGTCGCGCCGATGAGGGCGGTGACGAGGCCGCCGGCGCCGGCGCCGATGACGATGAGGTTGCGGTCGAAGCGGCGCGGCCGCCGCCAGCCGCGATAGACACGGCGCGCCCTGATCCGCCCCACCGCCCATTTCGCGAGCAGGGGGAAAAGGCCGAGCAGGACGAACGAGCCGATCAGCATCGGCGAAAGCACGTCCGACGGGCGCTCGATCCGCGCAAGCTGGGTCCCGGCATTCACGTAGACCAGGGTTCCGGGCAGCATCCCGATCTGGCTGACCGGATAGAAGAGGGCGAGCCGGATCGCCGTCAGCCCCATGGCGAGGTTGACGACGAAGAAGGGGAAAGCGGGAATGAGGCGAAGGCTGAGCAGATAGAGGGCGCCATCGCCCTCGATCCCGCGGTCGATCGCCGCCACCCGCCCGGCGAAGCGCCGCTTCACCCAGTCGCGAAGCAGATAGCGCGACGACAGGAAGGCGAGGCTGGCCCCGATCGTCGAGGCGAAGGAGACGATGATCGTGCCTCGCCACAAGCCGAAGATCGCCCCCGCCGCGAGGGTCATGATCGCGGCGCCGGGAAGGGAGAGGGCGGTGACGGCGACGTAGACGAGGAAGAAAGCGGCGATGGCGACGAGCGGCCTCGCCTCGACCAAAGCGGCGAGCCCGTCCCGGCGCGCCTTGAGGCTGTCGAGGGTGAGATACTGGCCGAGGTCGAGGATGAAGAATGCCGATATGGCGAGGACGATCAGGAGCAGGAGAAGGATTCGGCGCTGGGTTCCCCGCTTCATCGACCTGCTCCCGCAATCCGCCTCTCCCGTTCTTCATGGGAGAGGGCTTTGGGGGCCTAACACCGCCTGCTCTTTTCGCCTATTCTCGGTTGATGGCCACGGTCCTCGCCGCCCCGAAGTCCCCCTTCGCCGATCCGGAGGCGCGGCCGCTCGATCCGGCCAAGTTTCGCGATCCTCTCGTCACCGCGAAGGGTGAGAAGCGGGCTCATGTCGTGCTGGATCGGCTCGAGACGCTCTGGATCAACACCGGCACCCTGTGCAACCTGGCCTGCGCGAGCTGCTATATCGAAAGCTCGCCGGTGAACGATAAGCTCGTCTATCCGACGCTGGCCGAGATAGAGCCATACCTCGACGAGGCGCTGGCCCTGGGCGCCCGCGAGATCGGCTTCACCGGCGGCGAGCCGTTCATGAATCGCGAGATCGTGGCGATGCTCTCCGCCGCGCTGGGGCTCGGCTTCGAGGTGCTCGTCCTCACCAACGCGATGCGGCCGATGCGGCGCTTCGAGGCGGACTTGCTCGGTCTTCCGCGCGAGCGGCTGACCTTCCGCGTCAGCCTCGACCATCACAGCCCGGCGGTCCACGAGGCCGAGCGCGGCGGCGGGACATGGGCGAAGGCGCTGGACGGCCTGCGCTGGCTCGAGGGGAACGGCTTCCGGACCGCCGTCGCCGGACGCCAGCTCCCGGGAGAGGCCGCCGAGACCGCCCGTGCCGGCTATGCCGCTCTGTTCGAACGGGAGGCGCTGAGGGTAGAGTCCGGGCTCGTCCTCTTCCCGCCGATGGATCCGTCGGCCGACGTGCCCGAGATCAGCGAAGCCTGCTGGGGCATCCTCGACGTCGCCCCCGCGGCGATGATGTGCGCGTCGAGCCGGATGGTGGTGAAGGCAAAGGGAGCGGATCGACCGCACGTCGTCGCCTGCACCTTGCTTCCCTACGATCCCCGGTTCGCGCTCGGCCCGACGCTGGCCGGCGGCTCCGCCACGATCAGCCTCAACCACCCCCATTGCGCCCGCTTCTGCGTGCTCGGCGGCGCCAGCTGCTCAGGCTGACTTGATCTCGGTCGTCATTCCCGCGCTCGACGCCGCCGACTGGATCGGGCCCTGCATCGTCGCGGTCCGCGAGGCCGATGAAATCCTCGTCGTCGATGGCGGCTCGACAGACGGCACGCCGGCCATTGCCGAGCGCAACGGCGCGCGGGTCGTCCGCTCGGCGCCGGGGCGCGGCGTCCAGCTTGCCGCCGGCGCCGCGGCGGCCGCGGGCGACTGGCTGCTCTTCCTCCATGCCGACACCCTGCTCGCGCCTGGCTGGCGGGAAGCGGCCGACCGCCATATCGAGCGACAGCGCGGCAAGGCCGCCTGCTTCCGCTTCCGGCTCGACGCGTGCGAATGGCAGGCCCGCCTCGTCGAAGCGGGGGTGGCGCTGAGGGTGCGGCTGCTCGGCCTGCCCTACGGAGACCAGGGCCTGCTCATCTCACGCCGGCTCTACGACCAAACGGGCGGCTTCCGGCCCCTGCCGCTGATGGAGGATGTCGACCTCGTCCGGCGCATCGGCGGCCCCCGTATCGAACGCCTCGGCGTGGCGGCTTTGACCTCGCCCGATCGCTGGCGGCGGGACGGCTGGCTGCGGCGTTCGCTTCGCAACCTGCTCTGCCTCGCCCTCTACCGGTCGGGGATGAGCGCCGAGCGGATCGCGCGGCTCTATGGCTGACGCCCAGGCCCTGTTCGACTCGGCGGCAGCCAAGCTCCGCGGCGAGGGCGGCGGCCGGGACCTGGCCGGCGCGCGCGAGCTGTTCCGGCAGTCGGCGGGCGCCGGACAGGTCGGCGCCGCAATCATCTACGCCAATTTCCTGGCCGCCGGCGTCGGCGGGCCGCGCGACTGGGCGACGGCGCTCCGGCTGCTGGCGGCGCTCGCCGAGGCGAATCCGCGCAGCCGGCGCGAGCTCGAAGCGATCGAGGCGATGGCGCTGACGCCCGAGGGCGATCCGCAGGCCGCTCCGCGCGGGGAGACTCTCTGCCCATCGCCCCTCATCATCCGCTTTGCCGGTCTCTTCTCACCAGCCGAATGCGCGTACCTCGCCCGGGCGGCGGCGCCGATGCTGGAACCGGCGGTGGTGATCGATCCGGCATCGGGCCGGCAGGGGCCGGATCCCGTGCGGGTCTGCGACAGCGTCGGCTTCACCTGGCCGCTCGAAAATCCCGCCGTCCACGCCTTGAACCGCCGCCTCGCCGCCGCAAGCGGAACCACGCCGGAGCAGGGCGAGCCGCTGCAGGTCCTGCGCTACCGGCCGGGCGGCGAGTACAAGCCTCATTTCGACGCCATCCCCGGCTTCGCCAACCAGCGGGCGATGACGTTCATGGTCTGGCTCAACGAGGATTACGAAGGCGGCGAGACCTTCTTTCCGACGCCCGGCCTCAAGCTCAAGGGCAGGACCGGCGACGCCATCCTCTTCCGCAACACCGCCCCCGACGGCGGCGGCGATCCGGATTCCGGCCATGCCGGGCTTCCGGTCACCCGGGGCGAGAAGCTGATCGCAAGCCGCTGGATCCGCGAGCGGGCCTTCGAGATGCCGATCGGGGAGAAAGCGGGCTAAGGCCTTCCCAGCACCCGTCCCGCCACGGCATCCAGCTTCGCGACCAGCGACGGATCGCGGGCGGCGGGCGCGGTGATAATCGCCGAATCGAGGTTGGTGTCGATCGGCGAGGCGGGCCGCTTCTCGGGCAGCGCCTCCGCAAATGCTTCGATCATCCGCCGCGCCGTCGCCGCATTGGCCATGAGCCTTGCGACGATCGCCGAGACTTCGACCGCTTCCTCCCCCCGGCGCCAGCAATCGTAATCGGTGACCATTCCGACGAGGGCGTAGGGAAGCTCGGCCTCGCGGGCGAGCTTGGCCTCGGGCATCGCCGTCATCCCGATCAGGTCGCAGCCCCAGCTCCGGTAGAGCTCGCTTTCGGCCCGGGAGGAGAATTGGGGGCCCTCCATGGCGAGATAGGTGCCGCCGCGGGCCACCTCCGCCCCGGCGGCTTTGGCGGCGGCGGCCATCCTTTCCGACAGGCGCGGGCAGACCGGATCGGCCATCGAGACATGGGCAACAAGCCCGGGCCCGAAGAAGCTCTTCTCGCGCGCGAAGGTCCGGTCGATGAACTGGTCGGCGAGGACGAAGCGGCCCGGCTCGAGCGCCTCGCGAAGCGAGCCGACAGCCGAAACGGCGACGATATCGGTGCAGCCGGCGCGCTTGAGGGCGTCGATGTTCGCGCGGGCATTGACCTGGCTCGGCGGGATTCGGTGTCCCCGGCCGTGGCGCGGGAGGAAGACGAACCTGACCCCGTGCAGGCGGCCGATGAGGAGCGCGTCGGACGGCGGCCCCCACGGCGTCGCCATCTCGATCCACTGCGCTTCCTCCAGGGCCTCCATCTCGTAGAGGCCGGAGCCGCCGAGGATCCCGATCGTCCATTCGCTCATCGCCCGGCGTTAGCCCCAGACTCCGCCTTTGACGAGCCGGTGAGGATCACTCGAAGGTCGCTGACGTTGGTTCCGGTCGGGCCGGTGACGAACAGCCCGCCGTTCCGGGCGAACCAGCTTCCCGAATCATTGGTCTCGAGCGCCGCGTCGCCGCCCTCGGCGCCGCAGCCGAAGAAAGCGCCGGCGGCGTGGCTCGCCCCATCGATCCCGTCGGTGTCGGCGGCGAGCCCGGATATGCCTTGCGCGCCGGTCAGCGCGAGCGCCGCCGCGAGCGCATATTCCTGGTTGGGGCCGCCGCGGCCGGGCCCGCGCACCGTCACCGTCAGCTCGCCGCCCGAGATGAGGGCCGTGCCGGGCGGGGCGGCGAGCGCGAGCGCGGCATGCTCGCGGCCGACCTCGCGCGCCTCGCCTTCGGATTCGAGGAGTCGCACGGCGTAGCCGAGCCGCCGCGCCTCGGCTCCGGCGGCTTCGAGCGCGGTTCGGCCCGAGCCGATCAGACGATAGTCGCCGGGGACCTCGCGCGGCGTCTCGGACCAGCCGGCCGAGGGCGGGTCGACCCGGTAGCGGTCGAGGATGGCGCGTGCCTCATCGGCGGTCGTGGGATCGGCCGCCGTCGGGCCGGACCCTATATCGGCGGCAGCGTCGCCGGGCACGTCCGACAGCGCCAGAGTCACCAGCCTCGCCAGAGCGGCGGCGAGCGCGAGGCGGCCGCCCTTGAACCCCGAGAGATGGCGGCGGACGCAATTGATCTCGCGCACGCTCGCGCCGCAGCGGAGCAAGGCGGTGGTGAGCGCCTGCTTCGCCGCCAGCGTCAGTCCCTCGCCGGGAAGACAGGCGAGGGCCGAAGCACCTCCGCTGAGCAGCACGAGGACGAGGTCGTCCGGCCCCGCCTCCTGCGCCAGAGCGAGCAGCCGCTCCGCCGCCGCCACGCTGCTCTCATCGGGAACCGGATGGGCGGCGCCGAGCAACTCGATCCGCTCGAGCGATGCTTCGCCGCCGCGCGGCGCCACGGCCAGGCCCGAGAGCGGCCCCGCCCAAAGCGACTCGACCACGCGCGCCATCGGCACCGCCGCCTTGCCGAGGGCCAGAACGATCGTCCGGCCCGGCGGCGGCTCCGGCAGGTGGGGCGGCACCAGTCGCTCCGGCAGGCACGCTTCCATCCCCGCCCGCCAGATCGCTTCGAGATGGGACCTCGACATGGCGCCGGCTTGGCGGCTCGCCGCAGGCCCGGCAAGTCCACATTGGGCTACCCTTGGACCGCCCCGTGCGTTAGAGCGTCGCCAACCACAACCACAGGGGGTTTCGATGGCCAAGATACTCGGCAACTTCCACCTCGCGCTGGTGATCGGGATCGTGCTCCTGATCGCGGCGATGTTCGGGCTTCACGGCGCCTTGCTCGGCGACGGTTCCTATCCCTGGCCCCAGTTCCTGCGCTACGTCCACGTCTTCGCCGGCGTGCTGTGGATCGGCCTGCTTTACTATTTCAACTTCGTCCAGATCCCGACCATGCCCTCGGTGCCGGCCGAGCTGAAGCCGGCGGTCTCCAAATATATCGCGCCCGCCGCGCTCTTCTGGTTCCGCTGGTCGGCGCTTGCGACGGTGATCCTCGGCCTTCTCGTCGCCGAGACCCAGCAGGGCGGCTTCAGCATGCGCGCACTGACCCTCAGCGAGGGCTACAGGGCGATCGGGATCGGCATGTGGCTCGGCCTGATCATGGCCGCCAACGTCTGGTTCGTGATCTGGCCGAACCAGAAGAAGGCGCTCGGTCTGGTCGCCGCCGAGGACACCGCCAAGGCCAGGGCCGCGTCGACGGCGATGATGGCCTCGCGAATCAACCTCATCCTGTCGATTCCGATGCTCTACTGCATGGTCTCGCAGACCCATATTGGCGGCTGAGCCGGTAGCCGCCGCGGATGACGAAAGGCTGGTCCTTCTCGATCGACCGCGGCGGCACCTTCACCGACATCGTCGCCCGAGCGCCCGACGGGCGGGTGCACGTCGCCAAGCTGCTCTCGGACAATCCCGGTCAATATGACGACGCCGCCGTCGAGGGGATCAGGCGGCTGACGGCCCAGCACGGCGAGGCGCCGATCGATTCGGTCAAGATGGGCACGACGGTCGCTACCAATGCCCTGCTCGAGCACAAGGGCGAGAAGCTCGTCCTCGCCATCACCCGCGGCTTCGGCGACGCGCTCAGGATCGGCTACCAGGCCCGGCCCGACATCTTCGCGCGGCGGATCGTCCTTCCCGAGGCGCTCTACACCGACGTGATCGAGATAGGCGAGCGGGTCACCGCCGAAGGCGAGGTGCTTCGGCCGCTCGACCTCGATGCAGCACGCGCTTCGCTTACAAGCGCGCATGAGGCGGGCTACCGCGCCGTCGCCATCGTCCTGATGCACGGCTGGCGGTGGACGGCGCACGAGGCGGCGCTGGCTTCGCTGGCCGGGGAGATCGGCTTCACCCAGGTTTCGGCGAGCCACCGGGTCGGGCCGCTGATCAAGCTCGTCGGGCGCGGCGATACGACGGTGGTCGACGCCTATCTGTCGCCGGTGCTTCGCCGCTACGTCGACCGCGTCGTCGCGGCGCTGGGCGGGGCGGCGCGCCTCTTCTTCATGCAATCCTCGGGCGGGCTGACCGATGCCTCCGCCTTCCAGGGCAAGGACGCGATCCTCTCCGGGCCGGCCGGCGGAATCGTCGGGATGGTGAAGACGGCGGGAGAGGCGGGGTTCGAGCGGATCATCGGCTTCGACATGGGCGGCACCTCGACCGACGTCTCGCACTTCGCCGGCGCCTACGAGCGGACCAACGAGACGGTGGTCGCCGGCGTTCGCGTGCGCGCGCCGATGCTCGAAATCCATAGTGTGGCGGCGGGCGGCGGCTCGGTCTGCCATTATGACGGAGCGCGCTTCCGGGTCGGGCCCGACAGCGCCGGGGCGGTGCCGGGGCCGGCCTGCTACCGGCGCGGCGGGCCGCTCACCATCACCGACTGCAACGTCGTCCTCGGCAAGATCCGGCCGGACCGTTTCCCGCGCGTGTTCGGGCCCGGGGGCGACCAGCCGATGGACTCCGCCGCCTCGCTCGACCTGTGCGAGCGGATCGGCGCCGAAGTCGGCATGGATGCCGAGGCGGTCGCCCGGGGCTTTGTCAGGATCGCCGTCGACAACATGGCGAGCGCGATCAAGCGGATCTCGATCGCCCGCGGCCACGACGTCACCCGCTACACGCTCGCCTGCTTCGGCGGCGCCGGCGGCCAGCACGCCTGCCTCGTCGCCGACGCGCTCGGCATGGAGCGGGTGATGATCCACCCGCTGGCGGGTGTGCTCTCGGCCTATGGAATGGGGCTGGCGGACATGGTCGAGCTCAGGCAGCGGAGCGTCGGCGGGGAGGCCTTGGAGGATGTGCTGGCCGAACTGGGGAGCGAGGCGGAAGCGGCTTTGAAGGAGCAGGGGGTGGAGGGCGTCGAGCTGAAACGGCGCGCGGCGCTCAGGTACGAGGGAAGCGACAGCAGCCTCGAGGTGAAGGCGGGGCCGTTCGAGGAGATGCGGGCCGCTTTCGAAGAGTCGCACCGGACTCGGTTCGGATTCGTCTCGTCGGAAACGGCAGTGGTGGTCGAGACGGCGATCGTCGAAGCGGTCGGTCTGAATTCCTCCCCGAGCTTGCTCGGGGAGGCGGACCAGGCGAAGCCTGGTGGAGGGGAAATAGCCGCATCTGCCCTTCCACCACCGCCTGGCGGCGGCGGTCCCCCTCCCCTAGGCAGGCTCGGGGAGGAATTTCCCTTGTTCGACCGAGCCGACCTCGCTCCCGGCGCCCTTATCCCCGGCCCCGCCCTCATCGTCGACCCTTCCGCCACCACCGTCGTCGAGCCCGGCTGGCAGGCCGAGGTCGACCCCCTTGGCAACCTCATCCTCACCCGCTCGAAGGCCCGCGAAAGCGCCCGCGCGGTCGGCACCGACGCCGACCCGGTCATGCTCGAGGTCTTCAACAACCTGTTCATGGCGGTGGCCGAGGAGATGGGGGTCGCGCTCCAGAACACGGCCTCCTCGGTCAACATCAAGGAGCGGCTCGATTTCTCCTGCGCCCTGTTCGACCAGACGGGCGCCCTGATCGCCAACGCGCCGCACATCCCCGTCCATCTCGGCTCGATGGGCGATTCGATCCGGACGATCATCGAGGCGCGAGGTCAGGGCAGGGATGGTCGCGGGATCCGGCCGGGCGACGTCTATGTGCTCAACGCCCCCTATCGCGGAGGCACCCATCTTCCCGACATCACCGTCATCATGCCGGTCTTCGCGCAGGACGGCGACTCCGGGCCCGCCTGGTACGTCGCCGCGCGGGGCCACCATGCCGACATAGGCGGAATCGCGCCCGGCTCGATGCCGCCAGACAGCCATACCATCGCGGACGAAGGCGTGCTGCTCGACAACGTCCTGCTCGTCGACGAAGGCCGGTTGCTGGAGGCGGAGATCCGCGCCCTGCTCGCGTCCGGTCCCTGGCCGGCGCGCAATCCCGACCGCAATCTCTCCGATCTCAAGGCCCAGATCGCCGCCTGCGCCCGCGGCGCCGCCGAGATGCGCCGCGTGGCCGGCGAATATGGCCGCGACGTCGTCGACGCCTACATGGCCCACGTCCAGGCCAATGCCGAGGAATCGGTGCGCCGGCTGATCGGCCGCCTCGGCGACGGCGATTTCCGCTACGCGATGGACAATGGCGCCGAGGTCTGCGTGAGCGTGAGGGTCGACTCCGCCAGCCGCTCCGCCACCGTCGACTTCACCGGCACCAGCGCCCAGCAGCCGAACAATTTCAACGCGCCCTACTCGATCTGCCGGGCGGCGACGCTCTACGTCTTCCGGACCATGGTGGACGACATCATCCCGATGAACGACGGCTGCCTGAGGCCGATCACGCTCGTCGTCCCCGAAGGCTCGATGCTGAACCCGAATTACCCGGCCGCCGTCGTCGCCGGCAATGTCGAGACCAGCCAGGTCATCACCGACGCCCTCTTCGCCGCCTGCCGGGCGCTCGCGCCGAGCCAGGGGACGATGAACAATTTCACCTTCGGCAACGACCGCCATCAATATTATGAGACGATCGCGGGCGGCGCCGGCGCCGGGCCCGATTTCGACGGAGCGAGCGCGGTCCAGACCCATATGACCAACAGCCGCCTCACCGATCCCGAGGTGCTCGAGACCCGGCTTCCGGTGCTGGTCGAGCGCTTCGCCATCCGCCGCGGCTCGGGCGGGGAGGGGCGCCACAAAGGCGGCGACGGAGTCGAGCGCCATATCCGCTTCCGCGAGCGGATGCGCGCCAACATCCTCTCCAACCGGCGCGAGGTGCCGCCGCGCGGGATCGAGGGCGGCGGCGACGCCGAGCCGGGGGTCAACCAGGTGATAAGGGCGGATGGGACGGTCGAGACCCTCACGGCCACGGCCTCGGCGGAGATGCGAGAGGGCGATATGTTCGTGATCGAGACGCCTGGAGGGGGAGGCTATGGTGCCCCTCGTCATCCCGGGGGGGACCCCAAAAAAGTATTACTTTTTTGGGAACCCGAAAGCCGGGACCCATGAACACTGTCCTTTCCGGAAGAACCGGTGTTCCTGGGTCCCGGGTCAAGCCCGGGATGACGGTGCCATGAACTATTTCGTCCTGCTCGGAATCCTCATCGTCGTCGCCGGCTTCGCACTTCGGCTCAATCCGATGATCGTCGTCACCGTGGCGGCGATCGCCACTGGGCTCATCGCTGGAATGGACCTGGTCAAGGTCATCTCCACCTTCGGCAAGGCGTTCAACGACAATAGGATCATCGCCATCGTCTGGATCGTCCTGCCCGTCATCGGCCTGCTCGAGCGGCACGGGCTGCAGGAGCGCGCGGCGGCGGCGATCAGGCGAATCCGGGCGGCGACGGTCGGCCGGCTTCTGATCGTCTACATGCTCTTCCGCCAGGGCTCGGCGGCGCTCGGCCTGATCTCGATCGCCGGCCATCCGCAGACGGTAAGGCCGCTGGTCGTTCCGATGGCGCTCGCCGCCGCCGAGAAGCAGCATGGCGCGCTCGACGAGGACTCGACCGAACGGATCAAGAGCTTCTCGGCCGCGACCGACAATATCGGCCTGTTCTTCGGCGAGGACATCTTTATCGCGATCGGCTCGATCATCCTCATCCAGCAAATCCTCGCCACCTACGGAATCGTTCTGGCGCCGTTCGAGCTGGCCGTGTGGGCCATCCCGTCGGCGATCCTGGCGACTTTGATCCAGGGCGCGCGGCTGCTGATTCTGGACCGGCGACTTGGAGTTCCCCGGCGAAGGCCGGGGCCCAGTCCTGAGGCCGAAGCTGGGCCCCGGCCTTCGCCGGGGAACGGTGAGCCGTCATGATCACGATGCATTGGGCCTATGGTCTCACCGGCGCGATGTTCGCGGCCTTCGCGCTGCTGAGCGCGCTCGACCGCTCCAACCGCAAGCGCCTCGGCAATGCCGCCTTCTGGGGGCTTATGGTTCTCAGCCTGCTCGCCGGCGACTGGCTCGGCGATTTCGCCAACGGCCTGCTCGTGCTCGGCCTGGCCGGCCTCGCCGGCTTCGGCCTGATCGGGCGAAGCCATCCGCCGACGACGAGCGAGGAACAGCGCCGCACCTGGTCCGAGCGGCTCGGCAACAGCCTCTTCCTGCCGGCGCTGATCATCCCGGCGACGGCGCTGATCGGGACGCTCGTCTACAATTACACGCCGCTCGGCGCCCTCGGTCTGATCGAGGCGAAGCGGGAGACCTACGTCTTCCTCTGCCTCGGCGCCCTGATCGCGCTCGCCGTCCTTTACGTCTGGCTTCGGCCGCCGGTCGCCGCCCCGCTCCAGGAGGGACGGCGGCTGATCGATGCGATCGGCTGGGCGGCGGTGCTTCCGCAGATGCTCGCCGCGCTCGGAGTCCTTTTCGCCGCCGCCGGAGTCGGCGACGTGATCGGAGCGATGGCGAAGTCGGTCATCCCCGAGGGCAGCATTTTCGTCACCGTGCTCGTCTTCGCGCTCGGAATGGCCCTGTTCACGATGATCATGGGCAACGCCTTCGCCGCCTTCCCGGTGATGGCGGCCGCGATCGGCGTGCCCTTGCTCATCCACCATTATCACGGCGATCCGGCGGTGATCGGAGCGATCGGAATGCTCGCCGGCTTTTGCGGGACTTTGATGACCCCGATGGCCGCCAACTTCAACATGGTGCCGGCGGCCTTGCTGGAGCTCAAGGACCGCAACGGAGTGATCAAGGCTCAGATCGGAACCGCGCTGCCGCTGCTCGCCTGCAACATCGCGCTCATCTACTTCCTGGCGTTCCGCTGACGGCGGACCGCCGCTTTCAGCGTCCGTCCACCCCTACCGCCAGCGCAATCCGGACCGCCTCGGCGACGCTTCGGACGCCCAGCCGCCGGAACAGATGGGCGCGATAGGATTTGACCGTCCGGACGCTGATCTTCAGTTCGCAGGCGATGATCTTGTTCGGACGGCCGCGGACGGCGGGATAAGCCGTTTCGGTGGTTTTGGGCGCGGGCGCAAGATCGCCCTCCCTCAATCCGCCGCGGGCAGCGTCAGGGCGAAGGTGGTGCCGTCGGCCGCCGGGCGTTCCGCCCGGAGCCGGCCGCCATGGGCCTCGACGATCGTCCTGCAGATCGGCAGCTGAAGCCCCATTCCCCGTGCCTTGGCGGTGAACAGCGGATCGAAGAGATGGACGAACTGATAGTCGGTGAGGCCCGGTCCGTTGTCCTGGATTCGAAGCTCGACATTCTTGCCGAGCCGCGACGCGCGTATCGCGATCCGGCGATCGTCGCGGCCGGCGAGGGCCTCGCAGGCATTCTCGAACAGGATGGTGAAGACCTGCTCGATCAGGATTCGGTCCACAGCGACCAGGTCCGCGCCCGGGCCGATCGCGGTTTCGATGCTCACCGCGACGCCGTCGGGGCAGAGCTGATCCCTTCCAGCGGTTTCGACCATCGCCGTCAGGCTCTCGGTGCGCCCGTCGATCCGGCCGGTGGCGATGAAGCCGTCCATCCGTCGCAGGATCTCGCCGGCCTTCACCATCTCCCGTCCCGCATGCTCGATCGTCGACAGCAGATCGTCGTCATTCCGCTCCGGGGCGTGCAGCCGGCGGGCGCAGCCGTGGAGGGAGTCGGTCGCGGCGGCGATCGGCCGGCTGATCTCCCGCACGAGTATCGCCGCGATCGTCGAGAGGGCCGCGAGACGCAGCCGAGCATCCGGCCCGTTCGTGACGCAATGCGAGTCGGACGGCGTCCACGGCCGACGTAAGTCCATATCGGATGTATTCATTTAAACTCCGGCAAACACATTTCGGGACTATGAACGCACTGTCGCGCTTCACAAGCAGGGCGGTTGACTCTTCGTCGACTAGTCCCGAAAGCTTCGCTTTACTTTGTTTGCCGACCGCGGGCTGTTCGGATCACGACAAAGACCGTCCAGTTCGCGCCGCGGCAATGAATCGGCTCGCCGACGGGGCGGGCCGCCGCCGGAGCAAGGGCGAAGGGAGGCGATCGTGCTGCCTCAGGTTCGCGCCGCCGCGCTGACCAATTACTTCGAAGTGGCTCGCTTCGTCGGCCTCGATCCCTATGAGATGCTCCGCCGTCAGGGCATCAGCCCTCAGAGCCTGACCGATCCCGAGCAGCTCATCGCGATCGCTCCGGCGAGCCGGCTGCTCGAGGAATCCGCCAGGGAATCGGGCTGCATCAGCTTCGGGCTGCACATGGCGGAATCCCGCTCGGCTTTCAGCGTGGGAGCGGTCAGCCTTCTCCTCCAGCATGAACGCAGCGCCCGGGCGCTCATGGAGGCGCTGGTTCAATATCAATCGATGCTCGGGGAGGCCTTCGCCTTCAGCCTGGAGGAAGCGGACGGAGTCGCGATCTTCCACACCGACATCGTCGGGGGGCTGGCCGGACGGCAGGCGATCGAGCTGATGATGGCGGTGACCTACAAGCTGGTGACCGCCTTCGTCAGCGGCGACTGGCGTCCGGAAAGCGCCCATTTCGTTCACGATGCCCCTCCCGATCTCGCCGTCCACCGCCGGATATTCGACTGTCCCCTGGTCTTCGCGAGCGATTTCAACGGCTTCGTTTGCGGAGCCTCGTCGATGGACGTGCCCAATCCGGCGGCCCAGCCGATCATGGCGGAGCATGCTCGGCGCTATCTGGACATGCTCGCGCCCGCTCCGGACGACGGCCGGATCGTCACTCGCGCGCGGCGCTCGCTGCAATTGCTTCTGCCGGCGGGACGGGCGAGCCTCGAGCAGGTCGGAGCGACTCTCGGCCTTCATGCCCGAGCGCTCCAGCGATTGCTCGAGAAGGAAAAGCAGACCTATGCGAGCCTGCTCAACGACGTCCGCCGGGAGCTGGCGCTGCGCTACCTTTCGACCTCCAGCCGCAGCGTGACCTCCGTCGCGGCCCTGACCGGCTATTCAACGCCCAGCGCGTTCGCGCGCTGGTTCTCCGCCGAATTCGGTCTGTCGCCGGCCGCCTGGCGTGCCGCCGAGCAACGCAGGAATTGACATCGCTCTGGTGTGGGGAAGGCCGGCCTGCCATTTGCGTGGGAATGCATTAGACGCAGGCGATGCCCCACGCCCTCACCCCCGAGACCGCCGCCCGCTTCGCCGAGATCGCCCTCGGCCACCTCGCGCGCGAATATCCGCACAAGCTCGATCACGTCATGGACGGACCGGAGGACGTGCTTTCGCCGAGAGAGCTCCATCCCATCTTCTTCGGAAGCTTCGACTGGCACAGCTGCGTCCACGGCTGGTGGACGATTCTGAAGGTTCGGCGGCTGTTTCCGGAGCTTCCGGTCGCCTCGAGGGTGGAGGCGCTGGCCGATGAAAGGCTCACGGCCGCGAACGTCGCCGGCGAGCTCGACTATCTCGACCGCGCCTATTCGGGCGGGTTCGAGCGGCCCTATGGCTGGGCGTGGCTGCTCGCGCTTCACCGCGAAGCGCAGCGTCATCAGGACCGCGCCTGGGCGGAGGATCTCGAACCGCTCGCCCGAGCCTTCGCGGAGCGCTTCGCCCTGTTCCTTCCCAAGCTTACTTATCCCCTGCGCGTCGGGACCCATTTCAACACCGCTTTCGCCCTCATCCTCGCGCTGGAATGGGCCGAGGCCAACGATCCCGCGCTGGTCGGCCTGATCCGCGAACGCGCGCTCGACTGGTTCGGCGAGGATCGCGCCTATCACGGCTGGGAGCCGGGCGGAGACGAGTTCCTCTCGGGCGGGCTCTGCGAGGCCCTGCTCATGTTCCGCGCCGTTCCTGAAGGCGCGTTCGGACCGTGGTTCGGCACCTTCCTCCCGGACATGGCGGAGCGCCAGCCGTGCAGCCTGTTCACGCCGGCCACGGTTTCCGACCGAAGCGACGGCAAGATCGTCCATCTCGACGGCCTCAACCTCAGCCGCGCCTGGTGCTGGCGGAGCCTCGCGGCTGGGCTTCCGCCGGAGCTTGCCGACATCGCCCGCCGGACCGCCGAAGAGCATCTCGACTCGAGCCTCTCCCATGTCGCCGGCGATTATATGGGCGAGCACTGGCTCGCGACCTTTGCCCTGATGGCCCTTGGAGCGGCGGAGGGCTAGGTGTGGAGCCTCAACAGGTTGTTCACGTCCAGGCCGAGACGGCTGATGGGTGTTCGGGATTGTAGGCTGCCGTGCGGGCGGTGCCAGTTATATTGGTGGAGCCACCGCGGCAGCTCGGCCTTGCGATGCTCTGAGGTCGGATAGGCCTGGGCGTAGGCCCATTCGCGCAAGCTGGTCTGGATGAAGCGTTCGGCTTTGCCGTTGGTTTTCGGCGTGTATGGCCTGGTCCGGATGTGCCTGAGGCCAAGGGCCTTGC
>JBJMTX010000050.1:0-111873 GCA_045811485.1 Allosphingosinicella sp.
AAACACTATCCAAACACGACGCTCTCGGTTCTCCACACGCTCGGCGAAGCCTACCGCACCTGCCAGCTGAGGGGCGCCAGCCTCGACCCCTTCCGGGCCCTCCACCTCGCCACCGCCGGCGGCGCCCGAGTGCTCGGAATCGCCGACAAGGTCGGCGCCCTCCTCCCCGGCCAGGAAGCCGATTTCGTCGTCCTCGACGAGCGTGCCACCCCGCTCCTCGCCCGCCGCTCGGCCGGCGCCTCGCTCCACGACCGCCTGTTCGCCCTCCAGATCCTCGGCGACGACCGAGCGGTCGCCGCGACCTATCTGCGAGGCCAACGGTCAGGGCATTGACGATTGCAGCCGCTCCTTGCGCGCTGTAAAACGTTGGGTCTATGCTGAATATCTTCGGAATTCGATGAAACCTGATTGCACAAGGCCTTGGCGATGAGGGACATCCTGATCAGCAACGGGCGATGGAAGGCTTTCTCGAACCTGCCTGACGCTGTGCGCGGCGCTGCTCGCCGCATGCGGTGCGCGCGTGTGGGAGAAAAGTCTCGATGGTCCGGCAACGCTCTGGCTTCTGGTGGCGAGCTTGCTGGGCTTCATCGGATGGCGAATACTGGGCTTCCTGTTGCCCGAGGCTGAAGCATGAATTGGAGCATCCCCGTCGGTGAATTCGGCCCCGCAATCATCGGCCTCCTGGTGGCTGCCTTCGGATGGGTGATGATCATTCTCGAGAAAAGGCGCCGCCGCCTGGCCGCAGCCGCAGGCCGCCCCCTTTTCGCACCGCGGGAAGCACCCGACGATCCTAGCGGAACCGGTCCGGTCCGCCAGTCGCTGCCGCTGTCGCGCGAGGTGCTCGATTATTTCCGGGCTACCGGGCCCGGATGGCAGGCGCGGATCGACGAGGTGCTTCGGCGGCACGTGCGCGACGAAGAGGAGCGGACCCATCGCCGGGTGGCGGAAGCGCGAACGCCCTATCGAGCGCAAGGCGAGGAGGACTGATCGGGCGAGCGGAAGGCCGTCATTGCGGGCGAAGCGCGGCAATCCAGCGGCGCAGCGTCCAAGCTGGATTGCTTCGTCGCTTCGCTCCTCGCAATGACGGAGTCATGCCCGCCCTCGCCGTTTTCTTCTTCCTCACCGCCTTGCTCTACGCCGCCGTCGGGTTCGGCGGCGGGTCCACCTATAACGCCCTGCTCGTCCTCGCCGGGGCCGACTATCGCGCGGTGCCGGTGGTCAGCCTGGCCTGCAACATCCTCGTCGTCTCGGTCGGAACCTGGCGGTTCGCCCGGGAGGGTCATGTCGACCTGAGGCGGATATGGCCCCTCTTCGCCCTCTCCATCCCGCTCGCGTGGGTCGGCGGACGGCTGGTCGTGGGGGAGCTCGTCTTCGTCGGATTGCTGGCGCTTTCGCTGCTCGCCGCCGGGCTGCTGATGCTTTGGCAGCCACGCTGGCAGCGCGACGGGCCGCCGCGTCTTCGATCCCGCTGGGTGGAGCCGGTGGCGGGCGGCGTGCTCGGCTTCCTCGCCGGCGTGGTCGGGATCGGTGGCGGCATCTTCCTCGCGCCCCTCCTCTACATGCTGCGCTGGGGGAGCCCGCGCGCGATCGCCGGAACGTCGGCGGTGTTCATCCTCGCCAACTCGATCTCGGGGCTCGCCGGCCAGCTCGCCAAGGGGAGCGGCGCCGGCATCCTGGTCTCGTATTGGCCGCTCTTGCCGGCGGCGCTCGCGGGCGGGCTGATCGGCTCGACGCTCGGAAGCCGCCGGCTCGATCCTTCCTATGTCCGTATTCTCACCGCCCTGCTCATCCTCTATGTTGCGGTCCGGCTGGCCATCCGCTTCTATGGCGAGACCTTGGGAGCCGGCGCGTGATCGACCCGTTTGGACGGACAATCAGCTATCTGCGGCTGTCGGTGACCGACCGCTGCGACCTTCGCTGCACCTATTGCATGCCCGAACGGATGACCTTCCTCCCCCGCGCCGACCTTCTCACCCTCGCCGAGCTGGACCGCCTCGCCGCCGCCTTCGTCCGCAAGGGCGTCCGCAAGCTCAGGCTGACCGGCGGCGAGCCCCTGGTCCGCAAGGACATCATGGACCTGGTCGCCGGCCTGTCGCGCTTCCTTCGCGACGGCGCGCTCGACGAGCTGACCCTGACCACCAACGGGACCCGGCTCGCTTCTCATGCCGCCGATCTCGCCCGCTTCGGCGTGCGGCGGGTCAACGTCTCCCTCGACAGCCTCGACCCCGCAATCTACGCCCGGATCACCCGCGGCGGCCGGCTCGACGATGCGATCGCGGGAATCGAGGCCGCCCTTGCCGCCGGCCTCGCCGTCAAGATCAACGCCGTCGCGCTCGCGCATGACAATCTCGAGGAGCTCGTCACCCTCGCCGAGTGGGCCCACGCCCGGGGCGCGGAATTGACGGTCATCGAGGTGATGCCGATGGGCTCGGTCGAAGCCGACCGGACCGACCAGTTCGTGCCGCTGACCGAGGTCCGCGGCCGCTTCGAGCGACGCTGGACCCTGACCGATCTCCCCCGGCGCACCGGCGGGCCGGCGCGCTACGTCCGTACCGACGAAGGCGGGACGATCGGCTTCATTACCCCGCTGACCCGCAATTTCTGCGACGGCTGCAACCGGGTTCGGGTGACCTGCACCGGCGACATGTATCTGTGCCTCGGCCAGAGCGCCAAGGCGGACCTGCGCACGCCCCTGCGCGCCTCCGCAGACGACGCCCTTCTCGACGCGGCGATCGACTCGGCCATCGGCCGCAAGCCGCTCGGCCACGACTTCGCGATACCGGGACCGGGCTCCCTGCCCGCCGTCGAGCGCCACATGTCGGTGACGGGCGGCTGAGATGGCGACGATCCTCTTCTTCGGCCGATTGCAGGACGCGGTGGGCACGAAGGCGCTGACCGCCGCGCTGCCGGAGGGAGTCCGCGACACGGAAAGCCTGCGCGCCTGGCTCGGCGGCGAGCATCCGGCTCTGCGCGATCCCTCGGTCAGGATCGCCGTGAACGCCGAGCTCGACCCCGGCAATGCCCCCGTTGCCGAAGGCGACGAGATCGCCTTCCTCCCGCCGATGAGCGGCGGATGATCCGGATCGACGCCGATGCCTTCGATCCCGCCGCCGAGCTCGCGGCCTTCATCGCGCGCGTTCCGGGCGCCGGCGCCGTCGCTTCTTTCATTGGGCTGGTCCGCTCCGAGAGTGGAAGCGTCTCCAGCCTCGATCTCGACCATTATCCCGCTATGACCGAAAGCGCGGTCGCGACGATCGGCGAGGATGCGCGCGCGCGCTTCGCTCTCGCCGGCCTCATCATCGTCCACCGCCACGGCACGTTGGCGCCCGGCGAGCCGATCGTCTTCGTCGCCGCGGCCGCCGCGCACCGCCGGGCCGCGTTCGAGGCGGTCGATTATATGATGGACCGGCTGAAGACCGAGGCGCCCTTCTGGAAGCGCGAGCACGGCCCGGACGGACCTCGCTGGATCGAAGCGCGCGAGGCGGATGTGAAGGACAGAGCACGATGGGCGTGAGCTTCGTCCCGGTCAGGATCGCGGTTCTGACCGTCTCGGACACCCGGACCCTGGAGACCGACACGTCGGGCGGGTGGCTGGCGAGCGCCGTCGAGGCGGCGGGGCACGTCCTCGCCGGGCGAACGATCGTGCCAGACGATCGCGACCAAATCCGAGCCGCCGTCCAGGCCTGGATCGACGATCCGGCGGTAGACGCGGTGATCACGACCGGGGGCACCGGCCTCACCGGCCGGGACGTGACGCCTGAAGCGGTGACGCCGTTGTTCGACAAGGTCATCGAAGGTTTCGCCGTGGTCTTCCACAATGCCAGCTTCCGCTCCGTCGGCCTTTCCACCATCCAGTCGCGCGCCTGCGCCGGGCTCGCCAACGGCACCTTCGTCTTCTGCCTTCCCGGCTCCGGCGGAGCGGTCCGCGACGGCTGGGAGGTGATCTCCCCCCAGCTCGACGCCCGCACCCGGCCGTGCAACCTGATTGAGATCATGCCGAGGCTGGCGGAATAATCATGGCCGAGCTCACCCATCTCGACGGAAGTGGCCGGCCGCATATGGTCGACGTCTCGGCCAAGCCGGAAACCGAGCGCTCGGCCATCGCGCGCGGGCGGATCAGGATGGAACGGGCGACGCTCGAGCTCGCCCTTTCCGGGACCGCCGCCAAGGGCGACGTGGTACGGATCGCCGAGCTGGCGGGCGTGATGGCGGCGAAGAGGACGGGCGATCTCATCCCCCTTTGCCACCCGCTTCCGCTGACCTCGCTGACGGTGACCGTCGCTCCGGAGGAGTTCCTGCCCGGTTTCGCCGTCACCGCCGAGGCGCGGACGATCGGCCGAACGGGAGTCGAGATGGAAGCGCTGACCGCGGTCTCGGTCGCCTGCCTCACCCTCTACGACATGCTCAAATCCGCCGACCGGGGGATGAGCATCGAAGCCATCGAGCTGGTCGAGAAGAAAGGCGGCAAATCGGGCCACTGGCGGCGGGAGGAATGAGCCTGATTTCGCTGGACGAGGCGCGAGCGCTTCTGCTCGCGGACATCCCGCCCGTTGAAGCCGAAACCCTGGCGATCGCGGAATGCGGCGGGAGAACCCTCGCCGGCGACATCCTCGCCGAACGCGATCAGCCGCCCGATCCGGTTTCCGCTATGGACGGCTATGCGGTCGACTCCGCCGACGCGAGGGCGGGCGCGGTGCTCGCCGTGATCGGCGAAGCACCGGCGGGCGCTCCGTTCGGCGGATCGGTGACGCCGGGAACAGCGGTCCGGATCGCCACCGGCGGAGTCGTCCCGCGGGGCGCCGACCGGATCGTCGTCCAGGAAATCGTCGAGCGCGACGGGGGCCGGATCCGGATATCCGGGAAGCCGGGCGAGGCAAGCTTCGTCCGCGCGGCAGGCTGCGATTTCCGGAAGGGAGAGGTGCTCCTCCGCGCCGGGGAGCTGCTCACCCCTGCCCGGATCGGCCTCGCTGCCGCCGCCAATCTGGGCGCGCTCGAGGTGCGCCACCGGCCGCGGGTCGCTCTCCTTGCCTCGGGCGACGAGCTTCGCGAGCCCGGCTCCGCGCTCGACGCCGGAGCCATAGTAAATTCGGCGGCCTACGCTCTTGCCGAGCTCGTCGCCGACTGGGGCGGGATCCCGATCCGCCATCCGATCCTGCCGGACGATCGCGAGCGTTGCGGGGAAGCGCTTCGCACCGCCGATCTCGGGGCCGACATCCTCGTCCCGCTCGGCGGCGCGTCGGTCGGCGAGCGCGACGTGCTTCGGCCGCTAATCCAGGCGATGGCGGGGCGGACTTTGTTCGAGCGGATCGCCGTCCAGCCCGGCAAGCCCTGCTGGCACGCCCGCTTCGACGATGGCCGCCTCGTCCTCGGCCTTCCCGGCAATCCCGCCTCCGCCTTCGTCTGCGCCCACCTGCTGCTGAAGCCGCTCCTCTTCGCTTTGCTGGGGCGAAGCGAGGCCGGCCCCCCGCTCTTCGCCGCCCTGACCCGCGCCATGCCGGCGGGCGGAAGCCGCGAGGTCTACTGGCGAGCGACCCTCCGCGCCGACCCGGAAGGCCGCCTCCTGGTCGAGCCTGACCCACGCCTCGACAGCAGTCTGCAAACTCCGCTGGCGTCCGCCAACGCGCTGGTGCGGAGGCTGCCGGGGGCCCCGACCGCCCAAGCTGGAGAGATGGTCGAGACTCTGCTCCTCCGCCCGCTCGCCTAAGGGTCAGATGCCGGCATACCATTGGTAGCCGGACGCATCCTCCCAGAAGCCGCCCTTGCCGCCCCCGATCCGGGCGAGATCGTCCACCGCCTCGACCCGCATCACGTACTTGGCCATCTTGTAGCCGAGCTGGCGCTCGAGCCGCAGCCGGAGGGGCGCGCCGTGGCCGACCGGAAGCGGCTGGTCGTTCATTCCCCAGGCGAGGATGGTCTGCGGGTGGAAGGCATCGACGAGGTCGATGCTCTCATAATAAGGGCGCCCGCCGAAATCGTCGGCGCAGTGGAAGACCACATAGCGCGCCTCTTGCCTCAGCCCCGCCCCGTCGAGCAGCAGCTTCAAGGAAACGCCGGTCCATTTGCCGATCGCGCTCCAGCCCTCGACGCAATCGTGGCGGGTGATCTGGGTGCGCGCCGGAAGGCTCCGGATGCGGTCGAGCGACAGCGCCAGCGGCCGCCGGACCAGCCCGTCGACCACCAGCCGCCAGTTCGCGAAGTTAGAGGCGAGATGCGCCTTATAGGCGGACGAGCCCGGCATGACGTTGCCGTTGGTCCGGAAATTGGGCGACATGTCGGCGGCGGCATATTCGGGCGCGAGCGCGGTCCGGTCGATCACCAGCCGCTGGGCGCCCATGGTAAGCGACTGGGCGGCGCCCTGGACGCTTCGGAACGCCGCGGATCGCCCGATCCGGTCGCAGCCCGACAGGAGGACGCCCCCGGTGCCGAGCGTGACGAGCGTCTGCCGCCGCGTGATCATCACGGCTTCTCCTCAGGGAGGCGGTAGCGGCCGGTGATCATCGATCGGATCTCGTTGATCGGCCCCGCCAGCACCACCATCGCAAGGTGGACGAGGATGAAGGCGAGAAGGAGCATGGCGACGATGAAGTGGATCGAGCGCGCCGAGGGGCGGCCGCCGAACAGCTCGAGAAGCCAGGGCCAGGCGGCGTCCATGCCCGGCGACATGGCGAGGCCGGTCAGCACCATCAGCGGCAGCAGGAGGAAGAGGACGCCGAGATAGCTCATCTTCTGAAGGATGTTGTAGTCGCGCGCCTGCTCGCCCTTGGGAAAGCGCAAACGCGCATGGTTCTTGATGTCGTGCCAGATATGACCCGGCACCAGCTCGCCGCGCTTCGGCGCGAGGTCGCGCTGGACGTGGCGGTTGAGGAAGCTGACGATCCAGAACAGCAGGCCGGGGACGAACAGCAGCCAGGCGAACAGGAAGTGCCAGCTGCGCGCGCCGGCAAGGTCGTAATGCGACGGGAGGGTGGCCCAGCCGGGGAAGGCCGGCGCGTCCCGGCTGCCTGCGATCGCCAACCAGGCGTCATCGGGATTCGCGCCATATTGCCCCCAATAGAGGCGCGGATGGGCGTTGAAGATCATCAGCCCGCTCATCAGCATGACGAAGACGGTGAGGGCATTCAGCCAGTGCCAGATCCGGGTCGGCCAGCGATGCCGGTAGACTATGTCGCCCCCAGCCGGTTCCGGCGGGACTTCCTCGACGGGGACTTCGTCAGGCGCGTCATCGGTCATCGCGCTCCCTCCCGGTTGGGACACGCTTACAACCTTTTTCCCGTCCGAAGAAGCCGAGCTGCAAAGAGGGCGGGGGCAGCCTGGGGGTCGAATGCATAGACCTGCAGCTTGCGGGTGGGGGGCAAGGGATAAGGTGAGTAGGCAGCTGCTGAGGTATCCGCCAAGGGCATTTTAGGGCGGCGCGATTTGTGCTCTAATATCCGCAGGCTATATTCCGGGGGGAGGATAAAGATGTCCGGGGCGGGGCACCGTGCATTCCTCGACGACATAGGCCCGGAGGATCAGCGCGCCGTTTTGGCGAAGGCACGGATCGTCAAGGCGCGAAAAGGCCAGATGGTCCTGGGCATGGGTGAATCGTCGCGCGAGGTCTTCCTTGTACTTGAGGGGCGCCTGCAGGCACTGCTTTACGCAGCCAATGGACGGGAGATCTCGCTTCGCGACCTTGCGGCCGGCCAATTGTTCGGCGAATTGGCGGCGATCGACGGGGAAGCGAGATCCGCCAGCATCGTCGCCGCCACGGACGTGCGCCTGCTCGCCATTCCCGACGACCTGTTCATTTCGGTCATCGGCAGATCGCCGCAGGCGGCCCACTGGATGATACGCCGTCTGACGGCGCAGGTCCGAAGCCTTACCCACCGGGTCTTTGAAATGAGCGCGCTGCACGTCCAGGCAAGGCTTCATTGCGAACTGCTTCGGCTCGCCCGGACGCGCGGAACTGCCGACGGTATTGTCGATCCGGCCCCGACGCATGCTGATCTGGCCAATCGCATCGGCTCCCACCGGGAGGCGGTGACTCGGGAATTGGGCGTGCTGGCGAGCCAGGATATCCTGAAAATCAGCCGTCGCCGGCTTCAGTTCCTCGATCTGGAGCGGCTGGAGGGGGCGCTTCGGGCGACGCTGCTGGCGCCGGTAGCCGAGGAAGCGGGCTGGTGACGGACGGCCTGCGCAAGGACGCGTCCATGATCGCATCCGAGCGCAGGATCATCACCATGCTCGCGGTCGATATCGTCGGGTCGATGCGGCACATCGCCGATTGCGATCCCGACGATGCGCAATCCTTCTTCGATCGCTGCTTCGGCCATATGCGCAAGGCGCTCGAGCCGGCCGGAGGTAATCTGGTCAGCTTCGAGGGAGACGGCGGAATCGCCGCATTCGGCTGGCCGATCGCTCATGAGGACCATGCCGACCGCGCCTGCCAGGCGGCCTGGGACATCCAGCATGTTGCGGTGGAGCCTGGGCCGGACGGAAGCCCGGTCCGGTTTCGGATCGGAATCCATTCGGGGCTGGTGGCGTTGCGCAGTGTCCGTCGCGGCGGCCGGTTTCGCCTCGATACGGTAGGAGCGACCGTTCACATCGCCGCGAAGCTGCAGCAAAGCGCCGCGCCCGGCGGAATCGTGATCAGCGCTGAAGCCGCGAGGCTTTGCCGCTCAGAGCTCGATCTCAGTCCGAGGCCGGTCCCCCCGGTCCTGGATCGTGTCACGGCCGGCGTCTTCGGCCTCGAAAGCAAGCCCGAAGGCCGCCGGGGCAGCGAGCTCGAGCGTCGCTACAGCGGCAAGATGATCGGTCGCCGGCGCGAGCTGGCGCAGCTGTGCAAGGCGCTTCCGCGCCGCGGCAGCCGAAGCGGACGAAGCGCGGCGCTGGCCATCGTCGGCGAGCCCGGAATCGGCAAGAGCCGCCTGGCGGCCGCCGTCGTCGAGCACGCGACCATCGCCGACACCAAGATCCTGGTCTTCTTCGGCGACGCGCAGAAGCGTACGACGCCGTTCGCCGCCGCCCGCGAATTGATCGACGGCGCACTCGATCCCCCGACCGGCATGGCGCCGGACGAGGCCCGCGCCGCTTTGGCCGCCGCCGGGCTGGATCCGGAGGAGATGGCGGCGGTTCACGCTTCGCTCGCTCAGGCCCAGCCTGGCCGGCGGGAAAAGCGGCCGCGCATGACCGAAAGACAGCTCGCCCGGCTGTTCGCGACGGCCTTCGGTGCACTGATCCTCCACCGGCCGACCGCGCTGGTGATCGAGGACTTGCACCTCGTCGATTCCGAAAGCCGCGAATTCCTGCAAGCGCTGGTCGCGATGCCGAAGGGCGCGCCGTTGTATCTTTTGCTGACGGGAAGGCCGGAGAGCCTCGGCTGGGCGCAGGAGATCGCGAGTTCCGTGATCGTGCTGGACCCCCTGCCCGGTAGCGCGATGAAGGCCATCGGGCGGCAGCTGTGGCCGAACGAGGGGCGCCCCCTCCAGGCGACGCTCGATCTGCTCGTCCGCCGCGCGGACGGTGTCCCCTTCGTGATGGAAGAGCTGGTTCATGCGGTCGGCGACGGGGACGGCGCCCATCCCACGACCTTGCCGCGTTCCGTGGGCTCTCTCATCCATGCCCGAATGCAGCGCCTGTCGGCCGAGGCCCGGACGCTGGCCCAGGCGCTGAGCCTGCTCGGAACGGACGCCGACATCGATCTGGCCAGCGACGTGCTTGGCCGCGGCGGCGAACCTCCGCTCGACGAACTGGCCGAGCTCGAGCGGTTCGCCTTCGTTCATCCGATGGCGGGCCGACCGATTCGAATGCGCCATCAGATCATCACGGAAGCCTGTGCGGAAACGATCCCGCATCGCCGACGCAAGGAGCTGCACCGCGCCGCCCTGCAAGCGATCCGGTCGCGCCATTCCGATCTTGCCGGGCGCCACCAGCAACTCGCCTTCCACGCCGAGGGTGCGGGCGAAGCCCTCGAGGCTCTCGACCATCTTTGGAACGCCGCGCTGGAAGCCCGCCGCAATTCGGCCGCGGTGTCGCTCAGCCTCATCTTCGACCATGCCGTCAGGCTGATCGAATCTATCGGAGCGGCTGCGGAGGCCAAATATCTCGAGTTCGTCCTGATGGCCTTCACGACCATCATGCAGCTGGGCGAGTTCGACAAGGCCAATGTCCACGTGCCGCGGGCCATGAAGCTTGCGCGCCGCTCCGGCGATCCCGCTTCGATCTGCGGCACGCTTTCGCAGATCGGCATGATCTGCTGGTTCGAGGGACGCTACGAGGAAGGACTTCGAGCGACTGAGGAAGGGCTCGCCCTCGCGCGCGAGCTTAAATCGCCGGCGCTGATCTTTGCCAACCTCATCATGCAGACCAACATTCTCCACGGTCTGGGCAGGATCGAACGCGCCATCGCCGAGGAGCGCGAGCTGTGCGAGATGCTCACCGGCGAGCTCGAGATCGCCCGGCTGGGCGCCGCCAGCCTGCCCAGCGCGACGGCCTTGTCGTTCCTGAGCTGGTTCCTGCTCGAGGTCGGCGCCTATGAGGAGGGCCTGGCCTATGTCGAGCGAGGCCTGGAGATCGCCATTCGCGAGCGCGACCCCTATGCCGAGGTGCTCGCGCGTCACGCGCTCGGCCGGAACCTCTTGATGTTGCATCGCAACGAAGAGGCGGTGGAATGCATCGCGGTCGCGCGCGAGATCACCGAGCGTAACGGCTACGACGCGATCAAGGCCGATCTCGACGGCCGCATGGCGATCGCGCTGACCCGGTGCGGACGGCCCTCCGAGGCGATCAGGCTGGTCGAGGATTGCCAACGCCGAAAGCTGCACCGGCGCACGGGCCAGCTCGAAATCTATTATCTCAAAGCAGGGCATGCCGAGGCGCTGTTGCGCACCGGAGAGGTCGAACGCGGCCTCGCCGTCCTCGGCGAGGCCCTGGCGGTTGCGCGCAGGATCCGTAATCCCTGCCTGACCGTCGACGCCCTCGGGCTGCGCGCGAGGATGCTCGAGGAGCTTGCGCCGGGCGATCCGCGCATCCAGGCGGACCTGGCCGAACGGGCGGAAATCTGCGCGCGCTTCGGCCTCGCTGCGTGGCCGGAGGCTATGGCTCCGAGAGCTCTTTTCACAATGTCCGCGTGAACCGCGCCGGCAGGCCGACGGTCACGCCTGCCAGTGTCACGGGCTCCCCGCCCGGGCCCGCGACCCGGCGCAAGCCCTGGAGGCGGCCGGTGGCCTTGATGCACTCCTCGAGGACCGGCATGGCGACCCGGCGGCGGCCCCAGCAGATCTTCTGGCTGCCCTCCACGCCGAAAAGGAGATATTTCTCCAGGTCGCGCGCCGGGGCGCTGCTCGAAAACGGGTCGCAATTGTCGAGGGAGAGCCTTTCCGGATCCTTGAATGTCTTGCCGTCCATGTTCGCGGCGCCGATTATCGCCGCGACAATGTCGCGTTTGCAGATCGTCTGGTTGCCGAAGCTCGTGTCGCGTTCGCACCGCCGCATTCGAACCTGCACATTCGGATTCAGCCGTTCCGCCTCGTAGATGAGCCGCCTGATGCCCTCAGTCGAGAGCCTGGGCGCAAGCAAGGCCAGGTCGATACGACGATCGAGCAGGGCCTTCATCACCGAGGCGAAGGTGAACGGGACAACGGCGAGCAGGGAGCCGAGTATCTCGAGCAGGATGAGCGCGACGTCCTTGAGATACAGGCTCATCAGGGTCCGGGGATCAGGTTCGCCGGGATAATAGCGGGCGAGAGAGTCAGTATCCTTCAACTTCGCCAGGAAGGCCGTCACCAATGTGTTCGGAGCCGGGGCGCCGCTCCGCGACGCCTGGGCCGCCTCGGCCAGCTTGATGTCGAGGTGACTGAGCATTTCCGCTCCCGCCTGCTTGGCGAGCACCTGGAGAGGCTGCTGGACCTGCACATTGGCGATCAGGTCGGCGACGAGCATCGTGGTCCAGACCTGCATGGTCGTGAGCCCGGGGTCGCTCGGCTTTTCTCCGGTCACCCGGGCGAACCAGTCCGGCGGAACGTCGCCGACATGCTGGCGCGCGAATGGGATTGCCGCAGCGATCTCGGTCACCCAGCGTGGACCGGGCATTCCGAACACCTTGTCGACGACGGCATAGGCGGCCGGCGTCGCCAGATCGTCGATCAGGTCGATACGCCGAGCGCGGGAGGTGGTGCGCAGCGCTCGGTCGAGCTGGGTTCGCGCTACCTCGCCTACCACATCCATCGGGTCTCGGCCGAGCAAGGTCTCCAGCGCCTTCCAGCCGTGGTCCAGGATTTCGAGCAGCCTTTGCCTGGACGGTGAGCCGGCGGCATCGGTGGCGATGAGGAAATCCTCTCCCCGGGTGATCCGCCGCCCCGCGTCCCGGTAGGGCCAGACCGAGAAGTCGACCGCATCCGCCGTGACGTCATTCGAAAGGACCCGAGTCACGTCCTCGTAGCGTGCGACGAACGCTATTTTCTCCGGATCCGTCATCGTCGTCGAGGCCGCTTCGGGAGGTCGGGCTTGCACCCGGACGACTCGTTCCTCGGGTTTGGCCGTGAACATCCGCTTGGAATATTCGGTCAGCCGGTCGAGGCCGAACAGGTCCGATGTGGCGGCCTCGCCCATGCTGTAGCCTTTCAGGCACAGCTCGGACTCCTCGGCTGGGAACGTCTTGCGCGCGGCGATATCCTGGAGTGCCTTGGTGCCGGGGGCGAAGAAATAGTCGCCGCCGCGCATCGTCACGAAGCTCGGCAGTCCCCGCACCGGAGCCGCTGCCCCGCTCTCGAGGAACGTAGCGGTCAGGCTGCCGTCGTTCGCGCCGGTCAGTGGGCACCGTCCGAGGCCGGCCTGGCCGAGAAATTCGCCGCCGTTGATCCAGTCCGCCTGGACGACCTCGAACTGGAGATCGATCCGGGCGTTGGCGGCGATGAACAGCAGCCCTCTTTTTTCGCCGTCGTCGGGCGTCTTGTGATGCAGCAGCGGCCCGCCATAGCTTATGCCGCGCCGAAGGATGCGATGGTGCCGGACGTCGTTCCGCCCGCCGATGTCGCGGGGATTGGCCCTCCGGATATGGGCTCCGAGCGGACATTTCAGACCCATCGGATCGTCGCCGTAGCGGAAGTCGTTCAGTGAAGGCTCGGCATCGCGGGTGACGGCACGCTCGGTCTGCGGCGACTGGGACAGGGGGGTGCCGTTGGGCCAGCGGCCGACGAACTGGGCTTCCAGGGTCCGCTGCGCCCATTCGTCCCTCGGGCGCTGCCGTCCGATAAAGGCGCGGAAACCGGCCACATCCTGCTCCAGCTTGCGAAACACCAGGAACGTCGCTCCCTCGCGAAGCGCGGGATTGGCCGGGAATTGGTGGACCTGGCCGCTCTCGTCCTCCTGGTCGAGGAAGATTTCGCCCGGCGCCACCGGCGTCCAGCTGCCGCGGCGGGAAGCAGTGCCGCCTCCGGGCAGGGTTTGCCCCAGCTTCATGTCCACGAACGGCTGGCTGAGGCCGTCCCGGAAACCGAAATGCTCCACTCTCGGCGTTATCTCTTCTATCTCCTCTTTCTCCTTCTTGTCCGTCTCCTCCCTCAGATCATAAGGATCCTGGCCGAGTTCGATGTGAAGGATTTCCAGGCCGATGATTCGAAACAGCAAGCCGATCCACAGGCGCAACTCGGACGCCTCCTTGTCCACCGGGTCGTTGAAGGCGCGAACCTCGCTCCGAAGGCGCTTCCAGAAGGATTCCTTGAGCGGCTTCTCCGGCTTGTCCACCTCCAGGTTGGAGCCTGTGCTGAAATAGCCGTGGACGAAAGCGAGACCGAGCTCGCCCTCCCAATTTTCAGGCGCGCTGGGGCCGATATCCCCCAACCTGCGCGCCCGAGCAGCCATCCCCTCCTTGAAAGCGTCCGGAAACGAGGCAAGCGTGTCGCGGTCGACCTTCAAGGCGCGAAGGCCGGAATAGGTGAACGCCAGGCTCACCGGTGTCTGGTCGCAGATTTCGTCGCGCACCTTCCGCAGATCCTCCGCGCTCTCGCTCCGGATGGCGGGTGCGATCAGGAGATTGCCGTTTCCATCCCTGCCCGCGAAGGCCGGCGCGTGCTGCCGGAGCAGCTCGTAAAGGACGACATGGACCAGCGGCCCCGGCACGAGCTCGTCGGCTGGCTCGTGGAGCTTGTCCCTGAGGCTTTCCAGCAACTGGGCATAATTCGCACGAAGATACTCGACGAAAGCCGCGGGATCGCGGGCAAGGCTTAGCGCGGAATCGACATCGCCTTTGTGGAAGCTTTCCGTCACGAGTTTGGAGATCGCCGAAGCTTCGGCCATGGCCGTCGCCGACATGTCGCCTGCCGCCGAGGCGGCCGCCTCGCCCCCCGCCGCTTCGGGCACGACAGAGGGTTTCTCCTCGAGGAAGAATGCGCTCAGGTCGGATGCCTCCTGCCGGAGAGGCTCGCCGTCGCCGTCGACCAGGACTTTCAGCCAGTTCAAGAAGGCGTCGGCGGCATCGTCTGCCGGAGGGTGGCCGGCGACCGGATCGGCCACCGCTTGCCTGACAAGGCCGGGATTGACCAGGCTGGGATAGGCAAGATCGAATTTCAGGGTCAGCAAGGAGGAGTCTTGCCCGGAGCCGGGCGAAGACCCGGATGCGGCCGAGGCCGGGGCGGGATCGGGCATCGCCTCCCTGAGCCGCTGCCGGGTCTTCTCCATCTCGGCCCGCCGCATGATGCGGAAGAAAAAGTAGAGCGACCAGTCGCGCGTCCGGTAGGCCGCCCGCTTGTCGGTTTTCCCCAGCGCCTTCGGCGACTTCGCCGTCCGAAGCAGATTCGTCTGCGCACTATTGGCGGCGCGCTTCGGGCCGTTGTCGAGCAACTCGCTGCCGGCTTTTGCTTGATCATCCATGGCATTCGTCCGTCGGATAGATTCCGCCGGGCAGGGGGAATCCCGACCCGTATTGCTGGTTTTCGCGAAGGAACTCGTCGAACATCTCGTCCATCGACTGCACGATCGGGCCGGTGGGCGAGCGCACCCGAGCGACGAAAGCGTCGAAACGGCGCTTGAAGGTTTCGAGCTGCCGGATCCGAACTACCGAGAGGTGCGGGCAGCTCGCGTAGAAAAGGTCGGTCTTGATCTGGAAGGTGCGAATCCAGGCCCAGAATTTGTCGAAATTCTCCACTTTCGGATATTCTTCGCAATTGACGAAGATCCGGTCGAACTCCGCGCCGATGAACTGCGCGATTTCACGCATATAGGCTTTGAGGTCGCCGTCGAACTCGACCAGCGTGAGCAGCCAAGAGCGTACTTCCGGCTTCGGCGCCGGTTCCGTTTTCCCGGCCTGAGGCTCATCCGCGCTTGGCGCCGGGCCTTGGGCCGGCTCCGAAGGCGGAGGCGGCGACTCGATCCTTTCGTAGGCGTCGATCGGCTCCGGCACGATCCCGGGCGATGAGGGGCCCGCGCGGCTGGATCCGTCGGGACGATAGGATGCGCCCGTGTTTCTGGAATAGAGAAGATATTGTTCGGGTCGAATGACGATCATTCTTCCGAAATGGATTGTCGTCACCCGGTCGAGGTCGATCGGAATGCCTTGCTGGTGTCGCCTGGCGAGATTGGCGATGGCGGCTCGCAGCCGCTCCTCATAGGTTCTCCGTTCGCCCGGCACCGTCCCCAGCTTGATCGGCGAAAGAACCGCAAGCTCGGTTACGCCGCCTATTTGCTGTGAGCCCGCCCATCTCAACCGCGGGCCGCCCGAAATATCTCCTGTTCCCGATCCTCTGTGTTTCGCCATAGCCGCCACGACTTTCTGTCAAACAACGATTTTTCCGACCGGCCCGAGCGCCCGGCCGAGGCCGTGCGGCAGGGTTGCCGGCGCGAAGGGAAGCAACTCGCGCGTGGAACAGGTAACCGGCTTGCAACGCCCGGATCCGCGTCGAGGCGATTCCGGCCGGCCCTCCCCGCGTAGCCGAGCCTAGCTCGTCGGGTCTGTGGTAAAAGCTACATAATTTCGGATTATGAATCCGAGACCGGGTGAGGTCGCTTTGGGACACTTTTTCGGCGGCGACCGATCGGGCTTGACGCGGACTTCCGCCCTATGTTCCTGATTTCGGAGGGGAAGAGCCGGGGCCGACACATCCAATGAGCAATGCTTCGGGCGAACCACCGCTTCGCCAGCTGACGCGGCTGAGATCCGAAATGGGAATCGCCGCCGCTCAGCTGACCGCCCGGCTGTTCCCCGAAAATCCGTTGCTCGGGATGGAATTCGGGATCGCCGCTCGAGTCTGTCTGCCCGACTGGACGCGCGGTACGGCGTTGGGACGCCCGACGGAAGCGACTCGGGCGATCGCCGTCCGCAAGATGGCGCTGTCGCTGGGCAACTCCCCCGAATCCACTCGCCGTCATTGCAACCAGCTGATCGATCGCGGCGCCCTCGCCGCCTCTCCGCAAGGACTGTCGCTCGCTCCAGATCCATCTTCAGGGAGACGTCGTCCTGCAGGCCAGCGACTTCTACCTCTGACGCCTTCGATAGGGCGGCCCCATTTGCGAAAATGGTGGCGCACCCAAGAGGATTCGAACCTCTGGCCTCTGCCTTCGGAGGGCAGCGCTCTATCCAGCTGAGCTATGGGTGCGTAGAAGGGCGGCGCTTAGCAAAGGCGCGGCGGCGGTGCCAGTGGCTTTTCCCGCGCGCGACAGGGGGATGGGATGAGGGGCAGCCTCTTCGCACTGCAACCGGTGGGAACGCCGGGGCTTATCGCGCTGGTCGTCGGCGGCCTCATCTTCTTCGCGATGCTGGTCGCCACCCGGGTCGGAGCCGGAGGCTCCGGGGCGGGGGACAAGAGGTCGGGACGCTCGGCGGCCGGGATCTTCCTCCAGATGCTCGGCTTCGCGATCACCGGCTTCGGTCCGGTGAGAGCGAGCCTCCCGGCCACCGGCGCGGCTGCGCTTGCCGAGGCCGCCCTGATCGCCGTGCTGATGGCCGGGTCCGTGCTCCTGTTCCGAAGCGCGGCTCGGGCGATGGGCGCAAACTGGAGCCTGATTGCCCGAACCCGCGCCGATCACCAGCTGGTGACGAGCGGAGTCTTCGCTCGGATCCGCCACCCCATCTACACCGCCATGGCCCTGTTCCTCATCGCCCTTGCCGTCGCGCTCGGCCACGAAGCGAACCTGCTGCTCGGAGTCCCGCTGTTCGTCATCGGAACCTGGATCCGGGTGCGGGAGGAGGAGAAGCTTCTGCGAGCGCAGTTCGGCGACGCCTATGAGCGTTACGCGACGAGCGTGAAGAGGTTCGTTCCCGGGCTGCTGTGAGCCGCCCTAGCGCAGGCTGGTCTCGATCCGCTGGAACTTGCCGAGCCCGCAGGTCGCGCCGGGACCGCCGCCGCCGCCGGTGTGGAGCACGGTGATCGTGTCGACCGAGCAGAGCCGGCTCAGCGAGGTCCGGTAGGTGAAGGCGTCGTCGAAGGCGAGGCCGGGGCATTCGCCGGGGAGCCGGTTCCGGTAGACCGCCCGGCCGCGCATGTAGAAGTCGATCGTCCTCTCGTCGCGGACCCGGGTGTGATCGATCCTGGCGATGTCGACGCAGTCGGCCGGATCGCCGACCGGCCTCGCCTCGGCCAGGGCCCGCTGGTCCGCCTGCCGGCGCTGGGTGGGGCCTGCGGCGCAGCCGGCGAGCATCGAAAGCGCGGCGAGACTGTAAATCGGCCTGATCATGTCCTTCTCCTCGGCTTCAACGCACCGGGCGCCGCTTCGCTGCCCGGCGGAGGCGTCTTGGGGCGGTAGCGGCAGATGTCGCTTATGACACAGCGCCAGCATTCCGGCTTCCTCGCCTTGCAGACGTAGCGGCCGTGGAGGATGAGCAGGTGGTGGGCCTCCTGCCGGTAGGGGGCGGGCGTGACCCGATCGAGCCGGCGCTCGACCTCGAGCACGTCCTTGCCGGGGGCGAGGCCGGTGCGGTTCGAGACCCGGAAGACATGGGTGTCGACCGCGAAGGTCTCGGCCCCGAACGCGCAGTTCATGACGACGTTGGCGGTCTTGCGCCCCACCCCGGGCAGTCGCTGGAGCGCCTCGAAATCCTCCGGAACCTCCCCGCCGTGCCGCTCGATCAGCGCCTGGCTGAGGGCGATTACGTTCTTGGCCTTGGTGTTGAACAGCCCGATCGTCCGGATATGCCCCTTGAGCCCCTCCTCGCCGAGGGCGAGCATCGCCTCGGGCGTGTTCACCGTCTCGAACAGGTCGCGCGTGGCGAGGTTGACGCCGGCGTCGGTGGCCTGGGCGGAGAGGACGACGGCGACCAGCAATGTATAATTATTCACGAAATCGAGCTCGGTCTCCGGGCTCGGCGTGCGGTTATGCAGCCTTTTGTATAATTCCGCGATTTCCTTGCGGGTCACTTCAGCCCCAGCACATCCGCCATCGAATAGCGGCCGGCGGGCCTGCCGACGAGCCACAAGGCCGCCTCGATCGCGCCGCGGGCGAAGATGGCGCGGCTCTCCGCGCGGTGGCCGAGCTCGAGCCGCTCGCCCTCGGCGGCGAAGATAACCTGATGCTCGCCCGCGACCGAGCCGCCGCGAAGCGCTGCGAAGCCGATCCGCCCCGCCTCGCGCGGGCCGGTCAGCCCGTCGCGGCCGCGATCGGCCACCGAGTCGAGATCGACCCCGCGGCCTTCCGCCGCCGCGCGGCCGAGCATCAGCGCCGTGCCCGAGGGCGCGTCGGCCTTGAAGCGGTGGTGCATCTCGACGATCTCGAGGTCCCAGTCCTCGCCGAGCCGCGCCGCCGCCTCGCGGACGAGATGGGCGAGAAGATTGACCCCGAGCGAGGTGTTGGCGGCGAGGATGAGCGGGATCTCCGCCGCGGCTTCGTCGATCAGCCGGTGATGGTCGGGCGTGAGGCCGGTCGTCCCGATCAGGATCGGCTTTCCCGCCCGCCGAGCCTCGGCCAGATGCGTCTCGACCGCGTCGGGCACCGAGAAATCGACGAACACGTCGGGCTGATGCTCGGCGATCCGGACGTCGTCGCGGAGCGAAACCGCCTCGGCGATCGCCTGTCCCATCCGCCCGCCGGCGCCGAAGATCGAGATGCCCGTCATCGCGCCATCAATGCGGGAGCAGCGGCCGGATCGCAAGCCGCGGGGTCAGGCGGACCCGGGGCGTCTCAACACGCCGAGCGCCTGCAGCAAGGCCGGCGCCGCCGTTACGAGGATCGGCGCCAGCGCCAGAGCCGATTGCCCCGATTGCTTGACCAGGACGAGGAGAACGATGAGCCCGGTGGGGATGAGCAACAGCATCGGCAATTGCGCCTTAGCCCAGGCGCCCGACGGCGCATCGCGGCGCCACCTCTGCAGGGTCTCGGGCTTCTCGACGTTGCGCACGAATTGCGCGAAGCTGCGGTTGAACAGCCGCGGCACCGGGTCGAGAACGACGATGCCGCGCCTGACCAAAGTCCGGACCGCATAAGCCCGCTCGATATTCACCACCCGACCGTGCGCGAGATGATACATGATCAGTCGCTCGGCGAGGCTCGAGGCCGACCAGATGAGCTGATAATGCTCGATGAACACCGACGCGAAATGGTCGACCACGGCGCGCGGCGAGACGGCATTGAGTTCGAGCGCGGCACGGAATTGAACTTGCCATACATCATCCGCGAGGTAGGGCAGGCCGCAACGGATGACGTGGGCCGGCAGGGGTGCCAGCTCCTTCAGCACGCGTTCGGCGATTTTTTTTCGCTGCGCCTCGTTCAAAGGGTCATTTTCAGCCTGGCCCCTGCAGGCGATCAGCAGCTCCGCTGCCCGGTCCGGCACGCGGTCGCTCGTGCGGCGATGGCTGAAGGTGGCGAAGGAGGCGAACAGTCGGCTCCAGCGCACGTCCTCCCGATTGCGCTTGATGTCTTCGAGCTGCTTGTGGGCTTCGGGCGTGCTGGCGCTTTCCAGCACCTCGGAATCGCGCTCGAAGCGCTGGAGGAGCCGTTCGAGCGGCGACAGGTCGGTGAGGACGACGACCTTGATGGACGCCTGGCGCCTCTGCTTGGCGACGAGAAGCTCGAGAAATCGCAGGGCGCGGTACCGGCGCAGGGGATCGCGCAGCAGCAGCTCCAGATTTTCCAGGACGACCCGCTCGTTCGCTGGGATCTTCTTGATCGAGGTCCGCGGCAGTTCGGCATCGGTTTCCGCGACGAGATCGATGACCCGCACGGTGGACTTGGGATCGCTGTCCTCACGGACCTTCGCCTGGGCATCCATCGACGCGCCGACGATCAATGTCTGGGGCGGCGCCTTGTCCCAATCCCAATCGTCTTCGGGATGGCGCGGCTGTTCGACGGCTTCGAGCGCGATGCCGAACCCGAACAAGCCGCGCAAAGTGCCTCTGACCGCCTTCCAGATCAGCACGGAGAAGGCGAATGCCAGCAGCAGGACAAGGAGGTACGCCGCGAGCGGAGTACCGATCATCGCCCGGGAATCCTCCCTTTGGCAGGGCAGAGCGGTGGGTCGCGGCTCGTTTCGGCGGAATGCGAAGCGGCGTTCGAACCCGAGCATCGTCGGGACGTTGCTGATCTCCTCTTTCAGGACATAGCCGCCGCGCTGGTTCGCCGGGCAAGGCGGAGTTGGAAGCGAGCTGCGCCGGAGCTCCCGGAAATAGGTTCGAGCGATTCCCAGAAGCCGCCGATCCCGCTCGATGCGGCGCAGATCGAGCCAATTGCCCTCGCTCTGCCCCTCCGCCTGGCTCACGAAGACCGCCGCGTCGTACAGTTGCGCTCCCGCCGGCAGGGCCATCAGGATCAGGAGCAGGGTCACGACCAGCGCCAGGTAGCTTCGCTCCGCTTCCGCGGTCAGCCGGCGGTCCTGGCAGCAGTCCGGCTCCGGCAAACTCAGCCGACGCCTCGCCCAGACGGAGCCCTTCCCACGCCCCAGCCGTACCCAAAGCCAAATCAGCGCGATCAGCGGAATGACGACGACCACGACAATGTAGACCCGAAGGGGCACCAGCATCGCCGGCAACATCCACGCCGCGAGCATGATCAGCGCGGACAGCGCCGCGAGCGCCGCCATCGGCTTGGTCAGCGCGCGATAGGCGTTCACATAATGGGCGTTCGGCCACAGCCATTGCCAAAGCCGGTTGTGCGCGGCCAGCCAGCAGAAGATCAGGAGCAGGCCCGCAAGCGACGCCAGCGCCACCGCCAGCCACAGCGCTCCCAGCGCCACGTCGGCCGACCGTTCGTCGACGCGCCGGCGATTGACGTGGGTGAGAACCGCCCAGCTCGTATTGGGAATGCGGGAGGCGGCGAACATATGCTGCTCGCCGTCATAATCGGTGGTGAAGCTCGCCATCTCCTGATTGTCGAGCGAAAGACGGGCAATGGCGGCGCGCAGCCCCGGACCCTTCGAATGCTCGTCGAGCGACTCGACCAGGGCCCGCGACTCCACGCTATGGAAGAGGGTGCGCAAGCGCGGATCCTGCCGGTCGACGATCATGAATTCGATGTCGCGCCGCAGGAGCGGCGAGACGAGAGACCTCAGCACCATCGCCGCGACGGCGACCGCCGGCTTGCCCGTCGCTCCCGGCGCCCGGCATGCCTCCTTGCCGTACGTCTCGCTCACCGGGACCGCCAGGATGGTCCGGGCAATGCCGTCGGGAAGCGAGCGGACCTGCTCGGCGGCGAACTTCTGTTCAAGGCAAGGGATGTTGAGTGAGAGGCTCCGCCCCGCCGGAAACTCGCGGTGCAGGGCACGCTGAAAATAGTTGCGCTCGCCGACCTTCGAATAGGCTCCCGCATCGGCGCGGTAGGTGGCGATTGGCGTGCCCTCCAGCTGGCCGCCCGCGGCATCGGTGAGGACAACCGTATCCGGCTGGGGGATGATTCCTCGGCAGTCGCCGCCGCCGCATTCCACCCTGAACGGCCGCACATTCTTTTCGCCCGGCCGAGGCGGGACGGCTGCCGGGCTCGTCTCGGGGCGATAGAGGGTGCCGATCATGGAGCGCAGGCGGCTGCGGTGATCGTCGGTGAGCACGCCGGCGATCTCGTTCCCGATATCCTCCGCCATTAGTCGTGCGGTGGATTGGGCCCGGGCGTCGGCGACGGCACGACCATGGACGAGGAGCAGCGAGTAGCCGACGGCCATCGTGGCGACCCAGGTCGCGACGCACAGGCCAAGTATCACCGCCCCGGTTTCGAGCTTGGTCAGATCGTCCACCGGCCCGAGCAACCGAAGCTTGATGATCGGCAGCAGGGCGAGGAGCAAGGCGAAGGCAAGCGCGAAGCCGGTTACCGTGTCCTTCGACACGCGCAGGCTTGAGGCCTGGACGCGCTCATAGGGGACGACTCCGACCGCCATGTAGCTGTCGGGCGCTATCGCCTGGCCGGCGGCCGCGCCGCCGCCAAGGCTGAACGGGCGTTGGTAGAGCCGATACGCGGTGCCTGCGATCTCGGTGTCGATCGGCTCGAGCACTCCCTTCTCGTCGCTTTGCCCGGCCGCCGCGCCGCTGCCCGGAAGGCTGCGCTGAAGCGCGGTAAGCAGCGCGTTTTTCAGCTTGGGAAGGTTATCCACATTCTTGAGCGGCAGCGGGTCGCCGCCGAGTTGCGCGACAATGTCTCCGCCGGCGCCGTTGACGATCAACAGGTGGGAAAAGCTCGACGCGACGTCGCGGACCCGAAGCATCGGCTCGAGCGGCAGCGCGACCGAGTAACAGATAGGTCCCGAGCGACGGTCAAGGCCTTCGAGCAGCGGTGCCGTGGGGCTTGTGAGGTTCGTTGCCCCGCTGATCTTGAGCAGTACGGGGCCAGACCCGTCCGCGCCCCGCGTGATCGTGCGCTCTACGCTGCATTGCCGAGCGGTGACGTAGCTTATCTGATATTCGTGGAACGCCGGGTGGTAGAGCGTCTTCAGGACGCGCGCGCCTCGCTTCTCCACGGCAGCGCCGGGCACCTGGTAGACATTGTTGTCGCCAAGCGCGGCGATCGCCCTCGGCCATTGCTCCAGTCCGTCAGTGAGGATGGCGAGATCGGCGACATTCCGGCGGTCGGCCGCGTTATTGCGCTGGCTGCTGTCGTAGATCATCCAGATCAGGAAGGCGAGCAGGAGACCGCCCGCGACGATCACGAAAAGGCTGAACCAGCGCTGCCTCAACCAGCCGAATGTCGACATTACCGCCCCGCAAGCCGTTGAAACGACTTCAAGCGCACTCGCCGTGCCACCTGCGCGACCCCTGGATTTTCGGCCCGGAACCTCTCCCGGTCCAGCGATACCTGCTCCAAAACGGTGAATCCCCCGGGCCGCCGCCCGTTCAAATCGCCGGCTTTCGCCGGCGCCGCGGCGCGGCTATCGTTCGGGCGAGGCCCGAGCGGTGGGGATCGCTCGCGGCGACCGTGGGAGAATGCCATGCGCCATGAGAAACGCGAGAGCGGCGACTCACCCGAGTCGACCGTGATCTTCGGCCCCAACCAGTTCGTCACCGGCGTTCGCGGCTGGACCGGGACGGACGTGGTGCTGACCGGCAACAGCGCCGAGGACGGCGGGACGGTGGCGATGCTCTATGTCGGCCCGCTGGCGCCGACCGACGCCGCCGGGATCCATCTCCTCCCGCCGGACATTTCCGGCCAGGACGTCACCACCTCGACCTTCTACGGGCCGGACACGTTCGTCTTCAATCCAGCCTTGGGCAAGGGCAACGTCCGCGCCGTCGGAAGCTATCAATATTCGGGGAGCGACGCCTACAATCACGGCATGCTCTACGAAGGCCCGCCCGCGGGGGGCGGAAGCTGGACCCAGATCGACGTCCCGTCGAGCGCGGTCGGCGGCGCGGCGGTATGGAACACCATCCCGCACAGCACGATGGGCGATCTCGTCGTCGGCGATTACGACCTCGAGGGCGAGCCCGCCTCCGCCAACGCCTTCGTCTACGATCTCGTCCGCGACCGCTGGACGATCTTCGACTTCGAGGGCTGCACCCTGACCACCGCCTACGGAATCTGGCAGCTGGCGCCCGGGAGCAGCCGATACACGATCGTCGGCGGCACCCGCGACGGCCACGGCATCGACCGCGGCTTCGTCGTCGCCTACGATTCGAAGAGCGGCGCCTTCACCAACCTCAAGCTCTACAGCGCGATGAACCAGCCCGGGCCGCTCACCCATTTCGAGGGCATCACGCAAAGCATCGACGGCTACCACCTCGCCGGAATGACCGCGACCTGCGCCCTCCTCGCCGAGATCTCGGTCAATTCCGACGGCACGTTCAGCGACGCCGTCTGGACCGCCTACACCTATCCCGGAAGCGCGCTCACCACCGGCAACACCATCTACCAGAACACCTTGATGGGCATCTTCGCGGTTTCCGGAGTCAAAGGCGTCCAAAGCTACGCGGCCACGTTCGGCGGCTAAGCAGTTCGGCATTTGACGCAGCGCCCTTCCCCCTCTCCCGCTTTGCGCGGGAGAGGGGGGGCCAAGCGAAGCTTGGAAGGTGAGGGTCCGTAGCACCGACTCAGCAAGACCCTCACCTCCCAAGCTTCGCGGCGGGCCCCTCCTCTCCCGTAAGGACGGGAGAGGGAAAGTGTGGGCCCTGTCTGGGAAAAACCGCTCAGGCCGGATTGTGCTGTTTTAAGAAGGCTTCGAGCTCGGTCAGGAACTGAAGTCGGTCGGCCTGCCGCGAGACGTGGTGGTCGCCCTCGGGCTGCTCGACGTAGCGCACCTCCTTGCCGGCGTCGCGGAGCCGCTCGGCGAGCTCGCGCGACTGCTTGACCAGGACTCGCTGGTCCTTCTTGCCGTGGACGAGCAGGATCGGGATCGAGAATTGCTCGGGATGGTTGATCGGCGAGACGTCCCGCAAATTGGGCGCCTGCCTGCGCAGCCAGTCGATGCCCCGTCCTGAAAACAGGAAGTGGCTGTCGTAGCGGAGCAGCGCCGCAAGGTCGGACACGCCTGCGAACGACACCGCGCAGCGGTAGAGCGCTCCGTCGCGCTGGGCCGCCCGCATCGCCGCATAGCCGCCGTAGGACCCGCCGACCATCGCCGCCCGCTTCGGATCGGCTATGCCTTCTTTGGCGAGATAAGCGAGCCCGTCGTTGAGATCGTCCTGCATGGCGAGGCCCCACTGGCCTTCGCCTTTCTCGGCGAAGGCGGTGCCGTAGCCGGAGGAGCCCCGGTAATTGGGCTGGATCACCGCATAGCCGCGATCGGCGAGGAACTGGGACCACCAATCCCAATCCTCGGAGTCGCGCGCGAAGGGGCCGCCATGGGGCATGACGATGACGGGAAGGTTGCTGGGCTCGGTCCCGGCCGGAACCGTCAGCACCGCCGGGATTTCGAGCCCGTCCCGCGCCTTGTAGCGGATCGTCCGCGCCGGATGCAGCCGCCCATTGCCGATCCGCTCGTTGACGTAGGCGAGACGCTGGAGAGCGCCGCCCGCCGCGGTGACGTAGAAATAGGCGCCGGGCCGGTCGGCGGCGCCGATATGGACGAGGAAGCGTTCGCGCTTCGAATCCATCGACACGATCGTCGCGTTCCGGCCCGGAACCGCCTTGTCGAGCGACTCCTGAAGCGTGCGCAGATCCTCGTCCAGCCAGTGGACCCTCGCGTCGTTTTCGGTCGCGCCCACGCCGAGCAGCTTTCCCTGCGCCGGATCGGCGATGATGCCGTCAACGTCGTAACCGGCAACTCCGAACACTCGCTCGCCCAGCGTCATCGTCTTGAGATCGAGCTTGTAGAGCGCATCGAAGCCGTCGCGATCGTCGACCGCCAGTGCCTGGCCGGGCTCGGGGAGGAACAGGCTCGGAACGAGCAGCTTCTGCCCCTTGCGCGAATTGGCGCGGTCGATGACCTCGAAGCCGTCGCCCTCGCGTTCGCGATAGAGCAGTCGAAGCGAACGCCCGTCATTGGTCGCGCCGATCCCGACCCTGACGGTGCCGCCGCCGTCCGCATACCAGCTGCCGACGTCCGGATGGGGACGGACCACGGTCTTCGACTTTCCGGTCGAGACGTCGATCTCGATCACCTCCGGCCAGAAAGCCTCGTTGTTGAGGTAGATGGACTTCTGCAGGGCGAGGCGGATGAGCGGGCGGCCGTCGTCGGCGATCCAGACGACGTCGTCGGCGCCCTGCGCGGCCTCGCGCCAGGCGAGCGGTACCATCTTGCCGTCCGCGGCGCCGACGCCGAGCGCGCGCCGGGCGTAGAAGTCCTCGCCTTCGACCGTCACCGTCTCGCCGATGCCGATGACCAGCCAGTCGTTGTTGACCCAGCGCCACCAGTTGATGTCGCGGTCTTCCGACTGGAACAGGCGGGGCTTGGCTTCGTCGAACAAAGGCGCGACGGCGAAATATTGCTTGCCGCCGACCGCGATCCGGCTCGCCACCTTGGTCCCATCGGGCGAGAGCCGAGGCCCTTCCACGAACGGCAAAGCGGCGAAATCCTCGGCCGGCCGCCGCGCCGGCCGGGCGGCGGCCGCCGCCTGCGCCGAAAGCCGCGCATAAGGCAGCAGCGCCGCGGAGGCGGCGAGGCCGAGCATCTGCCTGCGATTCATCCCCTTTTTCCCCCCAAAGCCCTCCGACCTTGCCTCAGCGGCCCGTCCCGCGCAAGCGCCCCCAACGGCGGTGCCATTACCCGGTACCAGGCACGGAGGATTGTTTCCCCCGGTGCCTGGCACGTGCCAGGCACGAAGGATTTTTCCTCGGTGCCCGGCACCGAGGGTTAACGGTGCCAGGCACCGAGGGTTAAGGTCGAGGGTCCGCCGGCGATCGGCGCCGTTCGGGTCCGGCCATTGCCGACGTCGCGCCTCGCCGCCATTAAGGCGGCGCCTTGACCGAACCTTTCGCCATCCTCCTCGCCGCGGCGGCCGGCCTGCTCGGCGGCGCGATGAACGCGCTCGCGGGCGGGGGGACGTTCGCGACCCTGCCTGCACTGATCGCGCTCGGGCTTCCGGCCAATATCGCCAACGCGACCTCGAACGTCGCCTTGCTGCCCGGCGCGGGGGCGAGCGCCTGGGCCTATCGGGACGAGCTCGGGCCGGTCGCGGGCCTGTCGGTGCGGCTGCTGTCGGCGACGACCTTCGCCTTCGGCCTCGTCGGAAGCCTGCTCCTCGTCCTCACCCCGACCGAGACCTTCGACATCCTCATCCCCTGGCTGCTCCTCTTCGCCTTCGCCGTCATGGCGTTCGGGAAGCGCGCCGCCGACTGGCTCCACGCCCGAGTCACGATCGGCCGCCCGACCCTGCTCGCGACCCAGTGCCTGCTCGGCATCTACGGCGGCTATTTCGGCGGCGGCGTCGGCCTCATCCTCACCGCGCTCTACGGACTGCTCGCCAACATCCGCCCGCGCGAGCTGTTCGCGATCCGAACCGCGATGCTGGCGGCGGCGAACCTCGCCGCGGCCTTCGTGTTCATCGCCTTCGCCATGGTGCGCTGGTGGGCCTGCCTGCCGATGCTGATCGGCTCGATCGTCGGCGGCTGGCTCGGCGCCCGGCTCGGCAAGCGCCTCTCGCACCGGGCGGTGCGGATCTGGACATTGCTCGTCACCGGCGCGACGACGATCATCTTCTTCGCGCGCGCCTACGGAGAATAGATGCAGGACCTCAGCAACATCGTCGTCCTCACCGGCGCCGGCATTTCCGCCGAAAGCGGGCTCGCCACCTTCCGCGGCCCGGACGGCCTGTGGGAGGGGCACCGGGTCGAGGACGTCGCGACGCCCGAGGCGTTCCGGCGGGACCCGGCGCTGGTCCAGGCCTTCTACGACGCCCGTCGCGCTCGGCTGAAGGCTGTTGAGCCCAACGCCGCTCACCGCGCCCTCGCCCGGCTCGACGCCGAATGGCCGGGCGGGCTGCTCATCGTCACCCAGAATGTCGACGACCTGCACGAGCGCGCGGGCGCGAAGAGGCTGCTCCACATGCACGGCGAGCTGAATTCGGCCTGGTGCCTCGGCTGCGACGCCCGGATGCGCTGGGAGGCGGACCTTGGCGACGGGCCGCCCTGCCCCGCCTGCGGCGAAAGCGGCCGGCTCCGGCCGGACATCGTCTGGTTCGGCGAGATGCCCTACGAGATGGAGCGGATCGATCGAGCGCTTCTGGACGCCGACCTGTTCGTCTCGATCGGCACTTCCGGCGCGGTCTATCCCGCCGCCGGCTTCGTCCAGACCGCCCGCTACGCCGGCGCGCATACGCTCGAGATCAACCTCGAGCCGAGCCTTGGCAGCGTCTGGTTCGACGAGAGCCGGACGGGCAAGGCGGGCGTCCTCGTGCCGGCTTGGGTCGACGGGTTATTGCGGGCCTAACCTGTCTCTGCGACAGCAGCCAATCATTGTTTTGCGTTGATCGATCATGATGACTATGATAAAACCGACTAACGGAGCATCCTGATGAACGACCCGCCTCGCCGCCTCGCCCGCCACTTCGAAGTGTTTATCGAAGACCAGATTGCGCAACGGAAATACAATGACTCTACCGAGGTTATCGAGGAGGCTCTACGCCTGCTCGAACGGAAGGAAGCTCGGGAGGCCGCGCTCGCGGCTGCCTTGCAAGAAGGTTTGGACAGCGGTGAGGCGGTTCCATTCGACATGGAGACATGGCTGGAGGAGCAGGATCGACTCGACGCAGTGGCGTGAGGGAGCTTCACGTCAGGCCCCGGGCCCTTGCAGACATAGCGGAGATCAGGCGATACACACGCAAGACTTGCGGCCCTGTCCAGGCCAGAACTTACCTGAATGAACTAGGTGCCCGCTTTGAGGCTATCGCGGATGGTACAGCCCGCAGCGTCGTCGTTCATGCCAAGAACCGACCATTCGGCCGCTGCCGATATACGGAGCATTTCATCTTCTTTCAGGAATTGCCCGACGCGGTGGAAATCGTGCGGGTGCTTCACCCGCGCAGGGATATCGCGGCGCAGCTGAGCGAAAGCTGAAACGTCACTCCACCCAGTCGAGCCCGATGTCCCGATAAAGCCCCCTGTCCTCCTCCCACTCCGGCCGGACCTTGACGTGGAGGAAGAGGTGGACCTTGCGGCCCATCAGCTCGGCGAGCTCGGTCCTCGCCGCTTCGCCGATGGCGCGGATCCGGGTGCCGCCCTTGCCGAGGACGATCGCCTTCTGGGTGGCTCGGCCGACCAGGATCTGCTGGTGGATGGCGACCGAGCCGTCGCGGCGCTCCTCATATTTCTCGGTCTCGACCGCGCTCGCATAAGGGAGCTCGGCGTGGAGCTGGTGATAGAGCTGCTCGCGGGTGACCTCGGCCGCGAGCATTCGCTCGCTCGCGTCGGAGACCTGGTCGGCGGGGAAGTGCCACGGGCCTTCGGGCACCCGAGCCGCCAGCGCCGCCTTGAGATCGGCCACTCCGTCGCCGGTGCCGGCCGAGATCATGAAGACCTCTTCGAAGGCCAGCCGTTCGCTCAGCCGCGAAGCGAGGGCGAGCAAGGCTTCCTTCCTCACCAGATCGACCTTGTTGAGGACGAGGATCTTCGGCTCCCGACGGGCCGCGAGGGAATCGAGCATCTCCTCTAGCCGGACCGAGAAGCCCGTCTTGGCGTCGACCACCAGAGCGATGAGGTCCGCGTCGGCCGCGCCCGCCCAGGCGGCGGCGACCATCGCCCGGTCGAGCCGGCGCTTGGGCGCGAAGATTCCGGGCGTGTCGAGCAGCAGGAGCTGAGCCTCGCCCTCGATCGCGATCCCCATCAGCCGGGTTCGGGTGGTCTGCGCCTTGGCGCTGACGATCGCCACCTTCTGCCCGACGAGGGCGTTGACCAGGGTCGACTTGCCGGCATTGGGGGCGCCGACCACGGCGACGAGGCCGCAGCGCTCGCTCATCCGAGCTGCTCCATCAGCCGGGCCGCCGCCGCGGTCTCCGCCTCCTGCTTCGAGGCGCCCTCGGCGCTGGCCGACCCGACGCCCTTGATCTCGACCTCGACGACGAAGGTGGGCGCATGCTGCGGCCCTGAGCGCTCGGCCAGCCGATAGGCGGGCGGCTTGCGGTCGTTGGCCGCGGCCCATTCCTGAAGCGCCGATTTGGGATGCTGGGGCGCCTTGTCGCCGACGCTGACCCGGTCGCCCCAGGCCCGGCGGACGAAGGCCTGGGCGGCTTCGAGCCCGGAATCGAGATAAAGCGCCCCGATCAGCGCCTCGACGACGTCTCCGACCACATTGTCGCTGTCGGCAGCGCCGTCCTCGCGCGCCTGCTTGCCGAGCCGGAGGTGGCGGCCGACGTCGAGCGACCGTCCGACCTCCGCACAGGTCTCGCGCGCCACCAAAGCGTTGAGGCGGCGCGAAAGCGTGCCTTCCGATTCCTCGGGGAAGAGCTCGTAGAGCCAGCCGGCGACGACGAGGCCGAGTACCCGGTCGCCGAGGAATTCCAGCCGCTCATATTGCGCCTCGCCATAGCTGGCGTGGGTGAGCGCCCGTTCGAACAAAGCGGGATCGCGAAGCGGGACTCCAAGCGTGTCCTCGATCCAGGCGCGCGCTTCGTTCTGCATCAGAAGGTCCGCCCCGTCCTGTCCCAGCGCGCCGCCGTGAACCAGGTCCAGGGCTTGAGCCATTCGGCCGAGCCGTCGGTCGAGAAGAAGACGATCAGGGCCCGGCCGACGAGCCGGTCGCTCTCCAGCAGGTCGACGCCCTGCTCGGCGATCGAGAAGCGGCTGTCCGCGCTGTCGTCGCGATTGTCGCCCATCATGAAGTAATGGCCGGGCGGGACGAGGTAGACCTGGGTGTCGTCGGCGCTTCCGTCATATTGGTCGAGAACCTCGTAGGAGCGTCCGCCGGGAAGGGTCTCGCGGTAGCGGGGGTAGCGGCAGACGGGCTTCCCGGCTTCGAGCGTCGGCGCCTGGATCTGGCCGGCGTAGCGGCAGGGGCTGTTCGGCGTCACGGGCATCAGCCAGTCGGCGATCCGAACCTTGGGCACCGCCCGGCCGTTGAGGAAGAGCTGCCCGCGCCGCATCTGGACCCGGTCGCCGGGAAGCCCGATCAGCCGCTTGACGTAGTCGACGTCCTTGCCGGGATAGCGGAAGACGACGACGTCGCCGCGCTTGGGCTCGGCGCTCCAGATCCGTCCGCCGAACGAGGCGAGGCCGAACGGGACCGAGAAGCGCGAATAGCCGTAGGGCCATTTGGCGACGAACAGATAATCGCCGATCATCATGTCGGGCATCATCGAGCCCGAGGGGATCATGAACGGCGCGACGATGAAGGTCCGCAGAAGCACCGCGAACAGCAGGAAAAGCAGGAGGAAGCGCGCGGTCTCGACGAAGCCGCCTTGCTTTCCGGTCTTCGAAGTCCGAGCCATCGCGCCGCTTTCGCTTGGGGCGCGGGACGGGTCAAGGTTGCATCCCGCTCCCGCGCCACTAAAGCGCCCGGATGACCTCCGATCCAGCCTGGGCCGCCATCGAGAGCGCCGAAGCGCGCCCGCTGGCCCGGCTGTTCGAGGCCGAGCCGGAGCGGGTCTCGCGCCTCTCGGTCGACGTCGCCGGGCTCCATTTCGATTTCGCCAAGACCCATCTGGACGCCCCTCTCCTCGCCGCCTTCGAGGCGCTGGCCGAGGCGCGGGACCTCGCCGGCGCCCGCGAGGGCCTGTTCGCCGGCCGCCTCGTCAACCCGACAGAAGGCCGCGCCGCCGAGCACAGCGCCGAGCGCGGCCAGGGCGCGCCCGAGAGCGTCGCCCGCGCCACCGCCCTCCACGCCCGGATGCGGGCTCTGGTCGACGCGATCGAGGCGGAGGCGTTCGGCCCGGTCCGCCACATCCTCCATCTCGGCATCGGCGGCTCGGCGCTCGGACCGGAGTTCCTGATCGACGCCCTCGGCCGCGATTCGGGCCGCTACGAGGTGGCGGTGGTCTCGAACGTCGACGGCGCCGCGCTCGCCGAGGCGGTCGCGGACTTCGACCCGAACACGACCCTCCTCGTCATCGCCTCGAAGACCTTCACCACCCTCGAGACGCTGCTCAACGCCCGCTCGGCGCTAGCCTGGCTCGAGCAGGGCGGAGTCGCTGACCCTTATGGCCGAACCGTCGCCCTGACCGCCTCGCCCGAGGCCGCGATCGAGTTCGGGATCGACGAGACCCGGATTCTTCCGTTCGGAGAGAGCGTCGGCGGCCGCTATTCCCTGTGGTCGTCGATTGGCTTTCCCGCCGCCCTCGCGCTCGGCTGGGAGGCGTTCGAGACCCTGCTCGAAGGCGCTGCGGCGATGGACCGCCATTTCCGCCTCACCCCGCCGGCGACGAACGCCCCCGTCCTCGCCGCCTTCGCCGACCGCTATTACGCCAACGTCCGCGGCTGCCAGACGCGCGCCGTCTTCGCCTATGACGAAAGGCTGAGGCTTCTGCCTTCCTATCTCCAGCAGCTCGAGATGGAATCGAACGGCAAGTCGGTCCGGCTCGACGGCTCCCCCGTGGGGCGGGCGACCGCTCCGGTGAGCTGGGGCGGGGTCGGCACCGACGTCCAGCACGCCGTCTTCCAGCTTCTCCACCAGGGCACGCAGATCGTCCCGGTCGAGTTCGTCGCCGCGATCGAGCCCGGACACGCGCTGGACGAGGAGCATCATCGGCAGCTGCTCATCAACTGCTTCGCCCAGGGCGCCGCCCTGATGGCCGGAAAGCCCAGCGACGACCCGCACCGATCCTATCCCGGCGACCGGCCCTCGACGACGATCCTTCTCGACCGGCTCGACCCCGCCACGCTCGGCGCGCTCATCGCCTTCTACGAGCACCGGACGTTCGTGAACGCGGTCCTGCTCGGCATCAATCCGTTCGACCAGTTCGGTGTCGAGCTCGGCAAGCAGATGGCGAAGGCGATCGATTCGGGCGAGGACATCACCTTCGATCCGTCGACCGCGGACCTGATCGCCCGCGCCCTTGGAGGGGAAGCCTGATGGCAAGCTACGACTACGACCTCTTCGTCATCGGCGCCGGCTCCGGCGGCGTCCGTGCGGCGCGAGTCTCCTCGGCCCATGGCGCGAAGGTGGCGATCGCCGAGGAGCACAAGGTCGGCGGGACCTGCGTCATCCGGGGGTGCGTGCCGAAGAAGCTGCTCGTCTACGGCGCCCATTTCGCCGAGGACCTCGCCGATGCGCGCCGGTTCGGCTGGAACGTGCCGGAATGCGACTTCCACTGGCCGACCCTGCGCGACAACGTGCTGGCGGAGGTCGGGCGGCTGGAGGAGGCCTATACCGAGACGCTGACCAACCATAAGGTCGAGATACTGAAGGAGCGCGCCGTCGTCGCCGGGCCGCACGAGGTCCGCCTCGCCGGTGGCAAGACCGTCACCGCCAGGGTCATCCTGATCGCGACCGGCGCCCGTCCGGTCGTGCCGAATTTCCCCGGGAACGAACTTGGAATCACCTCCAACGAGGCCTTCCATCTCTCGGATCTGCCGAAGCGCGTGGTGATCGCCGGCGCGGGCTATATCGCCAACGAATTCGCCGGAATCTTCCACAATCTGGGAAGCCACGTCACGCTGGTGAACCGCTCCGACGTCATCCTCCGCGGCTATGACGAGCAGATCCGCGACCGGCTTCTCACCATCTCGATGATGAAGGGGATCGACTTCCGATTCCACGTCGCCTTCGAGAGCATCGAGAAGAAGAATGGCGCGCTGACCGTCAACATGTCGGGTTGCGACCCGATCGAGGCCGACGCGGTGATGTTCGCCATCGGCCGCCAGCCCAACACCGAGGGCCTCGGCCTCGACAGCGCGGGCGTGGAGGTCGACGACAAGGGCGCCGTCGTCGTCGACGCGGACAACAAATCGACCTGCGACAGCGTCTATGCGGTGGGCGACGTCACCAACCGCGTCCAGCTCACCCCCGTCGCGATCCGCGAGGGCCAGGCCTTCGCCGACACCATCTTCGGCAACAAGCCGACGCGGGTCGACTATGAGAACATCCCGTCGGCGGTGTTCAGCCATCCCCCGCTGGCCGGAGTGGGCATGACCGAGGGCCAGGCGCGCAACAAGCTCGGCTCCGTGAAAACCTACACGTCCGACTTCCGGGCGATGAAGAACGTCCTCGCCGGCAGGAACGAGCGCGCCCTCTACAAGCTCGTCGTCAATTCGGAGACGGACGAGGTGGTCGGGATCCACATGATCGGCCCGGACGCCCCCGAAATCCTCCAGGCGGCCGCGATCGCGGTCAAGGCGAAGCTGAGGAAGGACCAGTTCGACGAGGTGGTCGCGCTCCATCCGACGATGGCGGAGGAGCTGGTGCTGATGCGTTGACCTCCTCGCTTGCTGTTACGACTTTGCCACCTTAGCCTGTCTGCTAGAAGGGAGGCAGAGGGCGTCAGCCGTGGAAGTCATTGGCCAAAGAAAGATTTGGACCTATTGCGACGACGAGAAAAAAGCGTCGGTCGGAAAATGCGTGTCCGTCCGCAAGGGCCCTGGTCACACTGTAAAAAACTTTATGGAGCTGGCGACGAAGATTGCCGAGCTTCAGTTTTTGAACAGGGATTTCGTCCTTCTTTTCAGAGGTCAGGCTCGCGATTTCAGAAGCACGATGGGCAACACGATGCTGAAGCCTACCATTATGCGAGGCAATGCGAGCGAGTCTCCACCCGGACCCGACACCCTGCGCCTTCGGTACGAGAGACTGGCCCGCGCCGAAGCCCAACTCGTCGCCCGATACCGGACGCGCAAACTTCCGGGTCAGGAACGCCTCCAGCGTCAGCAGATCCTGCGCTGGGCCATCCTCCAGCATTACGAAGTCTGTCCGACTCCACTCCTCGACGTGACTCACTCGCTGCGGATCGCCGCCTCCTTCGGCAGCACGGAAGCCGATGAGGCGTTCATTTTCGTCCTCGGGGTGCCACATATCAGCGGCGCCGTTACCGCGAGCGCCGAGGCGGGTCTCCAGATCGTCAGGCTGGCGAGCGTCTGCCCGCCTTCGGCCGTGCGCCCGCACATCCAGGAGGGGTATCTGCTGGGAGAATATCCGGACTTGTCGGGGACGGATCAGAAGCAGTGGTATGGAAGTCACGAGATTGACTTCGGGCGTCGCTTGATTGCGAAGTTCCGCTACGATCCGGCCAGGTTCTGGTACAAAAGCGAAGCTTTCCCGAAAGTCCCGGAGCGAGCCTTATATCCGCCCGCCTCGGAAGATCCTCTCTGCGAACTGGCCAACGAAGTGAGCCAGGAGATCGGCCCGCCAACAGCGTGAACGAGTGACAAAATCTGCGTCTTCGCTACTGGATGCGCCATGACCAATCCCGACTACCTCTCCGGCTTCGGCAACCATTTCGCCACCGAGGCGGTCGCAGATGCCCTGCCCGAGGGCCACAACTCGCCTCAGAAGCCGGCTTTCGGCCTCTATGCCGAGCAGCTTTCGGGGACCGCCTTCACCGCGCCGCGCCATGAGAATCGCCGCTCCTGGCTCTACCGTCTTCGCCCCTCCGCCGAGCATCCGCCCTACGTCCCCCTTGAGGGCTCGCCCTTCTTCACGGCGACGCCCGACCACGACCCGCTTGCGCCCAACCGGCTTCGCTGGGACCCGCTTCCGCTCGGCGACGCGCCCGCCGACCTCATCGACGGCATGACGACGATGATGGCCAATGGCGGGCCGGAAGCGCTCTCCGGCTGCGCCGTCCACGTCTACCGCGCCAATCGCGACATGCGCCGCTGCTTCTTCGACGCGGACGGGGAATTGCTCTTCATCCCCGAGCAGGGGCGGCTGGCTCTGCAGACCGAGATGGGCCGGATCGACGTCGCCCCCGGCGAGATCGCGCTTGTCCCCCGCGGAGTCCGCTTCCGCGCCCTCCTCCCCGACGGGACGGCGCGCGGCTATGTCGCCGAGAATCACGGCGCCCTCTTCCGGCTGCCCGAGCTCGGCCCGATCGGCTCCAACGGCCTCGCCAATCCGCGCGACTTCCTCACCCCCGCTGCTGCCTTCGAGGACGAGGAGGGCGAGACCGAGCTCGTCCAGAAATATCTCGGGCGGCTGTGGACGACGACGCTCGACCATTCGCCGCTCGACGTCGTCGCCTGGCACGGCAATCTCGCCCCCTGGAAGTACGACCTCGCCCGCTTCAACACGATCGGCACGGTGAGCTTCGACCATCCCGATCCGTCCATTTTCACGGTGCTCACCAGCCCCTCCGAGACGCCTGGGCGGGCCAATGCCGATTTCGTCATCTTCCCGCCGCGCTGGATGGTCGCCGAAGAGACGTTCCGGCCGCCGTGGTTCCACCGCAACGTGATGAGCGAGTGCATGGGGCTGATCAAAGGCGCCTACGACGCCAAGGCCGAAGGCTTCGCCCCCGGCGGGCTCTCGCTCCACAACCTCATGTCCGGCCACGGCCCCGACGTCGCCAGCTGGAAGGCGGCCTCGGAGGCTGAGCTCAAGCCCCACAAGATCGAGGACACTCTGGCCTTCATGGTCGAGAGCTGCTGGCCCTTCCGCCCCACTGCCTTCGCGATGGCGAGCGCGGCGCGGCAGACGGATTACGACCGCGCCTGGGGCGGCTTTCCCAAGGCCGAGCTCGGCTGAGGCCGATGGCGGAGTCTCCGAAGGGCCCCTTCCCGCCCTGCCACCAATATCGCGATTTCCTCTCCGAGGAGGAGCGGCAGGCGCTGATCGATTATGCGCTGGCCAGTCGCGAGCGCTTCCGCCCGGCGCGCCTCACCGGGGACGTGCTCGACCCCAATCGCCGGATCGCCGAGAAGCTGAGCGACCTCGGGCCGCTTCGAACCGTGTTCGAGCGTCGCCTAGCGGAGCATCGCGACGACATCTTCCGCCGCACCGGCACGAAACCGTTCGAAGTGGAATTCGTCGAGCTCGAGATCGCTGCGCACGGCGACGGCGCCTTTTTCACCCATCACAGCGACATCCCCTTCGGCCGTGGCCGAAAGCCGGTCGGCGGGGACAAAAGCGGGACCCAGGACCGGCTGGTGAGCGCAGTCTATTATTTCCACACCGAGCCGAAATGCTTTTCGGGCGGGACGCTGCGAATCTATCGCTTCGGCGACGGCGACGCCGAGGGAGATTTCCTCGAGTTCGAGCCCGAGCAGAACAGCCTCCTCGTCTTCCCCTCCTGGGCGCGGCACGAGGTGCGGCGGGTGAGCTGCCCCGATTGCAGCTTCGACCAATATCGCTTCGCGGTGAACGCCTGGCTGTGCAAGACGCTGGTGAAGCCGGCGGCGGCGAGCAACGCTGAGGGGCCCGAATGACCGCCGAGACCGACATTCTCATCATCGGCGCCGGCCATAACGGCCTCGTCTGCGCCTTCTATTTGGCCTCCAAGGGGCTGAAGGTGACTTTGCTCGAGCGCCGTCACGTGGTCGGCGGGGCGGCGGTCACCGAGGAATTCCACCCGGGCTTTCGAAACTCGACGGCGAGCTACACGGTGAGCCTGCTCAACCCGAAGGTGATCGAGGACATGCGGCTCTACGAGCACGGCCTCAAGGTCGTGCTACGCAAGGTAGACAACTTCCTCCCCACCCTCGGTGCCGACCACCTCCTCTCGGGCCGCGGCGGGCTCACCCGGCGCGAGATCGCCCGGCATTCGGCGAAGGACGCCGAAGGCTATGACGCTTATTCCGAGGCGCTGGGCTCGGTCGTCGCGATCCTGCGCGACTGGATCCTGCGCGCTCCGCCCAATGCAGGCGGCGGGCTCGGCGACGTGCTGGCCGCATTGAAGCTCGGCAATTCGGTCCGCGGAATGAGCGCCGAGGAGCAGCGCAACCTGCTCGATTTCTTCACCAAGTCCGCCGCCGACATCCTCGGCCGCTATTTCGAGACCGACATCGTCCAGGCCCTGTTCGGCTTCGACGCCGTCGTCGGCAATTATGCCAGCCCCTACGATCCCGGCTCCGCCTATGTCCTCCTCCACCACCTGTTCGGCGAGGCGGCGGGCGTGGCGGGCGCGTGGGGGCACGCGATCGGCGGGATGGGCGCGATCACCCAGGCGATGGCGAAGGCGGCTCGGGAGAAGGGCGCCGAGATCGTGCTCGACTCGCCGGTCGAGGAGATCATCGTCGAGCGCGGCCGGGCGGCCGGGGCGGTGGCCGGAGGCAAGGCGTATCGGGCGAAGGCCGTCGTCGCCAACGTCAACCCGCGCTTCCTCTTCGGCGAGCTTCTCCCCGAAGGCGCGGTGGCGCCTGAAATCTCGCGCCGCATGGCCGGCTGGGCGGCCGAATCGGCGACCTTCCGGATGAACGTCGCGCTTTCCGAGCTGCCCCGCTTCACCAGCCTGCCCGGGCCCGGCGACCATCTCACCGCCGGAATCATCGTCGCGCCCTCGCTCGGCTATATGGACCGCGCATACACCAGCGCCCGGACAGAGGGCTGGGCGAGCGAGCCGATCGTGGAGATGCTGATCCCCTCGACGCTGGACGACAGCCTCGCCCCGCCGGGGCAGCACGTCGCCAGCCTGTTCTGCCAGCATTTCCCGTATGAGGTGGAAGGCGGATGGGAGTCGCGCGTCGACGAGGCGGCGGACCATATCATCGCCCATGTCGACCGCTACGCGCCGGGCTTCAAGGCGTCGATCATCGGCCGCCTCGCTTTGTCGCCCTGGCACCTGGAGCAGCGCTTCGGGGTCCCGCGCGGCGACATCTTCCACGGCAAGATGGGGCTCGACCAGCTCTTCTCGGCGCGGCCGATCCTGGGCCATGCCGACTATCGGATGCCGCTGCCGGGGCTCTACCTCTGCGGCTCCGGAGCGCATCCGGGGGGCGGAGTCACCGGCGCGCCGGGGCACAATGCGGCGAAGGCGGTCTGGGCGGATCGGAGGAAGTGGCGACGCTAGATTGCCTCCCCATCGCCAGATGGGGAGGATGAATCACTTCCGCCGCGTGTAGTGGATCACCCAATTGTCGGCCCAGCTGCCGTCGGGCTGTTTCGCCTGCCAGCGCCAGGTGAAGCTGTCGGGCTTCACGTCCTGCCAGATCATCCGCGACCAGACCTGCTTGGGGCCCTTCGGCTCCACCGTGACCAGCTCGAAGCTGTAGGGCTGGCCCTCGACCGGGCCCCCGGCCAGCGCGATATAGGCGCCGCCATTGTCGACCCAGGTCTGCTTCCACTTCTTCGCGGCGGGATCGTACATGCTGTGCGAGGCGCCGATATAGCCGATGGCGGGCTGGCTGAAATGCTCGCTGATCACGCAGTCGCCGAACTCGTCGCGGGTGATTCGGTTCGTCGCATGCCCCGTCTTTCCGCCGGGAAGGGCGAACTCGGCGTCCCAATCGCCGACCCAGAAATCGAGTTGGCGATATTCGGGCCCCGAGCAGGGCGGCGGCGGAGGCGGCGGGGCCGGCGTGGCGGCGGCTAGAGCAAGCGCGATGAGCATGGCGAATCCCCTTCGTTACAGCTTGTAATCGATGCCGGCCGGGTGACAAGGAGGCATTCGCTGGGACGGCTTGAAAGCGCCCTGCTCCCCGGCGTAGGCCGGGGCCCAGCTTCAACCGCTCGACTGGACCCCGGCCTTCGCCGGGGAGCGCTTCAGCCGGAGGAATCACGATGAAGACCCGCGCCGCCATCGCCGTCGCCCCGAACCGCCCGCTGGAGATCCACGAGGTCGACCTCGACGGGCCTCGCGCCGGCGAGGTGCTGGTCGAGATCATGGCGACGGGCATCTGCCACACCGACGCCTACACGCTCGAGGGCAAGGATTCGGAAGGAATCTTCCCGTCGATCCTCGGCCACGAGGGCGCCGGGATCGTCCGCGAGGTGGGCGCGGGGGTGACGTCGGTCGCGGTCGGCGACCATGTCATCCCGCTCTACACGCCCGAATGCCGGCAGTGCAAAAGCTGCCTCTCCCGCAAGACCAACCTGTGCACCGCAATCCGCGCCACCCAGGGCAAGGGCGTGATGCCCGACGGGACGAGCCGCTTCCGGCTCGGGCGCGAGACGATCCACCACTACATGGGCTGCTCGACCTTCTCGAACTTCACGGTCATGCCCGAGATCGCGGTCGCCAAGGTCCGCGAGGACGCGCCGTTCGACAAGATCTGCTATATCGGCTGCGGGGTCACCACCGGCGTCGGAGCGGTGATCTGGACGGCGGGGGTCGAGCCCGGCTCGAACGTCGTCGTCTTCGGGCTGGGCGGAATCGGGCTCAACGTCATCCAGGGCGCGAAATTGGTCGGCGCGGCGAAGATCGTCGGGGTCGACATCAACCCCGCCAAGCGCGCCATGGCCGAGGCTTTCGGCATGACCGACTTCGTCAATCCGAGCGAAGTCGGCGCCGACAAGCTGGTCCAGGCGCTGGTCGACCTGACCGGCGGCGGCGCCGACTACAGCTTCGACTGCACCGGCAACACCGACGTCATGCGCGCCGCCCTCGAATGCTGCCACCGAGGCTGGGGGGTCTCGACCGTCATCGGAGTCGCCGAGGCCGGCCGCGAGATCGCCACCCGCCCGTTCCAGCTCGTCACCGGCCGGGTCTGGAGGGGCTCGGCCTTCGGCGGCGCGAGGGGGCGCACCGACGTTCCGAGGATCGTCGACTGGTACATGGACGGGCGGATCGAGATCGACCCGCTGATCACGCACACGATGCCGCTCGACGACATCAACACCGCGTTCGACCTGATGCACGCGGGGGAGAGCATCCGGAGCGTGGTGATCTACTAGCCGTCAGGGCAGCCAGGGCCGGACCGGCGGCGGGGGCCAAGTCTGGGAGCCGCTCACCGTCGGGCCGGGCACGTAGACCCGAAGGATGAGGAAGAAGTCGCTTCCGCTCTCGTTGGTCTCGGACGGCGACTGGAGCCAGTACCAGCCCGCGTCGAGGTTCGCCGGCTCGGTCGGCGAGATCGCGATCACCATCCCGCCCTCCGCGGTCCGCGCGTCGAACTTGGGGTCGTAGCTGTTGATCGTATAGTGGCTCGATCCCTCGAGCAGGTTGTAGGTCGGCGTGTAGAGGGTCACCGACCAGAAGCCGTGGAAGCCCTCGACGATCGGCGGGTAGCCGACTCCGGCCGGCGGCGGCTCGAAGGACATGGTGTAGCTCATGTCGCTCCTGAGCGGATTGCCCTCCGCATCGGTCGAGCAATTCAGGTACACCGCCTCGTCTGGATCGTTGGCGATGATCCCGCCCAGCGCCTGGAGCGCGGCGCGGGTGATATAGTCGCTGTGCTGGCCGGCGCGGCCGAGGTCGAGGGGCGGATAGTTCCAGCCGTCGACCAGCTTGCCGCGGCCGAAGGACATCTGCTTGAGCAAAGCGAGGCCCTCGGTCGCCGCGGTCTCGAGGCCTTTGAGGGTCGCCTCCGTCTGGGCGTCGAGCCGCCGGCCCGGGCCGACGCCGATCGTCGCGAACAGGGTGATGAGCTCGGTCTGGCCGATCGCCGGATAGACGCCCGGCGGGCTCTTCGTCATCGCCTCGTTGATGGTCAGCCAGCTGCCCTGGGGATTCTGATAGTCGAGGTTGAACGGCACCATCGCCTTCGGCGCCTCTTCGGCCGGAAGATTGGGGTCGATCCACCGCGACAGCGGCGTCAGCTCGTAGCCCAGCGACACGTCATAGGCGCGCTGGACCTCCTCGGATGCGTCGCTGTTGACGCCGGTTCGGCCGAGCAGGAAGGCGATCGGCGTTCGTGAGCGCGGCAGGATGCTGCTCACATCGGCGGGGACCGGGCCGTCCCAGCCGGGGCCCGCGATGAGGTAATTGCCGGCCTCGGTGCCGGTCGCGCGAGTCCCGACATAGGCGAAATTGTCCGAATCCACGCACGCCATCTCGATATTGTAGAAGCGGTCGGCGATCTCGGGCACCGACAGCACCAGCGGTTCCTTCGAGAGGTCGAGCCAGGCCGTCGAATAGAGCGTGTCGCAATTGGGGCTTCCGCCCGACTGGACGTTCGGATTGGACAGCACCGCCGAGTGGAAGAAGCTGTTCATCGGCGCCCAGGGGATCTTGAGCCCCTTTTCCTCGGCGAGCTTCCTTCCGCCTTCGCTCGTCCAGAGCCAGCACAGCTGGGTGAGATAGAGCCAGGGGAAGCCCCAGACGTAAGCCTCCTGCCCCAGCGCCGCGGCATAGGTCTCCTGCCACTCGAGGCCGGGCGCGATCACGCCCGATTGCGGCGCGTTGCGCCCGGATGACAGGCCGAGCATGCTGGCCGCGTCGATCGGAAGCTCCATCCTCTCCTCCCTTTGGATCGTGCGCGGAAATATGCCACTGCCGCCGATCGTGGGCCAAACGGGTTTTGGTCCGAAGCGGCTCGGCAACCTCGGGAGATAGGACAACATGGAAACCCTCTCCGTCGCTCGCGCCCATGGCGGCGCCCAGCATGTCGTGAAGCATGCCAGCCGCTCGACCGGCACCGACATGACCTTCTCAGTGTTCGTGCCGCCGCAGGCGGAAGCGGGAGCGGCCTGCCCGGTCGTCTGGTATCTCTCGGGGCTCACCTGCACCCACGCCAACGTCACCGAGAAAGGCGAGTATCGCCGGGCCTGCGCCGAGCTCGGCCTGATCTTCGTCGCTCCGGACACCAGCCCGCGCGGGCCGGACGTGCCCGACGACGAGGCCTATGATTTCGGCCAGGGCGCCGGCTTCTACGTCGATGCGACGGAGGAGCCGTTCGCTCGCAATTACCGCATGGAAAGCTATGTCGCCGTGGAGCTTCCCGACCTCGTCGCCGCGAGCTTCCCCGCCGACATGACCCGCCAGGGGATCACCGGACATTCGATGGGCGGCCACGGCGCGCTCACCCTCGCCCTGCGCAATCCCGGCCGCTACCGAAGCGTCTCCGCCTTCGCGCCGATCGTCGCGCCCGGGCAGGTGCCCTGGGGCGAGAAAGCGCTCGGCCGCTATCTCGGCCCGGACCGCGCCGCCTGGCGCGCCCACGATGCCGTCGCCCTGATCGAAGACGGGGCGCGAGTGCCGGATCTGCTCGTCGACCAGGGGACGGCCGACACCTTCCTGGAGCGGGAGCTCAGGCCCGGGCTCCTTACCACCGCTTGCGCAAATGCGGGGCTGCCCCTGACTCTGAGGATGCAGGAGGGCTACGACCACAGCTATTATTTCATCTCCAGCTTCATGGAGGATCATTTGCGCTGGCATTCCGAGCGGCTTTCGCGATGACCCTCAGCCGCCGCCAGTTCATCGAGGCCGCGGCGGCGATGGGCGCGTCGCTGGCCTTGGCCGGCCCCGCCCGGGCCGGGCGCACGAATTGGCGGGAGCGGCGCGACCTTTACTCCGAAGGCGTCGCCTCGGGCGACCCGGCGCCCGACAGCGTCATCCTTTGGACGCGCCGCCCGTTCGACAAAGGCGAGCGGGAGGTGCTGACCGTCGAGGTGGCGGAGGACGAGGCCTTCCGCCATGTCGTCGCGCGGGCGCCCGCTCGGCTCTCGGCGGCGACCGACTGGACGTGCCGGGTCCTCGTCGGCGGCCTCAAGCCGGCGCGGACTTACTGGTACCGCTTCACGGACGCCGAGGGGAATGGAAGCCGGATCGGCCGCACGATCACGGCCCCGAGCGCCAGCGACCCGCGTCCCGTCAAATTCGCCTTCGTCAGCTGCCAGGACGTCAATGAAGGCAAGCTCAACGCCTATCGCCGGATGATCTTCGAGGACGAGCGCGCGGCGCCTGCCGACCGGCTCGGTTTCGTGCTCCACCTCGGCGACTTCATCTACGAGATCGTCGAATATCCCGAAGAGCTGAAGACGCGCTACGACCGCATCATCTACGAGGTCGCGCGAATTCCCGACGGCGGCAAGGCCGGCAACTTCCATTATCCGCTCACCCTCGACGGCTACCGCGCCGTCTATCGCGGCTATCTCGCCGATCCGGACCTTCAGGATGCGAGGGCGCGCTGGCCGTTCGTGGCCATCTGGGACAATCACGAATTCTCCTGGCAGGGCTGGCAGAGCATCCAGCAGGCGGGCGGCCGGGCCCGGCCGGGGCAGACCATCAAGGTCGCCGCCAACCAGGCCTGGTGGGAATATCTGCCGTCGCGATGCCGGAAGGCCGACGGACCCTCGCTCGACCGGTTCGAGCCGCCCGCGGTGAAGGATGTCGAGATCGAGAGGTGGGACGATAACGGCCTCGGCGACGAGCCGAACAATCTCGCCGCCATCAACAGCCTGATCGGCTACCGGGCGCTTCGCTACGGCAGGCACCTCGACCTCATCGTCACCGACCAGCACAGCTACCGAAGCGAAGATCCGTTCGGCGACCCGGAGATCGGCAAGTTCGGTGCCGAGTACCCCGGGATGCTCCCGGAGGATGCGGCTCAGATTCTCGATGGTGGGCGCGCCTTCAACGGCGGCAATCCGCCGGCCGAAGTCACGTTCAACGACGCGCATGCCGCCAATCCGCGCCGCGGCGCACCCCCCCAGACCGTTCTCGGCGCCGAGCAGAAGGCGTGGTTCAAGGACAAGCTTCGCCGCTCGAAGGCGACGTGGAAGATCTGGGGCAATTCCCAGGCGACCCTGGTTTCGCGAAGCGACCCGCAAAACCTTCCCCCCGGGCTGACGAAAGAGGCCTGGCCGCAGACGACCTATGCCCTGATGACCTGGGGCGAGAGCAGCACCGCCTATGCGGAGCGCGCCGAGATCTACGACCTCGTCCGCGATTCGAAGATCACCGGCTTCGCCATCGTCTCGGGCGACCGCCACACCTTCTGGGCCGGCTATGCCGCATCCCAGCTTCCGCCGGGCAAGTTCGAACCCGTCGGCCTGAGCTTCGTCGGCGCCTCGCTGACCAGCCCGGGGACGATGGAGGCCGTCGAGCACAATACTCCGAAGGACAGTCCGCTGCGGCCCCTGTTCCTCGCCGACCGGCCGGACGGGGCAAAGCCCGACTGGACGTACAACCTGCTGGTCAGGCACGGAGTCCGTTCCGCCCTCGAATATGCCAGGAGCTTCGATCTCGAGCGCGCCAAGTCGCTGTCGAACCCGGCCCTGGCGCCGCACCTGGAATTCGTCGATCTCGGCGGTCACGGCTATGCGACGGTCCGCCTCTCCGCCGAAGAGATGCGAACCGAGTTCGTCTGCATCCCGCGGCCCATCACCCGCAGCGAACGGCCCGACGGCGGGCCTTTGCGCTATCGCGTCGCCCACACCGCCCGGCTGTGGCGTCCGGGCGAAAAGCCGCGGCTGGAGGTGAAGCTCCTCGAGGGCGATCCGGGACTCTCGATCTAGGGCTAGGGACCACAACCGCACCCAATTCCGTTCGGGCTGAGCTTGTAGAAGCCCGTTCCTTCCCCTTGAGAGCAAGAAGGAAAGCCCTTCGACAGGCTCAGGACGAACGGAGGGGGTTTCACCTCGGCCGATCTACTCTCTAGATAGCCTTCAATGTATCCTCCTGACCTCCTCCCCACCCTGATCGAGGCCGCGCTCGCCGCCGGTGCCGAGATCGAGCGCATCTACGGCGAAGGCTGCGCGACGGAGGAGAAAGAGGACGGCTCCCCCGTCACCATCGCCGACCGCCGCGCCGAGGCGATCATCCTTCAGCGCCTCGCCGCGGCCTTTCCGGACATTCCCGTGCTGGCGGAAGAAGAAGCCGCCGCCGGCCGAATCCCGGAGCTCGGCCGCCGCTTCTTCTGCGTCGACCCGCTCGACGGCACCCGCGGCTTCGTCGCCCGGACCGGCGAGTTCACGGTCAATATCGGGCTGATCGAGGACGGCGCCGCGGTGGCCGGCGTGATCTATGCCCCCGACCCGAAGCTGCTTTACTACGGCGCGCGCGGCGGAGGCGCCTTCCGCCTACGGGACGCCGGCGAGCCCGAGCCGATCCGGTCCCGAGCGCCCGCTCCGGGCCGGCTCACCGCCGTCGGCAGCCGAAGCCACGCCGCGCATGGCACCGCCGAGAAGGCCGCCCATCTCGGCATCGCCGAATTCCTCGCCTCGAGCTCGTCGCTCAAATTCTGCCTGGTCGCGGAGGGGACGGCCGACGTCTATCCCCGCCACGGCACTACCGCCGAATGGGACACCGCGGCGGGCCAGGCGATCCTGGAGGCGGCCGGCGGAAGGGTGATGGCGCTCGACGAGGAGGGCCGCGAGACCGGCCCGCTCACCTATGGCAAGGCGGAGCGAGGCTTCCTCAACCCGCACTTCATCGCCTGGGGCCGCTGACCGTCATTGCGAGCGCAGCGAAGCAATCCAGTACGGTCCGTCGCGACTGCCGCTCTGGATTGCTGCGTCGCTGCGCTCCTCGCAATGACGGTTCTCACCCGAAGCTGTGCTTGATCCCGATCGAGGGGATGATGTGCTTGTTGCGGTGCCTGAACTCGAACTGGTCGGGGAAGGGATTGCGGCGGTCCGGCGTGAAGAAGGTCCGGCCGCGGAAGGCGGGCGCATTGCTGGCGTTGTCGAGGTTGAAGCTCACGGTCGTCTTCGGGTTCGGGCGATATTCGACGAAGGCCTGCACATAGGGGTCGCTATACGGCTTATCGATCTCGTCCTGGCGGAAGAAGTAGGTCGGCGCGTTGACGAAGAGGGTGGCGCCATAGGCCCATTTGCCGAGGTCCTGGCGGAAGCTGGCGTCGGCCGCGAACAGGTTGAAGCCCGAGAAGTGCCGCTGCCGGTGGGTGTAGGGATCCTCCACCGACGTATCGATCAGCGAGGTGTGGGCGGTGAAGCGCCCGCCCTTGATGCCGAAGCGCTGGAGGGGCGCGTCGACGGTGCTCTTGAGGATGAACATCCGCCCATTGCCGAGATTGCCGGGCGCGTCGAAGCCCTCCGGAGTGGGGATCCTGTCCTGGACCAGCGAGATACGGTTGTAGCCCGCCTCGACCTTGACGAGCCCATCGCCGAGGATCGGCTGCTCGAGCGTGACGAGCAGCTCCCACGCCCGCTGCGGGAGGAGATCGGCATTGCCCCCATTCACCCGGTCGTTGGTCAGCTCGGCGGTGCTGATGAAATCCTCGAAGTTCAGCTGGGCAATGGTCCGGGCCAGAGAGACCTGCGCGTGCCAGCCCGATTTGTCGCGATAGTCGAGGCTCGCCTTGGGCTTGAGGAACTTGAGCACGCGCTCGGCGGTCGCATCGCCGCTGACGGTGAGCCGGGACGCCTCGTAGGTCAGGCCGAGGTCCATCCGAAGGGTCTTGGACAAGGGCCGCCCGGCATTGACGAAGGCCTCGCCGCGATATTCCTTCACCACCGCCTGGTCGACCGGAAGGTCGATCCGGGTCTGCCCCCCGGCGGAGTCGATCCGGAAGATGTTGACGTCGCTGTCGAGCTTGTTGATCACGCCCTCGACGCCCGTCTCGACGCTCCAGCCGTGGAAGTCGGACCGGTTCCAGACCAGCCTCGCCACCGTCTCGTCGCGCTGGTTGTCGAGATCCTGGACGATTCCGCCGGTGACGACGCTGTGGACCCGGTTCAGGGAGGTGTCGACATTGTGCCGGTGCCGCCGGGTGGCGAGGCCGATCAGCTTCAGCCCGCCGCCGAGCAGGGGCCGGGTGACGTCCCCGCCCACCTCATAGTCGCGGTTCGAATAATCCTGGGTGAGCCGGTCGTCCCTGATCGTCCCGCCGACCGGGAAGACGTCGTTCTTCTGGCCGAGCTCGAACCAGTTCTGCGAGGCCCGCAGGTTGAGATGGGCGGTGCGGTTGTCGCCGGCATTCAATTCCCAGCCCGCGGAGGCGAACAGGGTTCGGTCCGCGATACGGTTCACTTTGCGGCGATACTCGATGAGATCTCCGCTGGGCAGCGAAGTGACGCGGTCGAAGCCTTCCTCGGTGGTCGGGAAGGCCTGGTAGCCGAGCGAGGCGTTGAAGCTCGACTGGCCCCGCCGAAGGAGGGCGGAGACGGTGACGTCGGGCTCGACCCGGCCCGTATAAGTCCGCCGAAGCGTCCCGTTGAACGTGCCCGCCAGGCCGCCCGCGGCGGTGGTGACGAGGTTGAGGACCTGCGGCTTGCCGGCGAATTCGGAGCCGAACAGGTCGCCGGGGCCGATCTCGACCCGGGCCACCCGGCTCGCCGGGATGCGGGCGAGGATGGTCTCGAGCGTATCGCTCTTCGAGCTCGGCCGCTGGCCGTTGATGACGACGTTGCCCGCCGCCTGGCCGAAGCCGCGAACGTCCTGGTTGCCGACGTCGAGCGAGAAGCCAGGCACGCGCTGGACGATCTGGAGCGCGTTGGAGGGCGCGAACTGGGCAAAATAGGCGGCCTCGTAGACGGTTCGGCCGTTCGCGCCCGGCGCCTGCACCGCCCCGGCCGCCGTCCCCGCCATCAGCAAAGCCGCCGCCATCGCCACACGCCAACGCTTCGCCACCCACGCTCTCCCTCGACGTTTACAGCTGTCATCGAAGCAAGAAGCGGGCCATCGATCCACCGCCTAGGCTTCTTCGACGAACGCGCATGACGAGACGACCAACCGTACGGCGCCGGACACCGATGTTCGCAATCGGACGAAAGCCGTCATTGCGAGGAGCGAAGCGACGCGGCAATCCAGCCGGCCGTTCGCGACGAGCGCAGCCCTGGATTGCTTCGCTTCGCTCGCAATGACGAGCGCGTCAGATGATCGGGTGGCGCTCCCAATTGGGCTTGTCGACGCGCTTGCCGAGGCTCGAATTGAGCTCTCGGACGGTCTCGCTTCCGGTGCGCTCGCACAGGAAGGGGAAGACGGCATGCACGAAGCAGCCGAGGCCGCCGGCGATCATCTTCAGCCCGAAGCGGCTCGCGACGAGGAAATGCTCGCCATAGCTCTCCCCGACCTCGCTCGGATGCTTCGTGAAAGGATTGTCCGCCATTCGCCCTCGTCTCCCGTACCGAGCCTTTATCGCGGCGACCGGTGACTGGCCAGTGAATAGCGGCGCCCCCAGTCATTGCGAGCGAAGCGCGGCAATCCAGGGCGGCCTCCGACTGAGGCTGGATTGCCGCGTCGCTTCGCTCCTCGCAATGACGGACCCGGTGTTACGGCAGCTCGACCGACTGGGCGTGGTTGAAGACGTCGAGCGGGTCCCAGGCAGCCTTGACCTGCTGGAGACGGGGATAATTGTCCTGGTAGTAGAGATTCTGCCAGTCGGTCAGCTCGACGTCGGGGTAATTGACGTAGCAGCCGTCCATCACGCCGTCGGGCACCGGACCGGCCGAGCCGTACATCTCCTCGTAGAAGGCGCTCATCCAGGCGAGGTTCTTCGGGCCGTCCTCGGGGTCGGTCCAATAAGCCTGATATTGCAGCTTCATGATGGAATTGCGCTGCGGGATGGCGGTGGCGTCCGAGGGGACGGCATTGACCGCGCCGCCGTAGGAATCGACCTGGACCAGCGCCTGGCTGTTGCCGAGATCGTCGGTCAGGTATTTCCAGAGGATCGGGATCTGCCGGTCCGGGAAGCGCCGGTTCATATAGGCCGACTTGTACTTGCCGCGCCGGTTGGGCCCCGACTGGTCGAGCGACTGGGTCGCGTAGAGCCAGGGCAGGCGCTGGGGCGTCGTCGTCGGGTGCGGGAAGAAGTTGAGGCCGACGGGCGCGCGCTGGGCGACCGGCGGCCGGACCCCCTCCGCGCCCATATAACCGGCGAACTCGCCCAGCCGCCGCGTCTCGTCGCCGACATATTGCGCCGTCATCGTCACCTGGCCGGCCGCCTTCTGGGTGAGGTGAAGGAGGGCGAACAGCCCGTCCCACGGCCCGCCCGGCTCGCTGTTCGCCTCGAAGAAGGCGCCGTAGCGGCCGATGATCTCGCCGAGCTCGTCCTCGGTCATCCCCTTCCAGTCCCAGGCGAGGGTGACGAGATGCGCCTCGGTGGGCGCGGGCGGGATCTCGCGGAACCAGAACCGGGTGATGATCCCGAAATTGCCGCCGCCGCCGCCCTGGCAGGCCCAGAGCAGATCGGCCGCCTCGCCGTCCTTCTCGGCGATCGTCACCGCCGCCCGGCCGTCGCCGTCGACGGTGACGATCTCGACCGCGGTCAGCCAGTCGACGATCAGGCCGTATTTGCGGGCGAGGAGGCCGTAGCCGCCGCCGCTGATATGGCCGCCGGCGCCGACCGAATAGCAGGAGCCGCTCGGGAGCGCCCGGCCGTACAATTTGTAGAGCGTCCAGATCACGTTCCACAGGGTCGCGCCCGCCTCGACGCAATAGGCGCCGTGGGCCTCGTCCCAATAGACCCGCTCCATTCCCGCCATGTCGACGATCACCCCGCCGACATTGCCGACGGCGAAATCCTCGTAGCAATGGCCGCCGCTTCGAACGGTGATCCGCCGCCCGCGGTCGACCGCGCGCTGGACGACGTCGCGAAGCTGGTCTGCGCTTCCCGGAAGCGCGATCTCGGCCGGCTCGCCGACCCAGCGCAGGTTGAAGCCCCGCCGAAGCGTGTCGTAGCGCGGATCGTCGCGTCCAACGCATCCGCCCGGATAGATCTCGCCCATTCGCCCTCTCCCCTCGGAAGTCAGGCTAGCACGGGCTCGGCGCGGCGCACTCGGAATTATGGACCGGATCGGCGCAAACCCCTACATCCCGCCCTGAACCTCAGGAGCCGCTCATGCCCGAAGCTTACATAGTCGCCGCCGCCCGAACCGCCGGGGGCCGCAAGGGCGGAGCCTTGAAGGACTGGCATCCGGCCGACATGGCGGCCGAGGTGCTCGACGCGCTGATCGACCGCTCGCGGATCGACCCGGCCGTGGTCGAGGACGTCATCATGGGCTGCGTCGGCCAGGCCGGCGAGCAGGCCTTCCACATCGGCCGAAACGCCGTCTTGGCCTCCTCCCTGCCGACCTCCGTCCCGGCCGTCACCATCGACCGGCAGTGCGGCTCCTCGCAGCAGGCGATCCAGTTCGCCGCCCAGGCGGTGATGAGCGGAACCCAGGACGTCGTCATCGCCTCCGGCGTCGAGTCGATGACCCGGGTGCCGATGGGCCTCCCCGTCACCCTCCCCATGCAGCACGGAATCGGCACCGGCCCCTTCTCGAAGCGGATCCAGGAGCGCTTCGGAGTACCGATGTTCAGCCAGTTCGTCGGCGCCGAGATGATCGCCGAGAAATACCAGTTCAGGAAGGAGGAGCTCGACGCCTTCGCCCTCGACAGCCACCGCAAGGCGGCCCGTGCGACCGAGGCGGGCGCGTTCGAGGAGGAGATCGTGCCTCTGAAGATCGTCGACGCGGAAGGCCATGAGAGCCTCCACACCAGGGACGAGGGCATTCGCTACGACGCCACCCTGGAGAGCATCGCCTCGGTCAAATTGCTCAAGGAAGGCGGCAAGATCACCGCCGCCAACGCCTCGCAGATCTGCGACGGCGCCTCGGGCGTGATGATCGTCTCCGAGGCGGCGCTGAAAGCGCACGGCCTCACCCCCCTCGCCCGGATCGTCAACCTGACCGTGACCGGCGGCGACCCCGTCATCATGCTCGAGGAGGTCATCCCCGCCACCCGGCGGGCGCTCGAGCGAAGCGGAATGAGCATCGCCGACATCGACCTCTACGAGGTCAACGAAGCCTTCGCCCCAGTCCCCCTCGCCTGGCTCCGCGAGATCGGCGCCGACCCCGCCCGACTCAACGTCAACGGCGGCGCCATCGCCCTCGGCCACCCGCTCGGCGCCTCCGGCACCAAGCTGATGACCACCCTCCTCCATTCGCTGAAGGCCGGAGGCAAGCGCTTCGGCCTCCAGACGATGTGCGAGGGCGGCGGGCTGGCCAACGTGACGATCGTCGAGGCCCTCTAGCCAAGCCGCGCCGAGCGAGCGATCACTCCCTCAGCGTATCGATCGACTGGTTGACCATCTCGTTGAAGAAACGCTGCTGCGAGAGCGAGATCCAGGGCGGGCGGCAGACGCCCGGCTGGTCCCAGAATTCGAGGCAGACGAGATCCCCGTCGACCACGGCGACCTTCACCCATCCCGAAGCCGAACCGAACAAGCCTTCATAATCATATTCGCCATAGGCCGTGTAGGTCGTCTCGTCCCGGTTGGTTAGAAGATAGCGCGCGTTGTGCATACTTTTCGGCACGTACCGGTTCATCATCCAAGATCGCGCGTCGACTTGTACTACGACATCGAGAAGGTCGTTGAGATTCAGCCCAGTAGCGCCCGTAGTTACGTTTATTTGACCGCTCGAGCTTTGCGCTTCCCGGACCCACGGGTCCTTTGCTTGAACCGCAGGAGCGGCCAAACCCGCCAGCGTCGCCGTGGCGATGACATGAAACAGGATTGTCTTGGCAAGCATGGCCCCCTCCATACCAGTCCGACTCGTTGCCCTGTTCTTTACCAGAACTTCGGCTGCTCTCGGAGTCCGGAAAATTCCATCTCGGAAGAATCTTCACGGGTATGGACCGGCGTTCGGTTAGCATCCGTGGATTGCCGCGTCCCGCCCCGGTACAGCGCGAATCGGCGGGTGGCCGATGGTCCGTCTCGTGCGTAGAGGCCTCGAATGGAGGATCGGGCATGACGGGAAGGCTGGCAGTGCGGTTCATCTGGTCGCTGTTCGCGGCGGCCTTGCTCACCATCGCGTTCGCGGTGACGAGCCTGACGGCGAAGGCGCCGGTTCCGGTCCAGGCTCGGCCCGCCTCTGCCCCGGCTGCTGCGCCCGCCCCCAAGCCGATCGACCAGCGCTTCGTCGTCCGCCGGATCCTCGACATTCCCGGCCCGCTCAGGATGGGCGAGTGGCATTGGGACGAGAGCGGCGCGCCCGCCGACGGGCCGGTCGTCATCACCGTCGATCTCGAGGCCCAGACCCTTTCTATCTTCCGCGCCGGCTACGAGATCGGAACCTCGGCCGTCCTCTACGGGCGCGAGGACAAGCCCACTCCGCTCGGCGCCTTCCCGATCAGCGAGAAGCAGGTCCACCACGTCTCGAACCTCTACGACGCGCCGATGCCCTACATGCAGCGGCTGACCAACGACGGAGTGACCATCCACGCCAGCGACAAGGTCCAGCCCGGCTTCGCAACCCATGGCTGCGTCGCGGTTCCGACCGCCTTCGCCAAGAAGCTGTTCGGAGCGACCAAGGTCGGCGACATCGTCATCGTCACCGACGGCAAGCGCCTCGGCCTCGGCGAGTCGATCGTCCGCAGCTGAGGGTGGCGCGGCGCCGGGGCTCTGCTACACGCGGGCCATGAACGGCAGGATCAGGCCCGTCATCCTTTCCGGCGGCTCGGGAACCCGGCTCTGGCCGCTGTCGCGCGCCGACCGGCCCAAGCAGTTCCTGGCTCTGGCCGGCGAGGAGAGCCTCTTGAAGGGCACCGCCCGCCGGGCCTCGATTTGGGGGCCGCCGATCGTCGTCGCCGGGCTGGACCAGGCGCTGGCGGTTCGCGCCGAGGTGCCCGACGCCAAACTGGTGCTCGAGCCCTGCGCGCGCGGCACCGCCGCGGCGATCGCGCTGGCGGCGCTGGCCGCCGAGGAAGGCGACCTGCTGCTCGTCATGCCGAGCGATCACGTCATCGCCGACGAAGCGGCCTTCGGGCGCGCGGTCGCCACCGCCGCGCCCCTGGCCGGCGAGGGCTGGCTGGTCACGTTCGGCATCGCCCCCGAGCGGGCCGAGACCGGCTATGGTTATATCCGGCGCGGCGAGGCGCTGGCCGAAGGCGCGTATCGCGCCGCCGCTTTCGCCGAGAAGCCCGACCGGGCGACCGCCGAGGCCTGGCTCGCCGAAGGCGGGTGGGACTGGAATGCCGGCATCTTCCTGTTCGGCCGGGCGGCGCTGCTCGACGCCCTTCGCGAGCATGCGCCCGACGTGCTCGCCGCCGTCGAGGGCACCTTCGAGACGGCGCCGGCACTTTCGATCGACAAGGCGGTGATGGAGAAAGCGGCGCGAGTCGCCGTCGTACCCGCGGCGATGGGCTGGTCCGACATCGGCAGCTGGGAAGCGCTCCACGCCCTCGGCCCGCTGGACGGGAACGGCAATCTCCTCGTCGGGGACGTCGTCGCTCCGGACAGCCGCGGGTGCCTCGTGCGGTCCGAGGGGCCGGTCGTCGTCGCCCTCGGGGTCGAGGACCTCGTCGTCGTCGCGACCGAGCGAGCCGTCCTGGTGGTCCCGCGCGGCCAGAGCCAGAGGGTGCGCGAAGCCATAGACGCGCTCGAGGCGCGGCAGAGACGGGATTGAAGGAGAATCCATGCCTGAATCACGAAAGCTCGGCCGGAGCGACCTCGCCACCCCCCGCCTGGTCCTCGGCGGCAACGTCTTCGGCTGGAACGCCACGGGCGAGGAGGCCTTCCGGATCCTCGATCGCTTCGCCGAAGCCGGCGGGACGATGGTCGACACGGCCGACGTCTATTCGGCCTGGGTGCCCGGCCATCGCGGCGGCGAATCCGAGTCGCTGATCGGCGAGTGGCTTCGCCGCCGGGGCCCGGGGCACGGCCTGCTCGTCGCGACCAAGGTCGGGATGCTGACCGGGGAAGGCGGCGAGCGGCTGGCGCCGGCGCGGATCGCCGCCGCCGCCGAGGCCTCGCTGAAGCGCCTCGGAATCGAGACGATCGACCTCTATTACGCCCACCAGGACGATTCCGACACGCCGATGGAGGCCGTCCTGGAAGCCTTCGACAGGCTGGTGAAGGCGGGAAAGGTGCGCACGCTCGGGGCGTCCAACTTCACGGCGGAGAGGCTGAGCCGGGCGCTCGCGCTCGCCGGGGAGATGGGAACCCCCCGCTACGAAGTGCTTCAGCCCGAATATCACCTGCTAGCGCGGGACGGCTTCGAATCGGCGCTCCAGCCGCTCTGCGTCGAGGAGGAGATCGGGGTCCTTCCCTATTACGGCCTCGCCTCGGGCTACCTGACCGGCAAATATCGAAGCGAAGCGGATTACGGCAAAAGCGTCCGCGGCGGGCGGATGGCCAAATATGTCGAGGGCCGGGGGCCCCAGGTCCTCGCCGCGCTCGACGAGGTCGCCGCCGAGGCTTCGGCTACGCCGGCGCAGGTCGCCCTCGCCTGGCTCGCCGCCCAGCCTGCCGTCGCCGCGCCGATCGCGAGCGCGCGGACTCCGGAGCAGATCGAGGAGCTGATCGGAGCGATGGAGCTGGAGCTCAGCGACTCGCAGCTGGCGCGGCTCGACGAGGCCTCCCGGACTTGAATCAAGCGTCAGGTGACGAGATGACAAGGCTGCGCTATGGAACCGGCTACGAGGGGGTTCGATGCCAGAGGACGTGAAGCCATCCAAGGCCATGCAGTCGGCGCAACGCGTGGAGGATCTCCACGCCCGACTCTCCGATCTTCTCGCCGAGCTCGACGCGGCGGAACTGCATGGCCCGGCCGCTCACGTCTCCCAGGCGATAGACGTGATGCGGCGCGACTATCCGGATCTCAGCGCGAATCGCTGAAATACTGGGTGAGTCGGGAGACCGCCTGGCCGGTCAGCTCGATATAGGTGCTTCGAGCGTCGCAGGGATGCGGCCGCCGAATCACCAGGCCTTCCTGGACGAGATAGGCGATGTGCCGAAGCGCCGTCGTGGTCGGCGCGCAGGCCGCCATGCAAGCCGTCGACACCGTGACCTTGCGCCCCTCCAGAGTGCTGACGAACAGCTCGAGCAGGATGTCCCACGAAGGATCGCTGAACAGGCGCCTGCCGAACAAAGCGTAGAGCTTGCGCCGGGCGGCGCAGGCTTCGGCCGCCGCCGCCAGCACCGAGCTGGCGGCCGGACCGGGCTCGCGGCGCGAAGTCTCGATCAGCCGGTGAAGGCGCGATTCGATCTCGAGGATGATCCGCTCTGTTTCGTTGCCAGACGGATTCGTATCGTTCGCGCCGTGGCGACCCGTCGCCTGTACGCCCATAGCCCAGTCCCCTTCACAAGGACGAACGAGGCGTGACCACCGCCTGCCGTCCCATGTAATCTTCTAAGCGCCGCTGCTGCTCCGGCGCAAGTGCATCCGATGCAGGAAGAAAATCAGGGACACCGTCCTCGAACAATATCGACGGGCATTGGCCGTCATAATTGCCGAGATTCGGGCGATGACGACGATAGCCGACCAAATCGCGCAGTTCCGGGGGAAAGGCGCGAGCGATCTCCGGAGGATAGGTCAGCCACATATTCTCGTAAGGCTTGAGCCAGCCGAGGCAGTAGCTGACGATGATTCCCCGGCGCGGTACCAGCGTCCGGTTGGCCCCGCCGCCGTGAAGCGTCGAGCCGAGGAAGACGAGCGCGTCGCCCGGCTCGAGCTCGGGCGAGACGGCGTCTTCGGCGGGGAGGCTGCGCGACTCCTGGCAAAGCTGGCTGCCCGGCCAGATCAGGGTCCCGCCATTGTCGGGGGTGAAGCGACTCAGCGGCCACATCACGTTGACGAGATATTCGATTCGGCCCTTTTCGCCGCCCCACATGTCCTGATCGCGATGCGGCACCTGCGCGGGCGAGGCCGGATGGATCTCGACCGCCTGGGTGAGGTTGAGCTGAAGCGAGTCGCAGAAAGGAAGCAGCATCTCCTCGGCGAGGGCGAGGATGGGGGAATGAGTCACCAGGTCGGCCGCGCCGGCGCTGCGCTTGAGCAATCCGTGGAATCGCTTCGTCCGGGCGCCGCTGAACAGGCCCTGCGAAAAGGGGGTTTGGGCGAATCGCGGCGAGAGCTCGGCGGAGAGCTTCTCGATCTGGGGGGCGGGCAAGGTTTGGCGGAGGATGCAATAGCCGTCGCGGCGCAGAGTGAAGGCCTCGCGCGCGAACGGCGCCTCGGCGATCGCGGCGGACGATGCGATCACGCGGCGCGCCGCGGCGCTTCGACGATTCGAAGGACGGGCTGACCGATTCGCAGGTGGCGGCGCATGGCCTCGAGCGTGTCCGGCTTGAGGTCGATCTGGAGCGCCTGGAGCTGCTGGCCGTTGACGATCGTCGGAAGCCCCAGCGGAATGACCGGCCAGCCGACCGACAGGAGGGCCGGCACTCGGTGCGCCTCGGCGACCAATGTGTAGCGCCTTATGCCGTTATCCTGCGCGAACTCGACCAGAGCGAGGGCGAGCAGGCGGTGAAGCTTGAGCACCATCGTCCCCGGAGCGTCCGGGGGGGCTGTCACCAGCCTCGATATTTCCCAACAGTCATCCCCGACCGGGACCCCACCCGGGCAGAGATGACTGAAGAGAGCGCTGAGCATGTGGGGCCGTGAAGACGGGAGAAGCCTCACCGACCCCTGGTGGCGTCCTTCGGGCGACCTGGCGAGCAGGTACACCGCGAAATCGTCGTCGAACTGGTCGACCTCGAGCCAGCTTCCCTTTGCCGGCAATTGCCACCCGAAGCGATCGACGAACACCTGCTTGCGGTCATGGTGCATTTCCATGAGCGCAGAAGCGAAGCCGAAACGTGTCTCGGGCAGTACCAGGTCGATCATTCAACAGCCTCCGGTGCTTCAAATCCCCCACCGGCCCATGAATTCAAACCCCGGTAGTTACCGGGTGTGGGGCCTGGCTGGGGGCGTGTAGCGTCCGGCCCACAGGAGGCGCTGTGACCGCCCATTTCTTGCCGCCCATCGCGCATCGCGACAAACCGCCGGTCAGGCGCCACGATTTCGCGCGCGTGCGGGGAAGCGAGCTGGCCTCGGTTCCGGGCAAGCGCGGGCTGCCGATCCTCGGCATCCTGCCCGAAGCCGTGCTCGATCCGCTCGCCTTCGCCCGCCGGATGCACCAGCGCTACGGGCCGGTCCACCGCTTCCGCGCCTGCGGCAACTGGAACGTCCAGCTGGTCGGGCCGGAGGCGAACGAGTTCGTGCTGTTCGATGCCGCCGGCAATTTCTCCGCCGAAGGAGGCTGGAGACCGGTGTTCGGCCGCCATTTCGACGGCGGCCTGCTGCTCCGTGACGGCGCCGACCATCAATGGCACCGCAAGCTGATCGGGACCGCCTTCAAGCGCGACCAGCTCCAATCCTATCTCGACGTCTTCGCCCGCAACAGCGCGCGACTCCTCGCCCGATGGTCCGGCAACGCGCTCGACCTCTATGAGACCGCCCAGCAGCTGACCTTCGCCAACGGCTTTGCCGCCTTCCTCGGCCGGGATCCCGAGCTCGCCACGCGAAACGACATGCTGGCCTTCCGCTACCTGATGAATTCGGCAACGGCGGTGGTGCTCGCGCCGATCCCCGGAAGCGCGGAAGCGCGCGCCCGGTGGGCGAAGCGCCATATCGAGGGCCTCATCCGGCCGATGCTGGCGGAGCCGGTCCACCCCGAACGCACGGACCTGCTGGCGGTGCTGTGCCGGATGAAATGGGCCGGCCTTCTCGACGACGAGGAGATCCTCGCCCACCTCATCTTCGTCATCGCCGCCTCGTTCGACACGCTTTCGTCGGGCACCGTGGCGACCCTCTATTATCTGGCCCGCGAGCCACGATGGCAGGAGGTGGTACGAGAGGAGCTGGGCGCGAACATCGCCGACGCGGGCCAGGCCACGCTCGACGAGGTGAACGCTTGTGAGAAGGCGGAATGGGCGATCAAGGAGGCGCTCCGACTCAATGCCGGGGCGCCGGTGCTGTGGCGGCGCTCGGTCCGCCCGTTCGAATATGGCGGCCATCGCTTTCCGAGCGGGACCATCACCGGGGTCAACCCGATGCTGACCCACCTCCTTCCGGAGATCTGGAACGATCCGCTCGTCTACGACCCCTCGCGATTCTCGCCCGAGGCGGCGAAGGGCCGCCATCGCTTCGCCTTCGTCCCGTTCGGCGGCGGCGCCCATGGCTGCCTCGGCGCGAACTTCTCCTACCTGCAGATCCGGGCGCTGCTTCGCACGCTTCTGGACGGGCACGAGCTGCAGCTCGCCGACCCTCGGCCGCCGCGCTGGTACCATTGGCCGAATTGCAGGCCGAGAGGAGTCCTCCCGATCCGGCTCGCCTCAGGCTATTCGAGCACCTCGGTATAGAGGATCTCGCTCCGGAACAGCGCCCGGACCATCAGCTGGCTCCGGGTGGCCACGCAATAGCGGCGCTTGGCCGCCTCGATATGCTCGTTCACCGTCCTCGGCCTGATCGCGAGCAGCTGGGCGATGACCGAATCGCTCTTTCCCCGGGCGGCGAAGATCAGGCACTCGCGCTGGCGGTCGGTCAGCGGAGCGGGCTCCAGATAGCGCTCGCTCGGCTCGGCCTTGGCCGCGATCAGGCGCCGCGCCGCCTCGAAGGCGAAGGTTCCGATCGTCTGGATCGCCGGCACCTGCCCGTCGGGGAATTCCTTGCCGGTCTGGACGGCGAAGTGGCACGATCCGAAGGCCTCGCCGGGAACGTGATTGGGGACGGTGAAGCCGTCGCCGATGCCGTGACGGGAGGCCTGCCGGAACACCGCCCGCTCCTGCTCGGTCAGCCGGGTGAACGTCTCGATCTGCTGCCAGCGAAAGCCGGTCGAGGTGCGCTCCGCGACTCGCAGGACCGGGTCCGAGGCGCTGTCGTGCTGGCGGATCAGGGCGATCCATTCGGACGGATAATTGGTGAGCCTGACATAGTCCTTGGTCGGCCGGCCGAAGCGTATGTGGTTGACGAGGGCGTAATAATCGATGCCCAGATCGGCGCAGGCCCCGTCGATGACTCCGCGAAGCTCCGCCATGTCGGCGGCCTTGGCGGCCGCGGCCACGAACTCCTGAACGACGCCTAGCCCATCGGTCATTTGCGCCGCCTTGAGGTCGTTGACGATTGACACCGCTAATTTAACTCCATTTCGGATCGTCGCAGTCGCGCTGTGGATAGGATGAAGACGCCGCGCCAGTCAAACGCGTCTTCCGAATTCGGTTGCGCGATTTGGGGCCGTGGTGCCGGCTGTCCGACTCGAACGGACGACCTACCGCTTACAAGGCGGTTGCTCTACCAGCTGAGCTAAGCCGGCCCGGCTTCCAAATGGGTCATAAAGACCGGAACGTCCACCCCCGGGACGGTTGACGCCGCCGCGGCACCGGAGCGAAAGTGAGCGGGCAGCGGGGAGCGAAAGATTCATGACTTTCCTGGATCGGGCGTGTCGGGCGATCGCGTTCATCGCCCTGGCGGCGGCCGTTCCGCCGCTCGCCGCGCAGGTGTGGCAGCCGCCCGTGCACCGGAGCAGCTGGCCGGCCCTGGTCTCCGGCAAGGACACGGCGGAGACCGCGGCCAGCCTCGATCTCGGCCCGAATCTGGAGCGGGGAAGGCCTGCCCGCTTCGAGCTCGCCGAGCATCGCCGCCTGGACGCGGCCTTCGCTGCCCTCGCCCCGCAGCGCAAGGGCGTGGTCGACGCCTATGTGATCGTCCTCGCGCTCGACAGCGATCCCGTCTTCGGGCGCGAGGCGCGCGAGGCCGGAAAGGTGCTTTCGCGACGTTTCGACGCCGCCGAACGGACGCTCGTCCTGGCCGGAAGCGACGGGGGCGGGCCGAGCGATCTGCCGATGGGCTCGGTCCATTCGCTCTCGCTCGCCCTCGCCCGCGCCGCCGAGCTGATGGACCCGAATGAGGACGTTCTGGTCCTCTACACCACGAGCCACGGCACGCCGGCCGGCCTCACCTATCATGATGGCGACGAGGGCTACGGCTTTCTCACCCCGGTCCGGCTCGCCTCGCTGCTCGACGAGCTCCGCTTCAGGAACCGGCTGCTGATCCTCTCCGCCTGCTTTTCAGGGGTCTTCATCCCCGCCGTGTGGAGCGAGAGCACGGCTGTGGTGACGGCGGCCTCGGCCGGAACGACCTCGTTCGGCTGCGAGGCCAATAACGACTGGACCTTCTTCGGCGATGCCTTGGTCAATCACGCCCTTCGCAAGCCCCAGCCGCTCGTCGCCGCGTCGCAGGAGGCGCTCAAGATGATCGGCGGCTGGGAGGCCGAGAAGCATTACGATCCGTCCTACCCGCAGGTGAGCATCGGAAGCGCGGTCGACACCTGGCTGAGGCCGCTCGAGGCGCGGATGCCGAGGACGGCGACCCAGCCGGTCGGGAAGCCGGCGGCGGGGCGGTAGAGCTCAGAGCACTCCGAACGTCCAGCCCTCGCTTCGGGCGATCACGGGGGTCAGACCCTCGGGGTCGAAGGCGCGGGGCTCGCTCAGGGCCAGAGCGCGCATGCCCGCCGCGGTGACCAGAGCGTCGGTCTGGTGGTCGTTCGGCTCGAAGCGCAGCCGCGCCGGCGGGCTTCCGAGCGCCTTGAGGGCGCGGTTGAGCTCGGCCCTCGATCTCAGCTTGGTTCCGGGGAGATCGGCCCGACGCAGGTAGATGCGGGTGTAGATCTCGACGACGGCGCTGCCGTGAGGCGGCAGAGGATTCATCGGCCAGACGGCCACCCTCCCGTCCAGCCGGTGGAGAAACCGCATCCCCGCGAAGCTCGCCTTGGCGACCTGGGCCGCGCCGATCGCGTCATAGGCGCTCGCCGTCTTGCGTCCGCCCTGGGCGTTGAGCCGCGCATCGCACTGGCGGAAGTGCATGAAGCCCGCCTTCACGCCGTCGGCGATGCCGAAATAGAAATGGCGGCGATGCACCCGCTCGAGGAAGCTCGCGGCGCCGAGATCCTCGTCGTCCGAACAGCGGTCGACATAGGCCCAGAATTCGCGCGCGGTGGAGGGTACTTCAGGCTCGCCCGGAAGATATTCGCCGCGCTCGACGATCGGCGGCGCGAAGCTGAAGTCGAAGCCGAACAGGGTCGGCGTTTCCGCCGCCGCCGCCAGCAGCCATTCCAGCACCTCGGTCCGCGACCAGACGTGCTCCGGGCGGACCAGGTTCGGGGAAGCGTCGCCCGCCTCGGCCATCGCGATCGCGATCCCCTTGTGCCTGCGTCCCTTGGCCCCCGACCAGTCGATGGCCGCGAAACGATCGAAGCCGGGAGTCATTTCCGTATCCGCGGCTTCGCCTTCGGCCTGGCGCCGGTCCAGGCGTGCGACCGCTCGATCATCTCCTTGACCCGGCTCGGATCGCGGCTTCCGTAGCGGACCAGCACACCCGTCCATCCTTCGTAATGCGGGGTCTGCCAGAAGGTGTCGGGATCGGTCTCCTTCAATAGCTCAATCGTATCGAGATCGATCGAGAGGCCGAAGGACGTGTCCGCCTCGTGGCTGGGAAAGAGAAAGGCGCGGCCGTTCGACCCTACCTTGACCGCGGGCTTGCCGTAGCTGGTCGACAGCTCGGTATCGGGAAGCGTGAGGGCGAAAGCCACGGCCTCCTCCCAATTCTTCACGGCCGGAGCGCCGCAAGGATCCCGGCCGTGAATTTGGCGACGTCGAAGCGGGCCCCGGCCGGGTCCTCCCCCCGGCGGACGATGACGACCTTCCGGCTCGGGACGATCACGACATATTGGCCGCGATTGCCGAAGGCGGCGAAGGTGTCGGCCGAAACGCCCGGGCTCTTGTTGATCAGCCAGAAGGTCGCGCCGTAGCCGAACTCGCCCTCCGGCTGCGGGCCCGAGGGGCGGGTCACATAGTCGCGCCATCCCACCGGCAGGATACGCTCGCCCCTCCAGACGCCGTCGTTGAGATAGAGCATGCCGAAGCGGGCGAGGTCCCGTGCGGTCGACCAGACCTGGCTCGAGAGGATGTAATTGCCCTTCCAGTCCGTCTCGGCGATCGTGTCGTCCATGTCGATCGCGCGGAACAGGAGCTTGGCCGGGAAGCGATCCTGCTTCTCCTCGTGGAGCGTCGATGCGAGCGCGTGCACGGCCAGCAATATGTCGTTGTTCGCATAGCGGAAGCGCGATCCGGGCGGCGCTTCGAGCGGCCAGGCCACGGTCTCTTCCGTGACCGCGGTCCCTCCGAAATAGACCGCATCGGTGCGGTTGCCCGCCGTCGCACTGTGGAGACCGCTCGCCATCCGCATCAGCTGGTCGAGCGTGATCTTCGATCTGGGGTCGCCGGGGGTCTGCCATTCGGGCACCGGCGCCGGCGCGGCGGCGTCGATCAGCCCCTTCTGGACCGCGGCGCCGATGATCGTCCCGGCCAGACTCTTGCCGACCGACCAGGTGCGCTGGCTGGTATGGATGCCGAAGCCTTCGGCATAATGCTCGGCGACGATCTTCCCCTTCTGCACAATGACGACCGCGGTCGTCCGCGAGCCTTCGCCAAAGCCCGCGCTGAACGCCGAATCGACGACGCCCTTCAGGGCTTTCGAATCGCCCCTGGGGCGTGCGGTCGCTTCCGGATCCCCATGCGGCCAACGCGGAATTGAGTGGAAATCCGACCCGTAGACGATTTGACGGCCTTCGAGTCGCGGTTCGGGCGGAGTCCCGATCGGATAGAGGTAGCACCCGGCATCCGCGTCCGAATCGGCCACCCGCGGCGGGAGCGCGTCGTTGAATTTGACGAACACCCTGTCCGGCGCCCGGCTGACCGTCGCGGGCAGCGTCGGGACGATCGCATCATATTCGGGATAGATGCCGGTGAGCTCGAGCGCCTCGACCTGCGCCTGGGTCCGGCCGGCGTTGAAAATGCCGCTGCACAGGGTCAGCGCCTTGTAGCCGGCGGCGATCGCCCGGTCGTAGGTGGCGGGTTCGCGCTGTTGCTGCGCCCCGGCCGGCGCCGCGGCGATCAGCAATGCGAGTGCAAGCTTAATCCTCCTGCGCATCGCCCATCTTCTTCCTCTGCTCGTTCCACCAGGCGATGCGCTCGGCGATCTTCTTCTCGAAGCCGCGGTCGACCGGTTCGTAATAGGTCTGCGGCTCCATCTCCTCCGGCCAGTAATTGTCGCCCGAGAAGCCGCCCTCCTCCGAATGGTCGTAACGATAGCCCTTGCCGTAGCCGATATCCTTCATCAAGCGGGTCGGCGCATTGAGGATGTTCTTGGGCGGCATCAGCGAGCCGGTGTCGCGGGCCGAGCGCCAGGCCGCCTTCTGAGCCGCATAAGCGGCGTTCGATTTGGGCGCGGTGGCGAGATAGAGGCAGGCCTGGACGATGGCGAGCTCGCCCTCCGGCGAGCCGAGGAAATCGTAGGCGTCCTTGGCGGCGATGCACTGGACCAGGGCCTGGGGATCGGCGAGGCCGATATCCTCGACCGCCGCCCGGGTCAGCCGGCGAAGCAGGTAGAGCGGCTCCTCGCCGGCGGTGAGCATGCGAGCGAGATAGTAGAGCGCCGCCTGCGGGTCGGAGCCGCGGATCGACTTATGAAGCGCGGAGATGAGGTTGTAATGCCCCTCCCGGTCCTTGTCGTAGACGGCGACCCGGCGGTGGAGGAGCGCCGAGAGGGCGGCCGGATCGAGCGGCTCGGGAAGGTCGACGGAGAACAGGGTCTCGGCTTGATTGAGAAGGAAGCGGCCGTCGCCGTCCGCGGTGGCGACGAGGGCGTCGCGAGCCTCCTTCGTGAGCGGCAGCGGCCGGCCCATGATCGCCTCGGCGCGGTCGAGCAGCTTGCACAGGGCGGCGCTGTCGAGCCGGTTGAGGATGAGCACCTGGGCTCGGGAGAGCAGGGCGGCGTTGAGCTCGAAGCTCGGATTCTCGGTCGTCGCGCCGACGAGGACGACGGTGCCGTCCTCGACATAGGGCAGGAAGCCGTCCTGCTGGGCGCGGTTGAAGCGGTGGAACTCGTCCACGAACAGGAGGGTCTGGCGGCCGAGCTTCACATGCTCGCGCGCCTCGGCGAAAACCTTCTTGAGGTCGGCGACTCCTGAGAAGACGGCCGAGATGGCGACGAAGCGCATTCCGACGGCGTCGGCGAGCAGCCGGGCGATCGTCGTCTTGCCGGTGCCCGGCGGCCCCCACAATATCATCGACGCGAGCTTCCCTGCCGCGACCATCCGCCCGATCGCGCCTTCCGGGCCGGTGAGATGGTCCTGCCCCACCACCTCGTCGAGCGCCCGAGGCCGAAGCCGGTCGGCGAGCGGCGCGTTTTCCGGCGCGGGCGTGGACGGCGGGGGCGGAGAGGGATCGGCGGCGAAGAGATCTGCCATGGCGGGGTTCTAACGCTCGAAGCGCTTTTTTGCAGCCGCCGTTGACGCCGATAGTTTTGAGATATATCTTAGTTGTTACTAGATAGATTGGAGACATGACATGCGCATGCGTTGCGGACCCGGATTCTCTTTCGGCAGATCCCCGGCGGGCCTGTTCGCGATGGGCTTCGGCCCGCGCGGCTGGGGCGGCGACTGGGGAAGCGACTGGAGCGCCGACTTCGGCCATGGCGGGCGCCGCGGCGGCAAGCGGCGGATGTTCGAATCGGGCGAGCTCCGGCTCGTCCTCTTGAAGCTGATCGCGGACCAGCCGCGCCACGGCTACGATCTCATCCGGGCGATCGAGGAGCTCACCCACGGCAGCTACGCGCCGAGCCCGGGCATCGTCTATCCGACCCTGACCATGCTCCAGGATATGGGCCTGATCCAGGAAGCGGCCGCCGAGGGCACGCGCAAGGCCTTCGCCATCACCCCCGAAGGCGAGGCGCATCTCGCTGAGCGGGCCGAGGAGGTCGAGGCCTTGTTCGAGCGGCTGACCGGCGCCGGCGAGGGCAAGCGCCGGGCCGGCGGGCGGCCGATCCAGCGCGCCGTCGGCAATCTTCTCTCGTCCCTCTGGCACCGGGTCACGGCCGACGACATGGGCGAAGACCGGCTCCACGAGATTGCCGCGATCCTCGACGAGGCGGCGCAGAGGATCGAGCGGCTGAAATGACGAGACGCGGCGCGCTTCGTCATTGCGAGGAGCGCAGCGACGCGGCAATCCAGACTGGGCGGTGGCGACCACCGCAGAGCTGGATTGCTTCGCTTCGCTCGCAATGACGGCCTGTCCCTACGCCCACACAGCAAAACGCCCCGGGAATTACGCCCCGGGGCGCCGATCGCGCGAAAGGAGAAGTCGCGATCTTACTGCTGGTTGACGGCTTGGGCGTTGACGTCGGAATCGTCGATCGCGTCGGCCTTTTCCTCGCCCGCCTCGCGGACCGCATCGGCCTTGTCCTCGAGATTCTCCTCGACCGCCTCGTTGCCGGCATTGTCGGCCGCCGCGTCGATATTGTCGGCGACCGCGTCGGCATTGTCCTCGACATTGGCGGCGAGGCTGTCGTCGCCCTTGCCGCCGCAGGCGGCGAGCGCGAGCAGTCCCGCGCCGACCGCGGCCTTGAGCATGAACTTCATCCCTGATCCCCTTGTTGCGGCCCTCACAAAAGGACGCCCCAGCGACGTGGGGCTGAGGCGTCCATGGGAACCCCGCGTGACCGGGTGGGGGCTCGACCGCTGGGTGGAACGTGATAACCTGGGTTAGGTTCCCCCCGAAACGATCAGATCAGTCCCGCCAAAGGACTTGATGGATCCGCGTAGCGGCGCTGGCCCATTCGGCCGGCGCGATAGGCGAGCCGGCCGGCTTCGACGGCGAGCTTCATCGCCCGCGCCATCGTCACCGGATCCCTGGCTTCGGCGATGGCGGTGTTCATCAAGACCCCGTCGCAGCCCAGCTCCATCGCCACCGCGGCGTCCGAGGCAGTGCCGACTCCGGCATCGACCAGCACCGGCACCCTCGCGCCCTCGACGATCAGCCGGATCGTCACCCGGTTCTGGATCCCGAGGCCCGAGCCGATCGGAGCGCCCAGAGGCATGATCGCGACCGCGCCCGCTTCCTCGAGCTGCTTGGCGGCGATCGGATCGTCGACGCAATAGACCATCGGCTCGAAGCTCTCTTTGACGAGGGTCTCGGTCGCCTTCAGAGTCTCGCGCATGTCGGGATAGAGCGTCTTCGCCTCGCCGAGCACCTCGAGCTTGACCAGGCTCCACCCCCCCGCCTCGCGCGCCAGCCGGAGGGTGCGAACCGCCTCGTCCGCCGTGAAGCAGCCCGCGGTGTTGGGAAGGTAGGCGACCTTCTTCGGATCGATGAAGTCCATCAGCATCGGCTGCTTGGGGTCCGAGATATTGACCCGACGCACGGCCACCGTGACGATCTCCGCCCCCGACGCCTCCACGGCGGCGGCGTTCTGGGCGAAATCCTTATACTTGCCGGTGCCGACGATCAGGCGGGATGAGAAGGTGCGGCCGGCGACGGTCCAGCTGTCGTCCATCACCCGCCCCCGACGAAAGTGACGATCTCGAAATCGTCGCCGTCCTCGACTTTCACTTCGCCGAGCGTCGAGCGAGGGACGATCTCGAGGTTGCGCTCGACCGCGACCCGGGTCGGCTCCAGCCCGAGCTCGAGCGCCAGGTCGGCAACGCTGATCCCCTTCGGGACCCGCCGATGCTCGCCATTGACCGTGATCGAGGCCGTCTCGTCCACCTTTGCGCTCCTTGCCGGCCCGCCCTATAGCGCCCCGCAATGGCCAGGCCACCCGTCATCTATGTCCTCAATGGTCCCAACCTCAACCTGCTGGGGACCCGAGAGCCGGAGATTTACGGCGCCGACACGCTCGACGACATCGCCGGGCGGCTGGAGGACCGGGCCCGCGAGCTCGGGGTCGAGGTCGAGATCCGCCAGTCCAACCATGAGGGCCACCTGATCGACTGGCTCCACGAGGCTCAGGCCGAGGGCGCCAAAGCGGCGATCCTCAATGCCGGCGGCTTCACGCACACCTCAGTGGCGCTGCACGATGCGGTGAAGGCCATCTCGACTCCGGTGATCGAGGTCCACCTCTCCAATCCCCAGGGGCGTGAAAGCTTCCGGCATCGGAGCCTGATCGCCCCCGTCGCGAGGGGCAGCGTCGCCGGCTTCGGCGCCCTCTCCTATCTGCTGGCTCTGGACGCGGCGGCCCGTCTCTGACAGGGAAGCCGCGGTTCGACGGGCCGCGCCCGGAACGCAGGAAAAGAGATCCAGATGAGCGAAGACGAAGGCACGCCGAACGGCGGCATGCGGATCGAAGCCGATCTCGTGCGCCAGCTGGCCGAGCTCCTCAACCAGAACGACCTCACCGAGATCGAGGTGGAGGACGGCGACCGAAAGATCGTCGTCAAGCGCATGACGTTCGCCGCTCCGGCGGCCGCCCCGGCTCCCGCCGCCCCTTCGCCGGCGCCCGCCGCGCCGCCGCCGCCCGCGGCCGACGTGCCGCCCGCGGCGCATCCCGGAGCGGTCAAATCGCCGATGGTCGGAACCGTCTTCCTCGCCGGAGAGCCCGGCGCCAAGCCCTTCGTCTCGCCCGGCCAGAAGGTGAAAGAGGGCGAAACCCTGCTCATCGTCGAGGCGATGAAGGTGATGAACCCGATCTCCGCGCCGCGCGGGGGGACCGTGACCCAGGTCCTCGTCGTCGACGCCCAGCCGGTCGAGTACGACCAGCCGCTGGTGATCATCGAGTAGTGATGATCAAGAAAGTCCTCATCGCCAATCGCGGCGAAATCGCGCTCCGGATCCACCGCGCCTGCCACGAAATGGGCATCAAGACTGTGGCGGTACACTCGACCGCGGATACCGACGCGATGCACGTCCGGCTGGCGGACGAGGCGATCTGCATAGGGCCTCCGCCGGCGGCGGATTCCTATCTCAACATCCCGGCGATCATCTCGGCGGCCGAGATCAGCCATGCCGACGCCATCCATCCCGGCTACGGCTTCCTTTCGGAGAATGCCCGCTTCGCCGAGATCGTCGAGCTCCACAACATCATCTGGATCGGCCCCAAGCCCGAGCATATCCGGATCATGGGCGACAAGGTCGAGGCCAAGCGCACGGCGGCGAAGCTCGGCCTTCCGCTCGTCCCGGGCTCGGAAGGGCCGGTCGAAGGCGCCGAGGAAGCCCGCGCGGTCGCCGCCGAGACCGGCTATCCCCTGCTCGTCAAGGCCGCCTCGGGCGGCGGCGGGAGGGGGATGAAGATCGTCCGCTCGGAGGACGAGCTCGAGAGCCAGATCAGCCAGGCGCGCTCGGAGGCGAAGAACGCGTTCGGCGACGACACCGTCTATATCGAGAAATATCTCGGCGACCCGAGGCACATCGAGTTCCAGGTGTTCGGCGACGGCAAGGGCCACGCCATTCATCTCGGCGAGCGCGACTGCTCGCTCCAGCGCCGCCACCAGAAGGTGCTCGAGGAAGCGGGCTCGCCGGTCATCTCGCCCGAGGAGCGGGACCGGATGGGCGGCATCGTCTCGAAGGCGATGGCCGACATGGGCTATCGCGGCGCCGGGACGATCGAGTTCCTCTACGAGAATGGCGAATTCTACTTCATCGAGATGAACACCCGGCTCCAGGTCGAGCATCCGGTGACTGAATATATCACCGGGATCGACCTCGTCCGCGAGCAGATCCGGATCGCGGCCGGCGAAGCCCTCTCCTGCACCCAGGAGCAGGTCCAGTTCCGCGGCCACGCCATCGAATGCCGGATCAACGCCGAGGATCCGGAGACCTTCGCCCCCTCCCCCGGAACCGTCAAAGGCTTCCACGCGCCGGGCGGGATGCACGTCCGGGTCGATAGCGGCCTCTACGTCGGCTACAAGGTGCCGCCTTATTACGACAGCATGATCGCCAAGCTGATCGTCTACGGCTCCACCCGCGACCGCTGCATCATGCGCCTCAGGCGGGCGCTCGAGGAGTTCGTCATCGAGGGCATGAAGACGACGATCCCGCTCCACCAGAAGCTGGTCAACGAGCCCGACTTCCTCGCCGGCGACTATACCATAAAGTGGCTGGAGGAATGGCTCGCCAAGCCGAACTAGGCTTCGGGCCGCTTTTTGGGCCGAAACGGATCGAGCATTCCAATAAATTTGGTTGCGGCCGCTCGTCGTGATAGCTTCGCGGCGCGGGGCATTGCGCAGGTTTGCGCCACCCGGCCGGTACGCTTTTCATCCGCAAACCTGGGGGCCCGGTCATGCGCACGAAGCGAACCACACGAAATCTGGGCAGGCTGGCGCTGACGAGCGCCCTGGCCTTCGTCGCCGGAGGCGCCCTCGCCGCCGGGCCGGTCTGGCTCAACCAGGGCTCTTCCTGGACGCCCGCCGCTCGGGCGGATTTTTATACGCGCGACCAGGGATCGCGGCTCATCCCCTATGCCTGGGTGAAGGCCCTGAAGGCGCCCAACGGAGCGCCGTTCCTCGCCGACTCGCTCGCCCGCTACGGCTACCTCCCCAATCCCGCCAATGCCCACGGCCTTCCGGTCGGTTTCATGACCGGAACCACCGGCGGAACCCAGTATCTGGCGATGAACTGCTCGGCCTGCCACACTCGACAGCTCTCGATCGGCGGAACCGAATATCGGGTCGACGGCGGGCCGGCCATCACCGACTTCCAGGCGCTCCTGACCGATCTCGACGCCGCGCTCGGCGCGGTGCTGGCGAGCGACTCCGCCTTCGCAAGCTTCGCCGCGCAGGTGATCCCGGGCGCTCCGCCGGCCAAGGTGGCGGCGTTGAAGGCGGACGTCTCCGCCTGGCACCTTCGCGAGCATACGCTCGTCACCCAGGCGCTTCCGCCCAAGGGCTGGGGCCTCGGGCGGCTCGACGCGGTCAGCATGATCTTCAACCGGCTGGTCGGAATGGATATCGGCCCGCCGCCGAGCTACCTCATCCCGAGCAACATCGCCGTTGCCGACGCTCCCGTCCGCTACCCCTTCCTGTGGAACGCGTCGAAGCAGGACCTGACCCAATGGCCGGGCTTTTCGAAGAATGGCGACGACCTCTTCGCGCTCGCCCGCAACCTCGGCCAGGTCTACGGCGTGTTCGGAATCTTCCGGCCGTCCCGCAAGGGCAATGAGGTGGACTTCCTCTCCGGCAATTCGACGGATTGGGCCGGGCTCAAGAAGATCGAGCAGCTGATCCGGAAGATCGGGCCGCCGCGCTGGCAATGGGCGCTCGACCCCAAGCTCGCCGAGCAGGGCCGGAAGATCTACGACCGCAAGTGGCAGGACGGCGGCTGCGCCGAATGCCACGGCAAGCGCCCCGGCCCCATCCGCCTGGTCCCGCCGAGCGAGACCTGGGCGACTCCGCTCTGCGACGTCGGCACCGACACGCGCGAATATGCCATTCTCCACCGGCAGGTGCAGTCGGGCGTCTTCGAAGGCGCCAAGGCCCCGGTCGGTCCGCCCATTGGCGCCCAGTCGGATACGTTCGCGCTCCTGGGAGTCTCGGTGATCGGCTCGATCTTCCAGCAGACCTTCGGCTTCTCGCTGTTCAAATATGACACCTCAGCGGTCGCCGCGGTCCCCAAGGCCAAGAAGATGGCGGCGGACGAGCTTCTCGACACCTACAGGCCTCCGATCCCGAAAGCCTGCGGCAAGACCGGCGGCCAGTACAAATACGAATCGCGGGTGATGCACGGGATCTGGGCGGCCGCGCCCTATCTCCACAACGGCTCGGTGCCGACCCTGGCCGACCTGCTCAAGCCGCCGCGCGAGCGGCCCGACAAGTTCGAAGTCGGCAATCTCTACGACACGAAGCTGCTCGGCCTCGCCCGCGACCAGGGTCCGGGCGCTCCGAGGCGCAACACCAGGGGCTGCGATTCCGGCGATCTCGCCTCGGGGGAGAGCCGCTGCGGCCACGATTACGGCACAAGCCTCAGCGATTCGGAGAAACGGGCCCTGCTCGAATATCTGAAGGTGATCGGGGAACGTGACAGCTAGGCCAAGGTGGGCGATAGAAGCGGGCGACAACCCACCGGAGCCTTCATGACCGACAAGTTCCAGCTCTCGCTCGCGCCGGAGAAGCTGTGGCAGGCGATCAATCCCTGGTCCTTCTACAACCAGGGCGCCCAGCTCGGCCTGATCAACGTCAATCTGGGCCAGACTCCGCGCCCGGACATCGAACAGAAGGTTCTCGACGAGGTCGGCAGCTACGGCCGCCAGCTCGGCCGGATCGGCGACGCGCTCGAAGTGCTGATCGACCATGTCGAGCTCGGCAAGCTCAGCCGGGCCGAGGCCGATGCGCTCGCAATCCTCAAGGGCCAGCTGGCCGAGGTGCGCAAGGTCAAGCAGCGGGAGCGGCGGGACGGAAAGTGATTCCAACGCTACCTGAGATTCGGTCTACGTCGTTTTACGGACTGTCGAGGAAGCGCTGGATTCATCCTTCCGAAAGCGCCAGGATGAATCCGATCGCAAAGCTGATCGCGATCAACAGCAATCCTGACAAGGTGAACCAGAGATCACCGAGTTTGGCGGCCGCCAGCCAATTTTCGTCTCGCTCAATCAGTCGCCGTAGCAGGGGCCTTAGGCTGCCCTTAGCCTGCACTTCTGTCGTCCGACCGCGAGTTCTTCGACGCTTGAAATCCCGCAGCCACGGAACCGCGGCCAGCACCGCTCCAATGAAGCCTGTTGCTTCCTTCGCGAGGGGCCAGCAAACGGAGATCTCAACCTCCCGCGGAGGCGAGAGTCCATTGCCGCTCGCTATCGAATGGCTCGGACGCATCCACCGCAATCTCCGAATCGGGCGGCGAGATGAGAATGGTGGCGCCGCACGCCTTCGCGACCCGCTCCATCAAGTCCCAGCTTGGTCCATGCGCGCCAACGCCGGCTTCAAGCTCGCTGATTCGGGCTTGGCTCACGCCGAGGCGCCTTGCCAGCATGGCCTGGGAGAACCGCCGCGACTTTCGCATCATCCTAATAACGTTTCCAGCGCGATACGCCGCGCTCGAAAGGGTGGGTTTCTCTCCACGCGCAATTTGTTCCTCCTCGACCCTGGCTATGAGGGAATCGAAAGAACCGCGCTTGTCCGGATTCCCGAGACGTTCGGCGCGTCGAACGGCAGCTCGCGAGCCCGTGCGCCTGCCTAGCTTCTTCGCTTGGGGTGCCTCGGTCACGTGAAAAAATCCTCCAATCTGGGCCTAAGGATCGCATCGACCGCTTCCGGGGTTGGAAACGCAGCAGCGCGGGCCGCAAGCAGTAAGGTCACTCGCACGCTTCCGTCCCTTTCGGTTTCGACCACGTAGACGATGAAACATCCATTATGGTCCTCCCTGAGGATGCTCCTCCCGCGAAAGGCCGTTCCGCGCCAGTATTCACGCACCCCGGATTTCGTTGCTGCCCGCTGCAGGTACAGGAGAAAGAAGGCCGCCTCGTCCAAGCCGAGGTTTTCCAGTTCCAGTCCGGCATCCACGCCCTGCGAGGCATAAGGGGCGATTGCAACATTCGACATTTATATAAGGAATTCCTTATAAGGTCTAGCGTGTTTAGTCGATTGTTACACCTCGCCCAAATAGCCGCAAAGGTCTGGCCGACCGATGAGGGGCAGCGCCACAGCCAAAACCGGGCTGATGAGCATCTTGCTCGTCGCGGTTGCGAGCCATAGGAGGTGGGCCACGGCAGGAGCGACTGAAGCGAAAATTGATGAAGGCGACCATCTACCACAATCCCAATTGCGGCACTTCGCGCAAGACTCTCGACATATTGCGCGAGAGCGGTGCCGACGTGACGATCGTCGAATATCTGAAGGCGCCGCCGTCGCGGGACGAGCTTCGCCGGCTCTACGAGCGCGCCGGCCTCTCGCCGGCCGAGGGGCTTCGGCGCAAGGAGGAAGGTGCGGCGGACGTCGCCGAAGCGGGCGACGAAGCGGTGCTCGACGCGATGATCGGCAATCCGGCCCTGATCGAGAGGCCGCTGGTCGAGACCGAGAAAGGCGTTCGGCTGTGCCGGCCGCAGGACAGGGTCCGCGAGATCCTCTGAACTCGGGAATTCCGCCGCTTTAGTCCCACGTGGAGCGCGGCTAGAGGAAGCCAATGGCGGCAATCGATCCCGACCTGTTGCTTCGTGCCTATTCGATCGGGGTGTTCCCGATGTCGGACAGCCGCGATGCCGACGAGGTCTTCTGGGTCGAGCCGCGGCGGCGGGCGATCCTTCCGCTCGACCACTTCCGCCTCTCCCGCTCGCTGAGGAAAACCTTGCGCTCCGGCGAATATCGGGTGACCCGTGACACCGCCTTCGCCGAAGTCGTCCGACGCTGCGCCGACCGGCGCGAGACCTGGATCAACGGCGACATCGAGCAAAGCTACCGGCTGCTCCACGAGCGCGGCCACGCCCACTCGATCGAATGCTGGCACGAGGGCGAGCTCGCCGGCGGGCTTTATGGAGTCAGCCTCGGCGCGGCCTTCTTCGGCGAAAGCATGTTCTCCTCACGCCGCGACGCCTCGAAGATCGCCTTGGCCTGGCTGGTCGCTCGCCTGAGGGTCGGCGGCTTCCGGCTGCTCGACTGCCAGTTCATGACCGAGCATCTGCGCAGCCTCGGCGCCGTCGAGGTGACCCAGACCGACTATCTGGCGCTGTTGGAGTCGGCGCTGTCCGCCGGCGCTCCCGACGGGACCGGCGCCGGCAAGGGAGCCGAGGGGGTGGACGGCGTCGAACGCCGGACCGGGGCCGGGGCCGAGTTCGGAGCGCTCGACCGGCTGCTCGCCGCGGATCCGGCGCGAACGGTCGACTCGCCCGCCTCGGGATGCGTCATCGCGCAGCTCTTGGTCCAGACGTCGTAGATCGGGTGCTCGACCGCGTTGAGCCCCGGAGTCTCCTTGTAGAGCCAGCCTGAGAAGACTCGCTGCCAGCGGCCTTGGGGGTTGCGGACGTCGAGCTGGACGAACGCCCCGGTCAGGGTCTGAACTTCCCACGGCGCGGACGTCTCGCAGGCGCGAAGCCGGACCACCGCGTCTCCGAACCGGACCGCCTGGCCGGGCTTGAGCGAAAAGGTGCGCGAGATCCCGTTGCGCTTGTTGATCAGCCCGAGCGTGGCGACGCGCTGGACCATCGGCGTCGTTCCCGGCGCGATCGCGGTGACGGTCTGCGGAATGTCGATCGTCCGCGCCTCGCCGCTATTCTGGAGGTTGACGGTCGAATCGTCGTCCGCGCCCTGCCGGCAGGCGGCGAGCGCGGCCAGGAGGATCAAGCCGGCGCCGGGCAGCCGCCTCATGCCTCGTCCGGAGTCCAGGCCTCGTAATCGCCGCTCGCGGCCGGCCGCTGGGCGCCGCGCTCGAGCGCTCCGCTGGGGCGATAGGCGAGCGGCGTGCCGGTGAGGTTCGGCTCCGGCGCCTTGAGGAACTTGGGCGCGGGTGGGAGCACCTCGTCGGGAAGTCCGTCGATCTGGTGGTGGAGCCAGCTATACCATTCGGGGGGGATCCGGCTGGCGTCGTTGGGGCCGTTGTAGATCACCCAGCGGCGGCCGCCCTTCTTCGCGGCGTAATAGATGTTGCCCTCTTCATCCTGGCCCACCTTGCGGCCGTAGCGGCGGGTATGGAGCGACGTCGTCAGCGTGGCGCCGTCCCACCAGGTGAAGAGCTGCTTGAAGAAACCCATGGCCGCGCGGACTAGCGCCGATGGCGGAGCCCGCGCAAGCCATTCCTCCCCAAGCTCAGGCCGCCTGCTTCCAGATCGGCTCGAGCGGCACGTGTGTCGGGCACGGGGCGATCTCGCCCTGGGGGAGCCCGCCGAGCGCGTTGGCGAAGCCGTGATTGACGTCGCGGTGATGGGCCTCGTCGGCGCGGACGACGAGCACGACGTCGCGCAGAGTGGCCTCCTCGGGGAGGTTCCAATAGCGCTTCGCGATGGCGGGCGCCGGGACGTTGGCCGAGCGGCCCTCGTCGATCTCGGCGAGATAGTGGGTGTAGCTGATCACCGCCTCCTCCTCGAAATAGCCGACGACCCGGTGGGCGGTCTTCGAGCTGACGAGATAGAGGGCGAAGAAGAAGCAGTAGAAGACCCACTGGACGCCGATGATCACCGCCCGCTCGAACCAGGTCGGCTGGGCGATCTCGATGAAGGTCATCAGGTGCATCCGCTCGTTCTCGGCTTCGTCCATCAGCGTCTTGATCCACCCCTTGTCGTCGCACATGCGGCGAAGGCAATTGAGATGGTTGATGGTCGCTCCGACCATTCCCGGGACGGCGGCGACGGTCTCGAGGACGACCGCGCGGTGGCCGTAGCGCTCGGCGAAGAAGGTGTCGGCGGTCCAGCGCAGAAGCTTGGTGAAGCCGAAGGCGATTCGGTCGGAAGCGCCCTTGGGCTGGTGGTGGACGCTGAGGTCGATGGGCGGGGCGAGCATGGGTCTGACTCCTGTCGGTCGGGTTGTTGCCCGGTCTCTAGGTCGCCGCCCCGAACGCCGAAATTCGGGGCTTCACCCTAAGTAACTTACCGGAGGTCGCGACTCGCGCCGGGCGGCGCTATGAGCGCTGCCATGACCGGACGACCGCCGCCGGCCCGCCCCGCCGCGGCCTTCCTTCTCGCGCTTGCCGCCCTCGCCGCGGCCGCGGCGGCGCGCTGGGCGCTCGATCCGGTGCTCGGGCAGGAGGCGACCTTCATCTTCTTCGTTCCGGCCGTGGTCCTGGCGGCGGCGCTGGCCGGGCTCTGGCCGGGATTGCTGACGACGGCGGCGGGGGCCGCGGCGGGCCTTGCCATCGACTCGGCCACGGGCGGCCTCGACGGCGGCAATTTCGTCGCGGCGGCCGCCTTCCTGCTCGCCGGCGGGGCGGTGACCGTCGGCGGGGAGTGGTTCCAGCGCAGCCGCCGCGAAGCCGAGTCGGCCAATCGCGATCTCCTCCGCCGCGAGGCCCATCTCCGCTCGATCCTGGAGACCGTTCCCGAGGCGATCGTGGTGATCGATGAGGCCGGCCGGATCCAGGATTTCAGCCCCGCCGCCCAACGCCTGTTCGGCTGGAGCGTCGCCGAGGTGGCTGCGAAGAACGTCGACATGCTGATGCCCTCCCCCTATCGCGAGGCCCACGATTCCTATCTTCAGCGCTATTATCGCACCGGCGAGCGGCGGATCATCGGAGTCGGCCGGGTCGTGGTGGGCGAGCGCAAGGACGGATCCACCTTTCCGATGGAGCTGGCGGTCGGCGAGATGCGGATCGGCGAGGCGCGCTATTTCACCGGATTCGTCCGCGACCTGACCGAACGCCAGCAGACGGAGACCCGGCTCCAGGAGCTGCAGAGCGAGCTTGTCCACGTCTCGCGCCTGACCGCTCTCGGCGAGATGGCCTCCTCGCTCGCCCACGAGCTCAACCAGCCGCTCACCGCGATCGCCAATTATCTCAAGGGCGGAAAGCTTCTGCTCGGCCGCGACGAGGTACCGCAGGAGAAAGTCGCGGAAGCGGTCGACAAGGCGGCGAGCGAGGCTCTGCGGGCGGGGCAGATCATCCGCCGGCTGCGCGACTTCGTCTCGCGCGGCGAGACCGAGCGAAGCGTCGAGAGCCTGGCCAAGCTGATCGAGGAAGCCAGCGCGCTCGCCCTCGTCGGCTCGAAGGAGCATGGCCTTCGGGTCCGTTTCGACTTCGACCGCGAGGCCGACCTCGTCCTCGCCGACAAGGTCCAGATCCAGCAGGTCGTCCTCAACCTCATCCGCAACGCGATCGACGCCATGGGCGAGAGCGAGCGGCGCGAGCTCGTCGTCTCGATCGCCGCCGCCGGGCCCGATTTTGCCGAGGTCCGGGTCGCCGATACCGGGCCGGGCATCGATCCGGAGGTCGCCGGCCAGCTGTTCCAGCCGTTCGTGACGACCAAGCGGACCGGAATGGGCGTCGGCCTCTCCATCTCCCGGACGATCGTCGAGGCGCATGGCGGGAAGATCCAGGCCGAACGGAACGAGTCGGGCGGCGCGACCTTTCGTTTCACCCTGCCCCGAGTGAGGAAGGAGGAGCTTGCGGATGGCCGATGAGCCGATTGTCCATGTGATCGACGACGACGATGCCGCCCGCGAGTCGCTCGAATTCCTGATCGACTGCGCGGGCCTTCGCGCTCGCGGCTACCCGTCGGCGATCGCTTTCCTCGACGCGCTGCCGGGAATCGAGGCAGGCTGCATCGTCACCGACGTCCGCATGCCCGACATGACCGGGCTCGAGCTGGTCGCCCGGCTGAAGGCGCTCGGGATCGACGATCCGGTCATCGTCATCACCGGCCATGCCGACGTTCCGATGGCGATCCAGGCGATGAGGCAGGGCGTGGCCGATTTCCTCGAGAAGCCGTTCGGCGACGATGCGATCCTGGAGGCGATCCGAGGCGCCCTCGCCCGCCGGCGAAGCGATTCCGAGGGCCAGGCCGAGCGCGCCGCGATCCGCGAGCGTCTCGAAAGCCTGTCGCCGCGCGAGGGGGACGTCCTCGAAGGGCTCGTCGAAGGCCATGCCAACAAGGTCATTGCCTTCGACCTCGGGATCAGCGCCCGGACGGTCGAGGTCTATCGGGCGAATTTAATGACCAAGATGAAGGCCGGAAGCCTGTCGGAGCTGGTCAGGATGGCGATGATCGCGAGGGGGTAGCCGTCATTGCGAGCGAAGCGTGGCAATCCAGCGCGGCCTCGGAGGCCCGCTGGATTGCCGCGTCGCTTCGCTCCTCGCAATGACGCTTTGGGGTCGGTCAGAGCATGAACGCCTTGGCGAGGCCGATGAGGAGAACGCCGAAGGTCAGCAGGACCGGAACGATCAGCATCTGCACCAGCGCCGCGCCGCCGCTGCTGTGGCCCGTCAGCGTCTCCATCCCGCCGCTCATGAAGCGATCGAAGGAAACCCTGCGTCCCTGCTTCGGCTCGACCTTCAGGAAGGCCAGCGGCACCGCGAAGAACATGGCGACGAAGAAGAGGCAGATCGCGATCGCGAAGAGCGAGCGGCCGGAGCCCGCGGTCACCAGCGCGAAGGCCCCGATCAGCGAAAGGTAGGAAGCCACCAGCAGCCCGCCGGCGGCCGCTGGGACGTCGGGTGCGGCCGCGGTCGCCTGGAAGGGTAGGATCGCCTCGGCGAGGGGTTCGAGTGCCGGCGGCGGCGCCAGGCGAGCGTCCGCCGGCCAGGCGGCGGGAATTTCGATTCGCTCGTAGCTGTCGACGGCGGCGATCTGGTCGTGGCGCATTGGATGGCTCCTCTCGCCGGGCGAAGGGAAGGCCCGACGGCGCCTTTCTGCCCCCTTCGCCGGACGGGAAAAATTCAGGGCTTGCCCCTAGGTAAACCTACGGAGGTGGCCTTCGTTGGAGCGACGATTTCGCGCGCCGCGTAACGATTCGGGGCAAAGTTCCCACGCCGGCGACAAAACGGCCGAAATTTGCCGCGAACCGAATATTAACGATTGACGGATCGAAATTCCGTAACTAGGCGAACCACTTAGCAAGGGCGCCCGTCAAATCGGCCGCGCCCTTTCCGTGGGGCGGTGGGGCACTTCAATGGATTTTCCGGCCAGATTGCTGCGCGCTTTTTGCGCGCCTGCTTCGCTCGGCACCTTCGGAGCCGCAGCGCTGATGGCATCGCCCGCCGGTGCGACCACCCAGCCCCTCATTTGGCAGCAGACCGCCACCGTCCGGATCCTTTGCACGATCGCGCCGCCGGCCGGAGGCGACGTCCGCGCCGTCCACAACGATCTCGAGAAAGAGCTTTGCGCGACGGTCGGCCGGCTCGCCGCCGACGGCGCGCCGGTGCCGGTCAGCGCGGTACCGTTCGGCGATCCCGCCATTCTCCAGCCCGGCACCGTCACCCTTCTCGTCCACGCCTCGGTCGAGAGCGACGGCGGCGAGCGCCTGCTCGCGCTCGACATTCGCCCGTTCCGGCCGGGCGGAGATCATGAAGCCATCCTGTTCGGCGCCGCTCCGCGCGCCGTCCGCCTCCCGGCCTCCGGCCCGGGCGGCGACAAGCTCGAGGCGGCGGTCGCCGCCGCCCTCGCGGAGACCCTGCCCTGGCGGCAGGGTCGCTAACCGACAACCAGGTTCAACCAGCTCATTAGGGGAGCAAGCATGACTGACAGCACAACCAACGTTCAGCCCGACAGCGATTATCCGATCGTCGACTGGAACGCCGTGATCAGCCTCGATTCGAATGTCGACGGAAGCGGCGGAACGCTCGCCGGAAAGACCGTCTACACGCTCGACCAGGTGATCGCGAACCTCAACCGCACCAACTATCCCGGAACCGGCATTCCCGGCCCGCAATGGTCGTACGGCGAAGATTTCATGGGCCAGAACAAGAGCGGCGACGCGAACGTCATCCAGTACGGCTTCTACACCTCGCAGAGCCAGCTCTTCCAGGTTCCCTACGTCTTCCCGCAGGGCACCGGCCTCGCCGGCCGCAACGAATATTTCCAGTTCGCGGCCTTCTCGGCCGCCCAGCAGGCCGCCGCGACCAAGGCGATCGGCCTTTGGGACGACCTCATCCAGGCGAGCATCGTCAAGGTCGCCGACATCAACCAGGCCGACATCACCTACGGCGATCTCAAGTCGGCGCCGACCACCCAGGCCTATGCCTATCTGCCGTACAATTACGGCGGCACCTCGGCCGGGCTCCAGGGCGACGTCTGGGTCAGCCTCAGCCAGGCGAGCAATCTCCAGCTCGAGAACGGCTATTACGGCCTCGCCACCCTGATTCACGAGACCGGCCACGCCCTCGGCCTTCAGCATCCGGGCGCCTATAACGCCGCTCCGGGCCTCTCGATCACCTATCCGGTCAACGCCGAATATTACCAGGACACCCGCCAGTATTCGCAGATGTCCTATTTCAACGCCGAGTTCAGCGGCGCCGGCCACATCGACTGGAACCGCCTCAACTGGGTCTACGGCCAGACTCCGCTCCTGCACGACATCGCCACCATCCAGGCGATGTACGGGGCCGATCCGACCACCCGGGTCACCGACACCGTCTACGGCTTCAACGCCACGGCCGGTAACGAAGTGTATGATTTCACCAGCAACACCATGCCGGTGATCTCGATCTACGACGCCGGCGGCACTGACACGCTCGATTTCTCGGGCTGGAACTCCAACTCGAAGATCGACCTCAACCCCGGCGCCTTCTCCAGCGGCGGCGGAAGCGGCGTGGTTGCGCTCGACGTGCTCAAGGCCCGCGGTCTTCTGCCGGCGGACTATACCGAAGCCCAGTATCTGGCGCTCCGCCAGAAGTATAATGCGGTCGACGGCCTTCTCCACGACAACATCTCGATCGCCTACGGCACGATCATCGAGAATGCGACCGGCGGCGGCGGCGACGACACGATCGTCGGCAACGACGTCGACAACGTCCTCAACGGCAATGCCGGAGCGGACCATCTCGAGGGCCGGCTCGGCAACGACACGCTGATCGGCGGCCTCGGCGCCGACGTGATGCTGGGCGGCCTCGGCAACGACGCCTATGTCGTCGACAATGCCGGCGACATCGTCACCGAAGTCGCGGGCGAAGGCACCGACAGCGTCTCGAGCTCGATCAGCTACACGCTGACCGACAATGTCGAGAATCTCACGCTGACCGGCGACGCCCTCAACGGCACCGGCAACGCTCTCGACAACGCGATCACCGGCGATGCGCTCGGCAACACCCTCCTCGGCGGCCTCGGCAACGATACCCTGACGGGTCTCGGCGGCGACGACACGCTGAACGGCGGCGCCGGCGCGGACACGATGATCGGCGGCCTCGGCAACGACCTCTACTTCGTCGACAATGCCGGCGATTCGGTGGTCGAGCTGGGCGGCCAGGGCACCGACACGGTGTCGAGCTCGATCAGCTACACGCTGGGCGACAATGTCGAGAATCTGATCCTCACCGGATCGGCGACCGACGGCACCGGCAACGGCCTCGACAACGTCCTCACCGGCAATGCGCTGTCCAACCACCTGAGCGGTGGCGCGGGCAACGACCGGCTGATCGGCGGCGACGGCGTGGATTACTTCACCGGCGGCGCCGGCAACGACACGTTCGTCGGCGAGATCAACGCCACGAAGGTGGCGAGCAAGATGGGCGCCATCTCGCTCGACGTCGTGCTCGACTTCAGCGCCGGCGACGTCCTCGACCTCAGCGGCATCGACGCCAACACCGGCCTTGCCGGCGATCAGGCCTTCCACCTGGTCAACAGCGCGAACCCGAATGCGGCCGGCGAGCTGTCGATCCTCCACTTCGGCAACATGAACGCGGCGGAAGCGGCGCTCGGCATGGAGATCGACGGAGTCAACGGCACCAGCCCGTTCGCCGGGCCGGTCGACGTCGTCCTCGGCAATGTCGACGGCGGCGCCGCGGACTTCGCGATCGTCATCGTCAACTCGCCGACTCTGCACACCACCGACTTCCAGTTCTAAGTCGGCAATGGTTGTGTCCCGGCGAAGGCCGGGACCCAGCCTTCAGTTCCGCACCGCTGGGCCCCGGCCTTCGCCGGGGAACGCAAGTGCGAAAAGGAAAGCGCTCCGGCTCAGGCCGGGGCGCTTTTTCTTTGCCTGCGAAGGCCGGGCGAGGCATCTCGCCGGCATGGACTTCCTTGCCAGCCTCGGAATCGAGCTTCCGATCATCAAGGCTCCGCTCGCCGGCGCCGGGGACACGCCCGAGCTGGTCGCAGCGGTGAGCGAGGCCGGCGGGCTCGGCATCTTCGGCGCCGCCTATCTCCAGCCCGACGCGATCCGAGACACCGCACGGCGGATCCGCGAACTGACCTCACGGCCGTTCGGCCTGAACCTGTTCGCGCCTCTCCCGCCCGCGCCCTTGCCCGCGGACGCCGATCCGGCGCTGAGCCGGCTGGAGCCATGGTTCGAGGCGCTGTCCCTGCCCGCGCCGAGCGCGCTGCCCGCCGAGCCTCATCCCGATTTCGACGCTCAGCTGAAGGCCGTGCTCGATTGCGCCCCCGCCATGTTCAGCTTCGCCTTCGGGGAGATTCCGGCCGACGCGGTCGCGGCGTTGAAGAGTCGGGGCATCGGGCTGATCGGAACGGCCACCAATGTCGCCGAGGCGGTCGGCCTCGGCCGCTCCGGCGTCGATGCGGTGGTGGCCCAAGGCAGCGAGGCGGGCGGCCATCGCGGCAGCTACGTGGCGAGCTTCGAGGCCGGAATGGTGGGCACGATGGCGCTGGTGCCGCAGATGGTCGACGCGATCGACGTGCCCGTCATCGCCTCGGGCGGGATCATGGACGGGCGCGGGATCGCCGCCGCCCTCGCGCTCGGCGCCGATGCGGTCCAGCTCGGCACCGCCTTCCTCACCTGCCCCGAGGCAGGCACGCCGGCCGCCTACCGGCAGGCGCTCCTCGATTCGGTGGAGGATTCCACCCGGATCACCGCCGCCTTCTCGGGCCGGCCGGCGCGCGGAATCGACAATCGTTTCCTGCGCGAGATGGCCGGAGGCGAGATCCTGCCCTTCCCCTGGCAGAACGCGCTCACCCGGCCGCTGAGGACCCGGGCGGCGGAGCTGGGCGAGGCCGAGCTGCTGTCCTTATGGGCCGGCCAGGGTCTCCGCCTCGCCCGTGAGCTCCCCGCAGCGGAGCTGGTCAGGGCGCTAGTGGCCGAGACCAAGGCCGCGGCGGCGCGGCTGCAAAAACCCCTCTCCCTGTAGGGGAGAGGGAGGGGCCCGCCGCGAAGCGGTGGGAGGGTGAGGGCAGTGCGGAGACGAGCCCTCACCCTGCCGCTTCGCGGCTGTCCCTCTCCCCTGCAGGGAGAGGGATTTTTGCTCACTTCGTTTCAGCCGCGGTGATCCCATCCCAGCCCTCGCCCGGAGGCTGCTCCCGGCATGCCCGGATCGAATCGCGGTAGCGGGCGTAGAGCGTCGCGAGGCCGTAACCCGCCGCGTCTCCTTCGTTCTGCTCGACCGCCGCCTCGGCCTCGTTCCATCGGCGATGGCGATAATCGTCGAGCAGCTTGGCATGTCGGGCGGCGAAGGCCTTGAAGGCGGCGGAGCCGGCCAGCGCCTCATCGCCGAGCAAGGCGTGGATCGTCGCCGGCTTCTCTCGTCCGACGACCCGGACCCGATCCACCTCCACGGTCGCGAAGCCCGGCAGCGCTTGTGCCAGCTCCTCCCCCATCAGGATCCGAACGCCATAGGCCTTGGTCAGCCCCTCGATCCGCGAGGCGAGGTTCACCGTGTCGCCGATCAGCGAGTAGGAGAGGCGCCGAGCCGAGCCCATGTTGCCGACGCAGCACGGCCCGGCGTTGAGGCCGATGCCGATCTCGACCCGCCCTGGCCAGCCCTCCGGCTCGGCGGCGTTGAGCCGCTCCAGCCCTTCCAGCATCTCCAGCGCGGCCCGGGCGGCGTGCTCGTGCTGGTCGGGATCGTCGAGCGGGGCGTTCCAGAAGGCGAGGATGGCGTCGCCGATATATTTGTCGATCGTCGCTTTGCGGGCGAGCAGGATATCGGTCATCGGCGTCAAAAAGGCGATCAGGAAGCGGATCACCTCCTGCGGCCCCATCTGCTCGGAAAGATGGGAGAAGCCGCGAATGTCGCAGAACAGCACGGTCATCTCGCGCACCTCGCCGCCCAGCTCCAGGCGGCTGGGATCGTCGGTGATCCGCTTGACCAGCTCGGGCGAGAGGTAGCGGTCGAACGCGCCGTGAATGTAGCGCCGCTGCTTCTCCTCGCGGACGTAGGTGAACAGGGTCACGACGACGTAGCAGGCGAGCAAAGCGAGAATGGGCGCGGTCGGGTCGAGCAGAAAATGCTTGGCCCGAAAGGCATACCAGCTGCCGCCGCCCACCCCCGCCATCAGCCCGCCCGCCAGCAGCGCCCCGGGAACCGCGCCGGTCGAGGGTAGGAGCAAAGCGAGCAGGAGCCCGACGCCGAGCAGGACCGCCATTTCGAGCCCCTCGGCCCAGTCGGGCCGCTCGAGATACTCGCCGAGCACCATCTGCTCGATCGCCTGGGCGTGGAGGACCACTCCGAGCTCGCGCTCCGCCACCGGGGTCGCGACGAGGTCGCGAAGGCCGATCGCGCCCGCGCCGACGAGCACGATCCGGCCCGAGAAGAGCCGCTGCATCTCAGCGGCCGGAAGCTGGCCCGACAGGATCTTCCAGGCCGGTACGGTCCGCTCCGCGACCGGCGGCGTGTAATGCATCCACAGCTCGCCGCGCTCGGTGACCGGAACCTCGGCATCGCCGATCTTGAGGCCGACCGTCTCCGGCGCTCCGGCGTTGGTCTCGCCGCTCGCGTCGCTGCTCCGGACGGTGATCGCGCCCGCACCCTGGGCGACCCGAAGCGCCTCGGCGGCGAGCGACGGGACGAGCTCGCCCTTGGCCCGGGCCACCAGCGGAACGCGCCGGATGATCCCGTCCGAATCGGGCCGGATCGAGACGAAGCCGAGCCCTGCCGCGGCGTTCTGGAAGGCCGGAAGCGGCAGGATCGCTCCGGAATAATCGGTGAGGCTGGCGCCGGGATCGGTGCCCGCGACGGCGAATCCGGCCTTGGGCCGAACCGCGCCGCCGCCCCCGTCCTGCGTCAGGAAGAAGCCGAGCACGGACGGGGCTCCGGCGAGCGTCGCGGCGAGGCGCGCGTCATGATCGGGAAGCCCCGCGAGCGCCGCCAGCTGGGCCTTGTCGGCTCCCGCCCAGGCCTCGCGCTCGGCGAGGACGCGCGGCGAGGTCCGGTCGGCTTCGGAGAGGACGATGTCGAACGCGACCGTCGCCGCCCCCGCCTCGCCGATCCTCCGGGTCAGCTCGGCCAGATCGGTGCGCGGCCACGGCCACTGGCCGAGCCGGCGGATGCTCTCGTCGTCAATGTCGACCACGCGGACGCCGGCGTCCCGATAGACGCGCGGAGCGGTGCGCTGATAGGCGTCGAAGACGAGCCCGCTGACCTGGGCTAAGCCCCCGGGCAGAGCGAGCTTCGCCAGAGCGACGAGCAGGACCGGGATCAATCCGGCGAGCACGAGAACGGAGCGGCGCGCGGCCCCCTTTGCCCTCTTGCGCCCGATTCCCAGCATGCCACCCCGGAAATGAAGTTGCTGCGACGGTGCGCGAATGATAGCCCTTAGTCAAATGAGGTTCCCGAAAGGGACGGGTCATGACTGGTAGAGTAGCGCGTATCCTCCTCGGCCTTTGCGCCGCTTCGCTCCCCGCGACCGCCGTCTTCGCCCAGGACGATCTGGATGCAATGGCCGCCGCTACCCAGCAGGTCGAAAGCGGCATGGCGCTCGCCCGCCGCCAGATCTCCGCCTCCGACCTGCTCGGCGCCGCCGGCACGCTCGAGCGGGTGCTTCTCGTCCATCCCGAGGATGTGCCTCCGCGCCTGCTCTACGCCTCCCTCCTCTGCCGCCTCGACGACCGCCAGGGCGCCGACATCGAGCTCGGCCTGCTCGCCGGCAAGCCGATCGCCGACGCCGACTGGGCAGGAGTGACGGCGGCGTGCGGAGCGGTCGCCCGGCCGGCCCCGCCGAGAAAGGGGAAGAGACGGTGAGCCGCAAGGTCATCGCCGCGATCGCGGCCGCGAGCCTGGTGACCTCGCCGGTGCTGGCCCAGGCCAATGCGGTCGGGGTTAACGCCGCGATCCGAAACAAGGTCGCGATCCGCGGCGCGGCGACCAAGAAGCTTCGCCCGGCGGTTCTGCGCGAGCGGGTGTTCCTCAACGACGAGGTCAATACCGGCGCCGCAAGCCAGCTCCAGCTCCTCCTCCTCGATCGGACCACCTTCACCGTCGGCGCCAACGCCCGGGTGGCGGTCGACCGCTTCGTCTACGATCCGGCGCGGAACAGCCGCTCCACCGGAGTCAGCGTCACCCGCGGCGCTTTCCGCTTCATGTCCGGCCGGACCCTCGGAAAGCCGTCCGGCCCGGTCTCGGTGCGCACCCCGGTCGCCACCATCGGCGTGCGCGGCACGATCTTCGAAGGCGTGGTCGGTGAGGACGCGATCCGCATCGCCAGCCGCGAGGCCGCGGTCGGGAAGGTCAAGTCGAACAAGGACGAGGCCTCGCTGATCGTCCTCCGTGGTCCCGGCCCGCGAACCCAGGGCGACGCCCGTCCCGGCGCGATCGACGTCACCGCCGGAAGCCAGACGGTCACCCTCGACGGCCCCGAGCTCGCCGTCTACGCCCCGCGCGTGGGAGCGCCGCTGATCGGCCCCTTCCCGATCTCCGCGGCCGGCCTCCAGGCCCTTCAGTCGCTGCTCCGGACCACCGCCGAGCCCGGCGGCGGCGGCGGCAAGAAAGGCCATGGCGATCGCGACGCTTTGCTCGGAGCCGCGGGCGCGGCGGCCGTGGTCGGCGGAGCGCTGATCCTCGGCGGCAAGAAGAGGAAGAAGGTCGACGGCCAGCAGCAGCAGGGCAACCCGAACAATCCCAACAAGCCTTAGCTTGCCTCCCCTCCCCCGCCGCTCTACCCCTTCGCCAAAGGGAGAAAGCGATGCGGATCGCTTGCCTGGGCGGTGGACCCGCCGGGCTCTATTTCGCGATTTCGATGAAGCTGCGCGAGCCCGCGCACGAGATCGACCTTTTCGAGCGCAACCGCGCCGACGACACGTTCGGCTGGGGCGTGGTCTTCTCCGACCAGACGGTCGAGAATCTGATGGCCAACGATCCCGTCTCGGGCGCCGTCATCCAGGGTGAATTCGCCCATTGGGACGATATCGAGGTCCATATCCACGGCGAGACGGTGCGCTCCTCGGGCCACGGCTTCATCGGCATCGGCCGAAAGCGCCTGCTCGCCATCCTTCAGGAGCGGGCGCGGGCGCTCGGCGTGAAGCTCCATTTCGAGCATGAGGCGAGCGCCGACCTCGCCGACTGGGCGGGCTACGATCTCGTCATCGCCGCCGACGGCGCCAACAGCCGCATCCGAACCGCCTACGAAGAGCATTTCGGGGTCGACGTTCAGGTCCGGACGAACAAATTCTTCTGGTTCGGCACTGAGAAGGTGTTCGAGGCCTTCACCTTCGCCTTCGAGGAGACCGAGGCCGGCTGGGTCTGGGCCCATGCCTATCGCTTCGATTCCGGCCTCTCGACCTTCATCGTCGAGATGGCGCCCGACACCTGGGCCGGGCTCGGCCTCGACCGGATGGACCAGGCCGAGGCGATCGCGCTCTGCGAGCGGATCTTCGCCAAATATCTGGACGGCCACTTGCTGATGTCCAACGCGGCCCACCTCAAGGGCCCGGAAGCCTGGCTCCAGTTCCGCCGCATCCTCTGCGGGCGCTGGTCCTACGAGAACCTGATCCTGATCGGCGACGCCGCCCATACCGCCCATTTCTCGATCGGATCGGGCACCAAGCTCGCGCTCGAGGATGCGATCAAGCTCGCCGAGGTTCTCAACCGCCCCGGCCTCTCCCGGGCGCAGGCCCTCGAGGAATATCGCGAGGAGCGCAATCTGGAGGTGCTCAAGCTCCAGAATTCGGCGCGGAACTCCACCGAATGGTTCGAAACCCTGGAGCGCTACCTCCATTTCGAGCCGATCCAGTTCGCTTATTCGCTGCTCACCCGATCGCAGCGCGTCAGCCACGAGAATCTCCGCCTTCGCGACAAGCCCTGGCTGGAGGGGGTCGAGCGCTGGTTCCAGTCGCGCGCGCTCGGAGTGCCGGTCAACGACCCCGCCCCGCCCATGTTCGCGCCCTATCGCCTGCGCGAGCTCCGCCTCGACAACCGGGTCGTCGTCTCGCCGATGGCGATGTATTCGGCGAAGGACGGCACGCCCAACGACTTCCACCTCGTCCACTACGGCACCCGCGCCCAGGGCGGCGCCGGCCTCCTCTACACCGAAATGACCTGCGTCTCCGCCGAAGGCCGGATCACGCCCGGCTGCGCGGGGATGTACGCGCCCGAACATGTCGAGGCGTGGAAGCGGATCGTCGACTTCGTCCACGCCAACAGCCGCGCCAAATTCTGCCTCCAGCTCGGCCATTCCGGCCCGAAGGGAAGCACCCGCGTCGGCTGGGAGGGCTATGACGTCCCGCTCGACGAGGGCAACTGGCCGATCATGGCCGCGTCGGACGTCCCCTGGTCGCCGCGCAACCAGGTGCCGCGGCCGATGACCCACGCCGACATGGACGCGGTGATTGCAGAATTCGTCGCAGCCGTGGAGATGGGCCTGGAGGCCGGCTTCGACATGGTCGAGCTCCACGCCGCCCACGGCTACCTCCTCTCCAGCTTCATCACCCCGCTCACCAACAAGCGGACCGACGAATATGGCGGAAGCCTCGCCAACCGCCTCCGCTTCCCGCTCGAGCTGTTCCGGGCGATGCGGGCCGCCTGGCCGGCCGAGAAGCCGATGTCGGTGCGCATCTCGGCCAACGACTGGATGGGAGAGCTCGGAGTCACCCCCGGCGAGGCGGTCGAGATCGGCCGCGCCTTCGCCGAGGCGGGGGCGGACCTGATCGACGTCTCGGCCGGGCAGACTTGGGCCGATTGCGCGCCCGTCTACGGCCGGATGTTCCAGACCCCGTTCGCCGACCAGATCCGCAACGAGGGCCGGGTGGCAGTGATGGCGGTCGGCAACATCTATGAGACCGATCACGTCAATTCGATCCTCGCCGCCGGCCGAGCCGATCTGGTGGCGCTGGCCCGCCCACACCTGATCGACCCCATGTGGACCCTGCGCGCCGCCGCCGGCCACGATTATCGCGGCGTCCACGTCCCTCCGCCCTATCTCGGCGGAATGGCCCAGCTGGCGCGCAACCTCGCGCGGGAAGCGGAGCTCAAGGCGTGAGGTGGAACGCGCCCTCACCCTGGCGCTACGCGCCTGTCCCTCTCCCCTACAGGGAGAGGGCTTGGTGCGCTCCAAAAACCCCTCTCCCTGTAGGGGAGAGGGAGGGGCCCGCCGCGAAGCGGTGGGAGGGTGAGGGCCCATGACCCGCCTCAAAAACCACCACGCAATCATCACCGGCGGCGGCACCGGCATCGGCGCTGCGATCGCGCGCGCGCTCGGCGCCGAGGGCGCGTGCCTCACCCTCGTCGGCCGCCGCCGCGAGCCGCTGGAGGAAGTCTGTGCTTCCTGTTCCCCGGCGAAGGCCGGGGCCCAGAAAGAGGCTGGGTCCCGGCCTTCGCCGGGACACTTGGTCGCTCCGGCCGACGTCACCGACCGCGAGCAGGTCGACCGCGCCTTCGCCCTCGCCCGCGAGGCGCAGGGCCCGATCACCATCCTCGTCAACAATGCCGGCGCCGCGGCCGGCATGCCGTTCGCGAAGGTCGGCGAGACCCTCTGGCGCGACATCCTGGCGGTCAATCTCGACGCCCTCTTCCATTGCTGCCAGGCGGCGCTTCCGGACCTGCTCGCCGCCGGGGCCGGGCGGATCGTCACCATCGCCTCGATGGCCGGGCTTCACGGCTTCGCCTACGCCGCCCCCTATATCGCCGCCAAGCACGGCGCGGTCGGCCTCACCCGCGCCCTCGCCGCCGAATATGGCCGCACCAATTTGCGCGTGAACGCGGTCTGCCCCGGCTTCGTCGACACCGACATGACCGTCCAGTCGGTCTCCAACATCACGGCCAAGACCGGCCGAAGCGAGGACGAAGCCCGAGCCGAGCTCGCGCGCCTCAACCCGTCGGGGCGCCTGATCTCCCCGGAGGAAGTCGCCTCGGCCGTGCTTGACCTCATCCTCTCGGAACGAAACGGTGAGGCGGTGGAGATAGCATGAACCCGGAAACCTTCTCGCCCGAGCATTTCTTCTGGGACTATGCCGACGGCGTCGCGACCATCACCCTCAACCGGCCTGAGCGGAAGAACCCGCTCACCTTCGAAAGCTATGCCGAGCTTCGCGACACCTTCCGCGCCCTCGTCTACGCGCGCGAGGTGAGGGCCGTGGTCGTCGTCGGCGCGGGCGGGAATTTCAGCTCGGGGGGCGACGTCCACGAGATCATCGGGCCGCTGACCCGAATGGCGATGCCCGAGCTGCTCGATTTCACCCGGATGACCGGCGATCTCGTCAAGGCGATGCGCGCCTGCCCGCAGCCGATCGTCGCGGCGATCGACGGGATCTGCGTCGGCGCCGGCGCGATCCTGGCGATGGCCTCGGACCTCAGGCTCGCGACGCCCGAGGCGAAGACCGCCTTCCTCTTCACCCGAGTCGGCCTCGCCGGCTGCGACATGGGGGCCTGCGCGATACTGCCCAGGATCGTCGGCCAGGGCCGGGCCGCGGAATTGCTGTACACCGGACGGGTCATGAGCGCCGAGGAAGGCGAGCGCTGGGGCTTCCACAACCGCCTCGTGCCGGGCGAAGCGCTTCTCGACGAAGCGCGGGCGCTCGCCCGCGCGCTTGCGAGCGGCCCCACCTTCGCCCACGGCATGACCAAGACCCAGCTGGGCCAGGAATGGAACGTCAGCCTCGAGACGGCGATCGAGATGGAGGCCCAGGCCCAGGCCCTGTGCATGGCCACCGAGGATTTCAAGCGCGCCTTCGAAGCCTTCGCGGCGAAAAAGACGCCGGAGTTCAAGGGTGATTGACTTTCCCTCACCCTGGCGCTTCGCGCCTGTCCCTCTCCCCTACAGGGAGAGGGACTTCAAAACCCCTCTCCCTGTAGGGGAGAGGGAGGGGCCCGCGATGCGAAGCATCGTGGGAGGGTGAGGGCATGAAGCGGCCCCCTGGCTACGACACACTCGAACGCGCCCGCCGGCTTCGGCGCGAGATGACGCCCCAGGAAAAGCTCCTCTGGGGCCAGCTGCGCGGCCGCCGCTTCGGCGGCTTCAAGTTTCGCAAGCAGATGTGGCTCGCCGGCTACATCGCCGATTTCGCGTGCCCCGATGCCCGCCTCATCGTCGAGGCCGACGGCAGCCAGCATGCCGACAACGCGGCATACGACTCCGAGCGCGAGCGCGCCTTCGCACGTCTCGGCTGGCGGACCCTCCGCTTCTGGAACAACGAGATCACCGAGAATTTAGACGGAGTCCTCACCGTCATCGCGAATGCCCTGCCCTCACCCTCGCAGGCTGCTTCGCACCCTGCGGTCCCTCTCCCCTACAGGGAGAGGGGGGAGGAAGGGGCGCCCCCCGCCAACCCCTCTCCCTATAGGGGAGAGGGACAGCCGGGCCCGCAGGGCGCGGCAGGGTGAGGGCACAGAGCATGAGGGATTTTCTCGATTGGCCGTTCTTCGACGACTCTCACCGCGAGCTCGCCGAGAGGCTGGAGCAATGGTGCGCATCCGAACTCACCGACGACGAGCCCCACGACGTCGACCAGGCCTGCCGAACCCTCGTCCGCAAGCTCGGCGACGGCGGCTGGCTGCGCTACTGCGTGCCGGACGAAGCGGGGCGGATGGACGTCCGCTCGCTCGCCCTCATCCGCGAGACGCTCGCCCGCCATTCCGGCCTCGCCGATTTCGCCTTCGCCATGCAGGGGCTCGGCTCCGGCACCATCTCCCTGTTCGGCTCCGACGCCCAGAAGGCCGCCTACCTCCCCCCCGTTGCGCGCGGCGAGAAGATCGCCGCTTTCGCGCTGACCGAGCCCGAGTCCGGCTCCGATGTCGCCTCGATGGAGATGACGGCGGCGCAAGCCGATGGCGGCTGGGTGCTGAACGGCGCCAAGACCTACATCTCCAACGGCGGCATCGCGGATTATTACATCCTCTTCGCGCGCACCGGCGAGGCTCCGGGGGCGAAGGGCATCTCCGCCTTCATCGTCGATCGCGACACCGAGGGGCTCGACGACAGCGAGCGAATCGCCGTCATCGCCCCTCACCCGCTCGCGACCTTGCGCTTCGCCGATGCCCGCCTCCCCGCCTCCGCCCTGCTGGGCGAGCCGGGCAAGGGTTTCGCGCAGGCGATGGCCACTCTCGACGTCTTCCGAACCACCGTCGGAGCGGCGGCGCTCGGCTTCGCCCGGCGAGCGCTGGACGAGGCGACCCGCCGCGCGCTGACCCGGCGCCTCGGCACGGGCACGCTCGCCGACAATGCCATCACCCAGTCGAAGCTCGCCGAGATGGTGCTCGACGTCGAGACCTCCGCCCTCCTCATCTACCGCGCCGCCTGGCTCCGCGACGTTAAGGGCCAGAGGAACAGCCGCGAGGCGGCGCTCGCCAAGCTCCACGCCACCGACAGCGCCCAGAGCGTCATCGACAAGGCGGTGCAGCTGTTCGGCGGCCTCGGCGTGACGAGCGGCGTGCCGGTCGAGCGGCTCTATCGCGAGATCAGGGCGCTCAGGATCTACGAGGGAGCCTCGGAAGTGCAGAAGATCGTCATCGCCCGCGCGCATCTGGCGGAGTATCGCCGGTGAAGGCCCTCCAGCCTTCCGGCTGGCCGCGGCCGAAAGGCTATTCGAACGGGACCTCCGCAGCGGGCCGGATCATCGCCACCGCGGGGGTCATCGGCTGGGACGAGAGCGAGACGATCGTCGCCGCCGATCTTCCGGGCCAGCTTCGCCAGATTCTCCGCAACACGCTCGCCATCCTCGCCGAGGACGGCGCCGGGCCGGAGAATATCGTGCGGATGACCTGGTACGTCGTCGACCTCGACGATTATCGCACGCGCCTCGCCGAGATCGGCGCGATCTATCGCGAGGCGATGGGCCGCAATTTTCCGGCCATGGCGGTGGTTGGGGTGACGGGGCTGGTCGAGCCCGGCGCGAAGCTCGAGATCGAGACGTTGGCGGTGGTGCCGGAGTGAGGCGCTTTATGCCCTCACCCTGGCGCTTCGCGCCTGTCCCTCTCCCCTGCAGGGAGAGGGGGTCGGAGCGCGGCAAAAACCCCTCTCCCTATAGGGGAGAGGGAGGGGCCCGCCGCGAAGCGGTGGGAGGGTGAGGGCAGTGTCAGCCCATATCGACACCTTCGTCCGCGACCGCCTCCCGCCGCCCGACGCGCAGCCCGAATTCCTCTTCGACCTTCCCGAGCTCCAATATCCCGAACGCCTCAACGCCGCCGTCGAGCTGATGCGCAACCCGCCCGACGCTCTCGCCGTCGTCAACGATTCCGGCCGCTGGACCTTCGGCCAGATCGACTCCCTCTCCGACCGGATCGCCCGCCTGCTCGTCGAGGAGGAGGACCTGCTCCCCGGCAACCGGGTGCTTCTGCGCGGCCCCAACGGGGCGACGATGTTCGCCGCCTGGCTCGGCATTTTGAAAGCCGGCGGTATCGTCGTCGCCACCATGCCGATCCTTCGCGCCGGCGAGGTCGCCACCATCGTCGAGCGGGCACGGGTCCATCACGCCATCGTCGACGACCGATTCCTCGAGGACTTCCTCGAGGCTGCCGATTCGACCGGCCTGATCCGCTCGCTGCTGACCTATGGCGGAGATTCCGGCGGCGGGACGCTCGAGCGGCGACTGGAGGGGATAGAGCCCGGTTTCACGCCGGCCGCCACTCATCGCGACGACGTCGCCCTTGTCGCCTTCACCTCAGGGACGACCGGCCGGCCCAAGGGCTGCGTCCATTACCACCGCGACGTCCTCGCCTCGGCGGACAGCTTCGCGCGCTACGTGCTCAAGCCGGAGGCCGGCGGCCGCTGGCTCTGCTCCGCGCCGATCGCCTTCACCTTCGGCCTCGGCATGCAGCTCGTCTTCCCCTGGCGCTTCGGCGGCGCGGCGGTCACGATCGACAAGCCGGGGCCCAAGCCCCTGCTCGAAGCGGTGGCGAGCTTCGGGGTGACGACCCTCGCCACCGCGCCCACGGCCTACAAGGCGATTCTGGGGATGCTCGGCGAGCATGACGCCGCCTCGCTCCGCACCTGCGTCTCCGCCGGCGAGCATCTGCCCGCCGCGACCTGGCACGCCTGGCGCGAAGCCACCGGCCTGCGGATCGTGGACGGGATCGGAGCGACCGAGATGATGCACATCTTCATCTCCGCCTCGGGCGAGGACATACGTCCCGGCGCGACCGGCAAGGCAGTGCCGGGCTATCGCGCCTGCGTGCTGGACGAGGCCGGGCGGCCGATGACGGCGGGGACCGGCCGGCTCGCGGTCAAGGGCCCGACCGGCTGCTGCTATTTCGACGACGAGCGCCAGGCCGATTACGTCCAGGGCGGCTGGAACGTCACCGGCGACACCTATCGCGCCGACGCTGACGGCTATTTCTGGTACGTCGCCCGCTCCGACGACATGATCGTCTCATCCGGCTACAATATCGCCGCGCCGGAGGTGGAGAACGCGCTCTACGCCCACCCCGCCGTACAGGAATGCGCGGTGATCGGCGCCCCCTGCGAGGAGCGCGGCCAGAAGGTGAAGGCGTTCGTCGTCGCGGCCGCGGGCTTCCCGGCCGGGCCCGCCCTCGCCCGAGAGCTCCAGGACCACGTCAAGGCCGTGATCGCCCCCTACAAATATCCGCGCGAATTGGAGTTCGTCGAGGCGCTGCCGAAAACCGTGACCGGCAAGCTCCAGCGCTTCGCGCTTCGCGGCTGAGGGATCAGCAGGCCTGCTTCTCGGCGGGCCCGGTCTTGCCGAGCAGCGCCCGCCGCACTCCGTCGAGGCATTTGGGCGGCGCCTCCGCCGGAGTCGCCGCGGCGGCCGGGGCCGGCTTGGCCAGCGAGCCCTCGGGCGGCTTTTGCGGAAGGCCCGACAGCGCCCAGTGGGTGCTCGCCGAGAGCGGCGCTCCGGAGCGCACCTCGACCGCCTTGGTCGAAGCCTCGGCATTGGGCGGCTCGTAGCGGCGGAGAACCGCCCGGGCGAAGCTGTCGATGCTTCCCGGCGGAGTCGTCCCGGGCGTCGCGGCCGCCGCGGCCGCCGCCGCGGCTTCGGCAGCCGCCGCGTCGACGGTGGCGGCGTCGGCGAGGCTCGACGGATCCGAAGTCAGGCTTCGCATCAACGCGATCTGCGGCTCGACCGAGCCCGGGCTGAAGCGGAACGCGCCCGGCTTGCCCCAGCCGCCTTCCCAGCGGTAGAAGATGTGGGTCCCGACATTGGCGATCTTGACCAGGCTCGAGCTCCAGTAAGGCACGACCCAGTTGGTGTGGTAATGGGTCGCCCAGCCGACCGGCTTGTAGACCTTGCCGGCCAGGGCTTCCTCGGCGACCGTCCGCGCCCGCGCCCACAGCGCCGCCGAGGGCGTCCGCCGGAGCGCGCCGTCGCAGGTGAAGGTGAACTGGCAGCCGGTGCTCCGCTCCGAGCCCTGGAAGACGACTCCGCAGACGGTTCGCGGATAAGCGGGATGGCGGACCCGGTTGAGAACCACCTGGGCGACCGCGCGCTGGCCGTCGATCGGCTCGATCGCCGCCTCGTAATAGACGGCGGCGGTGAGGCATTCGACCGCCCGGAGCCGGTCGGCGGGAGTCGCGAAGGCGATGGCGAACGGGCGCGCGGGCGGGTTGGGCGCGGTCGAGACGGGCACCGCGGCGTTGATCGCCACCGCGTCCTGCGGCGCGATCTCGCGGAATTGAAGCGGCTCCGGCTGCGGAGGCGCGCCGAGCCCGGGGACCACCGGAGCGGCGCTTCCGAGACGGGCGTTGGGGGTGGCGCTGGCCGGCTCGAACCAGGCGACGCTGAGGCCGGCGATGATGTAGAGGCCGACCATCGTCGCGAGGACGAGCGACGTCAGCCAGTGCCGAAGCTCGGGGAGCTTGGGCAGCGACACGCGACGCAGGGCCATTTCACTCGACGGCATCAACCACTCCGAAAAGGGACGGGCGCTCTAGTGCGGCCGCCCATCCAAGGCAAGCGCGGGGCCGGTGGGCCGGTTGCGCTTTGGGCCGAGGATCAGGATTTTCAACAAGCCGCTCCGTAGCCGAAATGGGCATAAATCTCAAATTTTCAACCCGCCAGCGGCCTCAGCGGGCGCCGTAGAGCGCCCTGAATTCGGTCGCGAATCGCCTGAGGCGGCCTTCTTTTATGGCCCCGCGCAGATCGGCCATCAGGCCCTGGTAGAACCACAGATTGTGCTCGGTCATCAGCATTGCCCCCAATATCTCGCCGGAGCGCACCAGATGGTGGAGATAGGCGCGCGACCAGGAGGCGCAGGCCGGACAGGGGCATTCGGGATCGAGCGGCGCCTCGTCCTCGGCGAATCGGGCGTTGCGGATGTTGACCGGCCCGGAGCGGGTGAAGGCCTGGCCGGTGCGGCCCGACCGAGTCGGAAGGACGCAGTCGAACATGTCGATTCCCCGCTCGACCGCGCCGACGATATCGTCCGGCTTGCCCACCCCCATGAGGTAGCGCGGCCGGTCCGCGGGCAGCTGGCCGGGCCCGAAATCGAGGCAGGCGAACATCGCTTCCTGCCCCTCCCCGACCGCCAGCCCACCTACGGCATAACCGTCGAAGCCGATGTCGATCAGCGCCTCGGCCGAGGCCCGGCGAAGCCCCTCGTCGAGCGCGCCCTGCTGGATCCCGAACAAAGCGGCGCCGGCGGCATGCTCCCCGCCGGCGTCGAAGGCGTCGCGCGAGCGCCGCGCCCAGCGCACCGAGCGCTCCATTGCCTCCACCTGCTGCTCGCGCGCCGAGGTCGTCGGAACCAGCTGGTCGAAGGCCATGACGATATCGGCGCCGAGCAGCCGCTGGATCTCGATCGAGCGCTCGGGGCTGAGCATGTGCCGGGCGCCGTCGAGATGGCTTCGGAAGGCGACGCCCTCCTCGCTCACCTTGGCCAGCTCGGTGAGGCTCATCACCTGGTAGCCGCCGCTGTCGGTCAGGATCGGCCGCTCCCACCCCATGAATCGATGCAGCCCGCCCAGCCGCGCCACCCGCTCCGCGCCCGGGCGGAGCATGAGATGGTAGGTGTTGCCGAGGAGGATGTCCGCCCCCGAGGCGCGCACGTCGGCCGGCTTCATCGCCTTGACCGTCGCCGCGGTGCCGACCGGCATGAAAGCCGGGGTGCGGATTTCGCCCCGCCGCATCGCGATCGTCCCGGCGCGCGCGGCGCCGTCGGTCGCGGCGATGGTGAAGGTAAAGCGGGGCGCGTCGGCCATGGCGGCTGCTCCTAGCCGCTTTTGCCCGCCGCCGTCATGCCGGACTTGATCCGCCGCCGCCGCCCGATCCCCGCTCCCGCTGCCGCTTGATCGCCTCGACCTGGCGAATGATCTTCGCGGTCACTTCGTCGATCGACGGCGGCTTCGCCCACGGCGTCCGCCGCTTTCCGCGCCTCTTCTCCTCGCGCCATTTGAGGAATCGCAACGCGGCTTCGGGATCGAACCGCTCGGGGACGGCCGGTGCGACCCGGCCCTCGGCGCCCGCCTCGTCGGCGAGGGCGTCGCGGCTGGTGCAGGCGAGGCGGAGCTCGAGCGAAAGCTCGGCTTCCTCGAGCAGCTTCTCCATCGCCTCGGCGAAGCCCGGCTGCTTGCGGCGGCGATCCCAGATCGAGCCCTCGGAAAAGCCCACCGCCCGGGCGGCGGCCGCGACGCTCCCGGTCGCCCTCAGCGCGTCCATGAACCGCCGCTCGACCGCCCCGTTCCAGCGATTCTCGCCGGTGGCGACCCGTTGAAGACGCCCCTTCTTGCCGCGCCGGATCATGCCGAGCCCGGAATCCTGCGGGCAATCGAACGGCCCTTGCGCCTGCGCGAGCCCGCGGTTCGCCGCCTCGACCGCTTCCTCCCATTCCCGGTCAAGCTCGGGATCGTGCTCGCGCCTCTGGTCCATCAGCCGCGGCTCCACCCCGATCGCCGCTGCCGCGGCCTTTCGGTTCCCCGTCTCCCTGAGCACCGCCAGGAACCGCGCCCGCTCCTCCGCGGTGAGCCGCTTGTACGGCGCCCGCTCGCCCTCGCTTCCCTCGTCCACGACCCGCTCCCCACCGATTCGCTATAGGAACATAATAGGAATACTCCTGTCGAAAGTCAAGCGTCGTCTCCTGGCGCTGCTTTGCTCTTGACGTCGGACACGGTGTATTATACAAGTAATACAGGGATGCAGCGGCGCCGCTTCGAGTGGCCTTTGGAGCGCAAGCTCATGGACCGACGTCTTGCCCCGATTCTCTCGAAGACCTGGAGTGTCGCGATCGTCCTGCTCACGCTCGAGATCGCGATCGTCTCCTCGCTCCGTTACCTGGCGGAGAATGGCGGCGCGCCGCCTCCGATCCTCGCCAACGCCTATGCGAGCCCCTTCCTGATCGCCCACGTCGTCGGCGGCGTGATCGCGCTCCTTCTCGGCCCGCTCCAGTTCGTCCGCCGCCTCCGGACGCGCAGGCCCGCGCTTCACCGCGCAACCGGCCTCGCCTACGTCGCCGCCTGCGCGATCGCCGCCCCCGCCGGCTTCATGCTCGCTTTGGGAACCACGGCCGGCCCCGTCGCCGCCACCGGCTTCGCCATCCCCGCCCTCCTCCTCCCCGTCTTCACCGCCCTCGGCCTCGCCGCCGCCCTCGACCGCCGATTCCACGACCACCGCGCCTGGATGCTCCGCTCCTACGCCCTCATCGCCACCGCCATCACCCTGCGCCTCATGCTCCCCGCCTCGGCCCTCCTCGGCTTCGACTTCCTCCCGGCCTACCGAGCGATCGCCTGGCTGGCATGGATGACCAATTTGGCGCTGGCCGAATTTCACATCCGCCGGACGCGGGCCGCGACCGCAGGCTACGGGACGCTCGCCACGGCCTGACCTGGGACGCGACGACTCGGCCCGCGGGCGCGGTCGGGCCGGGGGGACGGGAAATTCGAAAAGCGCCTGCCTTATAAGGCAAGTGGAAACCGGATAGGGGCGATTTCGGCTCCGCCGCACAGGCCCCGGGGCGGAGGAACCGCTGTCGGCCGGCGACAGGAGATCCGGAAATCGGCTGCCTTGTAAGGCCCCTAAAAGGCGGGAAACGACCGTTGCAACGTGCCACGCACGGGCTTGGCACCAGGTGTCGCGCCTTTGCAGAAACCCTTCCCTATGCTATGACCAGTCTGATTGACCAGTCGGAGAATGGCCATGGAGCTCACGATCGCGGCATCCGAGTTCAAGGCGAAGTGCCTCGACATCCTTCGCCGGCTCGGCGAGCGCCGTCTGTCGCGGGTCACGATCACCCACCGGGGGTCCCCCGTCGCGGTGATGACGGCGCCGCCGGTTTCCGAAAAGGAGGCGCGCTCGATCATCGGGTCCATGGCCGGCACCGTTTGGGTCGCTCCCGACCTCGATCTGACCGTACCGATCTTCGACGGCGACATCGAGGCCGACAAGGGCATCCTGTATCGTGGCTGAGGGCGAAGGGACGCTTCTGCTCGACACCCATGCGCTGGTCTGGACGGCCGCCGGAACCATCGAGCCTCCCGCCGCCGACGCCATCGTGGCCGCCGCGCAATTGGGCGGCGTCCTCGTCTCCTCGATCAGCGCCTGGGAGCTGGGACTCCTCGCCCGCCCCCGCGCCGGCGAACCTCGGATCCGCCTTACGCCCACGCCAGAGGCCTGGTTTGACACGCTCCTGGCCCAGCCCGGCTTCACCGAAGCGCCGCTGACCGTGGCGATCGCCCTCGCCGCCTCCCGGCTCCCCGGCGACTTCCACCACGACCCCGCCGACCGCCTGCTGGTCGCCACCGCGCGCGAGTTGAACGTCCCCCTGGTCACCCGAGACGAACGAATCCTCGCCTACGGGAAGGCGGGCCACGTCGCGACCATCGCATGCTGAAGAAGTCATCCACATAGTCTCGAGCCCCGTCAGCGCCGAGCATAAACAGGGGTTGAATGGGGGCAGGAGGAAGTTGGTGCTCTGTGATGCTAAGGGCTTTTGTCTTCTTGGGTAGTTAACTATGCTCGATCTATAGGAGCGAGGTTATGATATCGACGATCTCGGAGGTGCCTCAAGCAAGGGGCAGCCATTTCCACCGTTCGAGAAATCGGGCCGTCCTCTCGTCCTCGTCCTGACGCCCGGCAACACCCACGACTGCAAGGTCGCCCAGCTCTGCATCGAAGCCCTGCCGCCTTCGGCCGAGCTGGTCGCCGACAAGGGTTATGACAGCAGCGCCCTACGCGAATGGCTCGAGGCGCGCGGCACCACCCCCGTCATCCCGCCGCGCCGCTACCGCAAGGTCCAATATGCATACGACCGCGCCGTCTACCGGCAGCGCAACATCATCGAGCGCATGTTCTGCCGCCTCAAGGACCGGCGACGCATCGCCACCCGCTACGACCGCAAGCTCAGCACCTTCTTCAGCGCCGTCGCCCTTGCCGCCGCCGTCATCTGGTGGCTCTAATGAGTCCGGACCCTAGTGAGAGTCACTGGGATCACCCCAGGTATCGGAGAGGAGTGACTTTCACTCGACCACCCGGTCACTCGATCACCTGCTCGCCTAGGCCCAATCTGCTCTCACCGCGGCGGGAGTGAACGTTATGGTTCGAAAGTTGCTGCTGCTGTGTCTGCTCCCAGGGCTCCTCGCCGCCTCGGCACCGCCGACAGCGGAAGAAAAGACGGCGGCCAAAGAGGCCATGGGCGCGGACCTTGGTCGATATATGGAGACGCCCGCCGATCCTCGGCGACCTTGCACGCCCGTCCCCGCGCCTGTCGCGAATTGGGAAGACTTTCCGGTTACGCGCTGCTTTTACCACGCCAGCCAGGCGAACGGGCCGGTACTCGTCGTCGATCTGCTCGATGCGAGCAGGGATAGGCTGGTCGGCTGGGTGGCCTCTAGCTGCGCCGCCGCCGGCCTGAAGCTGGTCCGCAATTGCTACGTCAATCTTGGAGCGCACCTCAAGGACGCGAGCGGTTACCAGTTTCCCGTCAGCGGGTTGGTTGACGAATCGACGGATGAGGACGTGTGCAAATCGCGCCTTTGTTATTTCACATTCCGCGATGGCGTGGCGGTGAGCCTTCCGGAGCTCGATTCGAAGAAGCAGAAACCGGATGAGCGCGCCCTCCAGCGTTTCGATCTTCAATCGGACCAGATCGTGGTGCTCGAGGGGCGATATGAACGCCCCGCCCGCTATGCGCGCATCGCCAGCACCACGGTGCCCGATCTCGTGGCCTGGCTCCGGGCTCATCCCGAGGATCGCCAAAGCCTGACCCTTTCCGTGGCGGCGGGCCATTGGCTCGACGCGCAGCTGAGCCGCGCGGAGGCTGATGAGATCTGGATGTATCCGGAAGTAATCCGGGCCGCCTATCAGATCGCTTGGTCGTCGGACCGAAATATGCTCGTCGATGCTTGGGCCCTGGCAAACCGCGAATGCCTTCGCAGCAACCAGGGCTGCGACAAGCCAACAGGCGTCTCAGCCGGGAGCGCACCTCGCCTTTCGCAGTAGCGCTTAAACCTCGGGCAGCAACAAGCTCGCATCCCCATAGGAATAGAACCGGTATCCCGCCCCAATCGCATGCGCATAAGCCGCCCGCATCGTCTCCAGGCCCATCAGCGCCGAGACCAGCATGAACAGGGTCGAGCGCGGGAGGTGGAAGTTGGTGAGGAGGCCGTCGATCGCGCGGAAACGGTAGCCGGGGGTGATGAAGATCGCCGTGTCGCCTTCGAACGGTCGCACCTGTCCCGCTTCGTCGGCGGCGCTTTCGAGGAGTCGGAGCGAGGTGGTGCCGACCGCGACGATCCGGCCGCCCGCCGCCCGGGCGGCGTTGAGGCGCTCGGCGGTAGCCGCATCGATCCGCCCCCACTCGCTGTGCATCCGGTGCTGGTCGGTGTCCTCGGCCTTGACCGGAAGGAAGGTTCCCGCGCCGACATGGAGGGTGAGCGTCTCGTGGCCGATTCCCGCCTCCGCCAGTGCTTCCATCAGCCGGGGCGTGAAATGGAGGGCGGCGGTGGGGGCGGCGACGGCGCCTTTCTCGCGGGCGAACATCGTCTGGTAATCGTCGGAGTCCCGGGCGTCGGCCTCGCGGCGGCCGGCGATGTAGGGGGGGAGCGGCATCCGGCCGGCGCGATCGAGCAGAAGCTCCACCGGTTCCTCCCCTTTGAAGGTCAGGAGCAGGCTGCCGTCCTCGCCCTTGTCGCTCGCCAGCGCCGCGACGCCCGAGCCGAAATCGATCCGGTCGCCCTCCCTCACCCGCCGGGCGTTGCGGACGAAGGCGCGCCAGGCGCGGGGCCCCTCGCGCTTGTGGAGCGTGGCGCCGATTCGGGCCTCGCCGCGCAGGCCCTCGAGATGGGCGGGAATGACCCGGGTGTCGTTGAAGACGAGGACGTCGCCGCGGCGGAGCCGCGCGGGTAGGTCGCCGACGACGCGATCCTCCAGCCCGCCGGGCCGCACCAGCAGCAGCCGGGCGCCGTCGCGCGGGGTCGCGGGCCTCAGGGCAATGCGTTCGGGCGGAAGCTCGAAGTCGAACGAGTCGACGCGCACCGCGGCTTATTGCTGCCGGGCCGGCTTCGGGCGCGGCTTGGGCTTGTTCTCGGGCAGCCTGATCGAGGGCGGCGGCGGCACGGCGGGCCCCGCCGCGGCGTGGATCGAGGCGGCGGCTGCCGGTCGCGGAGCGGCGGCGACGACCTGGCCCGGCGCCGGCGGCGGCACATGGTCGGCGGCGATCGAGGCCTGGAGGATCCGGGTCGGATCGGCCGGCGGCTCGCCGCGCTCGATCGCGTCGACAAAGTTCATCCCGCTCACCACCCGGCCGAAGACGGTATATTTGCCGTCGAGCGCGAGCCTCGGCGCGAGCATGATGTAGAACTGGCTGTTGGCGGTGTTCTCGGCCGCCTTGACCATCGCCTCCGGAGCGCCTTCGGGCGCGCCCGACCGGGCGGCCGCGATCGCGCCCCGGACGTGGGGGAGCCAGTTGAACTCGGCCTTGAGGTCGGGAAGATCCGAGCCGCCGGTGCCGTCGCCGCGGGGATCGCCGCCCTGCGCCATGAAGCCGTCGATCACCCGGTGGAAGGTGAGGCCGTTGTAGAAGCCCCTTCGGGTCAGCTCCTTGATCCGGGCGACGTGGAGGGGCGCCATGTCGGGGCGAAGCTGGATGGCGACCCGCCCGCCCGTCGACAGGTCGAGGAGCAGGGTGTTTTCCGGGTCGAGCGGCGGCGGCGCGGTGGACGGCGTCGTGCCTTGGGCGCCGGCCGAGCCGGCCAGCAACAGGCCCAGCAGCAGAGCCAGCAGGATCGAGATACGCATGTTCGTGAATTCCCCGGATAAATCCGCTTTCGCGGATTCGATAGTGCGCGGCGAGCGTCGCCGGATCAAGAGCCTTTGCGGCCGAGCGCCTGGACCCGGGCCTGGACGTCGGCGCTCACCGCCGGCGTGACGAACTTCGAGACGTCGCCGCCGTAGAGGGCGATCTCCTTGACCAGCCGCGAAGCGATCGGCTGGAGCGACACGTCGGCCATCAGGAAGACGGTCTCGATCCGGTCGTTCAGCTGCTGATTCATCCCCGCCATCTGATACTCATATTCGAAATCGGCGACGGCGCGGAGGCCTCGGACGATGAGCGCGGCGCCCTGGCGCTCGGCGAAGTCCATCAGCAGCGAATCGAAGGAGACGACGTCGATGTCGCCCTCCAAGGCGGCGATCTCGCGGCGGACCATCGCCATCCGCTCCTCGACCGAGAACATCGGCGACTTGGACGGATTGGTGGTGACTCCGATGACCAGCCGGTCGACCAGCTTCGCGCCGCGGCGGATGATGTCCATATGGCCGAGCGTGATCGGATCGAACGTGCCCGGATAGACCCCTGTGCTCATGCGCTCCTCCGCCGTCACCCCAGCGAAGGCTGGGGCCCCGTGGGGTGACGAACACTGCGCCTTTCACCCGCTGGGACCCCAGCCTTCGCTGGGGTGACGGCTCCCGTCAATGGTCGCGCTCCACGGCGAAGCGCGCGATGGCGCGCAGGAGGTCGGCTTCGGCGCCGTAGCTCTTGAGGAAGTCCATCGCCTGGGAGACGAGCAGCTCGGCCTGCCGTCGCGCCCGGTCGCGGCCGAGCAGGGTGACGAACGTCTCCTTGCCCTTCGCGCGATCCTTGCCGACCTTCTTGCCGGTCTTCTCTTCATGCCCCTCCTCGTCGAGAAGGTCGTCGGCGATCTGGAAGGCGAGGCCGACGTCGCGGGCATAGCCGCGAAGCCGGGTCCGGCCCTCGGCCGGAACGCGCGCGAGGATCGCGCCGGCCTCGAGGCTGAAGCCGATCAAAGCCCCGGTCTTGAGCTGCTGCAGCCGGGTGACGGCGGTCAGGTCGAGAGGCTCGTCGGCGGCGGCGAGGTCCATCATCTGTCCGCCCGCCATCCCGGCCGGCCCGGCGGCGGCGGCGAGCTCGGCGATCAGCTCGGCTCGGACGAACGGGTCCTCATGGGTCGCCGGATCGGCGACGATCTCGAAGGCGAGGGCGTGGAGCGAATCGCCGGCGAGGATCGCCGCGGCCTCGCCGAAGGCGCGGTGGAGCGTCGGCTTGCCGCGGCGAAGCTCGTCGTCGTCCATGGCCGGCAGATCGTCGTGGATCAGCGAGTAGACGTGGATGCATTCGACCGCGGCGCCGACCCGCAAGGCCCGCTCCCGGCTGGCGTGGAAGAGGGCTGAGGAAGCGATGACGAGCAAAGGCCGAAGCCGCTTGCCGCCGCCGATCGCGGCATAGCGCATCGCCTCGTAGAGCCGCGCCCGAGGATCGGGAGGGACGGCCAGAATCGCGTCGAAGAAGCCGTCTATCTGAGCCCTGACCTGGTCGAACGCCGTCGCCAGAAGCTTCGCTTCCGCCATCGCGGCGGCTCACTCGCCGTCGAAGGGGATTGTACCGCTCGGCTGGCCGTCGCGACCGAGCTGGATCTTCTCGATCTTCGCCTGCGCCGCCTGGAGCCGGGCCTCGCATTGCTGGCGCAGTCGGTCGCCTTCGCCGTAGAGGTCGATCGATTCGTCGAGCGGCGCCTCGCCGCTCTCGAGGCGGCGGACGATCTCCTCGAGCCGCTTCAGCGCGGCCTCGAAGGAGAGCTCGGAAATGGCTTCGGGCGGGTCCGGCATCTGCGAAGCATTGGCCCCCGCTTACGATGGGGTCAAGCCGATGCCCGAGGCCAGACGAGTGGATGATCGAGCAGGGCTCGATCGAGGGTGAGCAAGGCCAGGCCCTCGAGCTCGCACTGCGCAAGCAACATGCGATCGAATGGGTCCTTCGTTGCAGGCATGGTGGCGGGTGAATGCACGGCCTGCGCCGGCGTAAGCGGGAGGACGGGAACGCCAAGTCGGGCGAGCGCCATGGGGAGGATTGCCGGTTCCATCGCCAGGGGCAACTTTCCCAGCTGCCATTTGAGCGCGATCTCCCAAAGGCTGACCGCGCTGGCGAGGATCTCGTTGGACTCATCGGCGAGCGCCTCGCGTAGCGGGACGGGTAGACGGTCCGGGGTCTCCTTCAGGATCATGAGGAGAATGTGCGTATCAGCGAGCAGGCGCATTGCGTCAGGGGAGTGGACGTAGCAGGAAATCTTCCGGTAGCGGATCGTCGAAGTTTATGGGAATCTCCCCGACGAGCTCTGGAAGGCCGGCCTCCTCCCTCCATTTCCGGAATCCCGCCCAATCGAGGCCCACATTACGCTCGTGCGCAACCACGTCGGCCACCGGCCTTCCGTTCCGGGTGATTACGACGCGCTCTCCAGCCTCTGCGGCGCGCACGAGCGCCGGCAGCCTATCCTTCGCTTCTTTGATGGACACGTGTTTCACGCCGCAGGTATAGCCACCGGTGGCTACCGGTGCAAGCCACTCAGGCGGCGCGATACCAGTGCACGGCGTCGCGAACTTCACGGCGCGCGCGGCCCTCGACCTCGAGCCGCCTGAGGTGCGCCAGCGCCTCGCCGGTGGCGAGGCCGAGCATGTTGTCGTCGACCTGGCGGGCGAACAGGGTTCCGAAGCAGTCGACGGCGCGGCGCGGCGATTCGAGCTTGGCATGGAGGGCGTCGAGCCGGTCGCGGTGGCCGTGGGCGAGGGCGTCGAGGCGGGCGTGAAGGCCGGTGAAGGGCTCGCCGTGGGAAGGGAGGACGAGAAGGCTGTCGGGGAGGCCCTTCAGCTTCGCGATCGAGGCCAGCCACTCGCCGAGCGGATCGGCCTCGGGCTCGCTGAGGCTGAGCGAGACGTTCGAGGTGATCCTCGGAAGCACCTGGTCGCCGGCGATCATCAGCCCGCCCGCCTCGTCGATGAGGCAGGCATGTTCGGGGCAGTGGCCGCTTCCGATCAGCACCCGCCATTCGCGCTCGCCGACGCTCAGCCGGTCGCCTTCCTCCATCCTGACGTAGCTGACCGGAATGGGGCTGACGATCGAGGCGAAGCGGCCCCAGCCCTTGGCCGCTTCGACCTCGATCCGCGATTCCTCCCAGCCGGCGGCGCGCCAATAGGCGACGGCTTCCGGCGGCGGAGCGTCGCGAACGTCGACCGAGAGCATCCGGCCGAACAGCCATTCGCCGCGGGTCATCCACAGCGGCACTGCGAACCGCTCGGTCAGCCAGCCGGCGAGGCCGAGATGATCGGGATGGAAATGGGTGCAGATCACCCGGGTGACGGCCCGCCCCGCGAGCGGTCCCGAGAACAGGGCCTCCCAGGCGTCGCGGCAGGGCGCGATGTCGAGACCGGTATCGACGAGCGCGACCCCGTCGCCGTCGTCGAGGATCCAGATGTTGATATGCCTGAGCGAGCCGGGGATCGGCAGCCGCGCCCAGCCGACTCCGTCGGCGAGGGCGATGACTTCGCCCTGCTCGGGGCCTCTCCGGCCGAGCGGATAGGTGAGGCCCTTGTGGCTGTAGGCCTCGTCCGCGTCGGTCAGCGAGACGTCGGGGCTGGCGGGCTCAGCGCTTGAAGAGGTCATCGGCGGTCGGCTCGGCGGGCTGCCCTCCCTCGACCACCGTCTCCGCGGCATGGACGGCCTCCGCCTCGCGAGCGGCGGTCTCGCGCTCGCGCCGAAGCTCCTCGATCAGCGCCTCGCGATCGCCGGCGAGCCGGTGGTCCTGGGCCGCCGGCTCGATTCCCGCCGCCTTCGCCGCCTTGGCGACGATCGCGTCGAGCTCGCGCTGCGAGCAAAGGCCCAGGGTCACCGGGTCCTTGGGCTGGATGTTGGCGATGTTCCAGTGGCTCCGGTCGCGGATCGCCGCGATGGTCGAGCGGGTGGTTCCGATCAGCTTGCCGATCTGGCCGTCCGAAATCTCGGGATGGTTGCGGATGATCCAGGCGATCCCGTCGGGCTTGTCCTGGCGCTTCGACACCGGCGTGTAGCGCGGCCCCTTGGTGCGCCGGGTCTGGTCCGGCTCCTTCTGGATGCGAAGCTTGTAGCCGGGGTCGGCCTGGCCGCGATCGATCTCCTCCTGATTGAGCTCGCCGGCGCGGATCGGGTCGCGGCCGGTCAGCTTGGTCGCCGCCGTATCGTCGGCGATCGCCTGCACTTCGAGGATGTGAAGGCCGCAGAATTCGGCGATCTGCTCGAAGGTGAGCGAAGTGCTGTCGACCAGCCAGGAGGCGGTCGCATGAGGCATGAGCGGCTGAACCACGGAAGGTCTCCAGAAACAAGAAGGGCCGCCCCTTCCCGGAGCGGCCGATGCGTTGGCGACGATCTAGTGCAGCGGCGCGCGAAGGGCAAGCCGAATGCCGCGCTTCCGCCGCAATCGGATCATCATTCGGCCCTGAAACGCGGCGAGCTTCGAGCCTCTAAGGGGAGGGGAAGGCTCATGAAATTCCTCGTCGGTATCGCCATCGTAACGGCCCAGATCGCCGTTTCCGCTCAACCCGCCGCCGCGGCCGAGCTGCTTCAGGAAGGGATGCGGCCGGCGAGCCAGGTCTCGGCCTTCGCCGGCGCCCGGCTGCGGGTGCCGCTCGGCGGCCGCGAAAGGCCGCAGGCTGGGCTCGCGCTGACGTCGACAATGCGCAGCGGGCCGACCGGGGAATTGCGCTTCACCAAGGGGGCGGAGCTCGGTTTCTCGGGCGACTCCACGCTCCGCCTCTCGCTCGCCGGAAGGCGGGTCTCGACGCTCGCCCCGGGCCCCGCCGGGCCGGAGGGCCGCAAGCTCGGCACTTCGACCGGCACCGGGCTTCTGATCGTCGGCGGGATCGTCCTGCTTACGGCCGGGGCCGTCGCGTTGTTGCTCGTTTCTCAGGAATAACTGCACTCAAGGGGGAAAAATGATGAAGAGATTGCTGATCGCCGCGGTCGCCGCGGCTTCCATGGTCGGGGCCTCGCAGCCGGCCGCAGGCGCCGATCTGGTGCAGGACGGAATGCGTTCCCCTGCTCAGGTGTCGGCTTTCGCCGGTGCCCGGCTTCGGGTTCCCCTCGGTGGACGGGAAAAGCCGCAGGCGGGGCTCGCCCTGACCTCGACGATGCGCAGCGGCCCGACCGGCGAATTGCGCTTCGCCAAGGGCGCGGAGCTCGGTTTCTCCGGCGACGACACGCTTCGGCTGTCCTTCGCCGGAAGGCCCGTCTCGACGCTCGTCCGGGGCCAGAGCGGACCGGAGGGCCGCAAGCTCGGCGTCTCCACGATCGGCTGGGTCGCCATCGGCGTCGGAGTCGCCCTGGTAGCCCTCTACGCGGCCGCCCAGCTTTGTGCCGACGGAGAGATCTGCGGCGAAGAGGAGTAATCAGGCCGCCATTGGGACGTAGCCGGGCTGGTCCGCCACGCGGGCCAGCCAGCGGCTAATCGCCGGATAGGCGGAAAGATCGAAACCGCCTTCGCCCGCGACGTGGGTGTAGGCGTAAAGCGCGATGTCGGCGAGGCTGAGGCGGTCGCCGACGAAGAAGTCGCGCCCGGCGAGATGCTCGTCCATCAGCTTCAGCGCCGCCTCGCCGGCTTCGCGCTTGCCGGGCAACAGGGTGCGCTGGAGATCGCTCAGACGATCCTCGCCGAGAAAGGCGAGCCAGAAGCGCAGGGTCGCGACGTTCGGCTCGTGATTATATTGCTCGAAGAACATCCAGCGAAGCATATCCGCGCGGTCGAACCGGTCCTGCGGCACGAGGGCGCTTCCGTCGGCGAGATAGAAGCAGGCCGCGTTGCTCTCCGGAATGAAGCGATCGCCGATCTGAAGGACAGGGATGCGTCCGTTCGGATTGACCTTGGCGAGAAAGTCCGGAGTCCGGGTCTCGCCTTTCTGGATGTCATATTCGCGGCGCTCGATCGGAAGGCCGAGAAGCGCCGCCGTCAGCCGGATCTTGTAGCAATTTCCGGATTGCGAATATTCGTGGAGGATCAGGGTCATCAGCCCCCACTACGTCATTCCCGCGAAAGCGGGAATCCCGCTTCTTATCGGGCGGCAATCGCGCGGACGAATTCCCCCAGACAACAGAAGAAAGCGGGATTCCCCGCGTACGCGGGAATGACGGTGGGACTCTACCTCCGCGTCATTCCGCGAAAGCAGGAATCCGGCTTCTTCTCTTCAGGCCATGGTTGTGTGCTCGAACAGGTCAAGCCAATCAGGATTGGCCGATTCGATCAGCTCGATCTTCCACTGCCGACGCCACTTCTTGATCGCCTTTTCGCGGGCAATGGCTTCGTCGATCCGTTCGTACGGTTCGGCATAGACGAGGCGAAGCAAGCTGTAGCGCCGGACGAACTGGGAGCCCCGACCCTCGCGGTGTTGGAAGGTGCGACGTGCGATGTCGGAAGTGACGCCGGTATAGATGGTCCCGCGATAACGATCGGCCATCATGTAGACCCAGCCGCCGCGCATCAGGAAAGAAGCGGGATTCCCGCTTGCGCGGGAATGACGGAGTAGAGGGCCGCGGAACCCGTCATTCCCGCGATCGCGGGAATCCCGCTTTTGCCGAAGGCGCACGGCTCCGTCTGATCCGGATTGCACCGCAGTGCCTCAATTAGCGGGATTCCCGCTTGCGCGGGAATGACGATGTCGATCACCGCACCTCTAGCACGATCTTGCCGACATGGTCGCCGGACTCCATCATAATATGGGAGTCAGGCGCTTGTTCCAACGGAAATGTCGCATGAATTACGGGACGAATCCGCCCGGCGTCGAGATGCGGCCAGACCTCGCGCTCCAGCTCCGACGCAAGGGCCGCCTTGAAATCGACCGACCGGGCGCGGAGCGTCGAGCCGGTGAGGATGAGGCGCTTGCGCATCACGTCCCAGAGCGGAATTTCCGCCGTCCCGCCGCGCTGACCCGCGATCGAGACGTGGCGACCCTCCTCGGCCAGGCAGGCGAGGTTGCGGGGCACATAGTCGCCGCCGACCATGTCGAGCACCACGGCGACTCCGCGGCCGCCGGTAACCGTCTTCACTTCGTCGACGAAATCCTGCGCCTTGTAGTCGATCGCGTGGGCGGCGCCGATCTCGAGTGCCCGGGCGCATTTCTCCGGCGAGCCGGCGGTGACGATGACCGTCAGGCCGAAGACCTTGCCGAGCAGGATCGCGGTGGTTCCGATCCCGCTCGTGCCGCCGTGGACAAGGACAGTATCCCCGGCTTTCGCGCCGCCGCGCTGGAAGAGGTTGCTCCAGACGGTGAAGAAGGTCTCGGGGAGCGCCGCCGCCTCGACCATCGAGAAGCCGGATGGGACCGGCAGGCAGATGTCCGCATGAGCGACGGCATATTCGGCATAGCCGCCGCCGGCCACGAGGGCGCAGACCGGCAGGCCGACCCTCTTACTGGCCGCACCGGGCCCTGTGTCGACGATCGTCCCGGCGATCTCGAGGCCGGGGATCGAGGGCGCTCCCGGCGGCGGCGGATAGAAGCCGAGCCTCTGCATCACGTCCGGCCGGTTGACGCCGGCGGCCGCCACCCGGATCAGGACTTCGTCCGGTGCGGGCTCCGGCACCGGCCGGCGGACGGGCTGCAAGACTTCCGGACCGCCCGGTCCGGCCGGGTCGATCGCGATCATCGTGTCGGGCACTTCGACCATGGCGGAGGCTACTAGCTTGACAGGCAGGGGTGCGACAGGGGATTCTGCCTCCATGGACCTGGACGAGCTCTTCCCGAACAAGCCCGAGGATCCGCTGACCCTGCTCGGCAAGCAGGACCTCGATCCGCTGTCGGTCGACGAGCTCCACGAACGCATTGCCGGCCTGGAGGCCGAGATCGTCCGCGTTCGCGCGAAAATCGATGCCGCGGTTAACCACCGGGCAAGCGCCGAACAGTTATTCAAGAAATGACGAGAGCCGGGGAACCAACGGCCTTTTCCCCAGCTTTTTTGGAGGTGCGCTTGATGCCGGCTGTGCGAGGTCCGACATTAAGGCCGTGTAGTCCGTGAATCTTTGCGGGCTTTGAGGAGTATTTTAAATTGCCTTCCTTCGCCCGCGAACTCGAACAGACCCTGCATACCGCGCTGGCGGAAGCCAGCGGCCGCCGGCACGAATATGCGACTCTCGAGCATCTCCTGCTCGCGCTCACCGAGGACACCCACGCCTCGAAGGTGATGAGCGCGTGCGGAGTCGATCTTAAAGAGCTGAGGGAGGCGGTCCGCGCCTATCTCGACAGCGAATTGGAGGCGCTGAAGGTCGACGGCCAGACCGATCCGTCGCCGACCAGCGGCTTCCAGCGGGTCGTCCAGCGCGCCATCCTCCACGTCCAGTCGTCCGGCCGGGACGAGGTGACCGGCGCCAACGTTCTCGTCGCGCTCTTCTCGGAGCGGGAGAGCTATGCCGTCTATTTCCTCCAGCAGCAGGACATGAGCCGGCTCGACGCGGTGAGCTACATCAGCCACGGCGTCGGCAAGGGCGAGGCCGCCTCCGAGCCGCAGGAAATGAAGGGCGCCGAGGAATCGAAGCCCGAAGAGGGCAAGAAGAAGAGTGAGAGCGCCCTCAAGCAGTTCACCGTCAATTTGAACGAGAAGGCGCTGAGCGGCCGGGTCGATCCGCTGATCGGCCGCGGGCCCGAGGTCGACCGGACCGTCCAGATCCTCTGCCGCCGCTCCAAGAACAACCCGCTCTATGTGGGCGACCCGGGCGTCGGCAAGACCGCCATCGCCGAGGGGCTGGCGCGCAAGATCGTCGAGGGCGACGTGCCCGACGTTCTCAAGGAGGCGGTGATCTACGCGCTCGACATGGGCGCCCTGCTCGCCGGCACGCGCTATCGCGGCGATTTCGAGGAGCGGCTGAAGGCGGTGGTGACCGAGCTCGAGAAGCTCCCCCACGCCATATTGTTCATCGACGAGATCCACACCGTGATCGGGGCCGGGGCGACCTCGGGCGGGGCGATGGACGCTTCGAACCTGCTGAAGCCGGCCCTGGCGTCGGGCACGCTGCGCTGCATCGGTTCGACGACGTACAAGGAGTACCGCAATTACTTC
>JBJMTX010000051.1:0-12521 GCA_045811485.1 Allosphingosinicella sp.
ACACACTTTCCCAAAACGACTCACTTACAAAATAACGACGCCGGTGTTGGTCAGGGTCGCCGAGCGGATGTCGCGGAAGAAAGCGCGGTCGGGATTGCCGTCGCTGCCCACCGGATCGGTGTCGATGACGACGAACGCGTTGTTTCGACGCAGGTTCGGACGCCCGGCGCCGAAATATTGCTGCTGGTTCGCATATTCGACGTTGATCGCGATGTTGCCGCGATCGCCCGCGAAGTTGCGGCCGGCGAGAAGGCTGGCGAAGTAGGAGCCCGCGTCGCCATATTTGGAGACGCCGGCCTGTCCGCGGACCTGAACGCCGTCGTAATTCTGCTTCAGGACGAAGTTCACGACGCCCGCGATGGCGTCGGAACCGTAAATGGCCGAATTGCCGCCCGTCACCACGTCGACGCGCTCGATGAGGTCGGTCGGGATGGTGTTGGTGTCGACGGAAACCGCGTTGTTCAGGATGTCGCCGCCGACGTGCCGGCGGCCGTTGACCAGAACGAGGGTGCGCTGGGTGCCGAGGCCGCGAAGATCGAGCAGGTTGAGGCCTGCGGTGCCCAGGAAGCGGGTCGAGTTCGCCTGGCTGAAGGTGCTGCGCAGGGCCGGCAGGTCGTTGAGGACGTCGCCGACCGAGACCTGGCTGGTCTCGAAGAATTCTTCGCCGCCGACCGAAGTGATCGGAACGGTCGATTCGAGGTTCGGTCTGCGGATGCGCGAACCGGTGATGACGATGGCGCCGCCGCCGGTCTCGGAAGCGGCCGCGCCCGACTCGGTCTCGACCTCGCCCGAAATGCACTTATCGCGGTCGCTGCCTTCCGGCATGGCCTGGCAGGTCGCGGGAATGTCCTCCTCGACTTGCTGCGCCTGGGCCGGAGCTGCGAACGCCACGGAGAGGCCGATAAAGGTAAAGGAGCCCAGCGCGCTGGTGCCCAGCAGACCAAATTTTCTCATCCCGATTCATCCCTTAAAATCGGTCGCGCTCGATACGCACGACCTCTGCCATAACGCAGAGACGATTCGGCCCCATCGCGCAAGGGCGGGAGGCCGTTCATTCATCAAAAGTTCAGCGACTGTAGCCGTTCTGCAACATCTTGCATTCGAGGCAAAAGGCTTTGGCGGGAAGGCCTTGCGTCAGCGCTCGACGCAGATCGCGATGCCCATGCCGCCGCCGATGCACAAGGTGGCGAGGCCCTTCTTCGCGTCGCGCCGGGCCATTTCGTAAAGCAGGGTGGTGAGCACCCGGGCGCCGCTGGCGCCGATCGGGTGGCCGATGGCGATCGCGCCGCCGTTGACGTTGACCCGATCCGCTTCCCAGCCGAGCTCGCGGCCTACCGCGAGGGCCTGAGCGGCGAACGCCTCGTTGGCCTCGATGAGGTCGAGATCGCCGATCTGCCAGCCCGCTTTCTCGAGCGCCTTGCGCGAGGCCGGCACGGGCCCGATGCCCATGATCGAGGGGTCCACTCCGGCCGACGCCCAGGAAGCGACGCGGGCGAGGATCGGAGCCCCCCGGCGCTCGGCTTCCTCGCGGCTCATCAGAACCAGCGCCGCGGCGCCGTCGTTGAGCCCCGAAGCGTTGGCGGCGGTGACCGTCCCGTCCTTCTTGAAGGCCGGGCGAAGGCCCGAGACTCCGTCGATCGTCGCGCCGGCGCGGATATATTCGTCGTCCTCGACGATCGTGTCGCCCTTGCGGCCCTTGATCGTCACCGGCGCGATCTCGTCCCTGAACCGGCCCGCGGCGCGCGCCGCTTCCGCTTTGTTCTGGCTGGCGACCGCGAAGCCGTCCTGCTCCCGGCGGGTGAGCTGATACTGCTCCGCCAGATTCTCGGCGGTGATCCCCATATGATAGCCGTTGAAGACGTCGGTGAGGCCGTCCTTGATCATCGTGTCGACGAGGCTCATGTCGCCCATCTTCGTCCCGCCGCGAAGATTCTGGGCGTGGTTGGAAAGGCTCATGCTCTCCTGGCCGCCGGCGACGACGATGGCGGCGTCGCCGGTCTGGATCGCCTGCGTCGCCAGCGCCACCGCGCGCAGCCCCGAGCCGCACACCTGGTTGACCCCCCAGGCCGGAACCTCCTTGGGGACGCCCGCCGCCATCGACGCCTGCCGCGCCGGATTCTGGCCCTGGCCGGCGGTCAGGACCTGGCCGAGTATGACCTCGCTGACCTCGTCGGGCGAGACCCCCGCCTGCGCCAGAGCCGCCTCGATCGCCACCCGCCCGAGCTCGTGCGCCGGAGTTCCGGCGAAGGCGCCGAGAAACGACCCGACCGGGGTACGCTTGGCGGCGGTGATGACGACGTCGGTGGGCGTGGACATGGGAAGACTCCTGTGTTGGTCCTTCGATACGGGCCTTCGCCTTCGCTCAGTCCCTACTCAGGATGAGCGGAAAGGCTCTCACCCGCTCATCCTGAGTAGCCGCTGAGCGAAGTCGAAGCGGCGTATCGAAGGACGTTTCGAAGGACGGGTTGAAGGGCCCCTAGCATCCTGCTGCACTGCGGGAAAGCCATCCGGCGAGCGGCACCCACAGGCGTTCCTTGGCTCGCCCGCCGACCATCATCCCGACATGGCCGGAAGCGAGATCGAGCCGCTCGCCGGCGCCCGAAGCGCTCGCCGCCGGAACGATCCGGTCCGTGGTCGAGACGATGTCGAGGACGGGGCAGGGGAGGGCGCTCGGATCGGGGAGAAGCCACTCGCCGCGCCCGGGACGGTCGGCGCCGAAGAAATCCTCGAACAGCTCCTTCGCCGCGGCATTGGGCACAGGCGGCCCGTCATTCGCCCAATCCTCGAGCGTGACGAAGATCCGCGCCTCCGCGCTATCTTCCTCCATCGCGGCAAAGGCCTCGAACTTGGCCACCGTCCGGCCCGGATCGAGGCTCCAGAAGGCGCTCTGGAGCACCTCCATCGGAAGCATCCCGAGCGCCTCGGACGTCCCTTTCGCCCCATCCCACAGCCGCGCCAGCATCGCCCGCGCTTCGTCGGGAAAGCCCGAGAAACGCCACGGCGCCGCGATGGCCGCCACGGCCGGCGCCCCTGCAGCGTCCGCCGCCGCAAGCGCCATCGTCCCGCCGAGGCAATAGCCGACCAGGGCCGTCCGCTCGCCGAGCCCGGCGATGAGCGGCAGAAGCACCTCCTCGACATGCCCGGCCACCGACAGCGCCGAGCGCGCCTCGACGTCCCATCCCCAGTCGAGCAGGAGCGGCCTCACCCCGCCCTCGCTCGAAAGCCACCGCAGGAGCGAACGGCCGGGCAGATCGAGCACCGTCGGCGGGTTGATCAGCGAGGGCACGAACAGCACGGGGGGGCCAACCCCGCCATAATCGCGAAGCTTTGCGCCGAGCCGCTCCGCCACCGCTGGCGGCGGCTCGGGCGGCGGCGCCCGCTCCGCCTCCTGGTAGCGCCTCAGCCCGGCCAGGGCCCGCGCCAGCCGCTCCGGCTCGCCCTCCGTCTCGCGGCGCAGCATGGCGAGGAACAGAGGCAGCGGCCGCGGTCTGTGTTGCGGCGCATCAAGCTTCGGTGCTAGGGCCGAATCCTCGCGTAAGGGAGCAGGCATGGCGGCCTCGGGATCCGGCGACGACGTCGTCATCATCAAGAAATACGCGAACCGGCGTCTCTATGACACCGAAAGCTCATCCTACATCACGCTCGAGCGCCTCGCCGAGATGGTCCGCCAGAAACGCGAGTTCAAAGTCGTCGACGCCAAGACCGGCGAGGACATCACCCACGGAGTCCTCACCCAGATCATCATGGACGAGGAAAGCCGCGGCGAGACGCTGCTTCCGGTCAGCTTCCTCAGGCAGCTGATCGGCCTCTACGGCGGCGGCCAGGTGCAGACGATGCTGCCCCAATATCTGGAAGCGAGCCTCGAAGCCTTCCAGCAGGGCCAGAGCCAGGTTCGCGATGTGCTCGCCGGAGCGTTCGGCGCCAATCCGTTCGCCGAGCTCGCGCGCCGCAACATGGAGATGTTCCAGCAGGCCGGAGCCGCCCGCGCCGCGCCCACGCCTTCCGGCAACGGCGGCCGCGAAGCCGAGATCGAACGCCTCCGCGCCGAGCTCGCCGAGCTCCAGGCCAAGGTCGAGAAGCTGACGAGGTGACCGGGCCGTCATTCCCGCCTCCGCGGGAATGACGTAAGGCGCGGCGAATGGACGATCCCGCAGACTTCCTCTGGCCCGCCGCCGCCCTCTTCCTCGCCCTCGCCATCCTCGCCGCCTGGGCCGACCGCCGCCGAGCCAAGCGCCGCGACGTCGACCGGCCCGGCTGGGTGCCGTGGACGGGAATACAGATATTCGCTTTTCTGCTGGCGCTGGTTGCGGCGGCGCTGGCGCTTCGGGGGTAGAGAAGCTCCGGCCTGCGCCGTTCATTCACCCGCCTGTGGTTCTTCCTTGCGCCGTCGTCTGTCCGGGCCATGGGCTTGACGGACGGCATGCCAGACCAGCGCCAGCCCCACTACCCCCGCGATTATTCCGACGAGCGCGGGCCCCAAGTCACCGAAGGTCAGGCTCATTCGTACGTCTCCAGCTGCGGCTCGAGCAGATAAAGCATCCCGTTGGCAAAGAGTATCAGGGCGATGGCGACGGTCAGCCATATCAACGCGGCTAAGTCGAACCCGCCCTTTGTCCAGACCCGGGCGCCGGTCGCCGCCATCAGCGCTGCCGAAAGGTTAGCGAAATAGCCCGCCATCGTCTTCAGCCGCTCGTTCAGCGTAAGGATCTGCGACTCGGTCATGGGCGCAATTTAGCAGCGCGGCGGGAGTTCACGAAAAGCGCATATGGCGGTCGACTCACGGACCGATCGGCTAAGCGGCGAGCCTCGAGACAAGGCTCGCCGCAAGCCGCCCGGTCCGGGCGGACGAGGTCGCGCCGCTAATCGCGGCAGACGTCGAACATGACGCACTCGTCGATCAGCCGGTGGAAGCAGACTTCGAAGCACAGCCCCTGGATGTAGATCCGGTAGCGTCCCGGAGGCGCGCCGCGCAGCCGAAGCACGAACTGGCGATAGGCGAAGCCGCACGGCCTGATGTCGCCGAAGCAATAGGTGCCGCGCGGAACGAGCTGGATCGAGTCGGTGCCGTCGGGAAGCGCCGGCACCGGATTGCCGTTGTCGTCGACGACGGTGATCCGGTTGATCTCGACGTTGCCGAGGGTGAGGTTGTGGTAGGGATTGTAGACGAGGATCGTCATGATCTCGGTGTCGTCGCCCTCGATGCAGTCGCAGCGGGAGGAGCCCCAGAAGACATAGACCCGAGGCCTGAGGTCGGGCAGCTGCGCGTCCTGGCAGGGCGGGATCGACAGCTCGCCCTTGCACGGCTGGAGGATGTTGTTGGCGTAGACCGGAACGCCCTCCATCGCCCCCGCGGCGAGCCGCCGGCAGCGCTCGACGATTTCGGCGTCGGAGGAGGGGTGGCCGGTCGCCGGATCGATGTCGTCCGCATTCGCCGGTGCGGCCGCGGCCCGTGCCGAGCTTTCGCCGGCATTGTCGCCGCCGAACAGGGTCCGGAAATCATACGGACCCTCGGAGAGTTTGCTGTCCTTATCCATGATGTTTCTCCCTTGCGGCCCCGACGAGAAGAGTCGCGGCCATCGCTCCCTCCCGGCCGTTTTAGCTTCAGGGAGGGGCCGGGCCCGTGACCGCCGTCACGGGGGCTCGAAAAGGCCAGCACCGCATGCTACACTTGTAGCAGCCTGAGTCGTCGCGAAGGGATTGAGCGAATGAAGAAGATCCTCCTTGGTGCAGCCCTCGCTATCGGCACGGCGTCCCAAGCGCCGGCCGCCGCCGACCGGGAAGGGGAAGCTCTCTCCGCCCTCATCAACCGCGAGCTTCGCTCGGGCGGGTCGTGGTTCACGCCGGCGGAGCAGGCGGTGATCGAGCGCAAGTGCGGCTACAAGCCCGGGGAGTGGGACGGCTTCGAGGCCAATCTGTCGAGCGGGGCCTTCACCTGCAGCAACGGGCGGGTGGTTCGCGACGATCCCGAGATGCAGGCCGTGCTCAAAGCCGCCGAGCCCAGGATCCGGGCCCGGGTCGATGTCGTGATGAAGCGCGCCGAGGTCACGGCCGCCATCGCCCGGGTCGCCGCGACGAAAGCGGAGGAGGCCATGCGTGAGGTCGCCGCCCGGCGCCGCTGAAGGTCCGCAACCTTCGCCGGATTCGGGCTACAGGCAGGCTTCCAGGTAGGGCTGGTCGAAGCCGAACTGCTTGGCCTTCTCGAGCGTGTAGGGGCGAAGGCCCATCGAGCGATACTCGCCGATGATCTTGCCGTCGGCGGTCTCGTCCAGATATTCGAACTTGAACAATTCCTGGGTGACGATGACGTCGCCCTCCATCCCGATCACCTCGGTGATGTTTGTGGTCCGGCGCGAGCCGTCCCTGAGGCGCTTGACCTGGACGATGAGGTCGACCGAGTCCGCGATCTGGCGGCTGATCGCCTCCTTGGGCACCTTGATGTCCGACATCATCACCATGTTCTCCATACGCGCCAGGCATTCGCGAGGGCTGTTGGAGTGGAGGGTGGCCATCGAGCCGTCATGGCCCGTGTTCATCGCGGCGAGGAGGTCAAAGCACTCGCTTCCGCGGATCTCGCCGAGGATGATCCGGTCGGGACGCATACGAAGGGCGTTGATGACGAGGTCGCGGATCGAGATCGCGCCCTGGCCCTCGAGGTTGGGCGGGCGGGTCTCGAGCGGGAGCCAGTGCGGCTGCTGGAGCCGGAGCTCGGCCGCGTCCTCGATGGTGATCACGCGCTCGCCCGGGTCGATCAGCTTCGACAAGGCGTTGAGCATCGTCGTCTTGCCCGAGCCGGTGCCGCCCGAGATGATGATGTTGAATCGGCTGGCGCCGGCGATCTTGAGCACCGTCGCCATCTTGTCCGACATCGAGCCGAAATTCTTCATCATGTCGACGGTGATCGGCTTCTCGGAGAACTTACGGATCGAGATGGCCGTTCCGCGCAGCGACAGCGGCGGGATGATGACGTTGACGCGCGAGCCGTCCTGGAGACGGGCGTCGGCGAGCGGCGTGGTCTGGTCGACGCGGCGGCCGACCTTGTTGACGATCCGCTGGGCGATCTGGAACAGATGCTCCTCGTCGCGGAACTGGATCTGGGCGACCTCGAGCTTGCCCTTGCGCTCGACGAAGGTCTGGTTGGGCCCGTTGACCATGATGTCCGAGATGTTCGGATCGGCCAGCAATTCCTCGAGCGGCCCGAGGCCGAGAAGCTCGTCGACGAGCACCTTCTCGAGCGCGAACTGCTCGCGGCGGTTGAGGTTGATCTTCAATTCGGCGAGCACCTCGCCGATGATCGGCCGGAACTCCTCGGCGAGCTCGTCCTTCGAAAGAGTCGCCGCCGCTTCCGGGTCGACCCGCTCGAGCAGGCGCGGAAGCACCTGCTCCTTGATCCGGTGGATCGAGGCCTCGAAGCCCTCGTTCTTGCTGCTCGGCGCTTCCGACGAGGCCGCCTGGCGCTCGGCCAGCCGAGTCATCGCGTCGCCGCGCTCGGGCGGGACGAAGCTGTCGGCATCGCCTCCGGAGAAATCGATCGTGTCGAGCGGCGGGAACTGGTCGCCGCCCTCGGGCGCCGCCTGGGTCGGCCGGGCGCTTCCCGGCCCCCCCTTCATCGGGCTCGCGACGCCGAAGCTGGGGCGTCCGCCCGGGCCGCCATTTCCTCCGCGCCGTCCAAAAGCACTCATTGCGCCTCGATCCTCACCGCTAGCTTCGTCGCTGGAGGGTGGTGAATAGGGCGGAAACTTTGACAATTGCCTAACCGGGCCGGAAGGGGCCGGCGTGCCGCACCGCCACGCCCGCGCCGCCTTGCTGATCGCCCTTGCCGGCTTCACCTCGCTCTCGTTCGGCGACGCGGTCGTCAAGTCGATGGCGGGCGCCTGGCCGGTGCCGGCCGGACGAGCCCCCGGGCCAGAATTGCGGCCCGTCGGTCTGCGCCAGCCCTTTCGAGATGCCGCGGGTGGCGACGACGATTTCGACCGTGGGGTCTGGCGGCGAAGGTCGATCATGATCCCTGCTACAGCGAGGCGGCGCCGAGGTAAAACAACGCCCCGATCGCGGCCGCCGCGGGAAGGGTGACGATCCAGGCGATGACGATCCTTCCAGCGACGCTCCAGCGCACGGCCGACGCCCGGCGGGCCGCCCCGACGCCCATGATGCAGCCGGTGATGGTGTGGGTGGTCGAAACGGGGATTCCGAGCCAGGTCGCCGCGAACAGCATGATCGCGCCCCCGGTTTCGGCCGAAAAGCCCTGGTGCGGAGTCAGCCGGGTGATCTTCGAGCCCATAGTGTGGACGATCCGCCAGCCGCCCATCAGCGTGCCGAGCCCCATCGCCGCCTGGGCTGAAAGCACGACCCACAAGGGCACATGGAATTCGCCTCCGAGATAGCCCTGGCTGAAAAGCAGCACCGCGATGATTCCCATCGTCTTCTGGGCGTCGTTGGCGCCATGGCCGAGCGAGTAGGCGGCGGCGGACACGAGCTGCAGCCGGCGGAAGGCCCGGTCCGCGGTCGCCGCCGCCACCGGCCGGAAGATCCACGAGGTGAGGACGACGATCAGGATCGCGACGAGCATTCCGATCATCGGCGACAGGAAGATGGCGACCGTCGTCTTGATCACGCCTGAGGCCTCGACGGCGCCCACTCCGGCTTTGGTGACGCCTGCACCGAGCAGCCCGCCGATCAGCGCGTGGCTGCTCGATGAGGGAATGCCGAGCGCCCAGGTGATCACGTTCCAGGTGATCGCTCCCATCAGCGCTCCGAAGATGACGGCGGGATCGATGATTTCCGGGCTGATGATTCCCTTGCCGACCGTCTCGGCGACATGGAGCCCGAAGAAGAGGAAGGCGACAAAGTTGAAGAAAGCGGCCCAGGCCACCGCCATTTGCGGGGAGAGCACCCGGGTCGAGACCACGGTCGCGATCGAGTTGGCGGCGTCATGGAGGCCGTTGATGAAGTCGAACAGAAGGGCGATCGCGATCAGCCCGACGAGCAGCGGCAGGGCGAGGGTCGGTTCCATGATGGCTCCCCGCTCAGGCGTGGTCGATGACGATGCCCTGGATTTCGTCGGCGACGTCCTCCAGGCGGTCGAGGACGCGCTCGACATGATCGTAGATTTCGCGCTCGACGATGAACGCCATCGGCTGATCGGCGCGATGGGCGCGATAGAGCGCGGTGAGGCCTTTCTCGTAAAGTTCGTCGGCTCGGCTTTCGAGGCGGACCACGGCTTCCGTGATGGAGTGGAGGGCGGCGCCGTTTCGGCCGACATTGCGTAGCAGGGGTACCGCCTCGGCAATCAGCCGCGCCGCCTCAGCGGCGAGCTTGCTCATCTCGCGCAGCGGAGGCTCGAAAGCCGATATTTCATAGCGCGTGATCGCCTTGGCGGTCTGCCACATCTCGTCGATCGCATCGTCCATCGACGAGATCAGGCCGGTGATCGCTCCCCGGTCGAACGGCGTGATGAACGAACGCCGCACCGCGAGGAGCACCTCGTGCGTGATCTCGTCGGCGGAGTGCTCGAGATCGTGGATTTCGCGACACGTCCGGGCGACGGCTCCGCCCTCGAGCAATCGAACGAGCGCGTCGGCGGCGGCGACCAGGGCGCTCGCGTGGCGCTCGAAGAGGTCGAAGAAGGCCTGCTCCTTCGGCATTATGGCTTTGACGATGTTCACATCCGGCTCCTTCTCCGTTTGAGCCGGACTAGCGGTCGGTGGAGACGGCTGGACTACAGGCGGGTTACACTTTCATGACGCACCGTCGAGCGCGTAGCCGGCCGAGCGGACCGTTCGGACCAGATCGGGCCGGCCGCCCTCGTTCAGCGCCTTGCGGAGCCGGCGTACGTGGACGTCCACCGTCCTCGAGTCGATCTCGCTGTCGGAAGACCAGACGGCGGCGATCAGCCGCTCACGCGAGAAGACCCGGCCGGGATGTTCGAGCAAATGGCGAAGCAGCCGGAATTCGGTCGGGCCGAGGGCAATTGGCGAGCCGCCCCGGCGCACCCGATGGGCGGCGACGTCCATCTCGACGTCGCCATAGCCCAGCCGCTCTCCTGCCAGCGCCGGCCGGACCCTGCGCAGGACCGCGCCGACCCGGGCGACCAGCTCGCGCGGGCTGAACGGCTTGGTCACATAATCGTCGGCGCCGGTGTCGAGGCCGCGGATCCGGTCCGATTCCTCGCCGCGGGCCGTGAGCATGATGATCGGCACGTTGGCGGTGGCCTTTCGGCGACGAAGACGGCGGCAGACTTCGATTCCGGAGACGCCTTCGATCATCCAGTCGAGCAGGACGATGTCGGGCACCTCTTCCTCCGCCAGCGCGAGGGCCTCCTCGCCGTCGGCGGTGCGGACGACCTGGAAATCTTCGCGCTCGAAATGCCAGATAAGCAGTTCGGCGAGCGCCCGATCGTCCTCCACGAGGAGCAGCTTTGTCTTGCCCACTTCGGCTCCCTTGCTGGCGCCGCCTCCTTAGGTCAGCGCCGTGACAAATTCATGACATCCGTCGCCGCGCCGCCGGAAGCAGAACGTGGACGCTCGTGCCCCGGCCCGGCTCGCTGGCGATCGAGAGTCGGCCGCGATGGCGTCCGACGATATGCTTGACGATCGACAGTCCAAGGCCGGTTCCGCCGAGCGCTCGGCTGCGACTCGGATCGACCCGATAGAAACGCTCGGTGACTCGCGGGATATGCTCGGCGGGTATGCCCTCGCCCTCGTCGCTGACGGTCATCCGAACCATCTTGCCCTCGGGCCCGATCGTCACCGTGACGGGACGGCCGGAGCGACCGTAGCGAAGCGCGTTGCTGATCAGATTGTCGAGCAGCTGGAGAAGCTCGCTTCGGTCGCCGACGACGGGGGGCAGGTTGTCCGCGGCGTCGATGTCGATGGGGCAGGCTGCTTCCTCTGAGGCACCGCGGCACGCCTCGCGAGCCTCGTGCGCCAGCGCGACGAGGTCGAGCGGGTCTCGCGGGCGGCTGAACCGCTCGGCCTCGATCCTGGAGAGCGAGATGAGATCCTCGACGAGCCGCTGCATCCGCCGCGCTTCTTCGTGGACGATGGCGGTGAAGCGCTCGCGGGTGGGAGGGTCCAGCTCGGCGCCCTGCTCGCGAAGGGTCTCGGCGTAGCCGACCAGCGTCGCCAGCGGCGTCCTCAGCTCATGGCTCGCATTCGCGACGAAATTGACTCGCATCTGCTCCGCCGCATGAGCCTCGCTGCGATCGATGAATCGAACGAAGAGAGCGTCGTCGGCCAGCGGCGCGATTTGCATCAGCCACCGCCGCCGGGACTCGCCGAGCCCGGAAAGCTCGGCATCGCCGGCGCGGGTCGCCGACGGGCCGGAAAGACGTTCGACGGCCGCGGGGTGCGGGATGGCGGATTGAACGTCGCGTCCGTCCAGCGCTTCCCCGAGCAGACGGCGGGCTGCCGCGTTGCTCATCCGGACGACGCCCTCGCTGATCAGAAGCGCGGGTTCCGCCAGTGCTTCGAAGAGCGCGGGGAGGGGCGGATCCTCCGCTGCGGAATCGCGCCCGGGGGTTTTCACTTCAGTTCGGAAAGGCGGCCATGGCGGTCAGGCGGCCACGTCCGCTCTCTCGGCGGCCAGGACGGTCAGCCCCCGCTCGTTCACCTCGGCGAAGCCGCCCTCGACGGCGATGCGCTCGGGCGTGTCGGCGAAGCCGCTGCGGTAGATAGCAATGTCGCCTTCGCGAAGCGTCGACATGTAGGGCGCATGGCCGGCGAGGACTCCGAAATCGCCCTCGCTGCCAGGCACCACGACCATGAACACCGCCTCGGAGCGGACCAGCCGCTCGGGGGTGACGAGCTCGAAGTGAAGATCGGCCATTACGCCGCCTCGGCCGCCAGGCGCTGAGCCTTCTCGACCGCTTCCTCGATCCCGCCGACCATGTAGAAGGCGGCCTCGGGGAGATGGTCGTACTCGCCGTCGACGACGGCCTTGAACGAGCGCACCGTATCCTCGACCTGGACGAACTTGCCGGGGATGCCGGTGAACACCTCGGCGACGTGGAAGGGCTGGGAGAGGAAGCGCTGGATCTTGCGGGCGCGCGAGACGGTCAGCTTATCCTCTTCCGACAGCTCGTCCATGCCGAGGATGGCGATGATGTCCTGGAGCGACTTGTAGCGCTGGAGGATCTCCTGGACGGCTCGGGCGGTCTCGTAATGCTCCTGGCCCACGGTGCGCGCCGTCAGGACTCGCGAGGTCGAGTCGAGCGGGTCGACCGCCGGGTAGATGCCGAGCTCGGAGATGGCGCGCGAAAGCACGGTCGTCGCGTCGAGGTGGGTGAACGCGGTGGCCGGCGCCGGGTCGGTGTAGTCGTCGGCGGGTACGAAGATCGCCTGCATCGAGGTGATCGCCTGCCCCCGTACCGACGTGATCCGCTCCTGCAGCTCGCCCATCTCGTCGGCGAGGGTCGGCTGGTAGCCCACCGCGGACGGCATCCGGCCGAGCAGCGTGGAGACCTCCGAACCCGCCTGGGTGAACCGGAAGATGTTGTCGATGAACAGCAGGACGTCCTGGTTCTG
>JBJMTX010000052.1:0-80417 GCA_045811485.1 Allosphingosinicella sp.
AGACGGCCACCGGCATGGAGGGCGGCGCCGGCCGGGCTGGTTGCCCGCACACGCCGTCCGACGTAGCCGGTGGCCTTCTCCGGGCGATCACGACCATTGCCGGTATTGAGTACGGACCCTAGGCCCCGGGGGCTTGCGCGGCCGCGGGCTCGGGAATCCGCAGCTGCTGGCCGGGAAAGATCTCGTCGGGATCGTCGACATGGTCGCGATTGGCCGCGAAGATTTGCGGCCAAAGCGCGGCGTCGCGGTAATAATCCTTCGCGATCCGGCCGAGGCTGTCGCCGGGCACGACGACGTGAGTGGCGATGATCGGCGCGGCGACCGGGGCCGGCAGGACGAAAGCGTCGAGCGCTTCGGCGACCTTCCCCAGGGTCCTGGGCCGATAGCCGGGATCGTGCTTCCAGCGCCAGATCGCCGCCGTGCTGAGATGCCACAGTTGCTCGGGGCCGGGGCGATCCTCGACGAACTTGTCGAGCAGGCCCGGCTCGTGCTTGGAGACGTTGACGAGCGCGGCGTAGGGATCGGGCTTGAAGCCGTTGATCCGCGAGCCGTGGGTGAGATCGAGCCTGAGGCCGGCGAGCTTGGCGCCTTTGAGCACCCAGGCCAAAGCGCCGTCGGAAAGGCCGCGAATGTCGCCGCCGCCGCCGACGCCGCCATGGACTCCGGGGAACCACTTCTCCTGGTAGGGCGCATCCGGAGCATCGGGCGCCTTGCCGCGGGCGGCGTTGAGCGCGGCGAGATCGCCGCAGAGCGTCGCCGGGAAGGTCGAGCGCCGCTCGTCGATGGCGACGGCGTGGCGGGCATTCTCGATGAAGCCGGTGATCGAGGGATCGTGGAAATCGTGCTTGCGGTTCAGCCAGCCGCTGAACGGCAATTTGGCGGGGAAGCCGAGTGCCGCCACCGTATCCCAGACGCCGAGATAGCGGATCTTGAGCACCGGAGCAGACCCCGCCTCGTAGCCGGGGACGTTGTTGCAGCGCCAGCTATCGTCGTCGTCGCCGATGCAGACCGCCGCCGCATAATCGGCTCGGAACCGGCGCATCTTCTCGCCGGCCCAGTCCGCGCCTTTCAGCCTCTGCTGGTAGAGGCCGAGAGCCTCGTCGATGCGGGCGGCGTGGAGTCGGCTCAGCGGACCGACATGGCGAACGAAGCCGATGAAGGTTCGGGCGCTGAACGCGCCGCGCGAGAATCCGAAGACGTAGATCTCGTCGCCCGGATCGTAATTGAAGATGAGGAAGCGATAGGCCTCGCGGACGTTGTCGACGAGGCCGACTCCGAAGACCCCGCCGCTCATCTTCTCGACCCGGCCGGTCCCCACCCCCTCGTCGTAATGCATGATCTGGACGACCCCGTCGCGGGCCTGGCGCTCGACGCTGGCGGCGGTGAGGACGACGTTGGTGGGGGTGTCGGCGTTGAGGGCGTTCCAGGTGCCGTCAAAGCAAAAGACGATCCGCTTCATGCCCCGAGCCCCCTGCTGTCCCCGGCAGAGGTATAACACAGGTTGGCCTCAAGGGCGATTCGGGCGAGGCGAAGCCGTTCGGGTCACCTCGCCCGCAAAGGCGGCGAGGTCGGCGAGGACCGGCGCCTGGCGGCGGAAGGGGATGGCGAGGGCGGTGAGAATGCCGACATGGCCGAGGCGCGGGTAGAGCTTTAGGCGGACGTCGGCGCCGGCCGATTTCAGCCGGCTAGCCAGCGCCCGGCTGTTGCGCGGCTTGACCCGGACGTCGGCCTCGCCGTGGAGCAGAAGCGCGGGCGGAGCGCCGCTCGAGACGTGGCCGATCGGCTGGGTCTCGGCCGGGCTCGGCCACTGGCCGAAGGCGGCGATGGTGGCGGAATCGTCGAGCGGCAGGAAATCGTAGGGGCCGGCGAGGCCGACGAAGCCGCGAATCGCCGCCCGGTCCGCGCCGAGCCAGGCGGGGTCGAGCGCGAGCATGGCGGCATTGTAGGCGCCGGCGGAATGGCCGGCGAGGACGATCCGCTCGCCGTCGCCGCCGAAGCGGCCGGCATTGGCCCGGGTCCAGCGGACGGCGGCGGCGCCGTCGCGGAGGAATTCGGGATAGCGCACCTCCGGCACCAGCCGGTAATCGGGAACGACGACGACGAAGCCGCGGGCGGCTAGCGCGCGCCCGGCGAAGGCGTAGTCTCGGCGCCGGCCGCTGTCCCACGCGCCGCCGTAGAAGAAGACGATCACCGGCCTCGGCCCGCCGGCGGTGCGAGGGGCGTAGACGTCGAGAGTCTGACGCTCGCCCGGGCCGTAGGCGAGGCCGGTCGCGACCCGGGCCGACCCCCAGTCCTTGGGCATGAGGGCGTTGAAGCTGCGCAGCGGGTCGATCATCGCGGCCAGGCCTATCACAAGGAGGAGAGCCGCGAGCGCGGCGAGGAGGAGGCGCTTCAAGGCTCCATCGCCCGGCCGGCGAGATCCATGAAGTTGCGCGCCGCCTCGCGATCGCCGGCGTCGGGGAAAGCGACGTCGAGATCGGGCGCGGAACCGAGCATGTGGAGAAGGGCCCAGAGGGCGAAGCGGACGGAGCGATCCGTCTCCAGGCCGAGGTCGACCCGCATCCGCTCGATCCCGGCCTCGAGCGCGGCCGGAGCGACCGACGCAAGGTCGCCCGAGCCGAAATATCTGCGAAGCTGATCGTCGAGATTCACGGCCTGAGCCTAGGCCAAAATGGCGGGGAACCGCCATCAGCAGTTTATTAACAGCCCCCACAGTAGGTTAGCGGGACCGGAACGACGCGCAAGAGCATGAACCAGGGGAAGGCCGGAATGGCGGAAGCTGCATCCTTCGATTTCGACAGGCGCCGGGCCCGGCGAATCCCGCTCGAGCGGGCGGCTCGGCTCCAGCCCAACGAATGGAGCACGATCGCGATCGACCTCGTCGATCTGTCGGCGGAGGGCTTCCGGGTGCGCTGCGACGCGATCCTTCGGGTCGGCGGCTATGTCGCCCTCGAAGTGGCCGGCCTGGGGCGGGTCGAGGCCCGGGTCATCTGGCAGCACCATGGCGAGTTCGGCGCAAAGTTCGTACGTCCGATCGACCCGGCCCATTGCGAGTGGCTGAAGGACGTCGTCGAGGTCCCGCCGGCGGCCGACGAGCCGCTCGAGCCGGCGCTGAGCGACGTTCGCGAGCAGCTCGCCCGCCACGTCAGCAAGCGGATCCTGCCGATGAGCGAGGGCGACGCGGGTTAGGCCGCGGCTACCGCTAGCGTACCGGCGGCTGATAGACTTCAGGATCGGATAGCTTACGGCCGAGCGCGACCAGAAGGTCGGCATCCTCGGCGGCCCCGCCGAGCTCGAGCTTCGGACCGGGATTGTCGGCGGCCGAATGATAGGGGCCGGCGAGGAAGGCGTTGAGCCGGTTCATGTCGGAGAACCACCCGCCGACGACCGCGGCCGGGACCCCCGCCCTGGCCATCGCCCAGCCGTCCTGACGCTCGAGCAGCGCATCCCCTTCGGAATCGGAGTCGAGCGTTCGGCCGGTTTCGGCGATGGTTCGGTCGATCAGCGAGTCGAGCGCCGGCACTCCGCTCCTCATCACCGCCACCTTCGATCCGCGCGGTGCGATGGCGACCGTGTCGAGGTTGATCGCGGCGACGATCGAGCGGATCGGCACCGGCGGCCGGGTCGCGAAATATTCGGCGCCGAGCAGGCCCATCTCCTCGCCGGTGGTGGCGAGGAAGAGGATGTCGCGCTTCGGCCGCGGCTTGCGGTGGAGCGCGCGGGCGATCTCGATCAGCGAGGCGACCCCGCTCGCATTGTCGACGGCGCCGTTGCAGATGCGGTCACGATCGCTGTCCGGCTCGCAGATTCCGAGATGGTCCCAATGGGCGAGGTAGAGGAGGCTCTCCCCGCCCCCGGCGGTGCCGCGGATCCGGCCGATCACATTGTGGGTGGCGATGGTCTGGATGTCGGTGGCGACATCGAAGGTGGCGCGAAGCTTGAGCCGCACGGGGCGAAAGGAGGCCGGCGGCGAATCGAGCAGCACGGCAAGGTCGTCATGAGCGGCCCGAAGCAGGCGCTCGGCAGCCGCCTGCGAGATCGCGCCCTGGATCGGAGCGCCCGAGGCGATGGCGAGGCGGTGCTGGCCGGAATCGTAGACTCGCTGGACCACCGGCCAGGGCAGGCCCGAGCCGACGATGCCGATCACGGCCGCGGCGCCGCGCGCAGCGACCGCGTCGACCCGCTCGGCATAGCCCGGAAAGCCTGGCGTTCCGGGCTCGTCGTAGAGGATGAGGACGACCGCGCCCGTGAGGTCCGCGCCGGCGAGCTGGTCGAGGCCCCGCGACGGGATCACCGCGCCGTGGCCGGCGAAGACGACCGGAGCGTCGGCGAGAGTCTCGTGCTGGGAGCGGCCGAGGAGGATCAGGCTGTCGCGGTCGAGCGCTATCCGCGCGGCGCCCTCCCGAGCCTGCCACAGGCTGGTCTCCTCGCCGGGCCGGCGGACCGCGATCTCGAGCGGCTGGTACCAGCTGTTGGCCGGCCCGGCGGGCTCGAGCCCATAGGCTTGGAGCCGCCCGGCAATGTAGGCGATCGACTTGTCCTCGCCCGCCGTGCCCGGCTCGCGCCCCTCGAAGGCGTCGCTCGCGAGGACGTCGATATGGCGGCGAATGGCTTCGGGATCGATCGGATCTGCGAACGCCGCGGCCGGCATGAAGGCGAGCAGCAGGGCGAGCAGGCGGATGAGCATCGACCTGCTTAGAGCGGGCGGAAGCAGGGGTGGCAAGGGGGCGCTCAGGCGCGCGCCTTGGCGAGCAGGCGGCGCGCCTGCTCGACATGCATCCGCTCGATCATCTCGCCCTCGTGCCGCTCGGCGCCGCCGGTCGCGGCGGCGATCAGCCGGCGGGCGGAATCCACCTCTTCCTCGCTTGGGGAGAACAGGCGGTTGGCTATATCGACCTGGCCGGGATGGATGAGCGACTTGCCGTCGAAGCCCCAGCTCCTGCCCTCTCGGCACTGGGCCGCGAAGCCCTCGGGATCCTCGAGCCGGTTATAGACTCCGTCGAAGGCGGCGACCCCCGCCGCCCGCGCGGCGAGGAGGATGGTCTGGAGAGCGGTGGCGAGCGCGGTGCGGTCGCCGCCGGGGCGAAGGCCGAGATCGGCGGCGAGGTCGTTCGTTCCGGCGATGAGGCCGGCGGTGGCGGGCGCGATCGCCGCGGCGGCGAGGACTCCGCGAGCCGTCTCGATCATGGCGAGGACGGGCTTTCCCGTCGCCGCGGCCGCGGCGAGGGGCGCGTCGGGGCCGGGAGTCATCGGCACGATCACGCAATCGGCCCGGCTGGCGGCGACGGCGGCGAGGTCGGGCTCGTGCCAGGGCTCGCGCGAGTTGATCCGGATCGCGGTGAGGCCGGCAAAGCCTTCGGCCGCCGCTTCGACCGCCGCCGCCCGGGCGCTCTCCTTATCCTCGGGCTTCACCGCATCCTCGAGGTCGAGGATCACCATGTCCGCGGCGAGCGTTCGCGCCTTGGCGATCGCTCGCGGGTTGGAGGCGGGCAGGAAGAGCAGCGAGCGGCAGAGGCTGAGGTCGGTCGGCATCGGCCGAATTTGCTTGGAAGCGGGGCCTTCTGTCTACATTATATCGCGCGTCAACCGCCCGGGGAGGGGCTCATCACATGGCATTGTTCGGCATCCTCGCGATCGTCATCCTCGTCCTGTTCTTCCTGATGTCGAGCATCAAGATCGTCCGCCAGGGCTATCACTACACGATCGAGCATTTCGGCCGATTCACCGCCGTCGCCCGGCCCGGGTTCAATTTTTACATGCCGTTCTTTTATCGCGTCGGCCGAAAGGTCAACATGATGGAGCAGGTGCTCGACATTCCCGGCCAGGAGATCATCACCAAGGACAATGCGATGGTCGCGGTCGACGGGGTGGTCTTCTTCCAGGTGCTCGACGCCGCCAAGGCCGCCTATGAGGTCTCCGACCTCTACCTCGCCATCCTCCAGCTCTCGACCACCAACCTTCGAACCGTGATGGGCTCGATGGACCTCGACGAGACCCTCTCCAAGCGCGACGAGATCAACGCCCGCCTCCTCATCGTCGTCGACCAGGCGACCGAGGCCTGGGGGGTCAAGATCACCCGGGTCGAGGTCAAGGACATCCGACCGCCGCAGGACATCGTCAACTCGATGGGCCGCCAGATGAAGGCCGAGCGGGAGAAGCGCGCCCTCATCCTCGAATCGGAAGGCCTGCGCGCCTCCGAGATCCTCAAGGCCGAAGGCCAGAAGCAGGGCCAGATCCTCCAGGCCGAGGGCCGCCGCGAGGCCGCCTTCCGCGACGCCGAGGCCCGCGAGCGCGCGGCCGCGGCGGAGGCCAAGGCGACCGAGCTCGTCTCCAACGCCATCGCCGGCGGCAACACCCAGGCGATCAACTATTTCATCGCCCAGAAATATGTCGACGCGATCAGCCAGTTCGCCACCTCGCCCAACGCCAAGACCATCCTCTTCCCGGTCGAGGCGACCCAGCTGATCGGCACCCTGGGGGGAATCGGCCAGCTCGCCCGCGAGGCGATCGGCGGCACCGACCAGGCCGAGCCGCGCCGCAAGGGTCCGTTCGAGGGCCAGACGAAGTGAGCGACCTCGATCCGCACTGGCTGTGGCTGATCGCCGCCGCCTTGCTCGGAATCGCCGAGCTGATCGTTCCGGGCGTCTTCCTGATCTGGATCTCGGCCGCCGCCGCGGCGACCGGCCTCGTCACCCTCCTCACCGGAATTCCCCTCCCCTTCCAGCTCGCCCTCTTCGCCTTGTTCTCGATCGGCTCGGTCTATCTCGGCCGCCGCTGGTACTCCGCCCACCCGGTCGAGAGCAGCGACCCCCTCCTCAACGACCGCGCCGCCCGTCTCATCGGCCGGAGCGTGACCGTCACCGCGGCGATCGACAATGGCGAAGGCCGGGTGCGCGTCGGCGACAGCGTCTGGCAATGCCGCGGCCCGGACTGCGCGGAGGGGAGTCGGGTGCGGATCGTCGGGGCGCAGGGCAGCTGCCTCGACGTCGAGCCGGTGCGGGCGATCGAATCATCCTCCCCGAGCTCGCTCGGCGAGGGGGACCTGCCGTAGCTTCAGCGAAGGTTGGTGGAGGGGTAGAAGTTCCGTTCACGCGAAGGCGCGGAGGCGCGGAGGAGATCAGCGGACTGATTCGGAGCCGGGGGGCCTGGACAAGCCAGCTTGCTGCGATCCTCTCGAAATCGACATAGGGGATGGCGTCCGGCTCGAATTCGAGCGCAGCCGCAAGGGCGGGCAAGTCGGCCAGGAACCGGTCATGCAGCCTGCGCACGATCGCGCTGCTGGGAAGCTTTCGTCGAGACACGTTTACGAGCCAGTCCCTGGTCTCAGCGAGAGCGCGAGCGGGGATCGCCCCGTGAGCGTGTATGTCCGCCCCTGCGAGGTCCGAAATGAACTGCTGATAGCGATAGGGCTCGACGTCGAGGATCAGGACCCTTTTCAGCTTCTGCACGGACCCTCCATAGCGCTTGGCGCCCAGGAAGATGCCCAGCTCGAGCGGCATGTTGAAGCGCGGCAGCCCGTTGGACGGGTCCAGCTCGGTGCGGCAGAGGTCGTGCACGCCGTAGCGACATTCGGCGATGATCCCGAACAATTTGTCGAGGCGCGTCTGCCCGCCGTCGTCCACCTCCCGGGCCGAGCGCGGCTGAAACCCGCAGGCGAGGATCGCGAAGATCAGGGCGCGGAACATCGGCGCGTATTCGGGATCGAACGGACAGTTTATGAAGACGTCGTCCGCCGGGAGCGGGACGGCCATGGTCGACGCCTACTTCTTCGTGTCGTTGACGGCCGCAATGGCCCTCCTGATTTCCCGCAGCGAAACCGACGCGCCCTTGGGGACGGGCCGCATCACGAGGCGCCCCGTGGCCGCGCTGCGGCCGAGCACTTTCGAAGGCGGGCGGCCGTCATTCGAAGCGGGGCGGGCTGACTTGGTGGCCATGGGGTTTGGATGCTCCTCAAAAGGTCTGGTTGCAAGCGCCGGGCGATTACAGCATTAGCTGGTTTTACAAATTGTTTCAATCGTGCAACCCGGTTTCCGTTGATGACTCATAGCGGGCCGACATGTGAGCGTTCGGGACTATCGGGTGATCATCGGGCCGCTCTCCGAGGACGATGGCGGGGGTTTCTTCGCCATTGTGCCGGAGCTGCCCGGCTGCATGTCGGACGGCGAGACACCGCAGGAGGCGCTCGACAACGTCTTTGACGCGATCGGCTGCTGGATCGAGGGGTGCGAGGAATCAGGGCAGCCTGTGCCGGAGCCGAAGCGGGCGCCGGTCTAGACCGGGCGATCAATCCGAATTTCAGCTGACCTCCTCTTCGCGGCTTAGCGGCTTTGCGTGAGACCACTTACCAGGGCCGGTGCGTGCTGCAGCGCTGGAGAATGGGACACGCGAAGCCGCAAAGCCGCAAAGGGTCCGGTGGATCACGGAAGCTGTACTAGCAGCCACGGATCCTGCCTCCGTAGGTGGCACGCGGCTGGCACGAAAATGTATAATGTCCCCATTTCTCCACGCACTCATTCCACGAGAATTCGTATGTTCGCCTCCCTCTTTTCGGTCCGCCGGCCGGCTAGGCGAGGTGAAACTGGCGCGCGCCGATGAAGCTCGGGATCCGCTTGAGCGAGCCGTCGGGACGGCGGACCGACTTGTCGCGGTAGCTGCTCGCCAGGCCGTCGGGGAGTTCCAGCATCTGGATGTCGCTCTCGAGGACATTGCGAAGGAAGCCGCCGGCGAAGCCGTCGAGGCTGCGGGCGAGGCAGAAGGTCGAGAAAGGCTCGGCGGTCAGCATCAGGAAGCGGAAGTCGGAACGCTTGAGGAAGGTGTTGACCGCGTCGACCACCCCATAATGCTCGCGGCGGGCGAAATCGTCCTCGAAGAAATCGTGGCCGAAGATCAGGCCGCCCGGCCTGAGCTTCGCGGCGAAATCCTCCAGGTCCCTCAGCACGAATTCGTAATCGTGGTTGCCGTCGATATAGACAAAATCGAAATGGCCGCTGGGGAAACCCGCCGCCGCCTTGTAGGAATATTGGCGGTGCAGGCGGACCCGCGGGTCGGCCTCGAAACGGGCGGCGACCTCGGCATATTTGCGGTCGCCTTCGGGGACGGCGGGCGGCGGGTTGAAGGCCTCGGCGCCCGACCGGTCGAGATCGCCGAGATGGCCGCGGCCGTGGAGCAGGTCCGACGTCTCGAGAAAGCTCCAGGGATCGATGAGGTGGAGCTCTCTCGGCTCCGCAGCGGCGAGGATGGCTGCCGAGAAAGTCCCCTCCGCGACCCCGATCTCCGTGCCGACGGCGCCCTTTGGGAAGTGGCTAAGCAGCTCCTCGCGGCTGGTCAGAACATAATACACGTCATCCTCCCCCTCCCTCGCGCACTCGCCGTCCCGCGGGCTTCGAAGCCGCTGATTTCCGCAAAGCTTTCGGGGCTTTTATGTCACGCGTCCTGCACGGCCACCAGCCTTCGAGCTCCGGTGCCGCATGCGTGGGAGCTCCATCCCCCTGAAGGCGGATATCAAGCTAACGCGAAGGCGCGAAGGCGCTATGGCGCCCCGCATAGCGACCACGCGCTGACTGGTTATGTGTTTTCAAATATATTTTTTCACGAATTGCGCTAAACGCGGAAGAGTGACTCGTGGGGAGAAGCTGCTGGAGCGGATGCGGGGCAATCCGCGCGACTGGCGGATCGAGGATGTGGCGACCGTCTGCGCGGCCTTGGAGCTGGTGCTGAAGGGGCCGCCGGGCGGCTCCCACTACGGCATTAAGCATCGCAGCCAGCCACGGCGCCTCACCATCCCTTTCAGACGGCCGATCAAGCCGGTATATATTCGCCAGCTGGTCCGTTACGTCGACGCCGTTCGGGCCGCGCGAGAGGAGCAGACGTGACCGACGCCCGCGGCACCTACAAGGTGGTAATCGAGCCGCTCTCCGAAGAGGATGGAGGAGGCTTCCTGGCGACCGTCCCCGAGCTTCCCGGGTGCATGTCGGACGGCGAGACGCGGGCCGAAGCGCTTGCCAATGTCGAGGACGCCATCGCGACCTGGATCCATTGCGCGCGCGAGGCGGGCGAGCCGATCCCGGAGCCGCAGCTGCATCGGGCGGCTTGAGCGCAATCTTGAGGCCGCAGGATTATGAAGTCGCCATCCGGCCGCTCACCGAGGCGGAGGGAGGAGGTTTCGGCGTGACGGTCCCCGAATTGCCGGGCTGCATGTCGGACGGGGAGACGCCGCAGGAAGCGCTGGAGAATGTTTACGACGCCATCGCTTGCTGGGTCGAGGCGGCTCAGGAGATGAGGCGGCCGGTGCCCGAGCCGAAGCGGGCGGCGGTTTGAGTTCGCCTTCGATCAAGACCACCCGTTACTTTGAAGAGCAGGTGCTGCGGAAGCGACCCTATGTCGAGCGCGAATGGTGCGCGGCGGCGATCGCCGAACCGATCCGGCGTGAAGCGCAGGAGGATGGCCGTATCCGCTTCTGGCGCGAGGTGACTTTGGCGGGCGAAACCGAACCGCGTGTGCTAAGGGTGGTGACGCTGGAGGACGGCGAGACGGTGCACAACGCCTTCTTCGACCGGAACTACCGCGAGGAGCTGGAATGAAGCTGCATTATTATCCGGAGACGGACAGCCTCTATATCGAGCTGAAGGCGGGACCGGGCAGCGAGACTCGCGAGGTGGCGCTTGGCGTCAACGCCGATTTCGCCGCCGACGGGACGATCGTCGGCCTCGACATCGAGGGGGCGAGCCGGCTCGACCTCGGCACGCTGGAAGCTATCGACGTGCCTCTAAACGCGCTCAAGGCGGCGGAATAGCACCGGCTTCGCGAGCGGCCCTCATTCGCCGATGCGGGCTCCACCCGCCCTAGATTGGTTCACGCGAAGCCGCGAAGGCGCGAAGGGGGCCGCTAAGCCGGCTCTAGGGAGTTTCACCCAAAGCACCAAAGGCCCGACGGATCCGGGTGGGTCTCGCCGCCGGCGCGTCCGGGGCCTGGGTGCGCGCGGGCATTGGCATCGCCAAGATAAATAGACTGCGCCCATTTTTCACTCGAGGCGCAGGAGAAACACATGACTTGTTCCAATCCCAAACTCGAAGCCCGGATGAGCGACCGCCTTGCCCAGATTCACGACCGCCTAGTGTGGATCTCGGAAACCGAGGCCAAGGCGGCGCTCATCAAGGGCTTCGGCGCCAATGGCGAATTCGATCCCGAGCGCCAGCGACTGGTCGAAGAAACCGATCGCTTGCTCGACGAGCTTGCCGCGATAGGCGGCTCGCCCAAATATCAGCCCAAGCCTTGATCCCTTCGGAGCGGCACCGCGTTCTCAATCAACGTGGTGCCGTTGCCCTGGCCTGCCCAGGTCGAGCTCATAGGCTTCTTCCTCAGTGCCTGGCACGTGCCTGGCACCGGAGCTTCAAGGTTGATCGGACGGTTATGTGACTGGCACCAGCCGGCACGCTGACCAATCGAGTTCGCGCTCACGGTAATTCCTGTCATCGGACCCTTCCAGGAGCTTTAGTGACGGTGAACAAGAACAAATTCCAGCAAGGCGTAGTTATTACTCTCGCGAAGCGGTCAGCAAATCGCTGCGCTAATCCTGACTGTGGGGCCATAACGAGCGGCCCGACGGAAGACCCATCGCGATCGATGAATGTGGGCGAAGCGGCGCACATTTATGGCGCTCAAGCAGGTGCGGCGCGGTACGACCCGAGCATGGAAGCTGCTGACCGAGCCCGTATCACCAATGCAATCTGGCTCTGCGGAAACTGCCACAAGATGATTGATGACGATCCAAACCAATATCCCGCAGGCCTGCTGTTTGAGTGGCAACGTAACCATGAACGCCGTGTTCTTGAACTGGTTGGCAAAGCAGGAGCAGAGGCTCGAAAGCGGTACGAGGACCGTCACTTAGAAGAGTTCGGGAACCTCACTTATTTGTCCGAGCGCATTTTGTTGGAGAAAGATAGCGGGTGGGAGCACCGCTTGGCCGCTGAGGTTCTTAGATTCGAAACCGCTCCTATCATGGAACGCTGGAGCGCTCTTAAGAGTGGGCTCTACGTCCGCTAAATCTGCCGGATATCGAAAGACGACTCCATTTCTTGGCTCGCAGACAGGATGGCAGAGTCGGAAAATATCGCGCACGGATTTGCTGGATTGGTCAACGCCGAGTTTAGGCGTGCCTGGGGGGAACCGGGCGCTCCCGGAGACGATAAGCTAATAGTGCAAACCTGCCGCTTGTTTGCTGAAATGTGCCGCTCGGCTCTTAAATGGGAAGAGTCGGTTAGATTCACCCGTACTCACGACATCTTCGAAGAGGTCCGGAGGCTCTTTATTGGCATTGCTGGAAACTTTATCGACGAGGTTTCGAAGCTTCCGCGATTCCTCACCGATGTGCTTGACGATCCTTCGAGCACCGGCACGCAAGTGCTGGACATGAAATTGACGATGCCCGACGGATGGAATGAGGCAGTCTCCAAAGCGTTGAAGAGAGCAACCGTAGCGTTGGCGGCCGACTATTGATGGCACCCAAGCTGAAAAATTCCCCCAGCGCCTAACCCACAGGAGGTGCCAAGGAAGCTCCTGTCCAAATCCCTCCTTCGGGAGAAGCCCTAAGCCGCGTCCTTCGTCAGCTTGCCCGCCTCGTCGAGCTTGGAGCCTTCGGTGCCAGGCACGTACCAGGCACGTACCAGGCACGTAGCTGGCACGTAGCTGGCACGTAGCTGGCACGTAGCTGGCACAGGGCGGAAACCGGGACAGGGCGGAAAACCGGGACAGCTTCTCCCTCGGTGCCTGGCACGTGCCTCGCACCAAAGCTTCCGCCCAGGTGGTCATCGGTCCGAGCTGCCCTTCGGCACCGCCGGAGAATTTCATTAGGCGACAAAGGGTGGGGCCGGGCTTATCCGATGCTTCGCAAAGGGAGACGTCATGAACCGCTTCGTCACGATCAGCCTGCTCGCCCTCGTCTCCCTCGCCGGCTGCGGCCGGAGCGGGCCGCCGGAAGACGCGCGCAAGGCCGCCGACATCGTCTCCGGCGATTCCAAGGGGAGTGCTTCGGATAATCCTGTCTGCAGGCTGTTCAGCGAGGCCGAGGCGTCCGCCTTTATCGGCGAGGCGGTCGAGGCCGGCGGGAATGCGGCGATGGGTCAGGGCTGCCAGTGGGCGGCGAAGGACGGGGACGGCGAGGTGACGGTCGCGATCGTGCCGGCCGATTATGAGGAGCGCGCGAGCTCGGCGCAGGGATTTCGCGAGGTGCCGGCGGCGGGCAAGGACGGGTTCGTCGTTCCCGACATGGGGGGATGGGTGGCGGGCGCGGTCGCCGGCAAGTCCTTCTACCGAGTCACGGTGGCCGGCAGCAAAGCGAGCGATTCCAGCGCGCTGGCCCTGTTGGGCGAGACGATCAAGCGCAAGCCCTCCTAGGCTTTTTCCTTGGTGCCTGGCACGTGCCTGGCACCGAAGCTTCCAGGCTGGTGCGGGATGATGCGATGGATATGTTCACGCGAAGGCGCGAAGGCGCGAAGAGGCGGTGCGGGCTTCTTCGCGAAGCGCGTTTCCGGAGGGGCGGATGGCTGATGCCGGCTTCGCCGGAGGGGAAAAGGTTTTCACGGCGCCTCTGCGTCTCTGCGCCTCTGCGCGTGAATTTCTCCGCGCCTTCGCCCCTTCGCGCCTTCGCGTGAAACGAAATCAGGGTTGGCTGTGGCCTCGAAATCCGTGCACCACGGCTTCGGGAACAGGGGGGGTGCCAATGGCCGCTTCGATCGCAGCCGCGGATGAATCGCGCGGGAAGTTCTTCCTCTGGATGACTCTGGCGCTGGCGGCGATCGCCGTCGGGGGGTTTTTGCCGACCTATTGGCTGCAGCTGCCGGCGCGGACGTTCGTGGGGCCGCCTTTGCTGCATATCCATGGCGTGCTTTGCACCGGGTGGATCCTGTTCCTCGCCGCCCAGGCCTGGCTGGTCTCCGAGCGGCGAATCCGCAACCATCGCGACTGGGGGATGGCCGGGATCGCGCTCGCTTCGGTCGTCACAATGGTCGGGATCGCGGTGGCGATCGTTTCGCTTCGGCATGAGCTCGACATGGGGTTCGGCGATGCTTCGCGGACGTTTCTCGTCGTTCCGCTCTCGGCGATCGGGCTGTTCGCGGGGTTCACGGCGGCGGCGATCGCCCGGGTGAACAGCCCGCAATGGCACAAGAGGCTGATGATCGTCGGGACGATCGGGCTCGTCCAGGCCGCGGCCGGGCGGATCGGGTTCGTGATGGCGACCGGCGGAGGGCCGGGGGCGAGGCCCGGGCTGCTGCCGCCGGCGCCCGCGGCGGCGGTGCTCGTCTCGAGCCTGCTGCTCGAGCTTTTTATCGTCGCGGGGATGATCCACGACCGGCGGAGCCTCGGGCGGGTCCATCCGGCCTGGACGATCGGGGCGATCGTCTACACCGGCGTCGTCCTGCTTCGCTTCCCGCTCGGCCGGACGGCGGCGTGGATCGCCTTCGCCGACGCCGCGACACGGCTGGGCGGCTGAGCGCCGGAGGGCGTCAACGCCCCCTCCCCGCCCCGCCTGCATCCCCTTTTTCGGAGCGGGGCACCGGAGCAGCGTTATTTCATTTTCCCACATCGTACCTTTTATGTTCTAAACTTGTGGATGGAACAGCAGACTGATTCGCGCGCGCCTCGAAGGCGCATCGACTGGGCGGCCAAGCGGCGGTTTCTCGACGCTTTGCGGACTGGCGCTTCCCGGGAAGAGGCGGCGGCTCGGGGCGGGTTTTCCGGGGTCGCTTTCTATGGGGCCCGGAGGCGGGATCCGGTGTTCGAGTTCGCCTGGCTGGCGGCGCTGGAGCTTTGCGCGGTGGACGAAAGGGATGCGCGGCGGGCGGCGGCGATGCTCGAGGCCCGGCGGGCCGGGGGGCGGATCGCCGGGAACAACAAGAGGGTCTACCAGCTTCACCGGGCCCGGCGGGGGTTCAGCTTCACCGAGAAGAGGCAGCAGATCTTCCTCGACCATTTCGCCGGAACCGCCGACGAGCAGGCCGCGGCCGACGCGGCGGGGGTCTCGCGGGTGACGGTCCGCGCGTTCCTGAGGCGCAACCCGGAATTCGCGGCTCTGCGCGAGGAGGCGCTCCAGCACGCTTACGCCCGGCTCGAGGCCGAGGCCGTCCGCCAGCGGCTGGCGGCGGCGGAGCGGCTTCGCGACAATCTCGATCCCAAGGGGGAGATGGCGCAGGAGTTCGAGCGGGCGATGAAGCTGCTCGCCCGCTTCGAGCGGCGGAACGGGCGGATCGCGAGCCGCGAGCATGCCGCCTCGGAGAGCCGGGCGTGGAGCTTCGAGGCGGCGATCGTCGCGCTCGACAAGGCGCTCGACGCGTTCGGCGTTCGGCGCGGGGTGCTCGCGCTGCCCGGCCCGGACGATGACGGCTCGGACGCGCCGGGAGAGGAAATGTGAGCTTCGCCTTCCGCTTCCCGGCGCCGCTCGACGGGCCCGTCTTCACCAAGTCGCTGCTCGGGCCGGGCGAGATTCCGAGCCAGACCCAATGCGTCCACATCCTCGCGGACCTGGCGACGCTTCCGAGGTGGATGCGGCGGCGGGTGATCGCGAGCCTTCCGGTCCCGGCGCAGAGGGCGCTGGCGCAGGAATGGTGGTGGCAGGTCCATGGCGGCCAGGACGAGCCCGGAGCCTGCGCGGACGGATCGCCCTGGCGGGTGTGGGCGATCGTCGCCGGGCGCGGCTTCGGCAAGACCCGGGCCGGGGCGGAATGGGTGTGGGCGCGGGCTCGGGAGGACGGGGCGGCGCGGATCGCTTTGGTCGGGGCGACGATCGACGAGGTCGAGCGGGTGATGGTCAAGGGCGAGAGCGGAATCCTCGCCTGCGCCCGGGCGCACGAGAGCGCGCGCTGGCTGGCGGCGAAGGGCGTGGTTCGATTCCCTTCCGGCGCCGAGGCGCACGCTTTCTCCGCCGAGCGGCCGGAGAAGCTGCGTGGGCCCCAGCACCATTTCGCCTGGTGCGACGAGCTGGCGAAATGGCCCCGTGCCGACGATGTGTGGAACAACCTCATGCTCGGGCTTCGCCTCGGCGAGCGGCCGCGGACCCTGGTGACGACGACTCCGAAGCCGGTGCCTTTGCTCAAGCGGGTGCTCGCGCTTCCGCGCTGTGCCGCGACCCACGGTCGGACGGACGAGAATCCGCATCTGCCGGGCGACTTCCGGCGGGCGATGGAGGCGATGTTCGGCGGGACGAGGCTCGGTCGGCAGGAGCTGGACGGGCTCCTGCTCGAGGAGTTCGAGGGGGCGTTATGGTCGCGCGAGCTGATCGAGAAGTCGAGAAGCGCCGGCGTCATTGCGAGCGAAGCGCGGCAATCCAGCAGGGTCTCGGAATCAGAAACTGGATTGCTTCGCTTCGCTCGCAATGACGGGTTCAGCCGAACCATCATCGGGCTCGATCCGCCGGCTTCGACCGGCGGGGATTCGTGCGGGATCGTGGTTTGCGGGCGCGATCGCGAGGGGGTTTGCCGGGTGATCGCCGATCTCACCGCGCGCGGGCTTTCGCCGGAAGCCTGGGCGCGGCGGGTGTGCGAGGCCGCCGCTTTGTTCGGTGCCGGGCGGGTGGTCGCGGAGAAGAACCAGGGCGGGAACATGATCGCCTCGGTGCTTCGAGCGGTCGACGCGAACCTTCCGGTCAAGCTCGTCCATGCCGGCCCGAGCAAGGCGGCTCGCGCGGAGCCGATCGCGCTTCGGTTCGAGACGGGGCGGGCGGGGATGGCGGGGCATTTTCCCGAACTCGAGGACCAGATGTGCGCCTTGACCTGGCAGGGCTGGCAGGGCACCGGCTCGCCCGACCGGGTCGACGCGATGGTGTGGGCGATGACCGAATTGTTCGAGCGGGGGCGCCCGGCGCCGAGGATCACCCAGCTGTGATCTGCATCGGGCGTCGAATCGAAGACAGGTATTATTTCGAGCTTGGGGGCAACGCTTTCTTGAGAAAGAGCGGGCATGCCGGGCCGACGGGAGGCGTTGTTGGCGCTCTATAAATATCCGAATTACTTGAATGTGAGCAAAAGCTCGTCGTTCGACCAGGTGCTTCCCGCCGGGCTGCACATTCCGAGCGGCGGCATCTATCGCTGCGTCGGCTGCGGCAACGAGATCGCCCAGGGGGCCAACACCGTCCTTCCCGACCGCCAGCACCACACCCACAAGCCCGCCCAGGGCGAGGTCCGCTGGCAGCTCGTCATCGCGGCGCAATCGGACCTTCCGGAGCCCTATCTCCACGGCTGAGCCGGCGGCGGGAGGGCGAGCGCTTCAGCCGAGGATGGTGAAGGCCTGGCGGTAGGAGATTGTGAGGACCTTCTCGCCGCTCTCGTCATGGACGTCGATATGGTCCTCGAGGTTGATCCGGCCGCTCCGGATGGAGCCGCAGGCGAGATCGCGGGCGGCGTCGATGGCGGTCGTCCGGGCGGCGTCGAGATCGGCGAGCTCGCGGCCCTCCTCGTCGAGCGAGATCTCGTCATTGTAGAGATGGAAGTAATAGCGGGGCACGGAGCGAGAACGCGCGAGCGGGCTCAACGCTCCGTCGTTCTCCGGGCTCCGACCGCCGCCGAAGCGCGAAGCTGCTTGCATCCTTTCTCGCAATCACCGATAAGCTGCTGAAACCGGGGGGTTTTCAAAAATGGATGAAGGGGTTCGCCACCCGCGTAGCCGGGCGGTCGCGGAGCGTTCGGCCGGTCGGTCGGGAATCGTCAGGCTGCTGCTCGAATGCGGGCACGTCACCCGGCGGCGGGTCTCGATCTGCGAGCCGCGGCGGGTGCTCTGCGCGGAATGCCGGGACTGACGGCTTCGATCACCAGTTGCCCGAGCTAATCCTCTCGCGGCGTTCGAGCTCGGCCGCGCTCGGAGGTTCGGTGACGAAGGTACCCGGCTCGACCGCGCCATCGGGCTCGTAGGCGGCGACGATGTTGCCGGCGGGGGTGACCTCGTGCTCGACCATCCGCATCGAGCCGGCCGGCGTCCCCGCGCCGAACAGCCTCTTGCCGGTGCCGAGGATCAAAGGAAAGGTCATCAGGACGAGCCGGTCGACGAGGCCGGCGGCGAGCAATTGCGGGTAGAGCGTCGAGCTGCCCTGGACGATCAGGGGCGACCCCTCCCCTCGCCTGACCTCGGCGACGGCGTCGATATCCGCGAGCCGGCGGCTGTTCGCCCAGTCCAGCGGCCGGTCGCTGCCGGTGACGACATATTTGACGGCGCGATCGAAGCGGCGGCCGATCGACTCGTGGTCGCCCTCCGCGAACGGCCAGTAAGCGGCGAAGATATCGTAGGTGCGCCGGCCGAGGAGGAGGTCGAACGACCCGGAGAACAGGGCCTCGATCCGTTGTCCGACCGGCTCGTCGGCATAGCCCGCCATCCAGCCGCCGAGGGCGAAGCCGCCGGTCGGGTCCTCGTCGGGATTGCCCGGCGCCTGCATCACCCCGTCGAGCGACACGAAGGCGGCGGCGATGATCTTTCGCATGTCTCTCTCCTCGACGTTGCGCGGCGGGGAATGCCTTCAAACGGGCCGGCCCTTCAAGGCCGGACGGCCCGTCTCAGGTTCCCGTCGCGATGACCCGGCCCTCGCGGCGGCCCTTGCGGGCGGCGCTCGTCATCACCGCGGCGGCGTAGAGGACGACGGCGAAGACCAGCCGCCGCAGCCCGTCGAGCGGAATGCGAGAAGCGCGATCAGCATGTCGAAGCCTCAGATATGCCCGCCGCAATCGCGCTCGAGCTGCTCCCCGATCCAGGCGGCGACATCATAGCCGAAGATCCTGAGGCCCTTGATGTTGGCGTTCTCGATGGAGATGCCGGACAGATTGACGTTGGTGAAGCGTGCATTGGAAAGGTTGACGTCGTCGAACACGGCCCCCGCGAGCGAGACGTCGTGAAACAGCGCGCCCTCCATCCTGCGTCGTTCAAATCGGTCCATCGTCCTCTCCCTCGGCGCGCGGCGAGCGATACCATGGAGCAACCGGGGGACACGTGCTTTTTTTGCCGAAAAGTACGTGTCCCCGATTCTTCGCAGCCCAAATCCGAAATCGGAATGACATCGGGGGTACAACCCGATTGCGGAGCGCTCTACGGAAGACGCCATGGCCGGATCGCCGAACGCGCAGACGTTGATCTGCGAGGATTTCAATTCCGCTCTGGAGCAGCTGCTCCGCGAGGGGATGCGGCTCGAAATCGTCTTCCCGGCGGATTCCCCGCATACGGCGTTGCTGACCCGCGACGGCGCCCGCTTCCGGCTGACCTCCCGCCCCGATGCCCCTCGCGCTTCCGCCGGCCTGCCCGGATTCCGGCCCGAATTCGTCCTCACCGGGGCCGGGACCGAATCGGGAGAGGGCCGCGCCGGGATGCTCTATCGCGACCTCATCCCGGGCCGGCTCGGCGGCCGCTACATCGCCTCGCACATCGCGATCGAAGCGGGCGGCCCGGTCGCCGACTGGGTCCATTACCACCATGTCGCGCTCCAGCTCATCTGCGTGCGAAGGGGCTGGGTGCGGGTCGTCTATCAGGACCAGGGCGAGCCGTTCGTGATGGCGGCCGGCGACCTGGTGCTTCAGCCCCCCGGAATCCGGCACCGGGTGCTTGAGAGCTCGCCCGGTTTCGAAGCGGTCGAGATCACCTGCCCCGCCTCGCACGAGACGTTCGCCGATCACGAGATGGTCCTGCCCAATGGCGAGCCGGACCTGCGGAAAGGCTATCAGGGCCAGCGTTTCCTGCACCATGTCGCCGCCAGATCGCCCTGGGCCGCGTGGAACGGCGCCGAGGCGCAGTCGACGGCGGTGCGCGAAGCGTCGGGCGGGCTCGCCGAAGCGCGCACGATCAGGCCCGGCGCTTTGCCCCTCCTCGCCGTTCCGCACCACGACGGCGAGCTGGTGTTCGGCTTCGTCCTCGAAGGCTCGGCCCGGCTCGGCCACGGCGAAGGCCATCAGCTCGGCCCGGCGGACGCTTTCGTCATCCCGCCGGGCGAGGAATGGCGCCTGAGCGAGATGTCGGACGACTTTCGGCTGCTTCACGTGGCGACTGGAATCGTTCCGGGATGCTGGGCCGGAGGGAAGGCATGATTATGATCGAGCCGCTGATGGCCCGGCTGGGCCAGAGGCGTCCCATCTTCCATTCAGAGGCAGACTTCCAGCATGAGGTCGCGATTGAGCTTCGCATCATGGATGCCGACATCCAGATTCGCCTCGAATATCCTTTCGGTTCGGGCTCACGCACTAGCCTCGACATCCTGTTGCGGAAGGGAGGGGCGCAGGCTGGCCTGGAACTCAAGTATCTCTGCCGCTCGGCCGACGTGACGGTCCAGGGCGAGAAGTTTCAGCTCCGCCACCAAAGCGCACATGACATCCGTCGCTATGACGTGTGCAAGGATGTGGTCCGCGTGGAGGAATTTTGCGATCGCTTCGGCGCCACTGGCGGCGTCCTCATCCTCACCAACGACCCGGCCTATTGGTCGCCGCGCCGACGAGCAGACACCTTCGACGCCGACTTCAATCTCGCCGACCTTCGTATCTTGAGCGGCACGCTCGCATGGGCTTCGGAAACGGGCAAGGGGACCTCCAAGGGCCGTGAAAAGCCGTTGGTTATTTCCGGCAGCTATCCGCTCGCTTGGCACGACTATGCCGATGTCGGCGGAGCCGGTGGCCGCCTGCGTTATCTCTACATTCCCATCGGACGCGCCGACGCGGCGTCCCGCGAGCTCGCCTGAAAATCGGGGTGCGCAAGGCGATAGGCGGCAGCTTAGGATGAAGCTGTCCGGAATTTCCCCTGTCCCCTATTTCCCGCCACTCACCATTCTCGGCGACTTCGCTGCGTACTCAGACTCGGAAATCCGTGTGCTCGGCGCCTTCCATTTCAGCGCGATGTCCCTCAATGCTCAAGAGATTAGAGGTGCAAGATGTCGGACCCGTGGACATGGCAGTCGGCTTTGACGCTCGGGATCGCGGCCCTTGGAGCAGTGTTGGGCCTGATGAACACTTGGCAGGCTCTCAGCCGAGACCGACTGCGCCTTCGAGTTCGTCCGTTAAATGTGATCGGTATAGGAGCTGGCGGGCAAGCGTATGGGATCGAGGTAGTTAACCTCAGCACCTTCGCGGTGACGGTGGAGGAGGTAGGCTTCACCCTGAATGGTCGTAGCGCCACTAAGCGTGAGCGCGTGGCAATTGTCCGTCCGATTCTGTCTGACGGTGGTTCCTGGCCCCGACGCTTGGAACCTCGTACTTCCGTTACCGTGTATTTCCAAACCACCGATCTGAGGAGCGCAAGGGGGACAATCGGTCGCGCTTACGCTCGAACCGCGTGTGGCGAGTTCGCGTACGGGGTCACTCCAGCTATTTCGCAGATGAGGCAGCAAGCGAACGCCCAGTGACGTATTGGGGATAGTCACGAATTTCAGCTGCCGCGCGGCCCGCCCCATCGCGGGAAAGCTGGTGACAGTCACCAGTGGGCGATTGTGTCTTTTACAAACCCGAAGGCCAGAATGCCAGCCGAGCCACGATGGCGACGTTGAAGGCTAGCACTCCCGGCATCACCAAGTGGCTTGGCTGGACGGGAAGGACGTAGAATGCCTTTTCCGGATAAGGCGTGCCAGCCGATTTCTCGAAATCGACGGCGCGCTTCAGGGAGGCCATCCTGACCTTTTCGTCTATGAGAACCAACCAGAACGCCAGCACTATCAGCAGTGAGGCCGCAACCATGAGCAGGATGCTCTCCGTTGCATTCAATCCGCCCTCGAAACATACGTACAGTGCGGCACCTTCAATCGCTGACACGGTTTGAAACTTGCTCCATTTCGCCGCCTCACGATGTCTGACGGATTCCATATCCTGCTCGTATATTGCCCGGCGGTCATCGCCTTGCGAGACGGGCGGCCCGGCCATCACTCCGGCTTCTCCACTGGCTTATGCTTCACCAGCTTCCCGACGCGCTCCCGGAAACGCTCCGGATCGTCGTCGCACTCTAGGAAGCGTTGACATTTACCGTGTCCAGATGACGACGGCGGCGAGCTGGACCATGGACAGGTAGGCGCGGGCGGTCTGTTCGTAGCGGGTCGCGATGCGTCGGAAGTGTTTGAGCTTGTTGAAGAAGCGTTCGACGAGGTTGCGCTCCTTGTAGATATGGCGGTCGTGATCGTCGTGGCGGGCGCGGGTTCGGTTGAGGGGGATGACGGCCTTCGCCCCCTGGTCGTGAATGGCCTGGCGGAAGTGGTCGGCATCGTAGGCCTTGTCGGCCAGGACGTAGCTTGCGGGCAGGCCATGGATGAGCGGCTGGGCCTGGGTGATGTCGTTGCGTTCGCCCCCGGTGAGGAGGAAGCGCACGGGGTTGCCGAGCGCGTCGACGGCGACATGGAGCTTGCTGGTCAGTCCGCCGCGACTGCGGCCGATGGCGCGATCTTCAGGCCCCCCTTTTTGCCCGTTGCGTGCTGGTGCGCCCGGACGATGGTGGAATCGATGATCAGATACTCGAAGTCGGGATCTTCGGCCAAGGCGTCGAACAGCCGCCACCAGACCCCGTCCTTCGACCAGCGCGAGAAGCGCTGGAAGGCGCTGTTCCATAAGCCGAACGCCGGCGGCAGGTCGCGCCAGGGCGAGGAGGTCCGCACGATCCACAAAACCGCCTCGACGAAACGCCGGTTGTCCCTCGCGGTCACGCCGCGATCACCCGCCTTGCCCGGCAGATGCGGCTCAACCAGCAACCACTGCCGATCCGTCAGAACCAGACGAACGCCTTCCATCCAAACCTCCCAAAAGGAAGCTTGAATCACAATCCCGACGCCGCGTGAATCCTCTAAATGTCAACGCTGCCTAGGGCGCGAGCAGCGTCCCTGAACTTGTCCAACTGGGCCTGTTTCGCATCTTCCATTTGTCTTCTCACCACTCGTCAAAGGGAAACTCCCGGCGCAGCATTTCGAATAGAGATAGCGGCTCAACGCCGAACTTGACACAGGCCGTCGGGATTTTCCTGTTTCAAGAGAAGGCACAAAGGCACGAAGCAATCGCCGGCGCGAAGCGCCATATGTCTGAGAAACAGGACTTCCAATGAAAGCGAAGGAGGTCGCTTCGTGCCTTCGTGCCTTTGTGCCTTCTCTCAAAAAATGAGTGGCCTGCGGCCGGCGAGAAAAAGGCTCTGGATGCGTCGGCGATCGGCAAGGCCTGTTGACAGTCACAAGTGACTGTCACTTTCTCGGGCGGAGACAGAACCGGCGCGCCCGGACCAAGGAGGCCCATGATGCCGCATCTCTCCTTTCCCAATGAAAGCGCCGAATACCGGAATGCGCGCAACGCGCTGCTCGAGGCCGAGATCGCTCTCAGGCGCCAGCTCGAGGCGGTCGCCGCGCAGCGGCGGGCGCTTCCGCCCGGCGGGGCCATTGCGGAGGATTTCGTTTTCGAGCGGATCGGCGCGAATGAGCGGCCCGAGCGGGTCAGGCTCTCCGAACTGTTCGGCGATTTCCCGAGCATCCTCCTCTACAGCTTCATGTACGGGCCGGAGCGCGATTTGCCCTGCAACGGCTGCACCCACACGCTCGACGGGCTCGACGGAAGCGTCTTCCATGCCGACCGGCGCTTCCCGACCTATGTCGTCGCCAAATCGCCGATCGCCCGGCTGGAGGTGTTGGCGAGGGCGCGGGGCTGGCGCAACCTCCGGCTGCTCTCGACTGCCGGCAACGATTATTCGCACCATTATTTCGGCGACACGTCGAAGTTCGGACCGGAGATGCGCGCCGAGCGCGGCTATGCGCCGGGCTGGAACGGGGACCAGCCGATGTACAACGTGTTCCACAGGGACTCCGACGGGACGGTCCGCCATTTCTGGGGGAGCGAGATCCTCTACGTGCAGGAGGAGCCGGGGCAGAACCATCGCGCCGGCGACCTGGTCGATCCGGTCTGGGGCCTGCTCGACATGAGCCCGGAGGGCCGCGGCGACTTCTTCCCGGAGCTCGGCTACGACTGAGTCCTCGCACCGGGGCTGGATGTGAGACGTCCGCTTTCGAATGGATGACAGGCGCCTTCGCCTGCTGGTTTCAAGAGAAGGCACGAAGGCACGAAGCGGCCGCCGGCGCGAAGAGCCCTCTGCCTGGGAAACACGGGCTTCCAATGAAAGGCGTGGAGGGTCGCTTCGCGCCTTTGTGCCTTCTCTCAGAAAATGAGCGGCCTGCGACCGGTGAGATGAGGCGGCGGATGCGCCTGCGCCAGAGGCTCGAACCATACGGAAAGCCCAAGATGCGAAAATGACGAGCCCTCGAAGGGTGGAAGTCGGCGCCCGCGACTGTCGCGAAGCCTAAAAGACTCGATCGATAGCGGCATCGGGCGTATAGTGACCGGCGAGGAAGTTGGCGCCGTCGATGCGGAACCAAGACCAGAGCGGGACCTTTCTCAGGCCTCCCAGCCTGGACGAGCGCTCCGCGTTCGAGTGGCGACAATTGTCGGGACAGGTAATCGGCAGCCGATCCCGCCCGCATTGCTCGAACACCAATGCGATGCTCGCGACGGCGGTGGAGCGGGAACCGCATTCGCCCGCGGCGCCGCTCTACCGCTGCTGGATCGGGGACAATCTCGCCCGCGACGGACGCTTCGCCGAAGCCGTCGCGGCCTATGACAGCGCTGTCGCCGGCGCGGATTCGGCGGCGCGCCTCTCCGAACATATCGATCCCGTGGCGACCGCGCTGGGGGACAAGGCCAAGGCCGCCGTGCTGGCCGGCGACGCGGAGACGGCGATTGCCGCCTATGGCGACCTCGCCGCGCTGCCCGCGCAGGGTGCCTACGCCAACTTCCATGCCGGTCTCGTCGCCGAAGGCCTGGACGAATCGCGCCGCGCCGCGGACCTCTACCGGAAGGCGGCAGCGGAGCGCCCGTCGCGGCGAGCCGACGACCCGGCGGAGCTCGCGCGGCGCGCCCTGCTCCGGCTCGAGTCGCCGGCATCCGCCTTCACGGCCGACGCGCGGCCGCTTGCCGACCGGCTGGCCGCAGCGCTCGCAGGCCGCGATCAGCCCTCGCTCCAGCAGCTCGTCAGCAAAACCCATTTCGCGGCCGGCCTCGCCGGCGGGCACGCCCTGTTCGAGGACGAGGATCTGCTCGACGCCCTCTACCTGGATCTCGCGGAAAGCCGGGTGACCGTGCGCAGGAGCCTGCTCGGCTCGGGCAACAAGCTCTATCTGCAGACCAGGGGCTGGCGGGGCCGCTGGTACAGGGGCGAAGTCCTCTTCATGCTCACCAGGGCGCCGCGAGGATGGCAATGGACCGGCGTCGCGGTTACCCTGGCCACTGAACCGTGGCTGGATCGCTGGCAGCCTCCGGTCGCGGCGACCAACCAGCCGCTGCCGTTCGAGCTGCTCGCTCCATGGCCGGCCGGCGACTGCTTCATGGCCGGCGGGATCGCCGACTTCGTGGCCGGCTCGGCGATCGCGGCGGCCGCCTGGCCCTTCTCGTTCGTCGTGCTCGAAACATTGTCGCTGCGCAGTTGCGGCTTCGGCTTCCGCGGCTTGTATTACGGCCACCTGACCCACACCGGTCTCAATCATTTCGCCATCGATTTCAGCCGTTACCGGCGCGGCGTGCCCCAGCTCAACGCCAGCGGCGGAACGCACGTCCTGGCCGTACATGAAGGGATCGTCACCACCGCGCGCGGCCTTGTGCCGAGCGGAAACCAGACCGACGTCAATTTCGTCGAGGTGGACCATGCCGATCCGGCCGATCCGGCGAACCCGTCCAAGTTCAGATCGAGATATCTTCACCTCGAAGGACCGGCCAAGCTGTTCGTCTCGCTCGGAATGCACGTCAGGGGCGGGACTCAGCTCGGCCGCATGGACGATACCGGCGATTCGATCATCGATCATCTGCACTTCTCGATCCACGACCTCGCAACCGGCGCGAGCATCCGCCCGACGCCGATGGCCGGAAGCATCCTTGATGACGAGGCTTCGGGAACCTGCGTCTGTTCACGAACCCAGGAGAGATTTGGAGACGTTCCGATGATCGAGGTCACCGAATTCGCCGGCCAGAATTGGGTGATCACGCCCGCCGCGCGCGCCGTGAACGAGACTGCGCCGGCCCGCATCCAGGACCAGAAATGGCTACTCTGCCTCAGCGGCGTCGCCATGGTCGGCCTCACGGGCCAGACCAGCAGCGACTGGACCCGGACGACGGTATCGATCTGGCCCGATCTGCACGCGCCGATGCAGCACGCCATCGCCAAACACGGCATTCCGGCGCCCCAAGGCGCAGCCTTGTGGTTCCAGGTCGAGCAATGGGCGCCGTTCGCGTCGCTGGGCTCGATCTTCAACCAAAACCAATCGATAAATTCCGGCTTCGCGGTCGACGTGTGGCGACCCAACCCCTTCCACTCGGACACCGACGCGGTGACGAATGCGCCGCTCAACAATCTGTTCAGGGGATTTCAGGCCGACGTTGCGGTCCGCGACAACGACGCCCACCTCTACCGCGTCGGCTACAACATCCTGCTCCTCGGCAAGATTGTCTTTGCGAAGATCGTCACCTGAATCGCGAGCCCGTTCTCGGCGAGGTCCCGGCTTTCGGGTTCCCATCAAAGTACTACTTTGATGGGGTCCCTCCCGGGATGACGGCTGGATCAATATTGGCCGTAGCGGCCCTTGACCGAGGCTCGGAGCGCTTCGGGGTCGTAGCCGGTGCCGTCCTTGAAGACGATCTCCACATTCTCGAGGTCGGCGATGTTTCGGGAAGGGTCGCCGCGGACGATGAGGAGGTCGGCGTGCTTGCCGGCGGCGACGGAGCCGATCTCGTTGGCGAGGCCCATGTAGGTGGCGCCGTTCAGGGTCCCGATGCGGATCGCTTCCAGGGGGGTGAAGCCGGCTTCGACGAGGAGCTCGATGGCGCGCTGGTCGCCGAAGCCGGGGAGGACGTTGCCCGCGCCGGTCGGATCGGGGCCGGCGAGGAGGAGGCCGCCGGCGGCGGCGAAGGCGCGCTCGAGCCTGAGCTCGTTCGACCACAATTTCGCCCTCGCCGCCCGGCGCTCCGGAGTCGCCTTGCCGGCGAGGCGGCGCAGGTTCAGATAATCGGCCCGCGCCTCGGGGCTGAGCGTCTCAAGCATCCTGTCGCTGAGCGGCCGGTAGTCGGGCGACTGAGGTTCGAACACGGGAAGCGTGGACGTGATCGCGACGTGGGCCTTCACCAGCCGGGCGATGAGGGCGCGGGCGGCGGGACCGTCCGGGTCCATCCCGGCGAGGGTCGGGCCGCCGGTCGTGGCGGGGCAGAGATCCGGGGCCTTGCCGGGGTCGTTCTGGGTGTTGACCCAGAAGCCGTGCTCGAGATCGTCGATGCCCATCGCCGCCGCTTCGGGATAGGTGACCGAGCAGAGGTGGCCGGTCAGCTTGAGGCCGCGCCTGTGCGCCTCGTCGAGCGCCGCCTTCAGCTGCGCCCTAGTGATGTTCATATAGGCCTTGAACGAGGTGACGCCCTGGTCCGCCCAGAAGGCGACCGTGCGACGGGCGTCGTCGGCGTCCCTGAGCTGATGCATCTGGATGAAAGGGCTGTTCGGGCCTTCCAGATAGGGGCCGGTGACATCCATGTGCGGCCCGGGGATGAGCCCGGAGTCGATCTGCGCCTTGACGTTGAGATCCGTATAGGGCTCGACGCTTCCCGTCGTGCGCATCGTGGTCACGCCCCCCGCCAGATAGAGGCGCGGCGCGCTGAACGTCATCTGGGGGACGAGCGGGCTCGGAACGTCCGAATGCCCTTCCGGATCGAGCCCCGGGCGGGCGATATAATACATATGGTCGTGCATCCCGACGATGCCGGGAAGAACGGTCCTTCCGGGCAGGTCGAGGATTGTGGCGCCGGCGGGCATAGGCGAACCGGGGCCCGCGATGGCGACGATCCTGCCGTCGCGGAGGACGATCGTCCGGTCCTCGAGCGGGCGGGCGCCGGTGCCGTCGATGACCCGGACATGGCGAAGGGCGACGGTCCCCGCGGGCACCTTGACGAACGGCGCGACGGCCTCCCCCGGCTGCGCCGGCGGCGGCAGGATTCGATCGGCGAGGCGGGCCGGAGTGGGCGCGGCGCCGATGAGGAAGACGGCCGCCAGGGCGACGATCGGAACGGGTCTTGCCATGAGCGGAGTCTCCCTTGTCGTCCCCGGTCTGCTACAGCGACCGGGTCACGACAAGGGCTCCGCGCTCGTCAGTCCTCGTCGTTCCAGCGGCGCTGGTAGAAGATCGCGCCGGCGGCGACCGCGACTCCCGCGGCGGCGGCGCCGAGGCCGATGTTGCGCCAGGAGAAGATGCTCTGCTCGCCGAGCGCGCTTCCGTCCTGCTCCTCCTCGAGGAAGGCGGCGTTGTCGGCGTTGGCGGAAAGGCGGACCTTGTCGCCTTCGACCTCGGCGACGAGCCCGCCCGAGACGTAATGATGATGGTGGCGGTGCGAGCCGCTGTCCGGCCTGGTCAGCTTGATCCGGTCGCCCTCGACCGAGTCGACGGTGCCGAGGCGGGCGCCGTCGGCGCCGATGATCTCCATATGGGGCTGGACTTGGCTGAGGTCGGCCATTCGAATTTCTCCTGCTTGAAGGGTTCGCCTGCCCAACGGTCGGCGAGGCGGTTGGATGCAGAAGAATCGGCCGGGATCAGCCTCGCCGGTCGGCGGTGAGGAATCCGAACGCTCCGCCGACCGCCGCGCCGAAGATCGGGCCGACGAACGGCACCGGGATCGCGATCACCGCTCCGACCGCCGCCGCGATCGCCGTCCGCTTTGCCACCGGGTTCTCGAACATGTCTCGTCTCCTTACCGAGTGTATTATGGGGATAACACAGCTCGATGTCCAGAGGCCGATTTTCTAAAAGATGTGGCGCGGGGGCGTTATGCCTGCGAGCGGGGCCGCTTCGCCGTTATGGGCGGCAGCGGCGCGGATCAGGGCCTTGAAGGCCTCGCCGTCCGGTTCCTCGCCTTCCCTGATGTCGATCGCGCGCCGGGTGTTGCCCTCGAGGCTGGAATTGAACAGGCCGGCCGGATCGTCGAGCGCGGCTCCGTAGGCGAAGGTCAGCTTGACCTTGTCCTTGTAGGTCTCGCCAGTGCAGATCATGCCGTCATGCTCCCACACCGGAACGCCGGCCGGGTTGGAGGGCTTCCTCCACTTGACCGTCTCGACGGCCTCCGGGTCGGCCTCGCGGATGAGGCTTCGCAGCCGATCGAGGGCCTCTGCGCGCCAGTCCTGCGGGCCGCTCGTCGCCATGCTCTTCTCCTTGCGCGCCGATGGTGGAGACCGGCTCATAGCTTTCCAGTGCGCGGGACACAAAGCCGTTGCCGGTTCGCCATGAGCGCGCCGGCCTCGCTGGCTGAAGATGGTTTCACGCAAAGACGCGAAGGGAGCGAAGGACGCGAAGGGGGATTTCAGGCACGAGGCCTGTCGGCCTTTGTCTTGAGGGCCTCCGGCCCATTTGCTCTCTTCGCGCCTCTTTCGTGCCTTCGCGTCTTTGCGTGAACGATTCCAGCCCGCCTGCCCTCATCCGCGCTCATCGCAAAGCTCGGGGAGCGGCGCCAGGTCCGGCTCCACCCATCCCCGCCGCGCCTCGACCGAGAACAAGGTCTTGGGGTCGTAGAAGCACATCGGCCAGTCGCGGCGGCCTTCCTCGGAGCAAAGCAGGCGGTTGACCTTTTCGACGAGGGGCAGTCTTGGATCGGTGCGCGCCAGGAACAGGCGCACCGCGCGGATGAAGCACTGGGTGATGGTCTCGTGATAGCCCTCCGTGTCGCTGTTCACGCCGCCGACGCTCTCGTTGAAGCGGCGGATGAGGCCCGGGAGGTCGCGTTCGGGGACGATGTCGGGGCGTTCGGCGACGAGGTAGAGGCAGGCGGCGAGGTGGGCTTCGTGGGTCCATTCGTCGCGGCGCAGCGCGCAGGCGAGGAGGCCTTCGCCGATGTGGCGGATCTCGGCGTCGGCGGCGAAGAGGCGGGGTTCGTATCCGGCGGTCATGATCGGGTCTTTCATGGCATAGAAAAAGGGCGCGCCGGCCTTCGCCGACGCGCCCTGGTCCTTCGATACGCTGCTTCGACTTCGCTCAGCAGCTACTCAGGATGAGCGGGTGGGAGAATCAGGCCGTGGTGACGGTCTTGATCTCCGCTTGTTGTTGAGCCCTCGGGGCGGCGTCGCGGACGCCCTTGTCGACATGGGCTTCGAACTTGGCGAAATTGTCGATGAAGAGCTTGACCAGCTTCGCCGCGGTCGCGTCGTAATCGGCCTTGTCGGCCCAGGTGTCGCGCGGGTTGAGGATGGCGGAGTCGACGCCCGGCACCGAGACCGGGACCTCGAAGCCGAAATTCTCGTCGGTTCGGAAAGTCGCACCGTTCAGCGAGCCGTCGAGCGCGGCGTTGAGGAGCGCCCGGGTCGCCTTGATCGGCATGCGCTTGCCGGTGCCGTACTTGCCGCCCGTCCAGCCGGTATTGACCAGCCAGCATCTGACCCCGCCCTTGGCGATGCGCGCCTTGAGGAGGTTGCCGTAGACGCTCGGGTGGCGCGGCATGAAGGGAGCTCCGAAGCAGGTCGAGAAGGTCGCTTCGGGCTCGGTCACGCCGATCTCGGTTCCGGCGACCTTGGCGGTGTAGCCGGAGAGGAAATGATACATGGCCTGGTCGGGCGTCAGGCGAGCGATCGGCGGCAGAACGCCGAAGGCGTCGGCGGTCAGCATGACGATGTTCTTGGGCACGGGGCCCAGATTGTCGGCCGAAGAGTTCGGGATGAAATCGATCGGATAGGCGCCGCGCGTATTCTCGGCGAAGGTGGCGTCGTCGAGGTCGAGCGTGCGAGTCTCCTCGTCGATGACGACGTTCTCGAGCACGGTTCCGAAGCGCTTGGTCGTCGCGTAGATTTCGGGCTCCGCCTCGGGCGAGAGGCGGATCATCTTGGCGTAGCAGCCGCCCTCGAAATTGAAGACGGCCTCGTCCGACCAGCCATGCTCGTCGTCGCCGATCAGGGTTCGGCTGGCGTCGGCGCTGAGAGTCGTCTTGCCGGTGCCGGAGAGGCCGAAGAAGACGGCGGTGTCGCCGTCGGGGCCGATGTTCGCCGAGCAGTGCATCGGCATCACGCCCTCGGCCGGGAGAAGGTAGTTCAGGATGCCGAACACCGACTTCTTCATCTCGCCGGCATAAGCGGTGCCGCCGATCAGGATCAGCCGCTCGGTTAAATTGACCGCGATCACCGTCTCGGAGCGGGTGCCGTGGCGGGCGGGATCGGCTCGGAAGCTCGGCAGGTCGATGATGGTGAATTCGGGCTCGAAGCCGGGAAGGTCGGCCGCTTCGGGACGGACGAGCAGGGTGCGGATGAAGAGATTGTGCCAGGCGAGCTCGTTGATCACGCGCACGCGGACCCGATGCTCGGGCTGCGAGCCGCCGTAGAGGTCGGCGACGAACAGGGTCTTCTGCTCGCCGAGGGCGGCGAGGAAGTCGGCCTTCAAAGCGGCGAAATGGTCGGGCGAGATCGACTTGTTGTTGTCCCACCAGATCGTGTTCTCGGTCTCGGCGTCGCGGACGATGAACTTGTCGTTGGCCGAGCGGCCCGTGTGCTTGCCGGTGCGCACGACGAGCGGGCCGTCCTTGGCAAGCAGCCCCTCGCCGCGGCGAACGGCCGCCTCGACCAGCTCGGGCGTTCCCAGATTCCAGTGAAGCTCGGCTTCGGTGGCGATACCAAGCCCCTTTGCCGGAACGCGATTGGCCACGACATTCTCCCTTGATTTATATGACGAAAGGGGCGGCCATGCGGCCGCCATTCGGGTTGCGCGCCCCTTATCGGAGCGGGCCGGTTTCGTCAAAGGGTCCCCCTCTCCCTGCAGGGGAGAGGGACAGCCGCGAAGCGGCAGGGTGAGGGCCTAGCGACGTACGCCCTGCCCTCACCCCCGCTCGCCTGCGGCGAGCTCCCCCTCTCCCCTGCAGGGAGAGGGGGGTGATCCGCTCGAATCAGGCCGCCTGCCGCAATTCGGTCTGCTCGACGATCTTGACGCCTTCCCCTGCCCGCTGGAGGATCAGCGCATAGTTGCTGAGGTCCTCCCAGGAGCGCTTGGCCTTGTTGGAATAGACGCTGATCATCGCCCTCAGCTTGGCCTTGTCGGCGTCGCCGACGTCCTTGATCACCGAGTCGAGCTTGGTCTCGAGCGTCGCCCAGGCGTTGAGCAAAGTCCCGAGGCCCTTGAGCGCTTCGTCGGCCGCGTCGACCAGCGAGCCGATCGCCGACGCCGCCTGCCCGAGCGCCAGGATCAGCGCGTCCTCCGCGTCGAGCTCGGCCATCTTCTTCGCGATGTCGGAGAGCCGATCGTTCTGCTGCTTGGTGAAGACCACCATGCCCGCGACTCCGAGCCCGGCCCCGACGAGCGCCACCGCGCCGACGATCAGCGGCGCGGCCGCGCCGGCGGTTGCGATGGTGAACGCGATCGCCGCGACCAGCACGAACAGGCTCACTCCGAGCGCGATGCCCGAGACCATGGTCTTGGTGCTAGCCGCCTGCACCTCGGCCTTGAGAGTCTCGATCTCGCGGGTCAGCGAATCGCGCTTGTTCTGCGATGCCGTCCTGTCCTTGTTCGCCGCCTGCCTGGCGGTGTCGAAGGCTTTCCGGTAGCCGCTCACATTGCCGTAGAATTCCTTCAGCTCTCCGTTCACGCGCCCGATGGTGCGCTTCTGGCTGTTGAGCTCGGCCAGCATTGCGGCGAATATCTGCGTCAGCGCCTCCTTCTCGTCGTCGGTCGGCCTGGAGCCCATATGCTCGAGGATCCTGCCGACCTCGGCCATCGCCGCGTCGAACAGATTGCCGTAATCGATGATCGACTGCGGCACCTTCGAGAACATCTGCGGGCTCAGGCGGGTCATCCAGACGTCGGCCTCGCGCTGGGCCAGCTGGAGCTGGAGCTTGAAAGTTTCATACCAGGCCGGTTCCGGTTTGAGCACGATGGTGTTGTGCTTCTTCACGGCCAGCGCGAAGGCGGTCACCTGGGCCGCCGCGAAGGCGATTCCGGTCAGGTTCTTCTTGGTTTCCTCGACATTCGGATTCAGATCCGTCTCAGACATCGCAATTCTCCCTTCCGAAATGGCCCGGGTCACGCCCCCGGCTTGCAGATGATCGTCCTCGATTCGAAACGCATGTCCTGGACGGTGGCGGCGACCTTGACGATCGCCGCCCAGGTCGCGGACGCCGTCTTCATGGTCTGGAGCTGGGGGAGCCGATCCATTCCCACGTCGGGCAGCGCCAGCGTGCGCAGGAGGCTGTCGAGGTCGCTGACCGTGTGGTCCCAGGTCGCCGAAAGCGTGGCGAGCGCGCCGTCGGCGCGCTCCGCGGCGTGATCGAGAGTCGAGATGGTGTCGATGATCCCGCCGAGCAGGAGCATCTCATTGTCCTGGGCGGCGACCTTGGTCAGTATCGTGTTGAGCCTGGCGCTATTCTCGCGAAGCACCTGGGTGTAGGATTCGAGCTTGTAGATCGTCATCCCGAGCATCGCGACCGACAGCGCCACGCCGGCCGAGAGCGTTCCGCCGGCGATGACCGGCGCCACCGTCACCGCATAGAGGATTCCGGCGACTCCGCTGGCGAAGCCCGTCTGCGAATCGCCATGCTTGACCTCGTTGGCGGCGAGCACCTGACGCAGACGGATCACTTCCTGCTCGACCGACTGGATCGCCGCCGAGACGGTGCCTCGGCTCTTGTCGACCATCGCGCGGAAACTCGAGAGATCGCTCTGGCGCCTGACCATGCCGCGGCGGAACTCGTCGAGCGCGACCATCTGCGCCTTGATCCGGCCCCGCGACTCGCGCGCCGCCTCGCGCAGCGCCTCGACCAGAGCGAGCGCATCCTCCTTCTCGGCTGGAGTCAGGGCGCGCCGCGCGGCGCGGGCCGGCCCGACCGCCTTTTCGAGCTCGACCGCCACTTCGGCGAAGGTGCGGCCATAGTCGACATTGGCCTGCGCCGCCTCGGCGAACAGGCGCGGCCCGCCGTCGGTGAGCCACTTCTCGGCCTCGACCGCGGCACCGCCCAGCCGGTTCCTGACCTCGGCGTACCAGGGCGGCGGCTTGTCCAGCGGGGGAAGCACGGTGGTCGAGATCAGCTGCGCCCACAGCATGGCGCGGGCATTGTTCTGGATCAGTCCCCCGAGGCCGGCAATGGCGGTGTCCTTGTCGGGTGCGAGCACTTCTATCCTCCCCGCTATGGAGTCCTGAGCGATCGGGCATAAGCGGCGAGCTGTGCCCACGCCTTAGCCCCGGTGTTGAGGTGGACCCGGACGAGCGGGGCGATGTCGCCGGCGGAGCTGCGGGCGATGGCGCTCACCACGCTTTCCTGCTTGGTCTGGAAAACCGCCCAGAAATTGACGATCTGCCCCGAGGCCCGGATCGCCTGGCGCCCGCCGTCCGCCAGCGGCGCGATCTGGCGGTGGATCAGCCGAAGCCCGGCCACCCGGCGCTGCTCGTTGCTCATCGAATCGCGCTGGCGGCGCAGGTCCTCGATCCGGCGGCGCTGTTCCTCGGCCGGATTCGATCCGCCGAAGAACGACCAGACGGCATACCCGGCCCGCACCAGCAAGGCCGCCGGATTGATGGTCAGAAGCACATCGACCACCCCGGAACCGGTGGTGCCCTGGCCGGTGAGGAGAAAGTCGATCCTGCTCTTCTCGCTGCTGGCCGTGCCGATCAGCTGATCGAGCTCGGCGAGGGTCCGGGCCAACCGATCCTCGTCGAGCTGCACTTCATTGACCGCCTGCTTCCCGTCGATCTCGATCGCCTGCACATATTTGTCCAGGCTGGCCATGAACTGCTTGAGCTTGGCATCCACGGCCTTTGTGGCGCCCAGATGCACCGCCAGCTCAGCGTCGAGCAGGGCCATCTCCTGCTTCACGCGCGCCTGGGCCAGGGCCTTGTCGCTGCCCTCGAGCGCCGAAAGCGCGGCGCGCGTATGGGCGTCGAAGCTGGCGGCATAGGCTTCGATCCCGCCCGGGACTGTGGCGACGAGCGCCGGACGAAGCTCGTTCGTCCAGTTCCGCCCGAGCTGCCGAAGCGCCTCGAAATCGGCGATCATTCGCACAAGAGCGGGGGGCGAATGGGTCTGGTCGACCTGGACGCGCTCGACCTCCTCGACCATTTTGCCGATGCTTCGAAGCGCTTCAGCCCAGGCCGCCAGCTCACCCTGGATCGCGGAGAGATCGGTTGCTAGCGAGAGGGTCATGAGCCGTCGCTATCCTTGCCGCCGTCGATCACCTTAAGCGCAGGCGCGCCGGCGGTCGCCGGCGGCATCTCCATCGACCGCTGGGCCTGATCGATCCTGTCCGCGACCCGGTCCCAGATCGGCGCCAGCGCCCGCAGTTCGGCAACCTGCCCGGGATCGCCGTCGCTCAGCACCTCGGGCACCGAATGGACCTGCTCCGCCACTTCGCGCCAATAGCTTTCGATCCCGCGCACCGCCGTCAGCACCTGCTCGAGCTGGGGCGCGGGCGCCGGGAGCGTTTCGATATGGTCGGCGAGCGCCCCTGCCAGCGAACCGACCGTGCCCGCATGGGCGTCGGCATCCTCGGCGACGGCGTCGACGAGCGCCTCGACCGCTTCACCTGCGGCCGGGTCGCTGCCCTTGCCCTTGGTCTGGGCGGACTGCTCGAAAATCTCCGGCAATGCGGATGAAACGAGATTGCCGAAATCGACGAAGCTCTGCGTGACTTTTGCGAATAATTGCGGCTGCAGCTCGACCAAGCGCGAATCTTCGGCGACAGCATTCGATCGGCAAAGGTCATCGAAGGCGGAAACGAAATCTTCCACCAAGCCAGAAATCCGCGCCTCGTCGGTCGGAAGTTCGCCGGTCACCGAGTTCCCCCCCGGTCGTCACGATTGTGTGACGCACAAGGGATACTCAGCAGGAGATGAGCGGTCAACAACGCCATCCCCTCATCCACGCGCGCATATCGTGCTTTGACCCGCTCCCGTCCGCACCCTAATTGGGAGCGGCAGGGTGAAGCGGCGGAAGGCAATTGATGTCGGTTACAATCGCCTTGGTCGACGACGACCGCAACATCCTCACCTCGGTGTCGATCGCGCTTCAGGCGGAGGGGTTCGCCACGCGCGTCTATTCGGACGGCGAGGCGGCGCTGAAGGCGCTGGTCGACAATCCGCCCGATCTTGCGGTGCTCGACGTCAAGATGCCGAAGATGGATGGCATGGAATTGCTGAGGCGGCTTCGCGAGAAGAGCGAGCTTCCGGTCATCTTCCTGACCTCGAAGGACGAGGAGATAGACGAGGCGCTGGGCCTGGCGATGGGCGCCGACGACTATGTCGCCAAACCCTTCAGCCAGCGCCTCCTGATCGCCCGCATCCGCGCCATCCTTCGCCGGGCCGAGGCTCGGGCGGCGCCGGCGGATACGGCCGAGCCGGAAGCGGAAGCGCCGCAGATCGTCCGCGGCCGGCTGACCATGGACCCGGCGCGGCACCGGGTGGCGTGGGACGGCCATGACGTCACCCTGACCGTCACCGAGTTCATGATCCTCGAGGCGCTCGCCCAGCGGCCGGGCGTGGTCAAATCGCGCAACCAGTTGATGGACGTCGCCTATCAGGACGACATCTATGTCGACGACCGGACGATCGACAGCCACATCAAGCGCCTGAGGCGCAAGTTCCGAGCCGTCGATTCCGAGTTCAAGGCGATCGAGACGCTCTACGGGGTGGGCTACCGCTTTGGCGAGGAGTGACGAGAGGGACCTCGACCTCAAATGGTCGGGACGCTGGATGCTCCTCCACCGCATCCTGGCGGTCAACGTCTTCGCGCTCGCAATCCTGGCGGGCAGCATCTTCTATCTCGACGGGTTCCGGAGCCGGCTGACCGCGGGCGCGATCGTCAATGCCGGGACGCAGGCGGGGATCATGTCCGACTCGCTGTCGCTCGCCGAGCCGAACGAGAAGGCGGCGCTGATCCGGAGGCTGGGCGAGCGGTCGCGGACCCGGTTGAGGGTGTTCGGCGCCGACGGCGCGCTGAGGATGGACAGCTGGCAGGGCACGACCCCGACCTACGAGCTTCGCGATCCCGCCAAGGAACCCTGGCGCAAGGGCGTGGCCCGGCGGCTCGACAACGCCTTCGACGCGATGGTCGGAGCACCGCCGCCGCCGGCTTTGGCCATGCCCGAGCCCGAACGGATAAAAGGCTGGAGCGAGGCGGACGCCGCCCGGCGCGGGGGCCCGCCGCGGACGATGGTGAGGCGCGCGCCCGAGGGCACTCCGTTCATCTCCGCCGCGGCGCGGGTGCCGGGCTCGGACGAAGTGCTTCTCCTCACCCGCAATGCCCGCGACATCAGAAGCATCGTCCGCGACGAGCGGACCACCCTGCTGATCATCTGGCTGGTCACGCTCGCCGTCTCGGTGCTGCTGTCGCTGTTCCTGGCGCGGACGATCGCGCTTCCGCTCCGCCGCCTCGCCCGGGCCGCGCACCAGGTCCGGCTCGGCCGGGCGCGCGACGTCTCGGTTCCGACGCTTCCGGCGCGGCAGGACGAGATCGGGCTGCTCGCCCGAGCGGTCGGCGACATGACGCAGTCGCTTCGCTACCGGATCGACGCCACCGAGGCCTTCGCCGCCGACGTCACCCACGAGCTCAAGAACCCGCTCGCCTCGCTGCGCTCCGCGGTCGACAGCCTCGACAAGATCGAGGATCCGGCGCTGAGGCGGCAGCTCGTCGACGTGATAAGGAGCGACGTCGTCCGCCTCGACCGGCTGATCGTCGACATCGCCGAGGCCTCGCGGCTCGACGCCGAATTGAGCCGGGCGCGGTTCGAGCCGGTCGACCTTGGCGGCCTGCTCGAATCCCTGCTCGACCTCTGGCGCCCGCGCGCCGCCGAGCGCGGCGTCCGGCTCGCCTTCGCCCGCCCGCGGGTGGGAAGCGCCGTCATCCTCGGCGACGAGGCGCGACTTGCGCGGGCGATCGACAATATCGTCGACAACGCCATCTCCTTCGCGCCGCCGGGAAGCCTGGTCGAGATCGGCGCGGCGCGGTCCGGCGGCGAGGTGACGGTGGCGGTCGAGGACGAAGGCCCGGGCGTTCCGGAGGAAGCGCGAGCGGCGATCTTCCGGCGCTTCCACAGCGTCCGCCCCGAGGCCGACGGATTCGGCCGCCATTCGGGCCTCGGCCTCGCCATCGCCAAGGCGACCGTCGACGGACATGACGGCCGGATCGAGGTCGAAAGCCGCTACGACGGCCGGAGCGGGGCGCGCTTCGTGCTTCGCTTCCCGGCGGCGCCGCCGCCGTGAGCGAGCCCGACCAGGTGGTCCATGCGAGCTGCGTCGCGATCGGCGGCCGGGCGGTGCTCCTCGCCGGGCCGTCGGGCGCCGGCAAGTCCGACCTCGCCCTGCGCCTCATCGACCGCGGGGCGCGGCTGGTCAGCGACGATTATACCGAGCTTCGCCGTGCCGCCGGGAGGCTGCTGGCGCGCGCTCCCGCTAGGATCGCAGGCCGGATCGAGATGCGCGGCGTCGGCATCATCGAGCGCAAGCCGGTCGTCGACGCCCCGGTCTGCCTCTACGCCGATCTTTCGCGCCCGCCGGAGCGGCTTCCCGAAGCGGCGGCCGAGCGGCTGGCGGGCGTCGACATTCCGGCCGTCGCGCTCGCCGGCCTTGAGCCTTCGGCGCCCTTGAAGCTAGAGCAGGCGCTGCTTCGTTTCGGACTCTCGATGTGACCGCCGGCCCCTCTCCCCAGCGAATCCTGCTCGTCACCGGCCTCTCCGGCGCCGGCAAGTCGACGGCGCTCAGGACGCTCGAGGATGCCGGCTGGGAGGTGGTCGACAATCTGCCTCTGTCGCTGCTCGAGGACCTGCTCGAGACCCCGCTCGGCAAGGGCAGCTCGAGGCGGCGGCGGCCGCTTGCGCTGGGGGTGGACAGCCGCACCCGCGACTTCGACGCCCAGCGGATCGTCCAGCAGATCAAGGCGCTCGCCGACGGCCAGCGGGTGCCGGTCGAGACCCTCTATTTCGACTGCGCCGGCTCCGAGCTCATCCGCCGCTATTCCGAGACCCGCCGCCGCCATCCGCTCGCCCCGGACCGGCCCGCCACCGACGGCATCGCCGCCGAGCGCGAGCTGATGGAGCCGCTCCGGCGCTGGGCCGACCATGTCATCGACACCACCGACACCGCGCCCAACGCGCTCCAGCAGCAGCTTCGCCAGCGTTTCGCCGGCGGCCCGACGGCGCCGACCCTGACGGTGATGTCGTTCGGCTTCGCCCGCGGAATCCCGCGCAACGCCGACAACGTCTTCGACCTGAGGTTCCTCAGGAACCCCTATTGGGTCGACGAGCTTCGCGGCCTCACCGGCCTCGATGGCGCGGTGGCCGAGCATATCGCCGGCGATCCAGCCTATGCCGACTCCGTCGGGCGGATCGAGGATCTCCTTCTCGCCCTCCTCCCCCGCTACGGCGAGGAAGGGAAATCCTATGTGACGATCGCCTTCGGCTGCACCGGCGGCCGGCACCGCTCGGTCCACGTCGCCGAGCGAGTCGCCAGCAGGTTGCGCGAAGCCGGTTTTTCGCCCACGGTCGAGCATCGCGACCTCGCTTCGCCGCCGCGCGACGGGGTCGAAGGCGGGCGCGGGGGCGAGCCGCAGGATTTGGGAAGTTACGAATGATTGGTCTGGTTTTGGTGACCCACGGCCGGCTCGCGGCCGAGTTCGTCCGGGCGATGGAGCATGTCGTCGGTCCGCAGGAGCGGGTCGAATCGATCTGCATCGGCCCCGAGGACGACATGGAGGGCCGCCGCAACGACATCGCCGAGGCGATCGCCAAGGTCGACGAGGGCGGCGGGGTCATCATCCTCACCGATCTGTTCGGAGGCACTCCCTCCAACCTCGCAATCTCGCTGATGAAGTCGGAGAAGATCGAGGTCATCGCCGGAGTCAATCTGCCGATGCTGATCCGGCTCGAGGGCGCTCGAAAGCTGATGGACGTCAAGGCCGCCGTCGCCGCCGCCCGCGAGGCGGGACGCAAATATATCTCGGTCGCCTCCGAGATACTCGGGGAGACCGTCTGAGCCGATGCCGAGCCGGACGGTTGAAATGAAGAATCTGCGCGGCCTCCACGCCCGCGCCAGCGCCAAGTTCGTCACCCTCGCCGCCGGCCAGAGCGCCGCCGTCGAGGTCGAGAAGGACGGCAGCCGGGTGTGCGGCACCTCGATCATGGGCCTGATGATGCTCGGCGCGGCGATGGGCGATTCGATCACCATCCACGCCGAGGGCGACGGGGCGGAGGAGGCGGTCGAGGCCTTGATCGCCCTGGTCGAGGACCGGTTCGGCGAGGATTGACGGCGCAGCCGTCATTGCGAGCGAAGCGAAGCAATCCAGTGCGGCGGCGGGGCAGAACTGGATTGCTTCGTGGCTTCGCTCCTAGCAATGACGGGGGATGCCGCGCCAGATCACCGCTTTCTCCAACCCCCTGGTCAAGGACGTCCGCGCGCTTCGCGACAAGAAGGGGCGGCGGCGGCAGGGGATGTTCCTGGCCGAGGGCCTGCGCATTCTCACCGAGGCGCGGGAGACGGGGCGGCTGCCGGCGATCCTTTTCTATGCGGCGGGCACCTCGCATCCTTTGCTCGACGTCCTCATCGAGGAGGTCGAGGCGGCGCATGGCGACGTCATCGAGACCAACGCGGACATCCTCCACAAGCTCAGCGGCAAGGACAATCCGCAGACGGTGCTCGGGGTCTATCGAAGCTTCGACATTGGCCTCGAAAGCCTCGACCGTGGTTCAGCGCCGCTCTGGATCGTCGCCCAGGCGCTTCGCGATCCCGGCAATCTCGGAACCGTCCTTCGGACCGGCGACGCCGTCGGCGCGGGCGGGCTGATCCTCGTCGACGAATGCGTCGATCCCTTCTCGACCGAGGCGGTTCGCGCCTCGATGGGCGCCCTGTTCACCCAGCGCATCGCCGCCGCGCCGTGGGAGGCGTTCCTCGCCTGGCTTCGCGGCGGCGAGGGTCAGCTGATCGGCACCAGCCTGAGGGCCGATCTCGACTATCAGGCGCCGCGCTACGAGAAGCCCGCCTTCCTCCTCGTCGGCAACGAGGCGCAGGGCCTGCCCGAGGCGTATGAGGCCGAATGCGACTTGCTCGTGAAGATGCCGATGCTGGGCAGGGCCGACAGCCTCAACGCCGCGGTAGCGGCGGCTGTGATGGCCTACGAGGTCATCAACCAGTGGCGGCGGGAGTTTCCCGGCGGAGGCCGGGATCCAGTCGTTCCGCCCGTGCCGCTGGACCCCGGCCTTCGCCGGGGAACATAGGAGTCGCAACGGCATGAACAGGATCGCCCTCCCCTTCGCCCTCCTCGCCCCGGCAGCGCTCTGCGCCTGCAGCGCCCCGGCCGAGACCAACGCCGTCGCGGAAGGCAATGCCGTCGCGGAAGCCAATTCGGCGGACGTCGGCAATATCGCCGCCGAGCCTCCGGTGGCCCTCAATGAGGCCCAGGCGGCCCCGAAGGCGGCGCCGCCCGCCAAGGCCGCTCCCGCCGCGCCGGAGAGCTATGCTGCGCTCGGCCAGGAGCCGGGATGGGCGCTCAAGATAGCGGGCGGACGGATCGACTATACCGGCAATTACGGGGAGAAGAAGATCAGCGTCGCGCGGCCGGAACCCGCGGCCACCGCCAAGGGCCGCCGCTACGTCACGCCGCGGCTGACCGTCGACATCACCTATACGCGCTGCAACGATGCGATGAGCGGCTTCGGCTTCGAGCACCAGGTGACGGTGACCGCCGACGGCGAGACCTACAAGGGCTGCGGCGGCGCGCGGAAGAAGGCTTGGGACATGTGACCGTCATTGCGAGCGAAGCGAAGCAATCCAGTCCTGAGCCTTCGACAAACGCTCTGACTGGATTGCCGCGTCGCTTCGCTCCTCGCAATGACGTCAGCTCGGCTTGCCCTCGCTCTCCGTCGGGAACAATTTGGTAAGCGGGCGGGGGGCGCCTTCGACGATGGGGAGCTCCTCGATCGCCTTGGCGCCGCTCGACACTTCGAGCGCTTCGAAGCGTCGCGCCTGGGTCAGCACCTGGCTTTCGAGGCTTCCGACGAAGGCGTTATAGGCGCCGGTGGCGAGCTCGAGGTTTCGGCCCATGCGGGCGACGTGGCCGCCCATCGTCGCCAGCCGGGCGTGGAGCTCCTTGCCGAGGCGGGCGATCTCGGCCGCTTCCTCGGCGAGCTTCTCCTGCCGCCAGACGCTGGCGACGGTCCGGGCGATGGCGACGAGGTTGGTCGGGGTGGCGAGCAGCACCCGCCGCTCGAACGCCCATTCCCAGAGGCGATCGTCCTGCTCGAGCGCGGCGGTGAGGAAATGCTCGCCGGGAATGTACATGACCACGTAATCGGCGGCGTCGCCGAACTGGTCCCAGTAATTCTTGCCGCCGAGCTTCTGGGCGTGGTTGCGGATCGAGGCGGCGTGGGCCTTGAGGTGAGCCGTGCGGGTCGCTTCATCCACCTCCTCGGAGGCATCGAGAAAGGCGTTCAACGAGCATTTGGCGTCGATGATCAGCTTTCGGCCGCCGGGCAGCCGGACGATGACGTCGGGGCGGAGGCGGCCGTCGTCGGTGTCGACGCTGACCTCGGTCTGGAAGTCGACGAACGGCGACAGGCCCGCCTGCTCGAGAACGTTCTTCAGCGATTGCTCGCCCCAGCGGCCGCGCGACTTGGGGCTGTGGCGGAGCGCGCTGACGAGGCGGGCGGTCTCGTCGCGCACCTGGCTCTGGCCGGCGCGGACCAGCTCGACGGCCGCCCTGAGCTCGCCGTACGAGCCCTCGCGGTCCTTCTCCACTCGCGCCAGGCCCTCCTCGTAGCGCTTCAAAGTGGTCTCGACCGGCTGCAGGAGGGCCTTCAGTTTCTCCTCATGCTTCTCGCCGGCCTGGTTAAAGCGGGCGTCGGCGCGCTCGAGGAAGTTCCTTTGAGCCTCGGTGAGAAGCTTGGCGCCTATCTCACTGAATTGCGCGGATAAAGCTTCTCGGGATTCGCGCAGCTCGGAGAGCCGCATCTCGAACGCCCGCTCGCGTTCCTCCTGGCCGGCGGAGAGCCGGGCGCATTCGGTCCGTGCCTCCGCGCAGGTGTCGCGTGCCTCGTCGAGCTTCGCCTGCATATCGGCGAGATCGGTGATCGCCTTTCGGAAATCCTCGGTCCGGTCGTCGCGCTCCTTGCGGTAGAGCGCGACCTGGCGCGTGCCGAGGAACCAGCCGGCGGCGAGGCCGGCGGCGACGGCGACGAGGATGAAGAGGAGGAGCTTGGCGTCCATGTTCGACCTTCGGAACGAAGATGGAACCTAGAGCATGGAGATTCGGGGGTAAAGAGTCGGGGCGAGGAAGCTGTGGAAAAGGTCGGCCCTTAACGTCATCCCGGCCAAAGCCGGGACCCAGGAACACGGACGTTGGAGGAAGCGCGAGCAGAATCCGCGCCATGTATTGCCCACCCTGCGTTCCTGGGTCCCGGCTTTCGCCGGGATGACGCTCGGCGTGTCTCGTCGGGACCCCGGCCTACGCCGGGGTGGCCGTTACGCGGCCAGCTTCCGGGCCTTGGCGAGTTTCCTCAGAATCATGTCGCGCTTGAGGCGGGAGAGGTGGTCGATGAAGAGGATGCCTTCGAGATGGTCCATCTCGTGCTGGAGGCAGGTGGCCAGCAGGCCGTCCAGCTCTTCCTCATGCTGATTGCCGTCGCGGTCGAGCCAGCGGGCGCGGATCGAATCGGGGCGGTCGACCTCGGCATATTGGTCGGGGACCGAAAGGCAGCCTTCCGAATAAGGGACGATGGTCTCGGCGCTTCGTAATATCTCGGGGTTGATGAACGTCATCGGCTTGCGCACCGGCTCGCCGCCTTCTTCCTCCGGATCCTGGAGGTCGATGACGAGGATCCGCTTCGGCACCCCGACCTGGATCGCGGCGAGGCCGATTCCGGGGGCGGCGTACATCGTCTCGAACATGTCGTCGATCAGCGCCTGAACCTCGGGCGTGATCGCCTCGACGGGCGAGGATATCTGCCTCAGGAGCGGGTCCGGAGCCTCGATGATGGGGCGTATGGCCATGGCTTTTATCTAGGGTTCGGAGGCGTTTTCGTCAACGCGAGCTATAGAGGAGGAAGGGATCGCGCTCGCTCCGCCAGGCCTGCTCGTCGGGCCCGGTGAGGGCGTCGAGATCGGCCGGCGCCGAGGCCGGATCGTCGACCCACTCGCGAAGCGCGGGGCCGCCGTTGATGACGTCGATGGCGAGCTTGCCGAACTCATACTCGTAGGCGAAGTCGCGCCACAGATCGTAGCCGGGCATGAGCCGCCGGATCGCCTTGAAGGCGAGCGCCTGGAGGCGCCAGGGCCGGAAGGCGTCGTGATCGTAGAAGGCGCCTTCGGGGTGGATATGAAGGCCATGGCAGGTCTTGCCCGCATGCTTGTGGAAGGTGGGCTCGAACGCGATGGTTCGTAGCGCGCAGCCGCGCAGCCATTCGGGCGCGAGCCGGCGCATCTCGGCGAGGATGGCGACAGGATCGAGATCGGGGGCGCCGAACAGTTCGAGCGGGCGGGTGGTTCCGCGGCCTTCGGACAGGGTCGTTCCCTCGAGCATCACCGTCCCGGCATAAGCGCGCGCCATCCATAGGTTGGCGGCGTTGGGGCTGGGGTTGATCCAGATCCGCCCGAGCGGCCAGCCGAAACCGGGCGCGGCGGCGGGCTCGTAGCCCTCCATCTCGATCACCCGGTAATCGACGTCGAGCTTCATCGTCTCGACGAACCAGCGGCCGAGCTCGCCCAGGGTGAGGCCGTGGCGCATCGGCAGCGGGCCGGCGCCGACGAAGCTTTCCCATCCGGGGCGCAGGGTGAGGCCCTCGACCGGGCGGCCGGCCGGATTGGGGCGGTCGAGCACCCAGACCGACTTGCCGTGCTTCGCGGCCGCCTCGAGCACGTAGAGCAAAGTGGTGATGAAGGTGTAGATCCGGCAGCCGAGGTCCTGAAGGTCGACGAGGATGGTGTCAAACGTCCCCATCGACTGGCCGGTCGGGCGGCGGACCTCGCCATAGAGGCTGAAGACGGGGATGTTGTGGGCGGGATCGGTGAAATCGTCCGACTCGACCATATTGTCCTGCTTGTCGCCGCGGAGGCCGTGCTGGGGGCCGAAGGCGGCGGTGACGTTGAGGCCGCTCGCGACGAGGGCATCGAGCGAGTGGGTGAGATCCTCCGTCACCGAGGCGGGGTGGGCGAGCAGGGCTACGCGCTTGCCTTCGAGGGGACGGCGAAGCTCAGGGTCGGCGAGGAGCCGGTCGATTCCGAAGCGAACCATTAGAATTCCGTCATTGCGAGCGAAGCGTGGCAATCCAGTGCAGCGGTCGTTTCCGACGCCGCGCCTGGATTGCCGCGTCGCTTCGCTCCTCGCAATGGCGAAGTCAAAGCGGCGCCGGCGGCAGGTCTTCGTCAAAGCAAGCGGGATGATGGAAATCGGGCGGCCCGGGGCCGCATTTCTGAGTCCAGTAGGATTTGTAGCCGCCTCGTTCCTCGAGGACGGCGCAGAGGCCGTAACGGTAGGGCTCCTGGTGAAGGTCGATCGAGAAGAGGATCTCGGCCTTGAGCGCCTCATCCGACCTGTCGAGGACGAGGGACGGCGGCGCCGGAACGCCGGCCTGGACCATTCCGGCCCGGTAGGCGCTGAAATCGTAGGCGGCCCAGCGGCCCGACGGGGAGAAATTGAGCTCGCGATAGCCGCAGCCGTGCGCGGGCTTGAGGAACAGCTCGAAGCAGGTCGTCTCCCAGAGACGGTCGGAGCGCTCGGGCGGCGCGGACGGGGGGAGGATGAGGTTGGCGATGTCGCCCTTCATCTCGAAGACGAGGCGGAGATTGTTCGCGGAGAGGCGTTCGAGAATCGCTCGCATCTCGCGGATGCGCTGGGGGGGAAGGGCGGGATCGGCGATGAGAAGCACGGCCCCCCGTTTACGTCATTCCCGCTTACGCGGAAAGGACGGGGAGGCTAGAGCCGCGCCATGACCGAGTATAAATCCGACCTCCTTCGAACGCTCGACGAGCGCGGCTACATCCATCAGGTCACCGACGCGGCGGGGCTGGACTCGCTCGCCTCGGCGCAGATCGTGCCCGGCTATATCGGCTTCGACGCGACCGCGGACTCGCTCCACGTCGGGAGCCTCGTCCAGATCATGCTTCTGCGCCGGCTCCAGCAGGCCGGGCACAAGCCGATCGTGGTGATGGGCGGCGGCACCACCAAGATCGGCGATCCGTCCGGCAAGGACGAGGCCCGCAAGCTTCTCACCCACGAGAACATCCAGGCCAACATCGCCTCGATCCGGCGGATCTTCGAGCATTTCCTGATCTTCGGCGAAGGCCCGACCGACGCGATCATGGTCGACAATGCCGACTGGCTCGACTCGCTGGACTACATCCCCTTCCTTCGCGACGTCGGGATGCATTTCACCATCAACCGGATGCTGACCTTCGACAGCGTCCGCCTCAGGCTCGAGCGCGAGCAGCCGCTGACCTTCCTCGAATTCAACTACATGATCCTCCAGGCCTACGACTTCCTCGAGCTCTCGCGGCGCGTCGGCTGCCGGCTTCAGATGGGCGGCTCGGACCAGTGGGGAAACATCGTCAACGGAATCGAGCTCGCCCGGCGGATCGACGGAACCCAGCTCTACGGGATCACAACCCCGCTCATCACCACCGCCGACGGCGGCAAGATGGGCAAGACCGCGGCGGGCGCGGTGTGGCTCAACCCCGACCGGCTCAGCCCCTACGATTACTGGCAATTCTGGCGGAACACGCAGGACGGCGACGTCGGCAGGTTCCTGCGGCTGTTCACCGACCTGCCGCTGGATGAGGTGATGCGGCTTGAGGCGCTGCAGGGCAGCGAGATCAACGCGGCAAAGAAGGCGCTGGCCGACGCCACGACGGCGATGGCGCACGGCAAGGACTCGGCGCGAGAGGCGGCGGAGACTGCGCGGCGGACGTTCGAGGAAGGCGCGGTGGGAGAGGCTCTGCCGACGATGAAAAATTCGGATGGCATTCCCCTGTCCCAAGCTTTGGTGAGCCTCGGACTGTGCTCGTCCAAAAAGGAGGCCCGCCGATTAATCGAGCAAGGTGGGGCACGTGTGGATGGTGAGGTCGTCAAGGAGGATCTGCCGCTTGTCGTTCATCGCGACGTGCGGATTTCGGCGGGAAAGAAGAAGCACGGACTGCTGACACCCTGACGTCGTCCCAGCGAAGGCTGGGACCCCAGCGGGTGAAAACCGCCGCGTCCTTCACCCCTCGGGACCCCAGCCTTCGCTGGGGCGACGGACCTTGCCCGCGCGTTCCGCGGGGCCTAGTCTCGGCCTTCCATCGGAGTAGGCCTCTGCCTGTCATTTCCTGAAGGCTGCGAACCCAAGGCGGCGTTTTCCGGCGCCCGCTATCGCTTGCACTCGTTTCGGGGAATTCCATCATGAATCAGGATTTCGACGTACCCTCACACTGGTACGAAAGCTTCTTCACGGCGCCCGTCAACCGCTTCTGGGAGACGATGGTGCCGCCGGAAGCGACCGCGACGGACCTCGCCTTCGTCGCCCGCCATATCGGCGTCGAGCCGCCCGCACGGCTGCTCGACGTCCCCTGCGGGGCGGGCCGCCACGCGCTCGCCCTCGCCCGGGCCGGCTTCGAGGTGACGGGGATCGACCTTTCCGCCGAGGCGATCGCCCGGGCGGCCGCGGCCGGGGCGGGTCTCCCGGCGCGGTTCGTGCGAAGCGACATGCGCGAGTTCGCCGTGGATTCGCCGTTCGACGGGGCGATCTGCCTGGGCAACAGCCTCGGCTATTTCGCCGCGGAGGGCCTGGAAGCCTTTCTCGCCCGGCTGGCGGCGAGCCTTCGCTCCGGCGCCCGCCTCATCCTCGACAGCTATACCTGCGCCGAATCGATCTTTCCGCTGCAGGAGGAGCGCGAGATCGCGTTCGAAGGCGGCAGCTACCGGTCGCTCTACGCCTACGATCCCGTGGGATCGGTCCTGAAGACCGAAGCGGTGCTGACTCTGGACGGGGAGTCCCATCTCCTGCGTTACGCACACCATGTCGTGACCAGCGGGGCGCTGGTGAGCGTGCTTCGAGACACCGGCTTCGGGCTGCTCGGCCTCTATGCCGACACGGAGGATGCGCCCTTTGCGCCGGGCTTGCCCCGGCTGCTGCTGGTGGCAGGGCGGGACTAGCCGCCCCGCAGCAATGCCACCGCCGAGTCCCGCTCCATCAGGTAGAGCAGGATTCGCGCGGCCTGGCCGCGCGGGCCTTCAAGGCCGCCGTCGCGGTCGACGAGGAGGCGGGCGTCGTCGCGGGCGATCGGGGCGAGCTCGGAGATCTGCTCCGGGGTGGCGAGGCGGAAGACCGCCTCGCCGCTCTGCTTCGTGCCCAATATCTCGCCGGCGCCCCTCAGCCGCAGATCCTCCTCGGCGATCCGGAAGCCGTCATTGGTCTCGCGCATCAGGGCCAGGCGGGCGCGGCCCGTCTCGCTGAGGGCGTTGCCGCGGAGCAGCAGGCAGATCGAATGCCCCTCCCCCCGTCCGACCCGGCCGCGAAGCTGGTGGAGCTGGGCGAGGCCGAAGCGGTCGGCGCCTTCGACGATCATCAGGGTGGCGTTGGGGACGTCGACGCCGACCTCGATCACCGTCGTCGCGACGAGCACCGAAATGGCGCCCTGCTGGAAGGCCGCCATCACCTCGTCCTTCTCCGGCCCCTTGAGGCGCCCGTGGACGAGGCCGACCTTGTCGCCGAAGCGGAGTCGGAGAAGGCGCGCCCGCTCCTCGGCGGCGGCCTGGTCGGAAGCCTCGCTTTCCTCGACGAGGGGGCAGACCCAGTAGGCCTGGCCGCCCCGAGCGATGTGGCGGGCGAGCCCATCGACGACGTCGGGGAGCTTGTCGAGGCTGACCACGCGAGTCTCGACCGGCTGGCGGCCGGGCGGCATCTCGTCGAGCCTCGACACGTCCATCTCGCCATATTGGGTGAGGGTGAGCGTTCGCGGGATCGGGGTCGCGGTCATGACGAGGAGGTGCGGCGGCCGCTCCGCCTTCGAGGCCAGCATCAGACGCTGGGCCACTCCGAAGCGGTGCTGCTCGTCGACCACGGCGAGGCCGAGGCGCTTGTAGCCGACCGCCTGCTGGAAGATGGCGTGGGTGCCGACGAGGATGTCGATCGAGCCGTCGGCGAGTCCCATCAGGCAGGATTCGCGCACCCTGCCCTTCTCGCGGCCGGTGAGGATGGCGACCGTGACGGGAAGGCCCATGAGCTGGCGGGTCAGGGTGTCGTAATGCTGGCGGGCGAGGATTTCGGTCGGCGCGAGGAGCGCCGCCTGGGCGCCCGCCTCGACCGCGGTCAGCATCGCCATCAAAGCGACCAAGGTCTTCCCCGAGCCGACGTCGCCCTGAAGGAGTCGGAGCATCGGAGTCGCCTGCTCGAGGTCGCCCTCGATCTCGGCGACCGCGCGGCGCTGGGCGCCGGTCGCCTCGTAAGGCAGGCGAAGCTGCGAGCGCAGGCGGCCGTCGCCCTTGAGCGGCAGGCCGCGGCGGCGCTTCGAGCTTGCGCGGACCAGCATCAAAGCGAGCTGGTTGGCGAAGACCTCGTCATAAGCGAGCCGCTCGCGCGCCGGCGCGGCGTTCCGGCTATGGTGGGCGGCGGCGAGCGCCTCCTGCCAGCCCGGCCAGCCGCGGCGCGCGATCAGGCTCGGCTCGATCCACTCGCCCAGCACCGGTGCGCGCGCCAGCGCCTGGCCGGCGAGATCGGCCATGCGCTTGTTGGTGAGGCCTTCGGACAGTGGATAGACGGGCTCGCGCTCGGGAAGGTCGAGCGCCTCGCTGGGCTCGAGCACATAGTCCGGATGGACCATCTGCAGCTCCTGCCCGTACATTTCCATCCGGCCGGAGACGACCTTGGGAACGCCGAGCGGGAATTGCTTCTTCGCCCAGCCAGGATTGTGGAAATAGGTGAGCGAGAGGTAATTGCCCTCGCGGTCGGTCGCATAGACCCGGAAGGGGCTGCGCTGACCGGCCTGGCGATAGTCGACGGGCGTGACCACCACGGTCACGACTCCGCCGGCATCGGCCATGTCGAGCACGTCCACCTTCTTGCGCTCGATCCAGTTGACCGGAAGATGAAAGAGGATGTCGACGACCCGGTCGAGGCCGAGCCGCTTCAGCGGCTTCGCCAGAGTCGGCCCGATGCCCTTGAGAACCTCCACTTCGGCGAAGATCGGGTTGAGGATTCCGGGGCGCATGGCCCGTTGGTACGGCGGGCTTGGCGAAGGGACAATGCCGTCATTGCCTCGCTACGCGCCTCGCAATGACGGGGTTCAATCCCCGGCCTGTTCTTCCTACATGGACCATTCCTAAGCCGCTCCGGATTCCCCGGCGCGGCCAATCCCCTATGGAGCCGCATGGACCGCGACGCCCGCCTTCGACGACTCTCCTTCCGGGCCTGGCACCGCGGCACCCGGGAGGCCGATTTCATGATCGGCGGCTTCTTCGACGCCCACGGTGCCGGGCTGAGCGACTCGGAGGCCGAGTGGTTCGAGGCCCTGCTCGAGGAGCAGGACGTCGACATCATGGCCTGGGCGATCGGAACCGCGCCGCCGCCCCAGCGCTTCGAGGGTCCGATGATGCGGCGGCTCCAGCACCTCGATTATATCAAGCACCCCGAATAAGTGACCGACCTTCCCAAGATCCTGGCCGCCTCGCGGCCGATGACCCTGGCCGGCGCGCCCGCCGGCTTCCTGCCGTGGCTGGCGGCGGACCTCGCGCGCGCCGCGAAGGGCCGAGCCGTGTTCATCGCGCCGGACGAAGCGGCGATGCGGCATTTGCAGGACGCCGCCGGCTATTTCGCGCCCGAGCTCGAGGTTCTCGCCTTCCCGGCCTGGGACTGCCTGCCCTACGACCGGAGCTCGCCCTCGCTTCGCGCCTCGTCAGAGCGGCTGGCGACCTTGCACGCGCTTCAGGCCAAGGCCGGCAAGCCGCAGCTGCTCGTCACCACCGTCAACGCGGCGACCCAGCGCACCCTTACGCCGTTCCGGATCCGCCAGCTCGTCGCCCGGCTCGCGCCCGGCGAGCGGATCGACATGGCCAAGCTCTCGGCCCTGCTCAGCGCCAACGGCTATCATCGCACCGACACGGTCGCGGATGCGGGCGAATATGCGGTGCGCGGCGGGATCGTCGACCTGTTCCCGTCCGGCGAGAGCGAGGGGCTGAGGCTCGATTTCTTCGGCGACGAGATCGAAAGCGTCCGCCGATTCGATCCGGCGACCCAGCGCACGACCGGCAACGCGCCGGGCGGCTTCACCCTGCTTCCGGCCTCGGAAACTCTGCTCGACGAGGACAGCGTCAAGCGCTTCCGCTCGCGCTACCGGGAGAAGTTCGGCGCCACCGCAACGGGCGATCCGCTCTACCAGGCGGTGTCGGAGGGTCGGCGGCTCGCCGGGCTCGACCATTGGCTGCCCCTGTTCGAGGAGCGGCTCGAGACCCTGTTCGACCATCTCGCCGACGACGACATCGTCGTTCGCGACAATCACGACGCGGGCGCGGCCGACGCCCGCTTCGAGGCGATCGCCGACTATTACGAGAACCGCAAACGCGCCCAGTCCTCCGATCCGGGAAGCTACCGGCCGCTGGAGCCGGAGACGCTCTACCTCTCGCGGGCGGAATGGGACGATCTGATCGCCGATCGTCCCCTCCATCTCGCGACGCCGTTCCACGAGCCGGAAAGCGCGACCGTGATCGATTTCGAGGTCGACGGCGCGCGCGACTTCGCGCCCGAACGCTCGCAGGGCGGAAACGTCTACGAAGCGGTCGTCGGCCATGTCGCCGGGATCAGGCGCGCGAAGAAGAAGGTGGTGCTGGCGAGCTATTCGGCCGGCGCTCGCGAGCGGCTCAAGGGGCTGCTCGCCGACCACGGGCTGAAGAACGCGGTCGAAGTCGATACGTGGCAGGAGGCCATGGGCACCGCTGCTCCCCGGCGCAGGCCGGGGCCCAGTACGGACTCCGAAACTGGGCCCCGGCCTTCGCCGGGGAACGAGGCGCCTTCCTCCGGGAGTGTCGCGCTCGCCGTTCTGCCGCTCGACCATGGCTTCACCACCGCGGACGTCGCATTGCTAACCGAGCAGGACATGCTCGGCGACCGGCTGGTCCGCCGCCGCAAGCGCCGCAAGTCGGCCGACGCCTTCCTGAGCGAGCTGGCGACGCTGTCGCCGGGCGATCTCGTCGTCCACGCCGACCACGGCATCGGCCGCTACGAGGGGCTGACCCAGATCCCGGTCGGGACCTCGCCGCACGACTGCGTCGCGCTCGAATATGCCGGCGGGGACAAGCTCTACGTCCCGGTCGAGAATATCGACATCCTCACGCGCTACGGAAGCGAAAGCGACGGAGTCGCGCTCGACCGGCTCGGCGGCGAAGCCTGGCAGCGGCGCAAGTCGCGGATGAAGGAGCGGATCCGCGAGATCGCCGGCGAGTTGATCAAGACCGCGGCCGAGCGGGCGCTGAGGCCCGGCGCGGTGGTCGAGCCCGACACCAGCTACGCCGCCTTCGCCGACCGCTTCCCCTATGAGGAGACGGAGGACCAGGACCGGGCGATCGCCGACGTCTTCGCCGATCTCGAAGCGGGCAAGCCGATGGACCGGCTGGTCTGCGGCGACGTCGGTTTCGGCAAGACCGAGGTGGCTCTGCGAGCCGCCTTCGCCGCGGCGATGGCGGGCCACCAGGTCGCGCTGGTCTGCCCGACCACCCTCCTCGCCCGCCAGCATTACAACACCTTCGTCGAGCGCTTCCGCGGCTTCCCGATCGAGATCGGGCGGCTGTCGCGCCTCGTCCCCGCCAGGGAGGCGAAGGAGACCAGGGAGGGGCTCAAGGCCGGCAAGGTCGACATCGTCATCGGCACTCACGCCATCCTCGCCAAGGGGGTCGAGTTCAAAGCGCTCGGGCTGGTCATCGTCGACGAGGAGCAGCGCTTCGGGGTGACCCACAAGGAGCGGCTCAAGGCGATGCGCGCCGACGTCCATGTGCTGACCCTGACCGCGACCCCGATCCCGCGAACGCTTCAGATGGCGATGTCGGGTCTTCGCGAGCTCTCCGTCATCCAGACCCCGCCGGTCGACCGGCTCGCGGTCCGGACCTATGTCGCGCCCTGGGATCCGGTGGTCGTCCGCGAGGCGCTGCTGAGGGAGCATTATCGCGGCGGGCAGACCTATTTCGTCGCGCCGCGGATCGCGGACCTGCCCGACCTCGAGCAATATATGCGCGACGAGGTGCCCGAGGTGCGCTTCATCACCGCCCACGGCCAGCTCTCGCCGACCGAGGTCGAGGAGAGGATGAGCGCCTTCTACGACCGCAAGTACGACGTGCTGCTGTCGACGACGATCGTGGAGAGCGGGCTCGACATCCCATCGGCCAACACCCTCATCGTCCACCGCGCCGAACGCTTCGGCCTCGCCCAGCTCTACCAGCTGAGGGGGCGGGTCGGCCGGTCGAAGACCCGCGCCTACGCCTACTTCACGACTCCCGCGACACGGACCGTCACCGAGGCGGCGGACAAGCGCCTGCAGGTGCTCGCCAACCTCGATTCGCTCGGCGCGGGCTTCCAGCTCGCAAGCCACGACCTCGACATTCGCGGCGCCGGCAATCTGCTCGGCGACGAGCAATCGGGGCATATCAAGGAGGTCGGCTTCGAGCTCTACCAGTCGATGCTCGAGGAGGCGATCCTCGAGGCCAAGAGCGGCGGCGAGATCAGGCCCGCGGGCGATTTCTCGCCGCAGATCACGGTCGACGCGCCGATCATGATCCCCGACGATTACGTCCCCGATCTCGACCTCCGAATGGGCCTCTACCGGCGGATGAACGCGTTCGAGCGGCCCGACGAGATCGACGCCTTCGCCGCCGAGCTGATCGACCGCTTCGGCAAGCTTCCCGAGGAGACCGAGAACCTGCTCAAGGTCATCGAGATCAAGCTCAATTGCCGGGCCGCGCAGGTGGTCAAGCTCGACGTCGGGCCGAAGGGCGCGCTCGTCCACTTCCACAACGACAGCTTCCCCGACCTCGAGGGCCTGATCGCCTACGTCCAGCGCCTGAAGGGCACGGCAAAGCTGAGGCCCGACAGCAAGCTCGTCATCACCCGAAGCTGGCCCGACCCGGCGAGCCGGATCAACGGCGCCCAGCAGCTGTCGCGCGGGCTGGCGCGGATTCTCGGCTGAGGCTCCCGGCGAGTTCGCCGTTCATTTCCAGGAGTCAGCCGCACCGCGCCTCGGATTTTGGGCGGTTCATCGGGCTCGACGCAACTTCGGACCCCCCGCCCGGTTTGGCCGCCGGTAAGGGAGAAAGCCCGCCATGTTCCTGATTTCATTGATGCTTGCTGCCGCCCCCATGTCAGCGGTCAAGCCCGACACCCCGCGCCGCGAAACTTCCCGCGACCGCCCGACGTCATCCGCAAGCCGGTCAAAGCGCCTGATCGAGCTCGAAGCGGCGGTCAGATCGCTTCCCATCGCCACCGCCGAACGGGACAGCGACGCCGGCCCGCAGGGCATGTAACGCCGATCCGTCAGCGCATCAGCGCCGCCAGCGTCTCCGCGTCGACCGGGGGCGAGCAAAGGAAGCCCTGGTAGAGGGTGCAGCCTTCGCGGGCGAGGAGGGCTAGCTGCTCTTCGCTCTCCACGCCTTCCGCGATCACCTCGAGGCCGAGCGAGCGGGCCATGTCGATGACGCTTCGGACGACCACCTGGTCGCGGACCGAGCCGGTGATGTCCTCGCACAGGCGCTTGTCGATCTTGAGATAGTCGAGCGGAAGCGCCTTCAGGTAGGCGAGGCTCGAATAACCGGTTCCGAAATCGTCGATGGCGACCCTGAGGCCCCCTTCGCGCAGCGAGGCGAGGAGCATTCCGGCGGCGCCGAGATCCTCGATCAGGCCGCTTTCGGTCACCTCGACGGTGAGCCGGCCCGGGTCGAAGCCGGTTTCCGCGACGAGGGTGATGAACTGGGCGGCGAAGCCGGGGCGGACGATGTCGGCCGCGGTGATGTTGACGGCGAGCCGGAGCCCGGCGAGCGCCTCGGGCCAGGCGGCGGCGGCGGCGACCGCCTTGCGCTGGACGTGGTCGGAGAGCTGGACGAGATAGTCGGAGCGCTCGGCGACCCCGAACAGGGTCATCGCGCCAAGCTCGCCGAAGCGCGGGTGGCGCCAGCGGGCGAGCGCCTCGGCGCCGACGATCCGGCGGGTGGCGACCGAGACCTGGGGCTGGAACAATATCTCGATCTCGTCCTGGTCGAGCGCCCGGCGAAGGTCGATCTCGAGCTGGTCGCCGAGCGCGCTGTCGCTCGCCGCGCCGGCATCGACGACCTTGACCGGCCCCGCCTCGCTGACCTTGGCCTCGGCGAGGGCGGCGCTGGCCCGGCGGAGCAAAGCGGCGGCATCGTCGTCGGCTTCCGAGGCGACGACTCCGGCGCGGCTTCCAAGCGTGATGACATGATCGCCGTGCATGAACGGCCGGCCGAGCGCCTCGACCAGCTGTCCGGCGAGGAATCGGCCCTCGCCGAGGCCGGTCGGCGCGGCGAGGAGGACGGCGAACTCGGCGCCGGCGATCCGGGCGACGAGCCGGCGACGGCCGTCGGAATCGGCGAGGCGCTCGATCCGCCGGGCGGCGGCCTGGAGCACGGCGTCGCCGGTCGAGCGGCCGAAGGCGGCGTTGATCGTGTCGAAGCGGCTGACCGCGATGAGCAAAGCGACGAGCGCCGGCTGGCCCTCCCCGCTCGCCTTCAATTGTTGCTGGATCCAGGCTCGGGCGGCGCGGCCGTCGCGAACCCCGGTCATCGGATCGCGCGACTGCCAGGCGGCGCCTTCCAGCGGCACGATCGCCTCGGTGCGGCCGACCACGCCTTCGGCGTCGACCCGGACGTGGTGGGCGAGCCTCGCCCCCTCGCTCTCGGCGTCGCTATGGGCGAAGGCGGTCGACTGGCCGGTGGCGAGAAGCCGGTCGATCGCTCCGCGCGCCGCGCGCCGGCCTTCCGGATCGAGCTTCCGGAACAGTTCCATCAGGCTGATCCTCTGGCCCGCTTCCTCGCCGAGGCCGGCCCGGCGGGCAAGCGCGGGGCTCAGTTCGACCGTCTGCGAGCCGGGCTGCCAGCGCCATGAGGCGGCGCCGGGCTTGCCCTTGCGGCCTTCCGGCTCGCCGCGGCGCAAGGGCCGCCGGCCGCCGACCCGCTCGGCGTGGCGGTGGGCGAACTGGACGGCCTGGAGGAACTGGGCCTCGCTGAACGGGCTGACCAGGAAATGGGTGGCGCCGGCCATATAGAGAGTTTCGAGCGCGTCGACGTCGCCGCGCGAGAGCAGGACGAGAAGCGCCGAGGCATTGGCCTCGGCCGGGTCGGCGAGCATCCGCACCGCCTCCTGTCCTTCCGGCAGGGCGCCGCGCGCGTCGACCACGGCGACCGAGGCGCCCGAGGCGATGAACCGGCTCTCGGCATTGTCCGCGCGGCGGGCGGCGATCGCCATCCAGCCGGCGCGCTCGGCAAGCGCGGTGAGCTCGTCGCGATGGCGGAAGGACAGGACGAAGAGCGGCGCGCCCGACCCGGCCATTCCCATCCCCTCCCCGCTCGGCGCTTCGAACCCCATGGCTCTACTCTGGGCGAAGAGGCTCAACAATCGGTTTAGACGAAGGCGCCCGTCGCGTCCCTAGGCGCGCCGCCTTTGCCTGTGTAGCCTCAAGCCCTTCAAAAAGGGGACCGCCAATGAACCACCGTGCCTTCATCCAGACCATGATCGCGCTCGCTTCCGCCTCGTTCGGGCTCGTCGCCGCCTTGGCGTGGAACGAGGCGATCAAGGCGACCCTGGCGGTGCTCGGCCTCGGCGACAATCTCGCCGGCCTCTACACCTACGCCATCCTGGCGACGGTGATCGCCGTCCTCGTGCTGGTTTGGCTCGGCAAGCTGGCGGCTCGGGTCGGCGGCGATGCGGCGTTCGAGCGCGAGGCGGAGGGTTGATCATAGGCATCCCGCCCGGGTCTGGACGGGCCCTGGACGATGACCGATTTCGCCGTGGCAGGTGCAGGGTCGCCGCGTTACCTTAGGCCGTAATGGGCCTATGGTCGGCACGGCCGTGTCAGGCGGGGGGGTAGAGAGCATGTCCGAAGAAGCCCGGGAGGCAGGCCTGGACCTGGAGCGACGAGTCCAGTTGCTCGAGCGCGCCCAGGCGGCGGCGCTGACCATGAACAGGGCGGACAGCGGCGACTCCAGATCGACCTGGACGTCGCCTCTGCTGTTGACAGTCACGACCGGCCTGCTGGGCATCTTCGGCGCGCTTGTCGCGAATTACTGGCAGGCGAAGTCCGATTATCGCCTCGAGCAGGAACGCAATCAGTCCTCCCTGATTCTCAAGGCCATCGAAACGGGAAATCCCGAAGCCGCGTCGAAGAACCTGCTTTTCCTGCTCGACCTGGGCTTGATCCAGGACAGAACGGGAAAGATCGCGCAGCTCCGCGCGGCGCCTCAGAACGCGCCGGTCCTGCCGGCCTCGGGCCAGGGCGCGGCGGTGAAGCTATCCGAACCCGGCATGGAGGTCTTCTTCCGGTCTTACCGACGCGAGTTCGGAGCGCTTTCTCCGTCGAGCGAAGCCAATCTTCGGGCGCTCTTCGATTACGTCGCGAAGGACAATTCGCTCAACAGCCTTCGCAAGGTCGCCTACGTATTGGCAACGATAAAGGATGAGACCCAGGGCACTTTCGAGCCTCGGGAAGAGGTCGGCTCTCCGGAAGAGCTCGAGCGGAAATATGGCAACCGGGCCAGCTTGGGAAACAGCCATCCCGGAGATGGTTACCGGTACAGGGGACGGGGCTACATCCTGTTCACCGGTCGAGCGAACTATGCCAAGTCCAACCAGCTTCTCGGCCTCGGGGGCACGCCCGACGACCTCGTCGAGCACCCTGAGCGTGCCCTCGACCCGGTGATCGCCTACAGGATGGCCTCCGAGGGGATGCGCGAGATGCTCGACAAATACGTCACCGCCTCGGGCTACGACCATGTCCAGCTGCGGCGGGGAGTCTTTGGCGGGCTCGACAACCTGGCGCAGATACGCGCCGACACCGGCCGATTTGAGAAGGTGCTTACCGAGGCCTTGGCCGCATCGCGCCGCGGCGAGGCTCCCGCCAGCGGATAGGCGGAAGGACGGTGGAACGGTCGGCGGGCCCCCGGGCCCCGCCCTTGCCCCCTCGCCCCTTCCCCCCTAGCAAGCTCCCATGACGGCCAATGCCGACCGCCCCACCGCCTTGCTCGCCTCCCCCGCCGAGGCCGCGCAGGCGGCCGAGGCCTTGCTTCGCGAGGCCTATGACTTCGTTCCGCTCGAGGAAGCCGAGCAGGTGATCGCGCTCGGCGGGGACGGGTTCCTACTGCAGACGCTCCACGAGATGCTCGACAGCGGGCGGATATTGCCGGTGTTCGGGATGAACCGGGGGACGGTCGGCTTCCTGATGAACGACTGGCGGATCGAGGGGCTGAGGGAGCGGGTCAACCGGGCCAAGGCGGTGTCGGTGGCGCCCTTGAGGATGGACGCGGTGACGGTGAAAGGCGAGTCCGTCTCGAGCCCGGCGATCAACGAGGTGTCGCTTCTCCGCGAAACCCGCCAGACGGCCCGGATCGAGGTTTCGGTCAACCGGCGGACGGTGCTTCCCGAGCTTGTCTGCGACGGCGTTCTGGTGGCGACTCCGGCGGGGTCGACGGCCTACAATTTCTCGGCGCAGGGGCCGATCCTGCCCCTGGGCGCCAACCTCGTCGCCTTGACCCCGATCAGCCCGTTCCGGCCGAGGCGATGGAAGGGGGCGCTGGTGCCCGACGATCTCAAAATCTTCCTTCGGGTGCTCGACGCCGAGAAACGACCGGTCTCGGCGGTCGCCGACCAGCGCGAGGTTCGGGACGTCGCCACGGTCGAGGTCTGCGTCGACCGGAGCCGGACGCTCACCCTGCTGTTCGACCCCGAGCACGCGCTCGACGAGCGTATCTCGATGGAGCAGTTTGCGGCCTGAACGCCTTGCCAGCGCGGAAAAAGCCCTGCTATAGGCCCGCCTCGCTCGCAAGGGCCGCTCCCCGGTAGCTCAGCGGTAGAGCAACCGGCTGTTAACCGGTTGGTCGATGGTTCGAATCCGTCCCGGGGAGCCATTTCTTCATCTGCCTAGAAATCCAGGCCCACCGCCGCGAAGGCGTGGAAGCCGTTTACGCCGCCGTCCTCGAGGGTGGGGCCGCCCGAGGCGAGCAGGCGTAGTGGGCCGGGGAGGTCGTAGATCGTCCCGAGGCCGAGGCTGGTGGACGCGCGGCCGCCGATCGTGTCCGGGCCTTGCCGGTCGGCCTCGACGCCGAGCAGGAGGCGCTTGCCGAGCCGGCGAGTCAGGGCGACGCCGCCGGTCCAGTAATCGCGATTGCCGGGGCCCGGGTTGATCGCATAGCCGCCGCCGCCGAACACCGACCACGGCCCGATATCCTTCTGCGCCCAGACGGGGAGCAGAGCGGTGACGCGGCCGGCGCCGAGGCCGTTGCTCGCCGTCGGCAGAGTGATGCCGGGGAAGGCGGCGATCTGAAGGCCCGCGGCCTCGTCGTGGTAGAAGCGGTATTTGACGGAGGCTTCGAGATCGCCGGCGCCCCAGTGCCAGCCTGCACCATCGTGGGCGTAAGCGGCGGGGAGGCCGACCGTGACCTGAACGTCCTTTGCCGCGCCGTAATTGATCTCCGCCGCTAGCGCGCCCTCGAAATCCTCACCCTGCCCTTCGGCTTCGAACAAAGGGGCGTAGATCTCCCAATGGCCCGTGTCGGTCGGCTCCGGATCGTCGGTCAGGAAAGGCGGGCCGGCCTGCGCCGCGGCGGGAAGCAGCAGCAGCGCCGCCAAAGCGAGAAGGCGCCTCAGGCGAGGTCTCCCGCGCCGGGATGGTGCCCGGGGCGCTGCGGGATCAGCCAGATCAGGGCGACGATGGCGACGGCGAGGACGAGCGAGGCGAGCGGGCGGCTGACCTCGAGGCCGCCCTTGCCGAACGGCTTGTCGAGATAATCGCCGACCGTCGCGCCCAACGGCCGGGTAAGGATGAAAGCCGCCCAGAACAGGAGGACGTGGCTTATCCGCGTCGAGTAATAGAGCGCTGCGAGCGCGAGAAGCAGGACTCCGAAGAAGAGCGCTCCGCCGCCATAGCCGAGGCTCGAATCGGCGATCCAGTCGCCGAGCGCGGTGCCCAGGGTCTGCGAGAAGGTGATCGTGATCCAGTAGAACACTTCCTCGCGGGGGCTGACGATCGAATCGACCGAGATCGTGCCGGTCGTCCGGTACCAGGCGAAGAGCGAGGCGAGCACGCAGGCGAAGAGCAAAAGCGAGCCGCCGGGATAGCCGATCCCGATCGAACGGGTGGCGAAATCGGCCAGGGTCGTCCCAGCCGTGGTCGAGGCGACGATCGTCGCCCAGTAGAGCCATGGGTTGAACCTTCGAGCCCTGATCTGGGCCCAGACCAGGACCACCAGGATGAGGCCGAAGATCGCCGTTCCGACCAGATAGCCGTTGAGCCCTCCCGCTCCCGCCTCGGGCGTCGTCTCTCCGAGCCAGCTCATCGAGACGCTGTCGCCGCCCGTCTCGCCGAGCGTGGTGGCGAGGATCTTGATGATCCAGAAGCCGAGGGTGACGGCCGGGACCTTGGTGAGAGTATCGCGGGTGCTGATCATGGCTGACTCGCTTTAGGAAGCGCTGGACTAGAGTTGTTTTGGGACGGATTGAAGCACTTGTTCCCCGGCGGAGGCCGGGGCCCAGCTGCGCGGCCGAAGATACTGGGCCCCGGCCTTCGCCGGGGAGCTCATCACGGATGTGCGATGACCATCAGCGTTCGGGCGCGCTTGAGGCTGCAATCGAGGCAGAGGGCGAGAGTCTCCGGGTCGAGTGCCGCGAAGCTTTCGTCGAGGACGGTGAGGTGGGCGCCCTGAAGGAGGGCCCGGGCGAGGAAGATCCGGCTGCGCTCGCCGTGCGAGAGCTGCCAGCCGGTCTCGCCGACATATTGCTTCATCCCGCCCGGCATCCGGGCGAGCAGCGGGCCGAGGCCGAGCTCCTCGCAAAGCGCTTCCGCCTCGCGGTAGAGCTCGGGCGGCGCCGGCCATTCGCGGCCCATCAGAAGGTTGAAGGCGACCGATCCCGACAGGATGTGGTTCTCGTGGAATTGCGGCGCCGAGGTTGCGAGCCGGTGCCAGTCGTCGCCTAGCGTGTGGCGATCGAGCCCGTTGAGAAGGAGAAGGCCCGAGCGCGGCTTGTTGAGGCCGGTGAGAAGCCCGGCGAGAGTCGACTTGCCGCCGCCGGACGGGCCCTCGAGAAGCAGGCGCTCGCCATGGGCGATGAGAAGGTCGGTCCCTTCGATCACCGTCTCGTTGCTCGCCGGATAGGCGAAGGCGATCGCCTGGGCGTCGATCAGCGGCGCCCTGACGACGTCGCTCTCGATCTGCTCGAGCGTGACGTAGGTCTGCGACGAGGTCTTGTTGCGGGCGGCGTGGAACATCGGCCCGACCTGGGTCCAGGCGACGATCGCCCGCCCCGTCGCCGCAAGCCCCTCGGCGATCCCGACGAGGGCGCGCTGGGCGTAGAGGATTCCGCCGAGGCTGATCGCCATTCCGGTCGAGGAGACGTCGAGATTGCCGACGAAGGCGGGGACGAGCCCGATGAGGCCGAGGATGACCCAGCCCGAGGAGATCCCGAGCATCGTCGTCACCGACGAGAAATCCATCGCCCCCGAAAGGTGGAGATAGTTGCGAAGCGAGGCGTCCTCGCCGGCATGGCTTCGGCCGGGCGGCTCCTGGGCAAGGCGCGTCCGGTGGCCGACCATGGTCTCGATGAGATCGTGGGTCATGTCGAGGCGGGCCAGCGACCAGGCGCGCAGCCGGCGGAAGTAACGCCAGCTGAGCGCGAGCGCGAGCAGGGTCCAGCCGGCGAGCATCAGCAAATGGATGGTCGCCGCCACGCCCTGGCTGAGGATCCAGGCGGCGAAGCCGAACTGGATGATCGAGCGCAGAAGCATCATCCCGCCGTTGAGCGACAGCGATTCCAGCGCCTGCGATTCGACGACCCGGCTGAGCAGCTGGCCGACGCCCTGGCGCTTGACGCTGTCCGAGCTCATTCGAAGCGCCCCGGCGAGCAGGCGCGCCTTGAGCAGCCGGCCGGCGTCGAGCGCGAGAGTCGCCGAGCACCAGCCGCCGATCGCCTGGAGCGGGATCATCGACGCCATCAGAAGCAGCCAGGCCGAGAACCAGCCGAGATCGAAGGTGCCGCCGAGCGCCGCTGATCCGATCAGCGCCCAGCCGGCGATCTCGGCAACGTAGCTCACCGCGAAGACCGCGGTCAGCGCCGCGACCTTGCCGAGCGCTCCGATCCGGGTCAGCTGCTTCCAGAAATTGGCCGAGGGCGACAGCCTAAGGATCCAGATGCGCTCGATCGCATAATGGCCGAGCTGCTCGCGAAGCATGGCGGCGCGGACCCGGGGAAGCCGGGCCTCGTCGATTCCGGCGGCGCGCAGAAGCCGGGTGATCTCGGGAAGGGCCGGGCCCTCGATATACCAGCAGATGAGGGCGCGAAGATGCTCCGGGTCGCAGGGGCGGATGCGCAGGTCCGGGCACAGCATCTGCGGCCGCCCGCGCTTCCAGCCGATGAGGAGAAGCACGCCATGCCCGCCGAGCAGCGAGCTTGGAAAGACCGCGGGGCCGCCCGCGCGGATCAGCGCCGGGATTTCGGGAAGCGGGGTCTGGACGAGGTCGGCCTGGATGCCGAGATGCTCCGCGGCCCATTCGAACCAGTCCGAAAGGTTGCGAAAGTTGCCCGCGGCGATGGCTGCGGGGACCTTGAGCGCATCGGAGGGGAGGCTTCGGCGCAGGCCGGAGCGCCGGCTGAGCTCCTCTAGGCCCTCTCCTACCCGGTCGAGCGGCCACAGGAACGGGGTCATCGCCGCGATGATATCGGGGTCCAGCTCGACCCGGGTCCGCTCGGTTCCGGCGTCGGCCATCTAGGCGGGCTCGCTTGCCTGAAGGCGGCCGTCGGACAGGGTGAGCCGCCGCCAGAAGTCGCCCTCCCAGAGGGTCTCGCCGACCACCTTCTCGGCCTCGAGCAGGTCGCGGTAGCGCGAGGCGCCCGCGGCGAGGGCGCGCGGGTCGCCGTCCTCGATGATCCGGCCGCCCTCGACCACCAGCACGCGATCGAAGGACAGGGTCTCGGCGACGTCGTGGGTGACGCACAGAAGGGTGACGCCGGCCCACCATTTGCGGGCCTCGGCGAGCAGGGCGCGGCGCTGGGTGCGGTCCATGCCCCGGAACGGCTCGTCGAGCAAAGCGAGGCGAGTGTCGGGGCTGAGCAGCGCCCGCGCGAGCCGGACCCGCTGGCCTTCGCCGCCGGAGAGCAGGCCGCCGCCCTCCCCAAGCAAGGTCTGAAGGCCCTGCGGAAGCTTCTGGGTCACGCCGCGAAGCCGGGCGGCGGCGATCACCTCGCCGACCGCGAGCGTCGCTTCATCCTCGGTCGCGTAAGCGAGATTGTCGAGGAGCGAGCGGTTCCAGATCTGGATCGCCGGATCGACCCAGGCCGTCGTATGGCGCATCGCCTCGATATCGCGTCCGCTCGCCCGGCGGCCGTCGATGAGAAGCTCGCCGGACGCCAGGCGGTGCCAGCCGAGCAGGAGCCCGAGAAGCGAGGATTTGCCGGCGCCGGACATGCCGACGATGGCGATCTGCTCGCCCGGCGCGATGGCGAGATCGACCTCCTCAAGGATGGTATGGCCGGCGGCGAGCACGCTTCCGCCGCGGAATTCGAGCGCGACCCCCGCGGAAGGCTTGCGGTCGAGGCGGGCGAGCTCGGCGCGTTCCTCGGGGGTCAGCTCGGCCTCCTCGGGCGCGGCGAGCGGTTCGAGAAGGCGCGAGAGGACGTTGCGCTGAGCCGGATATTGGTGGGCGATTCGGGCGATCTGGTTGCCCACCGCCGGAAGCTTCAGGGCCCAGAAGACGAGCAGCAGGTCGGACCCGCTGACGCTTCCGGCGGCGAGGAAATGCTTGAGGAGAAGCGCGCCGACGAGCCCGGTGGCGACGATCGCCTGGACGGTGTCCGTGGCGAGCGCGAGGGTGATCATCCCGCGCAGCGACCTTGTCCACTCGACGAGCAGGCTCTCATGCTGGCCCTGGACGCTTCGCTCGGCGCGATGGGCGCGCACCGGCGCGAGGCCGAGCAGTGCATCCAGATAGAAGCTGTTGAGCGCTCCGGCGTGGTTGCGGACTCGAAGGTCGCGCTCGTTGAGCAGATGCTGGGTGGTGAAGGGGATGGCCAAAGTGGCCAAGGCGAGGAGGGTTGCGAACAGCCATGCGTCGGGCGCCAGGATGAGGACTCCGACGAAGGTGATGATCAGCTCGAGCGCGGACTGGACCAGGCGCAGGCCGAGCGAGGGGACTCCGCGCACGGATTGGATGTTGTGGCTCCGGTCGGCCATGTCGGAGACCGGGCGGCTGTGGAAATAGCGGTCGTTGAGCCGCGGCAGCTTGGCGAGCAGCGCCATTCGAAGCCTCGCCTCGAGCTTCCGGCCCCAGCGCACGGTGCCGAGGCCGCTGGCATATTCGATGGCCATCAGGATCGCGGCGAACAGGATGAGGCCGGTCGCGGCGAGCATTCGCTGGGTGGGAAGGGCGAGCTGCGCGGAGATGTCGAAGATGCCTCGGAAGAGCAAAGCCTCGATCATCGTCGCGCTGACCGCGAAGGCGGCGGCGAGGACGAGCGCGAGCGGCGCCAGCAGGCCGTCTTCGCCCAGCATCTTCCACAGCGACGCGAGCGGCGAGACCGGCTTTTCGGCGAGCGCGGCGGTCAGCTCGAGGGAAAGCGGCTCGCGCGGCTCGCCGCCGGCCGACTCGTCGGACCTCAGGCCGGAGACGCCGAGGATGACCGCGCCTCGCACCTTCAGCCTTTCCTCCGTCGAGCCTTCCTCGGGAGGGAATGAAAGCACCGACCAATAAGGTGCCGGGATGAGCCCCTCGGTACGGCCCGTCTCGGCCGACACTTCGCGGATCAGGCCCCGGAGCACCTTGTCGGCCTCGCCACCCCGCTTCAGACCCTCGACGTCGATGAGCGACTGCACCAGCCGGGTGGAGGCGTCGAGGGCGCCCATCCTGCGCCAGCCGGGATCGGCCAGCGCCTCGGCGATCAACTCTTCGACCGCCGAGTCATCGGCTCCGAGCCGCTTCAGGCGTTCGCGCAGCGGTTCGAGGAATCCGCCGGTCCCGGCCCAGCCCCGCCAGTCGGCCGCCTCCACCACCTGCTCGTGCACATGGATTTCGCGCTCGAACTCGCTGACCCTCACCCAGCGCCGACCGACGGCGGGATCCATCACCTGGAGCCACTGTCCGTGGCGACGCCAGGCGACGACGAAATGGAGCCCGACCGACCGCGTCAGAACGACGATGGCCGGAAGGGTTTTCGCGCTGGCGAGGGTGACATGATCGACCGGAACCAGCGACTGCTCCGCTTCGAGCCCGAGATCGAGCGCAAGCTCCTCGATCGTGTCGATGGAGGTTCCATCGACATCGGTCTGGCAGGCCTCGCGCAGGCGTCCGAGGCTGATCGGGACGTGATAGCCTTCGAGCAGGCATTTCAGCGCGGCGGGACCGCAGTCCATCGCCGACGTCTGGACGACCTCGACGGCGAGCCGGCGCCGTTCCCGGCTCTTCGCGGCGCCCTCGGTCATTGCGGCTGCGCCGCCGGCGTCCGCTCCGGCGGCGCCTCGGTGACCCGCCCGGCCGACCTCAGCAGCAGCTTGGCCGGTGAAACGGTTTCCACCCTGACCTCGACCTGCCCGGGAAGGCCGTGGCGAAGCACCAGGCCGCGGGTCGCGTCGCGCCGGATCCGGAACTCGGCGCGAAGCGAGCCGTCCCTGATCTCGCCCGCGACCCTGACGGCGCTCGCCTCGATCGTCCCGAACTGGACCCAGGGATAGCCCTCGAGCCGGAAGCGCGCCGACTGACCGGGCCGGATCCGGCCGAGCGCGGTGGTGGGATCGAACTCGGCGACGATCAGAAGGTCGCCCTGGGGGATGATCGTCGCGAGCTTCTGGCCGGGCGCGACATAGGCGCCGGCGCTGAGCGCGCGCATCTCGCCGACGACTCCGCTGACCGGCGCCCGGATCTGGTGATTGGCGACATCGAGGCGCAATTGCGCGATCAGGTCGCGAGTGGCCGCAGCCTCGGTCTGGGTGGCGATGAGGTCTCGGCCGAGCTTCTCCATCTGGACGTGCATCTCGTCGACCCGGATGTTGGCGTCGATCCCGAGCCGGGCGAGGTCGGCCGCCGAAACGTCGCGGTCGGACTCGGCCTTGCGGGCGTCGGCCGCAGCACGCACCGCATCGACCTGGGAGGAGCCGCCGGTGGCGGCGTCGTTTCTGATTCGGGCCGCGCTGTCGTTGGCGAACCGGGAGGCGGCGTTGGCGCCCTGGAGCCGGGCCTGGGCGGCACGGACCCGGGCCTGGGTCGCCCTCTGCTCGTTGCCGAGCATCCGACCGAGGAAATCGATCTCCTTCCTCAGCGAGGCGATCTTCGCGGGATAGAGCGGGAGCCGGGTCTCGGCCTCGGCCAGGCGAAGCTGCTGGGCCCGCGAATCCAGCTCGACCAGGACGTCGCCGGCGCGGACCTTCTGGCCGATGACGATATTAGCCTGAATCAGACGCCCGGCGAGCAGCGAGGAGACTTCGCGCGGCGCGCTGCCCACTTCGAGCCTCGCCTGGCGAGAGACTTCGTAGACGGTGACGTTGCCGAACCCGAACCACAGCAGCCAGGCGAGAAAGGCCAGCCCGGCGAGCGCAAGGGAGACCAATACGATCCGCGATGAGTCGAGCGCGAGCGACTGGGTCGTCTTGGAAAACTGCAACGTCAACTCGTTCTCCCCGGACGCGACCTTAACCGCGCCCGCCGGAACGGCGCAACGGGGAGGCGATTTCCTCCCTCAGCTTATGCGAGGAGATGGGCAAAATCAAAAGATTGGCGCCGGACTATGCGGTCCCGGTCGCGGAAGTCGCCCGTCTACCGGTGTCATTCGGGGAGTTCAAAGCGGTTCCCTGAATCAAGTCAAGATTTACGTCCGAAGCGGATGTAATATCCCTCTACGCTCGATTCTGTAGTTAAATCCGTTACTTTACTGATGTTACGATTGATCCGAAATCGGATGTAAATGAAATACAGGCGGTTTCGTATCCGAATCTATTGACTCAACTTTGAGCCGATTGCATACCATTGAGGTCCCAGCCAACCCTGAGGCTAGACATACTACGCTTGTCGCCTCGACGGAGTATTGTCGACGTATGGCCACGCTTGTCAGCGAGTCCCCTGAAGACGCTTCCAACGATCAGGACGATACTAGCACGCCCAGCCGGGTCCTTAACCCGGGGGACGAGCTCGTGTTCCCGCTGTCGAAGGCCGCGGTCGCGCAATATTGGGAAGACGAAGAGACTCCCAGAGAGCTGCGCATCTTCTATCGACAGCACGAAATCACGTTCGACGACCCCGCCCACTTCGCGTTCGGCGAGAACCTGATCAAGCATACGCGCTTCCATGCCTGCGAGGCGGGCGGCTGGGTCGAGGGCGGCTGGGCGCAGGTGCAGCCGCTGCTCCAGGGCCTGGTCGACGCCGGAGTCCTTCACTTCGCGGACGAAGAGATCGATCTTCCGATATCGCTCAAGCATGAAGAGAAGGAGACGCTTCTCGACAATGCGCGCGCGGATCACGGCAAGACCTGGGACGATGCCGAGGAAGTCATCGCCACCATCTCCGGCGGCGAGCCGCTCGAGACCGGCTATGTCGAGCTCGTCATCCCGATCTTCCGCGTCGCCCACATGTATATCGACGCCGACAACCGCCAGGTGGGCGAGGCCAACGTCTTCCCGCCGGCGATGCGGCTCGACCGGCCGACCCTGTGGCGGACCTGCACCTATTCGGGGACCCGCTATCAGGCGGACCTGCCGATGAACGTCACCGCGCTCAGGATCATGCGGACCCAATGGCGGCAGATGATGGTGATCGTCCGAAGGGTGCGCGATTCCTACATGGCGCGTTTCCCCGAGGTCGAGAAGCGCGGCTGGACGGTCGGCGACATCGAGCGGATGGCGGTCTGCGTCCTCGCGCTTCCGACCTACATGCTGACGCGGGTCGAGAACCGGATCGAGAACGGCCAGCTCCACCCTGCCCTCTCTTCCGCCTTCCGCCTCACCGACGGCTTGCGCATGCTGATGCATCACATGCTGTTCGTCCCGTTCGGAGAGCCGACCCGCTCGAGCGAGACCCGGATGACCGGCGCCGAGGCCCACGCCTATGCCGAGCGCAACTATTCGTTCCACACCGCCCAGGGCGTCTGCGCCGGACCGCCGGCGATGGTCGACGATTTCCTGGCGGTGATCCTCGACGGCGAGGATCCCAAGGGCGGCTGGCCGGAGAAGCTCGACCCCGAGATCGAGGCGGCGCTGGCCGATCTCGAGCCGGCGATGGACTACGGACTGCTCGGCCTCCAGGCCTTCGGTTCGGTCTTCTCGCTCTTCCCGACCTCGACCGCGGGCCATTTCGAGCTTCGCGAGATCGTGCTCAATTGGAAGGGCGCGGATTCGCCGCAGCTGGCCCAGCTTCGCGAGCGTTGCGAGGCGATGCTCGACACGGCGAACGCGGTCGGCTGGCTCGCCCACGACGCGTACCGCAAGAGCCGGCTCGCCGCCTACAACCAGATGTACCAACAGTGCGGCTTCGGGCTCGACGGCAAGTTTCCCGAGCCGTCGCTGCTCGATCTCTACACCAACCTCCCGCCGCTTCCGGCGAAGACGATGGCGGAGCTGAAGGCGATGTTCGCCAATCATTTCCACGACGTCGAGAATGGCGACGAGCTGCACCAGCTGATGGCCGAGTGGATCGCCCGCTTCATCAGCTTCATCCAGGTGGCGCTTCGAGTCTCGCTCGACGTGCAGGACCGGATCAACACCCTGCTCGGCCGCGAGAAGCCGAAGAGGACGTTCATGGGCCGCGACCTGGCCCGCTATATCGTGATGGACAAGAGCGTCGATTCCAAGAACGAGCGCCGCGAGGTGCCCTTCCTCGTCGACGACATCGCCACCTACCTCGGCATGACGATCGACATCACCACGGACGATGTCGTCATCACCCGGGGGGCGAGGTACGCCCGCGATCGCGAAGAAGATCAACGCGAAGAAGATCAACGAGATTCGGTCGTCATGCAGGCGGCTGAATAACGCGCAGTACGCGCAAATAGTGAGAGGAAGTCAAATGCAGATCAAAACCAACATCCGCGCCGGCATGGTTGCCAGCGATCGTTGCGGCGGCGCCACCCGTTGCGGCGGCTCGACCCGTTGCGGCGGCTCGACCCGTTGCGGCGGCGGCGGCGGCGGCACGGTCTACGCCGTCTAACGACAAAGATAGCCACCCGGCTCTGGTCGGGTGGCTATTCGCCCAAGTTTCATCCTGGCGTCAGGCGCTCCGCCGACCGGGAAGCTGAATTCGCGTTCCACCTTTGGAATTCAAGCCAAGGCAGCTCTTTAGACGTGGCGAGGAAAGCTGCGGTGGTCGGCGAAAGGAGGTTCGGTCGCCATAGTGTCGGCCGAATGAGGTGCACGTTTCGTGCGCGATTGAGTGAGAGGAAGTCAAAATGAAAATCAAGACCAACATCCGCGCCGGCCTTGTTGCCGCCCCTCGTTGCGGCGGCTCGACCCGTTGCGGCGGTTCGACCCGCTGCGGCGGCGGCGGCGGCGGCACGGTCTACGCCGTCTAAGGACGAATGTAGCCACCCGGTTTCGGCCGGGTGGCTATTTTTCGTGGGACATTCGGAGCCGTCGGAAGCCGTTCGAGACGGACAATCTGCCTGACGCCTGGATCTGCCGGGCTGGAAAGAATCGTGGTCATGGAAATCGGGAAGTCATCGCCGGCGCCTTCGGCTTGCCGCGCTATTCCCGACGGGTGTCGAACCCGCTCGCCTTTCCAGACTAGCACGCCGGTCGGGCAGACTGGGAACGGACCGGAGAAGAGCTTCAGCCATCCAGCAATGGGTGGCTTTTTCTTTGCCCGCGAGGCGCTCGAATCACGAAATTCGCGCTGGCCTCGGCCAGAGCGTGCGAGCCGCAATTCCGGCTCTAGGGGATTCGGTCGACAATCATGTCGGCCGGATGACGCGCAATAATGCGCATTCCGGGAGGAAAATAAGATGAAAATCAAGACCCACATCCGCGCAGGCCTGGCCTCCACCCGTTGCGGCGGCAGCACCCGTTGCGGCGGCGCCACCCGTTGCGGCGGCGGCGGCACCACCACGACCTACGCCGTCTAAGGACTAAGGTAGCCACCCGGCTCCGGCCGGGTGGCTATTTTCCACACGAGTTTCGATCCCGCGCCCGGCGCGGATCGATCGGTTTCGCGCTCCACCCTGGAGTCATGCGGTTGTCCGATGGGGTGAGGACAATCGCCGTGGTGGGCGAGAAGGGTTCGGGCGGCAAGTGCCGCCCGAAGAATGCGCAAGTTCGCGCAAGAAGTGAGAGGAAGCCAAAATGAAGATCAAGACCAACATTCGCGCCGGCCTCGCCTACGACCGTTGCGGCGGCTCGACCCGTTGCGGCGGCTCGACCCGTTGCGGCGGCTCGACCCGTTGCGGCGGCGGTTACGCCGACACCCAGTACGCGGTCTGACGACGCGGATAGCCACCTGGTTTCGGCCGGGTGGCTATTACTAGATTCGGTCGGCGTCGTGTCGGCCGGATAATGCGCTCGAAGCGCATCAAATGAGAGGAAGCCGAAATGAAGATCAAGACCAACATCCGCGCCGGCATCATCGCCGACCGTTGCGGCGGCAGCACCCGTTGCGGCGGCGCCACCCGTTGCGGCGGCACCTCCGGCGGCACCAAGTACGCCGTCTGACGATAAAGTAGCCACTCGGCTTCGGCCGGGTGGCTATTCGCTCGTCACTTGAGGTTCACGTCGTTTGAGTTATCGCTCTTGAAGATGAAGCTGCGCTCCGCCCTTGGATATTCGACGCTATCGTTGATCCTGGCCGCGCAGCCGGTGCCGGCCCAGGCGGCCGGGCCGCACCCGGCGAAGCCCGACCCGCCCGCCATTCCCGAAAACTTCAACGCCGCGCAGAATTATCCGGCCGCGACCGTCACCGCCGAGAGTCTCGCCGACCAGGCCTGGTGGAAGATCTTCAACGATCCCCTGCTCGATTCCTATGTCGAGCGCGCAAGGAACCGCAACAGCAGCATCCAGGAAGCCGCGGCGCGGCTCGAGAAGTCGCGCGCCCTGCTTCGCGGAGCGGCGGCCGAACGGATGCCGGAGCTCGGCGGGCGCGGCTTCGCCACCCGCCAGTCGGGCCCGCTGATCAACGAGGCCGGGGGCGGCGGAACGCTGATCAACTCGGCCCTGAGCCTGAGCTACGAAATCGACATTCTCGGCCGCCTTTCGAAGGCCAAGCGCGCCGCCCGCCTCGACGCCGCGGCCAGCGCCGATCTGCTCCGCAACGCCCGGCTTCTGGTCGAAGCGGACACCGCCCAGGCCTATTTCGAGCTCGTCGCGCTCGACGAGGAGCGCTCGGTCCTCGTCCAGGCGGCGGACGACCAGCGCGCCGCCCTCAAGATCGTCGAAGGCCGGCTCGGCAACGGCCTCGCCACCGGGCTCGCCGTCTCGCGCGCCCGAACCGAGGTGGCGACGCTCGAATCCGACATCGCCGACCTCGACCGGCGCCGGGCGGACGTCGCCGGCGGCCTCTCTTTGCTGATGGGCGAGGCGCCCTCGGAGCTCGAGGTGCGGAGCGGGCTCGGCAATCCGCCGATCGTCCCGGCCGACATTCCAAGCGTGATCATCGCTCGCCGGCCCGACATCACCGCCGGGCTTCGAAGCGTCGAGGCCGCCGAAGCCCGGGTCGGGGTCGCCAAAACCTCCTGGCTTCCCAATCTCGGCCTCACCGGCGAGCGCGGCTTCGCCTCGTCCGCGCTCCAGAGCCTGCTCGGCTCGGCGACCCAGAATTTCGGCCTCGGCCTGCTCTTCTCGATCCCGGGGCTGGACGGGGGCCGCTACAAGGCGAGGGTGCGCGGCGCCCGCGCCGATCTGTCGATCGCCTCGGCCCAGTACGGCACCCAGCTTCTCACCGCCTTTCGCGACGTCGACAACCAGCTCAGCGCGGTTCGGATCCTGGGTGAGCGGGCCAACACCCTGAGCACGATCGCCGACGACGACAGGAGCCTCGCCGCCACGCTCCAGGCGCGCTACGCCAACGGACTGATCAGCCAGCTCGATTATGTCGACGGCCAGCGGGTCGTTCTCGAGCATCGCCGGACCGAGGTCCAGATCAAGTTCGCCCGCTACGTCGCGACCATCGCCCTCATCCGGGCGCTCGGCGGCGGATGGGGGACGCCCGCGAACCCGGCGCCGCAAATCGCCTCGGCCGGCCACTGACCGCGCCAGCGCGCTTGTCTTGATCCCTCGCATTGCATAGGCGCGGCGAATGGCGAAGCTCATCATAGTCTCACGCGACGGCTCCGAAATCACGGTCACCGGCAAGGACGGCTGGAGCGTCATGGAGAATATCCGCGACGCCGGCATCGACGAGCTCCTGGCGCTGTGCGGCGGCTGCTGCAGCTGCGCGACCTGCCATGTCCGGGTCGACGAGGAGTGGCTGGAAAGGCTGCCGCCGATGAGCGCCGACGAGGACGATCTGCTCGACACCAGCGACGTCCGCGAACCCAACAGCCGGCTGTCGTGCCAGATCAAGTTCGGCCCGGAATATGACGGCCTCAGGGTGAGGATCGCGCCGGAGGATCCGATCTAGCTTTGGCCTATCGCTACGACGAAGCTCCGGACCGCCGGGCCCGGCTCGCCGAGGCCCACCGCAAGGCCGACAAGCTTCTTCGCGCAAGCGAGGCGGCGGGCCTGTTCCGCGAAGGGGTCAGCGAGCTCGAGCTGACCCGCGAGATCCAGGCGCTGGGGCGGCAATTGTTGGGGCCGTTCCGGCATTGGCACAAGAGGATCGTCAGGGCCGGACCCAACACGCTGGAAACCTATGGCGGCGATCCGCCGGACCTTCGGATCCAGGCGGACGACATCCTGTTCCTCGATCTCGGACCGGTGTTCGAGGCTTGGGAGGCGGATATCGGGCGGACGTATGTGATCGGCAGCGATCCCGACAAGCTCAGGCTGCGGGATGCGGTCGAGGCGGCGTGGCGGGAGGGCCGCGATTTCTTCGACCGCAATCGGGACAGCGTGACCGGCGCCGACATGTACGATTTCGCGGTCCGTTCGGCGCGCGAGCACGGCTACGAATATGGCAACTGGCACGCCGGCCACCTGATCGGCAATTTCCCGCACGAGGTGGTCCAGGGCGAGCTTGCCGAGAATTACCTCCACGCCGGCAACGACACCCGCCTGTGCGACCCGGACCATGACGGCAACCCGCGCACCTGGATCCTCGAGATCCACTTCATCGACCGCGCCCGCGGCTATGGCGCCTTCTTCGAGCAGTGGCTGGAGCTGCCATGACCTCTTGAAGGTAAGGCAATTATGCCTTACACTTTTCCTATGACCCGGCTCAAAGTCACTGCCAAGGGACAAGTCACGCTGCGCGCAGATTTGCTGCGGCACATGGGCGTTGCCCCGGGAGAAAGGATCGTCGTGGACAAGCTCCCCGGCGGACGGATCGCCGTGGCCGCGGAACGGCCTTCCGCGAGCATAGCCGAGGCCTTCGGCATGCTCGAACGCAAGGGTGGTCCCGTGCTCTCGATCGAGGAGATCGGGGCCGTCGCCGCCGAGGGCTGGGCCGGGAAAAGGTGAGGATTACCGCCGACACGAATCTTCTGGTCCGCATTCTCACCCGAGATGAGCCCGGACAAAGCAAGGCTGCCGAGAAGATTCTTGCCGAGGCGGAAATCGTCGCGCTGACCTTGCCCACCCTGTGCGAGCTCGTCTGGGTGCTGACGCGCGGCTACGAAATATCCGCGGAACAGGTATCGGAAGCGATACGCCGGCTCATGGCGGCCGGTAACGTGGCGGCCCAGCGACCGGCGGTCGAGGCCGGATTGGCCATGCTCGACGCCGGCGGCGACTTCGCCGATGGGGTGATCGCGTTCGAGGGCGGTGGGCTCGGCGGCGAGACGTTCGTCTCGTTCGACCGGCGGGCGGTACAGCTGCTGCGTGCGCAAGGTCAGGCCGCGGAAGTGCTCCGCTAATCCGGCTTGCCCTCGCTCGCGCCGCGCCCGACAATCGCGTCATGGCCGCCCCTTCCCTGCTCGAGCTGAACGGCATCGCCAAACGTCACGGCGGCGTCGCGGCGCTCGACGGGGTGAGCCTGAGCGTGGCGGCGGGGGCCTTCGTCGCGCTGGTCGGGCCGTCGGGTTCGGGCAAGACGACCTTGCTCAAGACGGTGAACCGGCTGGTCGAGCCCGACGAGGGCGAGGCGAGGCTGTCGGGTGAGGACGTGCGCGCCCTCCCGCCCGCCGATCTGCGGCGGCGTATCGGTTATGTCTTCCAGGGGATCGGCCTGTTTCCGCACATGGACGTGGCGGAGAATATCGGGATCGTGCAGCGGCTCACCGGCGTGTCCTCCGCCGAGCGCCGGGCGCGGACGGCGGAATTGCTCGATCTCGTCGCCCTTCCCCGCGATTTCGCCTCGCGTTTCCCGGCGGCGCTTTCGGGCGGGCAGGCGCAACGGGTCGGCGTGGCCCGGGCGCTCGCGGCGCGGCCGTCGCTGATGCTGATGGACGAGCCGTTCGGGGCGCTCGACCCGGTCACCCGCGACGAGCTCGGCCGCGCCTATCGCGCGCTTCACGACCGGCTCGGCCTCACCACCCTGATGGTCACCCACGACATGACCGAGGCGCTGCTTCTGGCCGACCGGATCGTCGTCCTCATCGGCGGCCGAATCCGCGCCGACGCGGCGCCGGCCGAACTGCTTCGAAGCGCGCTCGAGCCGGAGGTGCGGGCCCTTGTCGAGGTGCCGCGGCGGCAGGCGGAACGCCTCGCCGCGCTCGAGGGCCGGGCATGAGCGGGGCCGCCGCCGAGGCGCTCGCGGCGCTTCCGGACCTCGCCCGCGCGCATCTGCTGCTGAGCGGCTCGGCGATCGCCATCGCCATCCTGCTCGGCGTTCCGCTCGCTCTGTGGGCGGCTGGGCGGCGGCGGGCGCGGCTGCCTCTGCTCGCCTTCGTCGGTCTCGTGCAGACGGTGCCCGCGCTGGCCCTGCTCGCGCTCTTCTATCCGCTCCTGCTGCTGCTAGGCGCGGCCCTTCACCTCGCCCTCCCCGCGCTTGGCTTCCTCCCCGCTTTGATCGCGCTCAGCCTCTATGCCCTGCTTCCGATCGTGCGGAACGGGATCGCGGCGCGCGAAGGCCTCGATCCGAGCGTGATCGAGGCCGCGGACGGAGTCGGAATGACCCGGCGTCAGCGCCTGTGGCTGGTCGAGCTGCCTCTCGGAGCACCGGTGCTCCTCGCCGGGATCCGGACCGCCTCGGTGTGGACGATCGGCGCCGCGACCCTCGCCACCACGGTCGGCCAGCCGAGCCTGGGCAACCTCATCTTCTCGGGACTGCAGACCGAGAATTGGGTGAGGGTGCTGGTCGGCTGCGCCGCGGCGGCGGTGCTTGCGCTCGCCGCCGACGGGCTGCTCGCCCTGATCGAAACCGGGCTGGCGCGCCGCTCGGGGTGGCGGATCCGTCTCGGCCTCGGGCTGATCGCCGCCGCACTCGTCCTTGCAACCTTCCAGCCCGGACGCGCGTCGCCGGAACGCACGGTCGTCATCGGCGCCAAGAATTTCTCCGAGCAATATATCCTCGCCGCGGCGATGGCCGACCGGCTTGAGGCGGCGGGCTACCGGACCGAGCTTCGCGAGGATCTCGGCTCCGCCGTCGCCTATCGGGCGGTCGCGGCCGGCGATATCGACGTCTATGTCGATTATACCGGGACCTTGTGGACCAACGTCCTCGGCCGCAAGGACATCCCGCCGGCGCCCGTTCTTCGCGCCGAGCTGGGCGCGGCTTTGGCCCGCCGCGACGGAGTGCGCGTGCTCGGCACCCTGGGCTTCGAGAACGCCTATGCGCTGGCGATGCGGAAAAGCCGCGCCGGCCAGCTCGGCGTCAGCACCATCGCCGACCTGGCCCGGGCGGCGCCGAAGCTTCGGCTGGCGAGCGACATCGAGTTTCTCAGCCGCCCGGAATGGCGTTCGGTCCAGGGCGCCTACGGCCTCAGCTTCGCCGAGCAGCGGAGCTACAGCCCGACTTTCATGTACCGGGCGATCGCCGACGGTTCGGCCGACGTCATCTCGGCTTTCTCCTCGGACGGCCGGGTCGCGGCGCTCGACTTGGTGACGCTTGGCGATCCCAAGGGTGCCCTGCCGAGCTACGAGGCGGTGATCCTGGTCTCACCTCGGCGGGCGCACGACGAGGCCTTCCTCGCCGCGCTAAGGCCGCTGGTGGACTCCATCCCGATCGAGCGGATGCGGCAGGCCAACCTGATGGTCGACCGCGACGTCGACAAGCAAAGCCCGGAAGCGGCCGCGCGCTGGCTCCTCAGGCCGGCTCCGTCTCCCGGGTCCGCTCCTCGGTCGCGGTGACCTGGAAGTCGACGGGCGTGAATCCCTCGGCGGCGCCTCGGGCGCTCCCGGCGCCGCGCGGGAAGCCGCTTCGGTCGCTATAATCGCGGCCGGTCTCGCCCTTCCTTTCGCTCTGCTCGGCGGTGAGGCTGGCGGCGGTGAGCAGGTCGACGACGGTGATCCCGGCGACCGCGGCGAGCGCGATCCAGGCGTTTCGGCGCTGCTCCTCGTCCGAATCCTTCAGGCCCGCGCCCAAGGTGGCGAGATCGACGAGGTCGCCGGCGACCCGGCTCCAGATGGCCGGCGCGGGCGTGTCGGAGAGCGCCCAGATGCCGGCGCCGATCTCGCGGCCGCCATAGGCCTGCAGGAGCCGCTCGCGGCCTTCGAGGCCGAGCGCCCGGGCGAGCTTGCCCGGGGCGACGAGCTCGGCGATTCCGAGGCCGAGCGAGAACCAGCCGAGGCCGCGCGCCACCCGGTCGGTGGTGGTCAGGCTCCGGTCGGGCCGGCTGGTGACGAGGGTGGAGGTTGCGTTCATCTTCATATCCTCTTCGAACTTACGGCTTCAGGACGACTTTGACGCAGCTGTCCTGCTTCTGCTCGAACACCCGGTACATGCCCGGGCCCTCCTCGAGCTTGGCGGTGTGGGTGATGACGAAGGAGGGATCGATCTGCCCGTCCTCGATCCGGCGGGTGAGGTCGTCGGTCCAGCGGCGGACGTGGGTCTGGCCCATTCGGAAGGTGAGGCCCTTGTTCATCGCCATCCCGAACGGGATCTTGTCCATCAGCCCCGAATAGACCCCGGGGATGGAGAGAACGCCGCCGCCGCGGCAGACGTAGATCATCTCGCGGAGCACATGAGCGCGGTCGCTGACCATCAGCATCGCCTGCTTGGCGCGGTCCATGAGGCCGTCGATATGCGAGGAGGCGTGAGCCTCCATCCCGACCGCGTCGATGCACTTGTCCGGCCCTTTGCCGCCGGTGAGCTCGTTCAAGCGCTCGAGAACGCTCTCATCCTCGAAGTTGATCGTCTCCGCGCCCGCGGCCGAGGCCATGCTGAGCCGTTCGGGCAGCCGGTCGATGGAGATGACCTTGCTCGCGCCGAGCAGGATGGCGCTTCTTATCGCCATCTGGCCGACCGGGCCCGCGCCCCAGATCGCGACGACGTCGGTGCGCTGGATGTCGCACTGGACGGCGGCCTGCCAGCCGGTCGGGAAGATGTCGCCGAGGAAGAGCAGTTGCTCGTCGGTGAAGCCGTCGGGCGCCTTGATGTGGGTCCCGTCGGCGAAGGGCACTCGAAGATATTCCGCCTGGCCGCCCTGATAGCCGCCGGTGAGGTGGGTGTAGCCGAACAGGCCCGCGGTCCGGTGCCCGAACACCTTGTCGGCGAGATCGCCCTTGCGGTTCGAATTCTCGCACAAAGAATAATTGCCGCGCCGGCACTGGTCGCACTGGTCGCAATTGATCGTGAAGGGAATGACGATGCGGTCGCCCTTCTTGAGCTTGGTGACCTCGCTCCCGACCTCCTCGACAACGCCCATCATCTCGTGGCCGACGACGTCGCCCGGCATCATCGCCGGGATCATGTTGTGGAAGAGGTGGAGGTCGGAGCCGCAGATCGCGCAGCTCGTCACCTTGATGATCGCATCCTTGGGATCCTCGATCTCGGGATCGGGGACGTTGTCGCACCGGATGTCCTGCTTGCCGTGCCAGACGAGCGCTTTCATGGCCGTGCTTCTCCTTATGGGGTTCGCAAGGCCGAACGCACGCCCCGAGGCATGGGCCAAGCGGACGGGCGCGGCGGCGCAACGGCTCGGCGCAATATCTTAAAACGGCCCAGTAACGACCTGAAAGCATTGCTGATTTACATCAAGATCGACCGGAACCCGAGCCCGTCGCCGCGGGTTCAAGCGGCGAGTTTCACATAGGAGGCCAGTCATGGCGACCAAGACGGAATCGAAGCAGGGCAACCGATCGCGTTCGAGCGGCGGCAATAACGGCAACGGCTCGACGCGCCGCGACAGCGAGGGGCGGTTCACGAACGAGCGCAGTGCCTTTTCGTGGGGCGGCGGCAATGCCGGAGTCCTCGCCGGCGCCGCTCTGGCCGGGGCGGCAGTCGGCATAGCCGCCAATTTCGGCCGCAAGTTCCTGATGCAGATGCCCGCCGCGGCGGCCGGCGACTGGTTCGACGCGCTCAAGGCCGAGCACAAGGCGACCCTCGCTTTGTTCGACCAGATCGAGGCGACCGACGACAGCCAGACAATCATTCGCACGACGCTTCTGATGAAGCTCAAATATGCGCTGACCAAGCATGCGCATGAGGAGGAAGCGGTCATCTACCCGGCGCTCCGCCAGGCCAACAGCGCGCACGACGCCGACGCGCTCAACTCGGAGCACGGCTACGTCAAGACCTATCTCTACGAGCTCGATAGCCTCGCCAAGGACAGCCCGGAATGGCTGGCCCGGGTGCGCGACTTCAGGTCGATGCTCGAGGAGCATATCCGGATGGAGGAAGAGGAAGTCTTCCCCGCCTTCCGGGCGCTGATGAGCGAGGAGCAGAACGCGAAGCTCACCAGCCAGATGAACAAGGAAGGCTTCAAGATGGCGTGATCGCCCGAAGGGCGAACACGCCATTGCGAGCGAAGCGCGGCAATCCGGCAAGGGGTCCAACTCCCGCTGGATTGCCGCGTCGCTTCGCTCCTCGCAATGACGAAGGGCCGGTGCGGCGACGCATCGGCCCTTTTCGTTACGCCAGCTGCCCGTGGCAGTGCTTGAACTTCATCCCCGAGCCGCAGGGACAGGGCGCGTTGCGGCTGACCTGAGGCATGTCCGCCGCAGCGATCGCGAACTCGCCCGACGGCATGGCCGGGCGCTCGCTCTGAAGCGGCGGAAGGTTGGAGAGGATCGCCCCGGTGCCGGCGTCGATGTCGAACGTGTCGTCGTCGCCGGTGAACGGATCGATATGGTGGGTGATGAAGTCGGGAATGCCCTGCATTTCGGGCATTTCCGGCGGGGGGGTAAGCGTGAAGGTGGCCCGGGCGAGCGTCCCGGTGACGTCCTCGCGGATCGAGGCGAGCATCCGCTCGAACAAAGCGAAGGCCTCGTGCTTATATTCGTCGATCGGCTTCCTCTGCGCATACGCGCGAAGGTGGATGACCTGGCGAAGCGCGTCGAGCATCGCCAGATGCTCCTTCCAGTGGCTGTCGAGCGACTGGAGGAGGATGCTCTTCTCGACCTGGATGTAGGTCTCGGGCGGAAGCGCCTTCGCTTTCTCCGCCACTTCCGCGTCGGCCGCGGCCTGGACTCGCTCGACCAGCATCTCCGGATCGACCGCTTCCTCCTGGAGCCAGTCGTCGACCGGCGGCTGGAGGCCGAACACCGTCTGAAGGCGCTCCTTCAGCAAAGGAATGTCCCACTGCTCGGGATAGGTGTTGGGCGGGCAGGCCTCGCCGACGAGGGCGTTGACCGTCTCGGCGCGCATGTCCTCGACGACGTCGCCGACGGTGTCGGCGTCCATGATGTCCGAGCGCTGCTCGTAGATGACCTTGCGCTGGTCGTTCATGACGTCGTCATATTCGACGACCTGCTTGCGGATGTCGTAGTTGCGCGCCTCGACCTTCTTCTGGGCGGTCTCGATCGCCTTCGAGATCCAAGGCGAGACGATCGCCTCGCCGTCGGCGAGGTTCTTGTTCATCAGCCGGGCGAACATGGTCTGCGGGCCGAAGATTCGAAGCAGGTCGTCGTCGAGGCTGAGATAGAAGCGCGACAGGCCGGGATCGCCCTGGCGGCCCGAGCGGCCGCGAAGCTGGTTGTCGATCCGTCGGCTCTCGTGGCGCTCCGTGCCGATGATGTGGAGGCCGCCAGCCGCGACGACGCGAGCGTGGTCCTCATCGACCAGCGCCCGTGCCTCGGTCAGCGCCTCCTGGTAGGTCGAGGCATCAACCTCAG
>JBJMTX010000053.1:0-27719 GCA_045811485.1 Allosphingosinicella sp.
CGCGGTCGTCCCGCGGGCGATCATCCCTCGGACGATCGTCGCGGGGACGGTCGCCGCCTTCGCCGCGCGGGCCGCGGTCACGGTCGCCGCCGCCTTCACGGCGCGGGCCCCGGTCGCGTCCGCCCCGATCGCCACGGCCTTCGCCGTCGCGGCGCGGGCCGCGTCCGCCCCGGTCACCGCGATCGCCGCGGTCTCCCCTCGGGCGCTCCTCGCGCGGAGGCCGAGTGTCCTCGATCTCCTCGCCGGTCTCTTGGTCGACGACGCGCATCGACAGGCGGACCTTGCCGCGCGGGTCGATCTCGAGGACCTTGACCTTCACTTCCTGGCCTTCGGCGACGACGTCGCCCGGGCGCTCGACCCGCTCGTTCTTCATCTCGGAGACGTGGACGAGGCCGTCCTTGCCGCCCATGAAGTTCACGAACGCGCCGAAATCGACGATGTTGACGACCTTGCCCGAGTAGATCTTGCCGACCTCGGCCTCCTCGACGATCCCGGCGATCCATTGGCGGGCCGCCTCGATCTGCGACAGGTCCGACGAGCTGATCTTGATCACGCCTTCGTCGTCGATGTCGACCTTGGCGCCGGTGGTGGCGACGATCTCGCGGATGATCTTGCCGCCGGTGCCGATGACGTCGCGGATCTTGGCCTTGTCGATCTGCATCGTCTCGATCCTCGGCGCGTGGGCGCTGAGCTCGGTCCGGGTGTGGTCGAGCGCCTTGGCCATCTCGCCGAGGATGTGGGCGCGGCCTTCGTTCGCCTGGGCGAGCGCGGCCTTCATGATCTCCTCGGTGATTCCGGCGATCTTGATGTCCATCTGGAGCGAGGTGATGCCCTCGGACGTGCCGGCGACCTTGAAGTCCATGTCGCCCAAATGGTCCTCGTCGCCGAGGATGTCGGAGAGCACCGCGAAGTCCTTGCCTTCGAGGATGAGGCCCATCGCGATCCCGGAGACCGGGCGCTTGATCGGGACGCCCGCGTCCATCAGCGCGAGGCAGCCGCCGCACACCGTCGCCATCGACGAGGAGCCGTTCGACTCGGTGATGTCGGAGAGGACCCGGATCGTGTAGGGGAATTCCTCGTGGCTCGGGAGCACCGCGTGGAGAGCGCGCCAGGCGAGCTTGCCGTGGCCGACGTCGCGCCGGCTCGGAGCCCCGAACCGCCCCACTTCCCCGACGCTGTACGGCGGGAAATTATAGTGAAGCATGAACCGCGAATATGACAGCCCGTCGAGGCCGTCGATCATCTGCTCGGCGTCCTTGGTGCCCAAGGTGGTCGTGCAGATCGCCTGGGTCTCGCCGCGGGTGAACAGGGCCGAGCCGTGGGTTCGGGGAAGGAAGCCGACCATCGATTCGATCGGCCGGACGGTCGAGGTGTCGCGGCCGTCGATGCGCTTGCCGTCCTTCAGGATGGCGCCGCGGACGATCTCGGCCTCGAGCTTCTTGACCAGCTTGGAGGCGACGAGCTGCTGCTGCGGGTCGGCGTCGGCGAAGGCTTCCTTGGCCTTGTCGCGGGCGGCGTTGAGCATCGCCGAACGGTCCGACTTGAGCGTCGTCTTGTAGGCGGCGGCGATGTCCTTGCCGATGAGGTCCTTGAGCTTCTTCTTGACCGCCGAAGTGTCGGCGTTCTCGGCGAGCTCCCAGGGCTCCTTGGCGGCCTGCTCGGCGAGCCGGATGATCGCGTCGACGACCGGCTGGATCGAGCGGTGGGCGAACATGACGGCGTCGAGCATGACGTCCTCGGAAAGCTCCTTGGCTTCCGATTCGACCATCATCACCGCATTGCGGGTTCCGGCGACGATGAGGTCGAGCTCGCCCTCCTTCATCTGCTCCGGGTTCGGGTTGAGGATATAGTCGCCGTCCTGGTAGCCCACCCGCGCGGCGGCGATCGGACCCATGAACGGGATTCCGGAGAGGGTGAGGGCAGCGGAGGCGGCGATCATCGCCAGCACGTCCGGCTCGTTCTCGCCGTCATAGGACATCACCTGGGCGATGCAGAGCACCTCGTTGTAGAAGCCTTCCGGGAAGAGCGGCCGGATCGGCCGGTCGATGAGGCGGCTGGTGAGAGTCTCCTTCTCGGTGGCGCCGCGCTCGCGCTTGAAGAAGCCGCCCGGGATTCGCCCGGCGGCCGAGAATTTTTCCTGATAGTGGACGGTCAGCGGGAAGAAATCCTGCCCCGGCTTGACGCTCTTCGCCGCCGTGACGGCGCAAAGGACGACGGTCTCGCCGAGGGTCGCGAGAACCGCGCCGTCGGCCTGGCGGGCGACCCGGCCCGTTTCGAGGGTCAGCGTCTTGCCGCCCCACTCGATCTCAACTTTCTTCATGTCGAACATTGGTTTTCCTTCAACACCCGAGGCCGAATGCCACGGGGGCCTGTTAGGGACCCCACGAAAGTATTACTTTCGTGGGAACCCGGGTTCCGGGCCCTGCCCGGTTCGTGGGTCCATAACGACCCGGATCGAGCGCCGCCGGATTGCGGACGCCCGATACGACAAGCGGCCCCGCAGGGCCGCCTGGCTGGTTACTTGCGAAGCCCGAGCTTCGCGATGAGGGCGGTGTAGCGCTCGGCGTCCGTCTTGCGGATATAGTCGAGCAGCGACCGCCTTTTGTTGACCATCATCAGAAGGCCGCGCCGGCTGTGATTGTCCTTGGCGTGGGTCTTGAAATGCTGGGTCAGGTTCTGGATTCGCTCGGTGAGGATCGCGACCTGGACCTCGGGGGATCCGGTGTCGCCCTTGCCCCGGGCATTGTCCTCGATGATTTCCTGCTTGCGCTCGGCGGTTACCGACATCGTCAAACTCCTTCGTCTAGATGTTAAAGCCGCGCACCACCCGAAGTTCGCCTTCGGAAAGCTCCACAAGCGCAACCGGAACAGACTTGTCGGTTGCTAGATGAAGCCCTGGCTTTGCGGCGATCCCGGCCAATTTCCGCCCCTGTCGGAGCAGTCCTGCCTGGTCGGGGGTGACGGAGAGAGCCGGGATGTCGTCCAGCCCCGCCGCCAGCGGCAAGAGTGCCTGTTCAAGGCTGCGCACCTTAGCGAGTTCGCCCATTTTGTCCAGCGAAATCGCCCGTTCGAGAGCGAACGGCCCCGCTTTCAGCCGTCTCAACATGGTGACGTGGCCGACCGATTCCAAGGCGCGGGCAATATCGCGCGCGAGCGAGCGAATGTAGGTGCCCTTGGAGACGTGGGCGAGGAGGGTGATCTCGTTGAGTGCTCCCCGGCGAAGGCCGGAGCCCGGTTCTGGATCCCGGCCTTCGCCGGGAAACTCGAGGCTATGCACCGTCACGGCCCGGGTCTGTAGTTCGACCGCCTCGCCCCGCCGCGCCAGAGCGTAGGCTCGCTTCCCTTCAACCTTCAGCGCCGAATAAGCGGGCGGGACCTGCTCGATCTCCCCGGTGAAACGCGGCAGCACCGCCTCCACCTCCGCCAGCGTCGGCCGAACGTCGGACCGCGCCACCACCTCCCCTTCGGCATCGAGCGTGCCCGTCTCCTCGCCGAAGCGGATGGTGAATTCGTAGATCTTGTCGGCGTCGAGCATCCGGCCGGCGAGCTTGGTCGCCTCCCCGATCGCGACCGGAAGCACCCCGCTCGCCAGCGGATCGAGGGTCCCGCCATGGCCGATCTTGAGCTTCGCATAGCCGCCCTCGCGAAGCGCGCGCTTGACCGCGCCGACGACCTGGGTCGAGCCCGGCCCGACCGGCTTGTCGATCACCAGCCAGCCGTGCACGGCCGCTTCAGCGCACGAGGCTGAGGCGAAGCTGGCGCGCTTCGGCCTCCGCCATCCGCTCCATGAAATGGCGGCGGCAGAGCGCGACGTAGCGGTCGTTGCCGCCGATCTCGGTCTGAGCGCCGCTCGCCACCGCCCGGCCTTCGGAGTCCATCCTGAGGTTCATCGTCGCCTTGCGCCCGCATTCGCAGATCGCCTTCAATTCGACGAGCTTGTCCGCGAGCGCGAGCAGGGTTGCGCTGCCCTCGAAAAGATTGGCCTGGAAGTCCGTCCTGAGGCCGTAGGCGAGGACCGGGATGTCGAGCTCGTCGCAGATCCCGGCGAGCTGCCGGACCTGCCCCGCCGAGAGGAACTGCGCCTCGTCGATGAGGATGCAGTCGATCGGCCCCTGCCCGAGCGCCTCCTCGACCTCGCGGCGAAGGTCGGTCGACGGCTCATAGGCGTTGGCCTCGGCCGTGATGCCGATGCGCGAATCGATGATCCCGAAGCCCGAGCGGTCGTGGACCGCCGCCGTCCACAGCATCGGCTCCATCCCGCGCTCGCGATAGTTGAACGCCGTCTGCAGCAGCACGGTCGATTTGCCCGCGTTCATCGACGCATAATAGAAATAGAGCTTGGCCATCGGGTGAACGCTATCGGGTTCTAGAGCCGAGCGTAAGGCCCGTCCGTCGGCATCGGCCCGACCCCGTTATGCCGGACGCGCACGGAGGCCGGATCTATCCGGCCCGTCTCGACATCGCCGATCATCCACAGCGGCTCCCAATCGCCTTTCGGATGCCATTCGCCGGGCGGTCCTTCAACGTGGCAGGCGGCTGGAGCGGTATAGACAATCATCGCAATCCGTCGCCCGCCGCGGCTCCAGCGCCATCCCGACGCTGCCATTGAAGCCTCGCGCGCAAGGCAGGGATAGCGCGAAATCGCGACCTTGATGGCGGAGGCGAACACGGAGGACCGCTCGACCGCGGTGCCGTTGACGATCTCGAACACGCGCAGGCGGTCCTGGTCGGAGCCGACATAATGATTGACGAAGAACCAGCCCGGCCTGGGCGACCAGAACAGTACGAAGGGCATGGCGTCCGACAGGGCCGTAAGCTCGTCCTCGACCCTGCCGTGACGATTCTGAAGCTTTGCGCTCCCCTCCTCCCCCGCTTCGGTGACGACCGCCCACCGGCCCTCGGGCGATACGGCCTTCCCAGCGCAGGTCGCGATGAACTGATAGCCGTCCCCGTCGGGACCGACATGGCCGCAGTCCGTGTCGAGCGCGCCTCCGGGGACAAACGCGCCTTCGCCTGCGGGCGGTTCGGGAGCGGCGAGCTGCGTCTGCGGGAACGCGTGGGTCGGCGGCGATGACGATGCGGCCGCACCCAGCATGGGGATGCTGGCCGATAAAGCGATAAACCCGACCCGGAGCGCGCTCATGGCCTTTATGTGCCCGCGCCGATCGAAGTTGAAGCCGCTCGCATGCGGCGCCGCTCCTAAACGAGATCGGCGGGCAGCATGAGGCCCAGCAGCCAATCGACCGGCGGCGCCACGACCCTCTCCACCACGTTCGCGCCCGGGACCATCATCGGCAGGATGAGGAGGAGGAAGATCAGCAGTGGAAAGCCGAACCGGCTGAGCTTGCGATAGGGCCTGGCGAGCCGGCGCGGGAGCAGGCCCTCGACGACATGGCCGCCGTCGAAGGGCGGCAGGGGGAGCAGGTTGAACACGGCGAGGAAGATGTTAATCGCGATGAAATTGACCAGGTTGAGGATCGCAAACAGCCACAAGGCGCCGCCCTGCGGCACCGCCATCCGGAACAGGGCAAGCGCGATCCCGGCGGCCATGGCGAGAAGCACGTTCATCCCCGGCCCCGCGAGGGCGACGAGTATCATGTGCAGGCGCGGATTGCGCATCCGCTTCGCGACCACCGGAACCGGCTTCGCCCAGCCGAAGACGGGCGCGCCGATCAGCACGAGGATCAGCGGCAGCGCGACCGTCCCGACCGGATCGACATGGCGGAGGGGGTTAAGGCTGAGCCGGCCCCGTTCCCGCGCCGTCGGATCGCCGAACGCGTTCGCGACCCAGCCGTGCGAGATTTCGTGAAGCACGATCGCGAAGACGAGTGGGATCAGCCAGGTGGCGACCTGGAAGACGATGTTCTCAGGCGTCAGGGCCGTCACTCGCGCCGTCGTTCGAACCGAGATCGCGCGCCACCTTGGGCGCGCGCAGGAGCTTGTCGATATGGCTGCCTTCGTCGAAGCTCTCGTCGAGCAGGAATTTGAGCTTCGCCGCATATTTGGTGTTCACCCGCCGGGCGACTTCGCTCTGCAGGTAGGCGGTATGGGTGCGCAGCGCCTTGAGCACCGCCTCCGCGTTGGAGCCGAGCAGGGGCATAACGAAAGCCGTGGCATGCCTGAGGTCCGGCGACATGCGCACTTCGGTGACCGATACGAGATGGCTGGCGAGCGTCTCGTCGTGGACGTCGCCGCGCATCAATATCTCGGACAAGGCATGGCGCACCTGCTCGCCGACGCGGAGCAGGCGGACCGACCTGCCTTCGGGGGAATCGTTGCGTTTCATCGTGTTAGGTATTGGTCTGGTTTCACCAAGGGGTACTCAGGGCTCGCATCAAAGCGCGCCCTTCAGGAGTGGAGGCAAGTCCAATTATATAGGGGCTCGCTATTATTTCGTCATCTCGGCGAAACTTGATGTGCGCAAATCCGCCCACACGTATGGTTCCTGCGTTAAACTCGACTCCCGCCGTTGAAGTTGTCACAAACTTTGGATCATACGGCAGGATCAGCTTCAGCCCCCGTTCCTTCTGGTAGATGTGAGGGGCCGTCTTCAAATCGGTTAGGTCTCGAGGCCGTCTGTCAGACCGCTCGTCGGGGCCGTTCTTCGTGCGAAATTGGCCTTCGAAGCTTACCAACATTCCAGTGGGATCAGGTAACAGGTCTACTGCCTCTCGCCACTTGATGGCAGGAAAGCGCGTCCGCGCGATGGCTCGGCGCAAGCCCTGCAATTCCTCGTAGATGTACCCGTCGCCGGGAATTCCGTCGTCGAAATAGGTTGGCAGATCGACACCCTGTTGCGACAACGCCACGTAGTGCTGGAGTCGCGGAATGTTGATGTAAATCAGACTTACTACGCAATTATCGCGTACTGCATCAGCATGTGAATAAAGCCGTTCAAGCGCCGCGCGCTCCGAAGCCAGTTTCCAAACCCGAAGATCTTCCACTGGGAAGTCGGCACCATTATTTTTGTCAACCAATGAGGCACAGCGTTCACACAGCCAGATGCCGTTTGCGATGCTGTGACGATCTTTCTCGGCTTGAGAGGCATCGTATCTAGGGCCACCGGGGCTAGCGGCACAGATATGAGCCGCTTCCCCCAGAACCTGCCCTTTACTGTCGATGCTCTTGCTTGGGCCTACAGTGGATCTCCCACAGCCGGGGCGCGAACATCGCGCACCCGCCCTCAGCATTAGCGTCTTCACGACATCCGGGGAAAAATGACCTCTCGCCATTGAGTGTTACAGCGTCCGGGCGCGCTCCTCGACCTCGAACACTTCGAGATGGTCGCCCGGCTTGATGTCGTTGGTGTCGGCCAGAAGCACGCCGCATTCCAGGCCCGCCCGGACCTCGGCGACGTCGTCCTTGAACCGGCGAAGCGACGAGATGGTGGTCTTGGAGACGATGACGTCCTCGCGGGTGAGACGGGCATGGACGCCCTTCCTGATGACGCCCTCGAGCACCAGCAGGCCGGCCGCCTTGTCCTTCTTGCCGGCCGGGAAGACCTCCTTGACCTCGGCCCGGCCGAGCACCGTCTCGATCTGCTCCGGACCGAGCTCGCCGGCCATCGCCTGCTTCACCCAGTCGGTGAGGTGGTAGATGACGTCGTAATAGCGGAACTCGACCTTGTTGCGCTCGGCGACTTCGCGCGCCTTGGCGTTCGGGCGGACGTTGAAGCCGATGATCGGCGCTCCCGACGCGCTCGCCAGGATGACGTCGCTCTCGGTGATGGCGCCCACTCCGGCGTGGAGGATCCGCGCCTTGATGTCCTCGGTCGAGATCCGGTTGATCGCGCTGGCGATCGCCTCGACCGAGCCCTGGACGTCGGCCTTGACGACGAGCGGGAACTCGATCGCCTGGTTGGCCTTCGAGGCGAACATGTTCTCGAGGCTGACCGGAGTCGAGGTGGTGCGCTTGCGGTCGAGCACGCTCTGGCGATAGCTCGCCACCTCGCGGGCACGCGCCTCGTTCTCGACCACGGTGAGCGTGTCGCCGGCCGACGGAACGCCGGAAAGGCCGAGGACCTCGACGGGAAGCGAGGGACCCGCTTCCTTCACCTGGCGGCCCTTGTCGTCGATCATCGCCCGGACCTTGCCCGGGACCGGCCCGACGACGAAGATGTCGCCGACCCTCAAGGTGCCGCGCTGGACCAGGACGGTGGCCAGCGGCCCGCGGCCCTTGTCGAGCTTGGCCTCGACGACCGCGCCTTCGGCCGGGCGGTCGGGATTGGCCTTGAGCTCGAGGATCTCGGCCTGGAGCGAGATTGCCTCGAGCAGGCCGTCGAGATTGGTCTTCTTGAGCGCCGAGACCTCGACGTCCTGGACGTCGCCGCCAAGGTCCTCGACGACGATCTCGTGCTGCAGAAGCTCCTCGCGGACCCGCTGCGGACGGGCGCCGTCCTTGTCGATCTTGTTGATCGCGACGATCATCGGAACGCCGGCCGCCTTGGTGTGGTTGATCGCCTCGACCGTCTGCGGCTTGAGCCCGTCATCGGCCGCGACCACCAGGACGACGATGTCGGTGACGTTGGCGCCGCGCGCGCGCATCTCGGTGAAGGCCTCGTGGCCCGGAGTGTCGAGGAAGGTGATCTTCGTCTTGTCGGGCATCGCCACCTGATAGGCGCCGATATGCTGGGTGATCCCGCCCGCCTCGCCGGAGACGACGTTGGCGCCGCGGATCGCGTCGAGCAGGCTGGTCTTGCCGTGGTCGACATGGCCCATGATGGTGACGACCGGCGGCCGCGGCTGAAGAGTCTCGGCCGCGTCGATGTCGGTCTCCGTCTGGATGTCGACGTCGGATTCGGAGACCCGGACCATCCGATGGCCGAACTCCGAGATCAGAAGCTCCGCCGTATCCTGGTCGATCGTCTCGGTGATGGTGACCGGAGTCCCCATCTTGAAAAGCGCCTTGACGAGGTCTGCACCGCGCTCGGCCATTCGATTGGCGAGCTCGCCGACCGTGATCGTCTCGGGAACGACGACGTCGCGGACCTGCTTGGCGGCAGGGCCGGACTGCTGATGGTGGCGCCGCTCCTTCTCGCGGGCGCGGCGGAGCGCGGCCAGGCTCCGGGCGCGGCTGTCGTCCTCGTCGGACAAAGCCCGGCTGACGGTGAGCTTGCCGGCGTGGCGGCGGTCGTCGCGGCCGCGCGCCGGGCGCGCCGGCTCGGGCCGCTTGGCGGCCGGGGCGTGATGCTTGGGACGGGCGTGGCCGGGGCGGCGCTCCTCATCCTCGTCGTCGGCGACCGGCGCCGGCGCGGCTTCGGCGGGGCTCGAGGCAGCGCTCGACTCCTCGGTGGCGCGCTGGGCGGCTTCCTCGGCCTCGCGGCGGGCGGCTTCGGCGCGCTCCTCCTCGGCCCGCTTATTCTCCTCGGCGCGGCGCTTTTCGTCCTCGGTGGCCTGCTGGACCTGACGATCCTCGCGGCGGCGCGCCTCCTCGAGCTGGGAGAGCCGCGCTTCCTCGGCCTCGCGGAGCAGCTTCTCCTGGATCTCGCGGCGGCTGAGGGCGTCGTTGACCGGGCGCTGAGGCGCCGGGCGGGCGGGCTCCGGCGCGCGCGCGACTGGAGGCGGCGGCGCCGGCTTGGGCGCCTCCTCGACCTTTGGCGCTTCCTGCGCCGCGGCCGGACCCAGGATCCGGCGCTTCTTGACCTCGACCACGACCGTGTTCGAGCGGCCGTGGCTGAAGCTCTGCTTGACCTTGCCGGTCTCGACGGTGCGCTTCAGCCCCAGGGGGGCGCGCGCGCCAAGCTTCGGCTTATCTGTCGTCTCGCTCATTACTTTCCTTCGTCCAAATCCTCAGCCGACGCGTCCGGCGTGCCCGCGGTCGCGGCCTCTAGCCCAGCCTCGGTTCCGATAAAAGCGCGCCACCGGTCGAGCGCATGGCCGACACGCGCGGCAGCCCCACGATCCGTGAGGGCGATATGTACCACATTCTCCCGCCCGAGCGCCAATGACAATATGGTCCTTTGTGCTGGAATCACCAGCCCTTGGCGCCCACCCCCTTCGGCGCCGCCGCCGACCCGCCAGGCCTGGTCGAGCTTTCGGTTGCCGTCCTCGCCGGCGTCGGCGGCGTGGAGGAGCAGCCTCACCTCGCCTTTTCGGGCGGAATCCTCGATCCGGTCGGAGCCGGTCAGAAGCGTTCCGGCGCGGGCCTCGAGTCCGAGCCTATCGAGCAGCGCCTGGCGGAGAGCGGCCTCGATACGCTCGCCGAGATCGTCGGGGATCCGGAGCTGCGCGCCCTTGAAGGCGCGCGCCAGGGCGCCTTTGAGCCGGCCCTTCTGCCGGGCCGCCTCGAGCGCGGAGCGATCGACTCCGATCCACGCCCCGCGTCCCGGCGCCTTGGCGCGAACGTCGGGCAGGACGTCCCCGTCGGGGGAGAGGGCCAGGCGGATCAGCGAATCCCGAGCCCCATGCTCCCCCGAGAGGATGCACTTGCGCTCGGGGACGTGCTCGCGACTGTTTCCCGGCGAAGGCCGGGATCCAGCTCGGGAGTCAGACTGGGCCCCGGCCTTCGCCGGGGAACTGCTCAGGCCCTCATTGGGAGGTTTCCGCAACAGCGTCCTCCCCTTCATCCTCGAACCAATGGGCTCGGGCGGCCATGATGATCTCGTTGCCCTGCTCGTCGCTGAGCCCGTACTCGGCGAGGATCCCGCCTTTGTCCTCGGGCCGGTTGGGCTCGCGCTGGCGGCGCTGCTCGGGCCGCTTCTTCTGGACGAGCTCGTCGGTGGCGAGATCGGCGAGGTCGTCGAGCGTCTTGATGCCCGCCTTGCCGAGCGTGACCAGCATCGCCTCGGTGAGATAGGGCATCTCGGCCAGCTCGTCCGACACGCCAAGGCCGCGGCGCTCTTCCCGCGACGCTTCCTCGCGCCGTTCGAGCGCCTCGGCGGCGCGGCTCTGGAGCTCGGTGGCGAGCTCGTCGTCGAAGCCCTCGATCGAGGCGAGCTCGTCGAGCTCGACATAGGCCACTTCCTCGAGCGCTCCGAAGCCCTCGGCGACCAGCAGCTGGGCGAGGGTCTCGTCGACGTCGAGCTCCTTCTGGAACAGCTCGGACCGCTCGATGAACTCGCGCTGGCGCTTCTCGCTGGCATCCGCCTCGGTCATGATGTCGATCGCCGAACCGGTCAGCTGCGAGGCGAGCCGGACGTTCTGGCCGCGCCGGCCGATGGCGAGGCTGAGCTGGTCGTCGGGGACGACCACCTCGATCCGGCTCTCCTCCTCGTCGATGACGACCCTGCTGACCGTGGCCGGCTGAAGCGCGTTGACGACGAAGGTGGCGAGGTCCTCGGACCAGGGGATGATGTCGATCTTCTCGCCCTGGAGCTCCTGGACGACGGCCTGGACTCGCGAGCCTTTCATTCCGACGCAGGCGCCGACCGGATCGATCGAGCTGTCGTAGCTGATCACGCCGATCTTGGCACGGCTGCCCGGGTCGCGCGCCGCCGCCTTGATCTCGATGATCCCGTCGTAAATCTCGGGGACTTCCTGGGCGAACAGCTTCTTCATGAAGTCGGGATGGGCGCGGCTGAGGAAGATCTGCGGACCCCTGTTCTCGCGGCGCACCGAGAGGATCAGCGAGCGCACACGGTCGCCGACACGGACGATCTCGCGCGGGATCTGCTGGTCGCGGCGGATGACGCCCTCGGCGCGGCCGAGATCGACGACGACGTGGCCGAACTCGACGCGCTTGACGACTCCGGTGATGATCTCGCCGGTGCGGTCCTTGAACTCCTCGAACTGGCGCTCGCGCTCGGCGTCGCGAACCTTCTGGAAGATGACCTGCTTGGCGGCCTGGGCCGCGATCCGGCCGAACTCGATCGGCGGCAGCGGATCGACGATGAAGTCGCCGAGCTCGGCGCCCTTCTGGAGCTTCTGGGCGTCGTCGAGGCTGACCTGCTTGAAATAATCGTCGACCTCTTCGACCACCTCGACGACCCGCCACAGGCGAAGGTCGCCGCTGGTCGCGTCGAGCTTGGCGCGAATGTCGTTCTCGGCGCCGTAGCGGGCGCGGGCGGCCCGCTGGATGGCGTCCTCCATCGCCTCGATGACGATTGCCTTGTCGATCAGCTTCTCGCGCGCGACGGCGTCGGCGATGGCGAGCAGTTCGGCCTTGTTGGCGGAGACGGCGCCCTGGGCGCCGGCGGCGGTGGTAGCCATTATCAGTCTTCCTCTACTTTGATCGTGTCGGCGCCGTCCGCGCTGAGCGGAGCGGTCGCCTGAATGAGCTTGTCGGTCATGACGAGCTTGGCCGACCGGATCCCGACGAACGGGAGGCCGGTCGGCCCCATGCCCGGAACGTCGATCAGCACGGTCTCTCCCTCGAGCCCGAGCAGGTCGCCGGTATATTGCTTGCGCCCGTTGAGCGGCTCGTCGAGCGTCACTCGCGCCTGATGCCCTTTCCAGTCGAAGAAATCGGCGAGCCGGGTGAGCGGCCGGTCGATTCCGGGAGACGACACTTCCAGGCGGTAGGCGCCGTCGATCGGATCCTTCTCGTCGAGAATCTCCGAGATACGCCGCGACAGCCGCTCGCAATCCTCGAGGCTCAATTGCCGCGTATCCGGCCGTTCGGCCATCACCTGCAGGGTCGGGTCCGAAGTGCCGCCGATCATCTTGACGCGCACCAGCGCAAGCCCCTCGGCCTCGGCCGCCGGCTCGATCAATCGGGTCACTTCAGCGATATCCGCCACGCGCGCTCCAAACCAAAACCCTCCGCCGCCGGCCCCGTCCCCGGGACCAGCCTCAACGTCTGACGATGTCGAGGAAGGTGAAGCGCATATAGGCGGCGTGGGGCGGAGGGGCAAGCGGGAATGCTTCGGTTCAAACGCCGACACAGAGCAGTTTCGACCGCGGTCGATTCGCGAGCAAACACGTGACGTGTTATTCTTCGCGCCTAAAGCGAGGGAACCAAGTTATGCCGAAAGATGAGGACGTAGCCCAACTTGCTCTAAAGCATCTCTTCGATGGTGTTCTCTCGCCGGAGAGATTCAGCTCGTGGAAGGCAGAACTCGGAGGTACGATCGAGACGCTAAGAACCTATGCGTTCGGCGAGATTTTCTGGCGCAAGTCCATCGGCCGTCCACACACGCCTGCCCTCGCCGACGGCTTCACCATTGAAGCCATGACTGACGAATCCATTTTTGTTGTCGACGCCGACGGTAGCAGCCATTGGCAGCCTTGGCAGCTACATTATCAGCCATCTTGGTGGGACGGGAAAGACGATGACGAGTTCTGGCGTGTCGGGTTCATCGTTCCTGACATCCAGGATGGTCGAGCCGTAGATGGGATACATAATCGCTCTACCGCGGTATTGCCGCGCCTCCTCAACGACGTGTGGTGGATCGGGCCCGAGGGTGCGCCCGATATCGTCACGTCGCTGCAGCGAATGATAGTCGGCGATTGGGCGGTATTCGTGAAAGGTGACACGTCGGTCCATCTTTCGTTCGAGGTCATGGTGAAGTCCCTTACCGTCTTCGACTCCCGCGGTCTTCAACGGCCTTGACGACGCCGCCAGCGATGGCTGAAAGACTGGAAAGGGGCTCCCTCATGAGCGGATGCGCAATTACTAGGCGACTTTCCTAAGTGCCTCCTCAGCATCCCCTTCCTTTACTGTCGCCCCGGACCGGCGGTCCATAGCCGACCGCTCTCATCCTCGGGGTTAAAATCGCTTCTTCGCAGGTCTGAAGGCAACTCTTCGCAATTCCTTGAACCATGCCCCGTCGGCCGGCCTTCAAGCGGCGAAGCAGCGCCTTCTAACAGCAACCGGCGGAGCGTCTCCATGTCGCGCCTCCGTCTTCCGATCGCCGGAATATTCAGCCGTCACCGGGCCTCAGCGATATGGAAATGTCGCGGTGCGCATGGACGATACGCCAGACATCGATATGGTCGTCCCGTTCGATGTAGAAAACGAAATAGGGAAACCGGCCGAGCCGTCGGCTCCTGAGACCGGGCAGATGATATTGGTGGGAAAAGCGCGGGGACCCGGTCCGAGGCCGTTCACTGATGGCGCGATAGGCTGCCTGCAGCGCCTCGGCGAACGCGTGAGCGACATCTTCGCCCGCTTCGGAAGCATAATGATCAGCGATCTCGTCGATGTCCCTTTCGGCCGCAATGCGCGGGACGAGGGGCTTCACGCGCGCTGTGCGGCCTTTTCCGCGATCCGTTTATGCAGGCGGTCGAAATAGGCATCGTCGGCCGGACCGGCCGGCGGCGACGCCGCGCCCTCGAGCAGCAGCCTGCGCAGGTGCTGGCGGTCATGGTCCTTGCGGATCAGCTCGCGGATATATTCGCTGCTCGTGCTGTAGCCGCGCTCGGCGACCTGCTCGTCGACGAAACCCTTGAGGCTGTCGGGCAGAGAGATGTTCATCGTAGCCATGCCATGAGAATAACGAATATTGCCAATCTTTGCCAAGGAGTAAGCGCCATGTTTAGCGCAAAAAAGGCTCTGCCGTCTAACAGTTTCCGGTAAAACGCAGATGGAAGGCCGCCCTCGCAGGAGCGGCCCTCCACGCGTGGGCTCCAAATCAGGCGATCGGCAGGTCGGCGACCAGCATCTCCGGCGGCTGGTGCATGCCGAGAGCGGCGAAGTCCGCCTCGCCCGCCGGCTCGAAGGCCGAGGCCATCGCCGTCGTGAAGCCGGCGGCAGCGCCGCCGCCGGTCACCGTCACGAACACCGTCGCGCTGTCCTGCGAGCCCCAGCCGTCCTCCACCGTGTAGGTGAAACTGTCGGTCAGGGTCTGGCCCGGGGCGAGGTCGATCCCGGCCGCGGAGTAGCTGACGGTGCGGGTGACGGGATCGAAGCTGACCACGCCCTGGGTTCCGGCGGTTCCGACCGAGAGGATCTCGCGGCCCGAATCGACCCAGCCGTCGGGGTCGATCTCGTTCGAGATCAGGGTCGTCCAGAGGTTTCCGGTCGACTGGCCTTCGCCGACCGAGACCGCGTCGTCGACCGCGACGATGTCGTCGTTGACGCCCTCGATGACCATTCCGATCACCTTCTTCTCGCCATTGTCGCCGATGACGGTGAACCAGGTCTCCTCATGGCTGTCGGGAAGCAGCACGTCGCTGCCCGGATCGTCGGCAGTGAAGGTTAGGATTCCGGCGTCGTGGTCGAACACGACACTGCCCTTGGCGTGGCTGGAATCGACCCCGACGATGTCGAAGCCGAACGATTCGACGATCGCGCCGAACATCTCGTCGGCGTTAGTGCCGTCCTCGGCGACGTAGAAATAGGCGTCGGGCTCGGGCATCGGAACCTCGTCGCCGACTCCGGTGATCGTCACCGTCGCCGTCGCGGTGGAGGTGTGGCCGAAGCCGTCGGTCACCGTGTAGGTGAAGCTGTCGGTCGCGGTCTGGCCGTCCTCGAGGCCGGCGAAGATCTTGCCGGGATCGTAGCTGACCACCCCGTCATGGGTGACGGTGACGGTTGCGCCCTTGTCGGACGTCGCCTGCACCGAATCTACCTTGAGGACGTCGCCGTCGGGGTCGCTGTCGTTGGCGAGCAGCAGGGCGGTGACGTCGGTCGCTCCGGAATCCTCGGCCAGCGTCAGCTGGTCGTTGCCGGCGGTCGGAGTGGCATTCTGCGTGATCCCGGTGATCGTCATCGTCGCGGTCGCCGTCGAGCTGTGGCCGGCGCCGTCGCTGATCGTGTAGGTGAAGCTGTCGGTCGCCGTCTGGCCGTTGTTGAGATCGGCGAAGATCGATCCGCTATCGTAGCTGACCTTGCCGTCCGCGCCGAGCGTGACGATCGCGCCCTTGGCGGAGACGCCCTGCACCGACACGATCTTGAGCGAGTCGCCGTCTGCGTCGCTGTCGTTGGCGAGGAGGACCGCGGTCACCTCGGTCTTGCCGGCATTCTCGGCGAGGGTGATCGAGTCATTGCGAGCGACGGGCGCGACGTTGACGGAAAGCACCTCCTGGAGCTTGAAGGTGCCGTCGGCGAACTCGACCCGCTCCATGTTGAGAAGCTTGTCGGTGCCGTCGGGGCTTCCGGCGCGAAGGTCGCGGACGGTCACCGAGCCGTCCTGCATCGCGATGAAGCGGTAGTCGGCGCGCTTGCCCGTGAATTGCAGGGTGTCCTGGCCGTTGCCACCGTCGATCTCGTCGTTTCCGGCGCCGCCGGAGATGAGGTCGCTGCCGTTGCCGCCGTCGATATAATCGTCGCCGGCGCCGCCGAAGAGGCTGTCATTGCCGTTGTCGCCGAAGATGCGGTCGTCGCCGGCGGTGCCGTGGATCGTATCCGCCTTGATGGTGCCGTTCAGGTTCGCCACGTCTTTCATTCCTTCTTCTTGGCCCGAAATGGGCGTGAGGGGTCGGTCCCGCCGAAGCGGGCTGGGTTGGGGGTTTCCGATATGTCTGGGATGGGGGTCCCGCCCGCCGGCCGTCTCGCCTGCGCCGGTCAGGGCGGGCTGATTGGGCCGATCGGGCGAAACCCCCGTGCGTCTCGGGCTGCGGATGCGGCCGTCGGGCGACGCCTCATTTCGCGGAGGTGTATTACCCGTCTATGTCAGGGGAAAAGGAAAAGTGTTTCAATCGTGTCTCTTAGCGCCCCGGCCTGGCAAGCCAGCGACGAAGCGCGCCGGAACCCGTTCCGGGTCCGCGATGTTCCTGCCGTGATGCCCCGCTATTTCTTCAACGTCTGCGGCGAAGGCTTCGAGGAGACCGACCTCGTCGGCAAATATTGCGAGAGCGACCTCGCCGCCCTCGGCGAGGCGCTCAGCTTCGCCGGCCGTGTGCTCCGCGAGCGCCTCGCGGCGGACGCCTTGTCGGACACGGGCTCGATCGAGATAGAGGACGAGGGGCATCGCCGAGTGCTCAGCCTGCCGCTGAGAGCGGCGGCTTATTGAGGCATGGGAGGAGGGGCGCGAGCTGACCCGTCATTGCGAGCGAAGCGCGGCAATCCAGTGCGGCCTCGGAGGCCTACTGGATTGCCGCGTCGCTTCGCTCCTCGCAATGACGGCCCTTCTACCTCAGGTTCGGATTGAACTCCGGCCCTTCGCACAAGGCGCGCTCCTGGTCGTTGTCGGCGATCGTCACCGTTCCGTTATTGCCGGTCTGGCTGCTGTTCGAATAGTCGAACACGCGCGATCTGCCGCCGCTGTTCGCGGCCTGCGCCTCGGCGGCCTTGCGCGGCAGATATTTGCCGTTGATCGCGGTCGCGTCGGCGCCGGCGGCGGCGTCGGCCGCGCTCTTCCAGGTGATCAGGCAGACCTTGTCCTGGCCCGCCGCGTCGGCGGACTTGCCATGGTCCATCGTCTGGGCGGCGAGGTGGGGCGGTGAGGGCGAAGGCGCCGATCGCCAGCGCCGCGAGTTGCTTGCGCATATCGAGACCTTTCTTCAATTTCCCGGTCCCGATTAAACACTTACCCGGCGCGGATCGTTCCTCCGAAGGCCGCCGCCCCTTTCGCCTCAAGCCTTGACGAGAGTCCCGAACAGATTGCCCGTCGTCGTCCCGACATGCACCTTGTAGTCGCCCGGATTGGCCTTGATCGCGTCGAGCTGGGCGTCGGTGATCTGGTCGCAATCCTTGCTGTCATTGTCGTGCTTGGGGACGTCGAGCGTGGCGATGACGGTGTCGCCCGGGCCGACGACATGGCCGACCGTCATGGTGACGCCCGACAGCTCGAGGTCGGTGCACAAGGTGTTGGTTGCGTCGTTGAGGCTGATCTTCGCCTTGCCGGCCACGGCTCCGCCGCCCGCCGGTGCGAGCATCGCGACATATTCGAACCCGACCGCCTCGTTCGCTTCTTCGGCGACGGTCTCGCAGCCCGCGAGCGCCAGCAGGCCGGCCGAAGCCAGGACCACGGCTACCATCCGATTACGCATCCCATCTCTCCCGATGACGGGCCTCTCCACGGGGACCCGGGCGATAGACGTGCAGGGCCGGCGAATCGTTCCGTCCACGCAAGGGTTATCGCCCACCCCATTCCCGCGAAGCGGAAAATCCATCGCGGCGATCGTCGCTGGCCGCTCGATATCCACCGGCACGGCCCCTTAGCGGCTTTGCGGCTTTGCGTGAGACAATCTTCCCACCTCTGTGCCGCGCTCGACGGCATGAAATTGGTCTCACGCAAAGCCGCAAAGCCGCAAAGAATCCGCGGACGGCTCCGCTGCCGTGCGCTACTGATAAGTCTGCGCCATTTTAGCTTGGCGCTGCGCGCTTCTTCAGCTCTATGCCACCCGCATCAGCTGGCTGGGGAAAGGCTGGGCGAGGGCGCAGACCTCGTCGGCCTCGCCGTCGAGCCACGCGTCATGGTCCTCGCGCTGGAGGATGACCGGCATCGCCTTGGGATGGAGCGGGGCGACGAGCGGATTGGGCTCGCAGGTCAGGAAGGCGAAGCGCGGCGCGCCCTCGCTCATCCGCCAGATTCCGGCGAAGGCGCAGCATTCCTCCCCCTCGATGGTGAACCACCAGTTCGCCGGGCGGCCCGTCTCCGGATCCTTGCCCGGCCTCGGCTCGGCGAAGCTGGTGAAGGGGACGAGGCAGCGCTGGGCCGGATTGGCGATGGTCGAGCGCCAGAACGGGCTGGAAAGGTTGCGGACGTTGGTCACCGCCTTCTTGACCGGCTTGCCGCTCTTGCCGGGCATGGTCCTCACGATCCCCCACGCCATGCAGTCGATAACGCGCTCGCCATCCACCTTGCGGATCACCGCGCTCTCATATTTGGGATAGCAATCCGGCTTGAGCTCGAAGCTCTCCTGGAGCGGCCGGGCGTCGAAGATCCGGCTCAGATCCTCGACGTTGCGAAGTCGAAAGAGATTGCACATGAAAGGGAGGATAGCAGCCTCGCCGGCGCTTCCAAATCGCGCATCTGTTCGCTATCTGTTCTCACGATGGCCGATCTTCCGCACGCATATCCGCTCAAGGAATTGTTCGACGCCGCCGCGCGCGGCCGGACGATCCGGCTGACCTGCCGCGAGTGCCGGCACGGGGCGGTGTTCAGCAGCCATGCTTTGTGGTGGCTGTTCCACCGCAAGGGCTGGGTGGCGACCTTCGAAGAAGTCCGCCGCCGCTTCGTCTGCCTCCTCTGCCTCCACCGCCGAGGCGCCAAGGTGCGCAACCCCGAATTCGAGCTCGTCGACGATGCGCCGACCGACACCAGCCTCCCCTTGCCCTCCGAGATCGACTGGAAGCGCGAGCTGAGGCGGCGGCGCTAGGGCATTTCCTTGGCCCGACCAGTTGGACGCAAACCCATTTATTTTCACGCGAAGACGCGAAGACGCGAAGAGTCCGAGGGCTTCACCACGCCCATCGACTCTCCTCCCCGCGATAGCGGTTCGAATATTTGATCCGCCTGCGGCGGAGAGACACTGGAAACGAGGCCCCTTCGCGCCTTCGCGCCTTCGTGTGAAAAAATCGGCCGCCGTTGAAGGCGGTAGCGCTCGCCGGACCTCTCGGGATATCGTGTCCGGCGGGCCGACTCGCCCGCCGCCGCCCTTCAAGGAGCCATTGATGCGCAGCCTTCTCCCACTTCTCCTCCTCGCCGCCTGCGGCGCTTCGGGCGCGGGCGGGAGCAGCGCGGCGGCGCCTGCTTCGTCCGCGTCGCGGCCGTTCCAGGTGCGGGAGGTGGCGAGGTTCGACGAGCCCTGGGCGATGGCCTTCATCCCCGGCACCGGACAGGCCCTGATCACCGAGAAGAAGGGCAAGTTGAAGCTGCTGTGGAGCGACACCGGGCGGGTCGGCGACGTCGCCGGGGCGCCGGCGGTCGATTATGGCGGCCAGGGCGGGCTCGGCGACGTCGTCCTCCACCCCGATTTCGCCCGCAACCGCCTCGTCTATCTGAGCTGGGTCGAGGCCGGCCCGGGCGACACGCGCGGCGCCGTCGTCGGGCGCGGCCGGCTGGTCGAGGAGGCGGGCAAGGGCGTCCGGCTGGAAGGCCTGCAGGCGATCTGGCGCCAGACCCCCAAGCTCGACGGGCGCGGGCATTTCGGCCACCGGATCGCCTTCGGCCCCGACCGCAAGCTCTACATCAGTTCGGGCGAGCGCCAGCATTTCGATCCGGCGCAGGACATGAAAGCGAACCTCGGCAAGGTCGTCCGGTTGAACGACGACGGGAGCGTTCCCGCCGACAACCCCTTCGCCTCGCGCGGCGGGGTGACCGCCCAGATTTGGACCCTCGGCCACCGCAACCCGCTCGGCCTCAAGTTCGCCCCCGACGGCAAGCTGTGGGAGATCGAGATGGGCCCGAAGGGCGGCGACGAGCTCAACCTCATCCTGAGGGGCCGCAATTACGGCTATCCGATCGTCTCCAACGGCGATCATTATGACGGCCGGGATATCCCCGACCACTCGACCCGCCCCGAATTCGAGGCGCCCAAGGCGTGGTGGACCCCGGTCATCTCGCCGGGCGACTTCATCCTCTATTCGGGCTCGCTCTTCCCGGGCTGGCGCGGCCACGCCCTCGTCGCGGGCCTGTCGAGCCAGGCGCTGATCCACGTCGACATCGACGGCACGAACGCGCGCGAGGTCGAGCGCTGGGGCATGGGCCAGCGCATCCGCGAGGTCGAGCAGGGGCCCGACGGCGCGGTCTGGCTGCTCGAGGACGGGCCGGGGGCGAAGCTGCTCAAGCTCACGCCGGCGAAGTAGCCGTCATTGCGAGGAGCCCTTCGACGCCGCCTGCGGCGGCGCTCAGGATAAACTGCCGCTTCGCGGCAGCGACGAAGCAATCCAGCGGGGCCCCGGAGGCAGCGCTGGATTGCCGCGCTTCGCTCGCAATGACGGGGCTCAAACCCGCCAGTACCTGAAATACCACACCTCGTGCCCCTTCCGCCGGGCCTTGGCCTCGTAGCGCGTCTCGGGCCAGCCGCCGGGGCGGGTGAGGAAGTCGCTGGCGCTCTCGGCGAGCCATTCGAAATCGCGGCGGCGGCTCATCACCATCATCGACCAGCGGCAATAGACCGGATCGTCGGTGCCGAGCCGCAACTCGCCGCCCGGCTTCAGCTTGGCGGCGATCAGGTCGAGAGGGCCGTCATTGACCATCCGCCTTTTGGCGTGCCGAGCCTTGGGCCACGGGTCGGGATGGAGCAGGTAGACGAAGCTCAGAGCGCCGTCGGGCACCCGCTCGAGCACGTCGAGCGCGTCGCCCATGTGGAGCCGGACGTTGGCGAGCCGGCCGTCGCGGACATGGCCGAGGGCGCCTACGACACCGTTGAGGAAGGGCTCGGCGCCGACGAAGCCGTGGTCGGGAAGCAAATCGGCGCGGTAGGCGAGATGCTCGCCCGAGCCGAAGCCGATCTCGAAGTGGAGCGGCCGCGAGTCGCCGAACAGCGTCTCAGAGCTGACCGGCCCCTCATCGGGCACGCTCAAGGCCGGAAGCAGCCGCTCGAGCAATTCGGCCTGCCCGCCGCGAAGCTTGTGCCCCGAGCGGCGGCCGTAGAGCCGGCGGATGGTGGTGGGATCGTTCATCGGGCGGCGCCTGCCTTCACCCGCCGCCAGGCTAGGGGCGCTTGGCGGCCATCGCCTTGATCCCGGTCCCGTTCACTTGCCAGAGCCGCCCGTTCCCGGTCGTGACCTGGATCGGCAGCCCGGCCGCGAAGGACGAGAAGACCTCCATCTCGGTGGGCACCGGATTGAGCGTATCGGTGACGAACAAGGCGGCGGGCCGGTGTCCGGCCGTATCCTCCAGCGGCATCTCCAGACAGCTTTGGGCAAGCGGCCGAGGCGCGCCGGCCTTGCCGTCGGGGGCCACTTCGATCCGGTAATGGCCGCCGATCGGGATCGCCTTCAGGCTGCTCTGGGGGGTCATGACGTAGACGAGGGTCGGAGCGCCCGGCTTCTCGGGGGGCAGGACGACGCTGTTGAAAGGCTGCTCCTTGCAGCGATCGATGTCCGAGCCGTCGAGCGCCTGGAGAGCCGCGCGTCTCGCCGCGATCATCGCCTTGCGCGCGGGGCTGAGCGTTCGGTCGCCGCCGGCGCCCACTACGTGCGAGGACGACAGCTTGGCGCCCTGGAAGCTGGCGATGTAGACGGCATGGGGATCGGCTTCGTCCTTGTCGTAGAAGACGAGCTGGGCCGAGTCCGCGGGTCCGTCGACGATCCATCCGCCGACCTTGGAGGCATAATCGGGCACCTTCGCCACGAGATCGTCGCTGCCCTGCCAGGCGGCGCGATCGTAGGCGTAGATGAGCTTGCCCCGTTCGAAGGCGAGCCGGGCCTGCGAGGCTTCGGCCTTAGTCACTCGAGCCTTGGCCGCGGCGCCGGCGGCCGGGGGCGCAAGCGCGATCAAGGCGCCCAACAGAGCGAGCGGCAGCTTCATGACAATCTCCCTGACCACGGACGGCCAGAATGGCCGAAGTCCGCGCGCCGTTCAACCGCCGAGGCTGGCCCTAGAGAGCGGCTTTCAGCGCCTCGACCAGATCCGTCTTCTCCCACGGGAAGTAGTCGCCTTCCGCGGTCCGGCCGAAATGGCCGTAGGCGGCGGTGCGCTGATAGATCGGCTTGTTGAGGCCGAGATGGGTGCGGATCGCGCGCGGGGTGAGTCCGCCCAGCTCCTGGATCGACATGATCGCCTTCTCGATCGAGGCATCGTCCGCGCCGTTGCCGGTGCCGTGCGTATCGACGTAGAGCGACAGCGGCGCCGACACGCCTATCGCGTAGGCAAGCTGGATCGTGCAGCGCTTGGCGAGTCCGGCGGCGACGATGTTCTTGGCGAGGTAGCGGGCGATATAGGCCGCCGAACGGTCGACCTTGGTCGGGTCCTTGCCCGAGAAGGCGCCGCCGCCATGGGGGGCCGCGCCGCCATAGGTGTCGACGATGATCTTGCGCCCGGTGAGGCCGGCGTCGCCGTCCGGCCCGCCGATCTCGAAGCTGCCGGTCGGGTTGATGTGGTAGACGGTGCCGTTGGCGAGCCACTGCGCGGGAAGCACGTCGGCGATCACCTTCTTCACATAGGCCTTGAGCTCGGCCTCCTTGTCGCCCTCGTCATAGCCCTTGCCGTGCTGGGTCGAGACGACGATCGCGGTCGCGGAGACGGGGCAGCCCTCCTCGAAGCGAAGGGTGACCTGGCTCTTGGCGTCGGGCTCGAGGAAGGGCGCGGCGCCGGAATGGCGGTCGGCGGACATCCGCTCGAGGATCTTGTGGCTGTAATAGAGCGTGGCCGGCATCAAATCGGGAGTCTCGTCGCAGGCGAAGCCGAACATGATGCCCTGATCGCCCGCGCCCTCGTCCTTGTTGCCGCTGGCGTCGACGCCCTGCGCGATATGGGCGGACTGCGGGTGGAGGTTGTTCGAGAAATCGAGCGTCTCCCAGTGGAAGCCCGCCTGCTCGTAGCCGATCCTCTTCACCGTCTGGCGGACGACCTGCTCGATTTCCTCCTCGACGCCCGGCGCCCAATGGCCGTCCTCGTCCATGATGCCCTTGCCGCGGATCTCGCCGGCGAGGATGACCTTCTGGGTCGTCGTCAGCGTTTCGCAGGCGACTCGCGCCTCCGGGTCCTTCGACAGGAAGAGGTCGACGATGGCGTCGGAAATCTGGTCGGACACCTTGTCCGGATGGCCTTCCGAGACCGATTCGGACGTGAAGAGGTAATTGCTGCGCATCGCGAGAAACCGGCCTTCCTGAAAATCGCGGGGAGAGTCGGATATAACAATATCCTTATATGCGCGCTCCCTAGCTGTCTTTGCGCCGTCCTGCAATCCGCCCGGAGGCAAGCGCCAGGCCGGCGAGCAGCAGCGCGAACAGCAAGGGCAGGAGGTTGCCGAAGCGGGCGAAGGGAGTCGGCGGCTTGGGCGGCGGAAGGCGGGCGTCGATCACCCCCGCTCTTCGCCAGGCGAGGCTGGCGAGCAGCCGGCCGTCGGCGTCGACCACCGCCGAAATGCCGGTCGGGGTCGCTCGAAGCACGGGCAAGCCCTCCTCGAGCGCCCGAAGCCGCGCCTGGGCGAGGTGCTGGGGCGGGCCCCAGGCGCCGAACCAGGCGTCGTTGGACGGGTTGAACAGGAAAGCGGGTCGGTCGTGCCGGTCGACCACCTGGCCCGAGAAGATGATCTCGTAGCAGAGCTGGAAGCCGACCTTTCCGACGATCGGAAGGTCGAGCGTTCGGGCGCCCGGCCCCGGATCGAAATCGATGTCGCCCGGCGCCAGCCGCGACAGTCCGAGGGCGGAGAGGATCGGCCGCATCGGCAGATATTCGCCATAGGGGACGAGATGCGCCTTGTCGTAGCGGGCGAGGATCCGCCCGGAGCGGTCGAGCGCGAAGACGCTGTTGGTGGCGCTGGTGACGTCGAGGCCGTCGGGCGAGCGCCAGGTGACGCCGCCGGTCAGGAGCAGGTCCTTCCCGCCCAGCATCGCCGCGACGTCGCGGCGGAGCTCGATCACCTCGACGACTCGCTGGGGATCGCTCAGGCCGTTCTCGAGCGGACGGGTGACCGCCGCCTCCGGCCAGAGCAACAGGCGCGGCTCGTCCCGGCCCCAGCGCGACAGCCGCTCCAGCCGGGCCAGATTCTCGTCCTCGAAGCCTTCCCGCCATTTGTCCTGCTGGCCAATATTGGGCTGAACGATTCGAAGCGCGGGGCCGGACGGGCCTAGGGTTGCGCCGCTGGCCAGGAAGCCCGCCCCCGCGACGATCGCGACCGAGGCCGCCGCGAGGACCGCCGAGCGCCATTCGCGCAGGCCGAGGAGGAGGAGGAGGAGCGCCCCGGCGACCAGGATTGTCAGGCCCGAGAGGCCGTAGGTGCCGACGAGCCGCGCGGACCAGGAAACCGGAGTCGCCAGCAGCGCGACTCCGAGCGGGTTCCAGGCGAAGCCGGTGAACATCGTCGCGCGAAGCCATTCGGTGACGATCCAGGCGGCGGCGAAGGCCAGCGCCAGGCGAAGGTCGTTCCGACGTCCCCACCGCCACGCCAGGCCCGCGGCGGCGGCTGGATAGACGGCGAGATAGAGCGAGAGCAGGACGACCGCGACATAGCCGAGCCAGGCCGGCATCTCGGCCTGGAAGGTGAAGGCGGTCGCAATCCAGTTCAGCCCGAGCACGAAATGGCCGAGCCCGAACCACCAGCCCCGCGCCAGAGCGCTCCTCAGGCCCGGCGCCTCGCGGATCAGCCATATCAGCAAGGCGGTAGCCGCCAGCGTCAGCGGCCAAAGCCCGAGCGGCTGGAAACCGCAGGCCGCCGCAAGCCCGGCGAGGAAGGCGAGGAGAAGAGGCTTCACGCGCCCGTCATTGCGAGGAGCGAAGCGACGAAGCAATCCAGTTCCTTCGCCGAGCCGGTACTGGATTGCTTCGCTCCGCCCGCAATGACAGAGGGACGGACATGACTCTTCCCCCCTTCCACCTCGCCTTCCCGGTCCACGATCTCGAAGCGGCCCGAGCCTTTTACGGCGGCCTGCTCGGCTGCGGCGAGGGCCGAAGCTCGGACGAGTGGATCGACTTCGATTTCTTCGGCCACCAGATCGTCGCCCATCTCGACCCGGAGATGAGGCCCAGGGCCCATCACAATCCGGTCGACGGTCATGACGTGCCGGTGCCGCATTTCGGCGCCGTCCTCGAAATACCGGCCTGGGAGGCGCTGGCGGAGCGGCTTCGGGCCGCCGGCACCGATTTCGTCATCGAACCGACCGTCCGCTTCCGCGGCCAGACCGGCGAGCAGGCGACGATGTTCTTCCTCGACCCGTCGGGCAACGCGCTCGAGCTCAAGGCGATGGCGAACCCGGCCAACCTGTTCGCGCGCTGAGTTCCCCGGCGAAGGCCGGGGCCCAGCCCTTCTGATGGTGACTCTGGCCCCCGGCTTTCGCCGGGGAACTAAGCCGCCTCGCGCGCCGCCGCCAGGACAGGGCGCCGAATGGCCGGCAGCAAGCTTCGGTAGATCGAGGCCATCTGCGCGGCCATCGCGTCGGGCGTGTAGCGCGAGGCGCGTTCGCGCGCGGCCCGGCCGAGCACGGCGCGCTCGAAATCGTCGGCGACCAGGGCCGCGATGGCGCGGGTGAAGCCCGATTCGTCGCTCGGATCGACGAAGACGGCGACCTCTTCCCAAAGCTCGCGGAAGGCCGGGATGTCCGAGAGGACGAGCGCGCAGCCCGCTGCCGCGGCGTCGAGCACCGTCATTCCCGAAGGCTCGTAGAGCGCTGCGGAGACGAAGACCGGCCGGGCCGAGAGCCAGCGCGCCACTTCCTGCTCGCCGACCGCTCCGAGGCAGTGGAGGCTGTCGAACACGATCTGGCTGCCCTTCGGGCCGGTCAGCGGCCCCGCGGCCGTGATCGGCACGTCGATCCGTCCGGCGGCCGAATCGAGCGCCGCGAAATTCTCGCCTTCGTCCCACAGCCGGCCGGCGGTGAAGACGAAATCGTGCGGCATCCCGCTCGGCGCGGCGAGCGGCGAGCGGCCGTGGTGGACGGCCCTCGGAAGCTCCGCGAGGCCGTAGCTGCGGTGCAAAGTCGAGGCGAAGGCCGAGGTCGGCGCGACGACGATATCGGCGGTATGGAGGCCGATCCGGACCAGCTCGACCCGGCGGGCGACCTCGGCCGGCGGCGGGCTCGCGTGAAGCGCCTGCCAGCGCGTCGCGGCGCAGCCGTGATGGACGGCGACGACCGGAGCCCCGAAATCGGCGAGCGAGACGAGCGAAGCGGCGTTCAGCTGGACGATGTCCGCGCTCTGCTCGATCGCGATCCCGGCGAGAGTCTCGGCGATCCTGCGAAGCGACGGCTCGTCGCCGGGAAGCCCTTCGGGCGCCAGTCCGGTCTCGATCAGCCGAAGGCCCGCCACCTTGGCGGCCGCCCCGCGCTGCTCGTCGGTCAGTCGCGGCCCGATCGCGGCGAGGACGATCTCGTGCCCCAGCCGCGCCAGACCGCGCGCGAGCTCGAGGCCGTAGCGCCACTGGGCGCCGGCCGATTCGACGGCGACGAGGATTCGCAGCCCCCAGGGCCTCATCGAGCGAAACCCTCGCGGAATGAAAGGGCAAAGCGGGCTGGCATGCGCTCCGTCATCTCGGCTGGAAAAAGGGAAAAAGGGTGGCGGGAGGAAGAATTTGCGGCTTTTACCGTCAACCCGAGTTGCAAGGCTTTGTTCCCTCGCTCGGGACAGTCGAGGGTCGCGGCGGGCACCGCGCCTCCGCATTGCATTTGTCCGCGTCGGGAAATGCTCCTATGGAGGCCCGCGGTCGCCCGCATGGGCGAGAGAAGGACGGACCAGAATGCAGGCAACCTGCGGAAATGGCGTCGCAAAGCTTGCCTACGGGCGGTTTGCGACGCAGAAGCGCGCCATGCGCTGTCAAACCCCCATTCGATCCGCCCTTCCCGCCCTCTCGCCGGCCGCCGCGCGATGAGCCTCCACGATCCGAAGACGATCAACATCGCCATCGTCGGCGTGGGCAATTGCGCCAGCTCGCTGGTCCAGGGGCTGGCGCATTACCAGAATGGCGGCGCCAACGACCAGATCGGGCTGATGCACTGGGATCTGGGCGGCTACCGGCCCAAGGACATCCGAATCGTCGCGGCCTGGGACATCGACCGCCGAAAGGTGGGCGAGGACGTCGCCCAAGCGATCTTCGAGAAGCCCAATTGCACCGCCGTCTTCTGCGATCACGTGCCGACAAGCGGCGTGAAGGTCGCGATGGGCCGGATCCTCGACGGCTATTCCGAGCATATGGCCGAGTGGCCGGACGAACGCACCTTCCTTCCCGCCAGCCTCAAGCAGCCGGAGCGCGCCGACATCGTCCGCACGCTGAGGGAGACCGAGACCGACGTCCTCCTCAACTATCTTCCGGTCGGAAGCCAGCAGGCGACCGAATTCTACGCCGAATGCGCGC